>NZ_FWEX01000006.1:1138075-1823651 GCF_900170025.1 Nitrospira sp. ND1 | reverse complement strand
AGCCGGTGACCAGCAGCGAGTGCTCAAGCGTCTCAATCGTCGACACGCGAAGGCGCTCGCCGTTCAGGTACGCGCCTTGCCCCAGAACAGCGGTGAATAACTCCCGGCGAACCGGGTCCAGCACGACACCCACGATGCATTCCCCGTCACATTCCAGGCCGATCGAGACGGAGTAAAACGGGAATCCATGGGCGAAGTTGGTGGTGCCGTCCAGAGGATCGATAATCCATCGATATGGGGAGTCCGTGGCCCCATCCTCCCCGCGTTCCTCGGCAAGGATCCGATGGGACGGGTGGGCGGAGAGAATGGTGCACACGATGCTTTCTTCCGCGCCTCGATCCGCATCGGTCACAAGATTGATGGCCGCCTTATAGTCGATGCGAAATCCGGAGCGGGCATGCTCCAGGAGCACGGTTCCGGCTGCTTCGGCCGCTCGGATCGCGGTCGCAAGAAATGAGGAGCAATCTTCTGGAGAGGGACGATCAGAGGTCTGCATAGAAGCCGCATCCTACCACGACTCACGTCCAAGCGTTCCAAAAGACTTCGTCTGGCCCTGTTAACTCATCGTAAGATATTGATAAATAACGATACGCAAAACGCTTGTTCTTGTATGACAAGGCTTGGTTAGGCATTGTATGCATTCGGCTTGCACACGCGTGGAATGCGATCAAATAGTTGTTTTGAATCACTTGACAGAAAATGATTCACTTGCTATAAAGCAAGTATGCTTTATTGAGGACTTGCTTGTGGAAGAATTGACCGACATTCTGGTGGGCTTGGAGCAGCGGATCAGCGCCTATCGGAATCGCTACCAGGAGCTTGAGAAAAAGCGGCGTCGGCTCGACGACGAAATCGCGATGATCAAGAAATACCTGGAGCTGGCGGAAACGCTGTATCGCGTTGAAGCCGACAAGGCCAAGCTGGCGAGCCTCTCCAGTCAGATTATTACCGATGAAAAAGGTATTCGACCTCTCCCTGTGACCGATGTCACGGACCAATCGCGTGAAATCCTGCTCGGCAAAAGCAAGTATGTCGGAAAGAGCGTCCCGGAGGCTGCCTATCAGATTCTCCGCGAAGCCAGCCGGCCGATGCATGCCAAGGAGCTCTTGCAGCGCCTCCTGGAGGGCGGTTTGCAGATCAAGGGTAAGACACCATTGACGTCTGTGGCGACATCATTAAAGCGGGATAAGCGATTCCAGAAAGTCGGACCGAACACGTTTGCGGTGATGACCCAGGAGTTAACGGCAGTAGTGTAAGCGGGCGGAAGAAGTTCATATCAACTCTAAATGTGTGAAGGGAGGTGAGAGTCTTGGCAACGAAGAAGGCAGCGAAGAAACCAGCGAAGAAGGCAGCGAAGAAGAAGTAAGTCCCACCAGGATTTACACGCCGGGGGTAAGGCCACTTACCTCCGGCGTTTTTTTATGCCTAAAAGCAGCCATGGCCTTATGGGGCATAGGCATAGGAGTGTATCTGCGTATGCGGGTGCTTGGAAGCAGCGGTTAGATCGCGAGGGATGGTGCGGGGCGAAGGAGCCCGAGCGGAGAGCGAGATTCGGATGCCGCGACTGCATGTTCCCCGGTGATGAGGGCCCATTTGTCGCGCTGAGCCAGGATTTGCTCAACGAGTCTGGTGTGCATGGCATGACCTGATCGTTCCGCAACGATATGGCCGATGAACGGGAAGCCGAGAAGCGCGATATCGCCGATCAAGTCCAGGACCTTGTGGCGGACGAACTCGTTCTGGAAGCGCAGGCCCGATTCATTCACGACACCGTCTTTGGACAGAATCACGGTGTTGTCCAGTGTCCCGCCTTTTCCGAGGCCTCTGGCCCACAGGGCTTCGACTTCGTGCAAAAATCCAAACGTGCGAGCCGTTGCAATATCCTGCTCAAAAGCCGAGGCGGAGCAGGCATAGGTGTAGGACTGGGTTTGGATCAATGGATGATCGTAGTGAATGGAGTACGTGATCTTCGGGGTGGAAGACGGCTCGATTCTGACTCGGCGTGCTCCATCAACAACCTCAATGGGTTGCGTGATTTTCACATACGATTGGCGACGGGTCTGGGGGATCACGCCGGCCGCACGAATCAATCGCACGAAGGGGCTCGCGCTGCCATCCAGCACGGGGACTTCCCCTGCATCGACTTCTGCGTACACGTTGTCGACTTCCATGCCGACCAAAGCCGACAGGAGGTGTTCGATGGTCTTCACTTGACGGCCGTTGACGCTGATGGCCGTGCAGAGCTCGGTCGGTACTTTATTTGAGACCGCAGCCGGGAGGAGGGTTTCCTCCGATCCGTTGCGATAGACAAACACGATTCCGGTATTAGGGGGAGCTGGGCGGAGTGTCAGCGTGACCGGTTGGCCTGAGTGGAGCCCGACACCCGAACATGAAACTGGTGATCCGATCGTTTGCTGAAACCGCACGGTGCCTCCTCCGTAATGTGTACTCCAAGATGAGCAATGCTTGTGCCAAGCATTAAATTAATCGTAAGTTATTGATATATATTGAATTATATTGAATGGTTGAAAGTGCTCACTGTGGTGAAATTCACACAATTGTATCTTTTGATGGAAGAGGCGAAGCACGGAAGTGTTTGGTTTTCAATGAGTTAACTGATTATATCAGGCTGGGTTTAGCGGGAACCACGTATTCCGGCATCAATATCGAGATCCGTGCCTGGGCTTTGCATTGGTGGCGCGGCCTCCGTTAGGGTCTCGGTTCCAATTCGATCAGCCCTTTGCGGATGGCCAGAATCGCGGCCTGGGTCCGGTCATACACCTGCAGTTTGTGAAAGATATTGCGGACGTGGTTTTTCACCGTCTTCTCGCTGAGATCCAAGTTGTTGGCGATTTCTTTGTTGGTCTTCCCGTCTGCGACGAGGCGCAGGACCGTGATTTCGCGTTCAGTCAAATCGTGTTCAACCCAAGCCGGCTTCTTGCCCTTCTTCTGGGACATGAGGGAGAACTCGGCCAGGATCTTACTGGCGACCGACGGATGAATAAGCGACTCGCCCCGGTAGATCGCCCGGATGGCCGCCACGATTTGTGAGGACTCAGAGTCTTTCAATAGATACCCGGTGGCGCCGGCGCGCACGAGATCGAAGATGTATTGCTGCTCTTCATACATCGTCAGCGCCACGATGCCCATGTGAGGGAATTCCCGCTTGATTTGACGGGTGGCTTCGATGCCGCCCATGCGGGGCATGCTGACATCCATGAGAATGACGTCCGGCATGAGAGTTTTGGTTTTCTCCACGGCTTCCACGCCGTCTTGCGCTTCGCCCACCACGTTGATGTCGTCTTTGGTCTTGAGGATGGCCGCCAGGCCTTCGCGCACCACGCGGTGATCATCAGCGATCAGTACCTTAATTTTTTCCATGACGAATCGTCTCCTTGTCGGCTAGTGGGATTCGCAGCACGATGCGCGTGCCGCGCCCTTTCTTCGAGTCGATCGTGGCTTCCCCGCCCACCAGTCGTGCGCGTTCCAGGATGCCGCGAATGCCGAAGTGATCCCACTTTTCGGGATCGCGAAGGACCGCATCCATGTCGAATCCGATCCCGTTGTCGGAAATGGTCACTTGCAACAGATCAAACCGAATATCGAGCTGCACCGACACCCGGCCGGCCTTGGCGTGCTTTTGCACGTTGCTCAGGGCTTCTTGCACGATCCGGAACAGGAAGATCTTGGTGCGTGGGAACAAGATCGTTTCGTCTCCGGTCACGGAAAAGGCCGTCTTGATATGGTATTGGGTTTCGTAGGACTTGAGATAGTTCGTCAGTGCCGGGATGAGCTCCATTTTGTCGTAGTGGAGCGGACGCAGGTTGAAGATGACCTGTCTGGCCTCCTGAATGGCCAGTTTCAATTGGGCTTTGGATTCACGGATCGTGGCGAGACTGGCTTTGGGATTCTTCCGAATCAGCTCTTGAGAGAGCTCCAGCTTGAAGTTCACGCCGGCGAGGCTCTGCACCAACCCGTCGTGAATTTCGCAGGCAATGCGCGTCCGTTCCTCCGTCACCGCGGCGCCGGTTTCTTTGACGTACAAGCGGTACAGCGACTGGTACTTATTCAAGGCTTTTTCGATGTCGGCCGTGGCGCGAATGCGCGCCTCGATCAACTGCCACATGAATTTGGCGCTGGCCCCCCCGATGACCGAGACGCCCATGCGGCGAATGTCCTGCAGGTATTCGCCGACCTCCGGGTTGCCCGACACATCGATGACCAGATCGACCGGCCCCATTTTCAGCAGTTGGCGATAGTTGCGTGTCACGCGGATGTGCAGCCGTTTGGCGAGGCCGAGGCCGGGTGCCTGATCGCTGATGTCGGCCACGCCGACGATGCGGACCAAGGGATCGTTGGCGAAAATCTCCATCAGGGCGGTGCCGCCGCGGCCCGCGCCGATGATGACCACGTGTGTAGCCCCCGGCGATCGGCGTCGGCTTGGTCGCTTGGCTGTTCGTCGGTTGCGGGTGACTTTGGTCGTTGCCATGGGTTCAGAGCCTATCGGGAGTGCGCAGGTCTCTCCTCTGTTGGTGCCCATCCTACCGAGACCTACACCGAGCGGACCGATCCGAAACAGCGAAGAGAAGGGGAGGGCTTAACGCTCCCGGCGCTGCTGGGCCAGGGCTTTGATCTCGTCCATGAACTGGTCGATGTCTTTAAACTCCCGATACACGGAGGCGAATCGAACATAGGCGACCTGATCGAGTTGAGACAGTTCTCGCATGACTTCCTCACCGACGGCGGTGCTCACGATCTCGGTTTCACCTAAATCCTGGATGCGCTTTTCGATGCGATCGGTGACGGTTTCGATGGTCGCGGTGCTGATCGGGCGTTTTTCGCAGGCTTTTTTGAGCCCGGACACGATCTTGCTCCGATCAAACGGCTCCCGTCGTCCGTCCTTTTTTACGACGGCGGGCATGGTTTCTTCGACCCGTTCGTAGGTGGTGTACCGGCGTTTGCACGACAGGCATTCGCGTCGCCGCCGGATGACCTCGCCTTCTTTGGCCATCCGCGAATCGACGACTTTGTCCTCGACATCGTCGCAGAAAGGACACTTCACTGGCGAACGTCCTGCCTAAGCGGGAGACGAATCGTAGGCATGAAAGATGGGAAAACGATTGCACAACGTTTTTGCTTGCGCCCGCACCTCGGCCTGCACCTGCTGATCCTGGGGATGCTGCAACACACGATCGATCAGCGCCACGATCTCTCGCATCTCTGCCTCGCGCATGCCGCGCGTCGAGACGATGGGGCTGCCGATCCGGATGCCGCTGGCCGTGGCCGGCGGTTTTTCGTCGTAGGGGACGGCGTTCTTGTTGACGATGATGCCGGCGGCGTCGAGGGCGGCGTCGGCTTCTTTCCCCGTGATGCCTTTGTTGGTAAGGTTGACCAGCATCAGGTGGGTATCGGTTCCCCCCGACACAATTTTATAGCCACGGTCGACGAGTCCCTGCGCCAGCGTGCGCGCGTTGGCGAGCACCTGCTGCTGGTACCGCTTGAACGCGGGCGACAGCGCTTCTTTGAATGCGACGGCTTTGGCGGCAATCACATGCATGAGGGGGCCGCCCTGCAGGCCGGGGAAGATAATCTTATCGACGGCCTTGGCGTATTCGGCTTTGCACATGGTGACGCCACCGCGTGGGCCACGCAGCGTTTTATGCGTCGTGGTCGTGACGAAATCCGCGTAGGGGACGGGATTGGGATGCAACCCGGCTGCGATCAACCCGGCAATGTGCGCGATATCGACCAGCAGGTACGCGCCCACCGACTTGGCGATTTCCTGAAACTTGGGGAAGTCGAGGGTGCGGGCGTAGGCGCTGGCTCCCACCACCAACATGCGAGGACGGCATTCCTCGGCGATCTTCTGAACCGCCCCATAATCGATGGTTTCGGTCTGGCGATCGACGCCATACGAAAATGCACGGAAAATGATGCCGGAGAAATTCACCTTGCTGCCGTGGGTGAGGTGTCCGCCCTGGGCGAGGTCTAATCCCAGAATCGTGTCGCCCGGCTTGAGCACGGACAGGTACGCGGCCATATTGGCTTGCGATCCCGAATGCGGCTGCACGTTGACGTGCTCGGCGCCGAAGATCTGTTTCGCGCGTTCGATGGCGAGGCTTTCAACCGTATCGACATGCTGGCAACCGCCGTAATAGCGCTTGCCGGGATACCCTTCGGCATACTTATTCGTCATCACGCTGCCCTGGGCGGCCAAGACGGCGGGGCTGGCGAAATTTTCCGAGGCGATCAACAGCAACTTGTCCCGTTGCCGCTGCTCCTCGGCGACGATAGCCTCGTAGGTTTCAGGGTCGGTTGATTTCAATGCGTCCAACGAACCGATCAGCTCCTGCATGCTTCCTCCGAGCGCAGCCTTCTCTCCGGTGGCCACGCATGATCCCGCAACGGGTTATGCGGTTGGTGCGGCTTCTTCCGGCTCTGCTTGCGCTTCTTGCTCGTCTTGCTTCTTCACCACATGGACCGCAATGGTGGCGGTGACTTCGCGCGGCAGCTTGATGGCAATGGCGAAGGTGCCGAGTTCCTTGATGGGCTGGGCCAGCTGGATCTTGCGGCGATCCACGGTGAATCCTTGCTCAGCCAACCCTTCCGCAATATCCTTGGCCGTCACGGATCCAAACATCTTGTCGTCTTTTCCGACCTGGGCGGCAACGGTCAGCGAGACCGCGGAGATCTTCTTGCCGTGCGCCTCGATGTCCTGCTTTTCCTTCTTGGCCTTCTCGGCCGCGGCCCGCTTGGCATGTTCGAATTCTTTGATGTTCCGGCTATTGGCTTCAACGGCCTTCTTGCGGGGCAAGAGATAGTTCCGGGCAAACCCGTTGGAGACGTCCAAAAGGTCGCCGAGGTCGCCCACGCCTTCGAGTGTTTCTTGGAGAATCACCTTCATACTGCAACTCCTTCTGTTGGAAAGGGAAAAAGCATACTGGCGGGCTGTGCAAAAGTCAATTGATCTGGAGGCATGCGACGGTTTTCTTCATTCGGCTCGAAATGGCGGCGCAGGCGTTCAGTGCGGCTCTTTCCGTTCATTGTCGCGTTTCAGCGGTGGATTGTTTGTGCGTGCGTCGCTGGTGGACAGGATCTTTCGGAACTCTTTAAGATACGTTCCCGATTCTATGAACAATGCGCTGACGGTTGTGCGACCGGCGTCGCAGGCTGCGCCACGACGACACGCAGGGGAAGAACGGAACATGACCGCAATACCAGACACCTTGCCCGATCTCCTCGATCAGCTGGCGGCGACGCTGGACGGTGATGCCGCGCGCGGCACGGAGCAGGGGCTCGACCAATCGATTCCGCTCACGCGAGGCCGGCTGCTCCAGACCGTCGGGAATTTGCACCTGTATGAGTTCTATCTCTCCGCCGACGTGGTGGTGGGAGCCGATCTGTCTGCGACTCTGCTCCTGGGCGAAGAGGCTGAACCCACGGAGGGCATTGTGCTGTTTCAGGACGGGGAGCGCCTCGTGCTGCAATTGTTCGATGCCATCGGCGATGTGGTACCCAGCGCCACGCTGGTGCCGGATGCCAGTGGATTGGCCCTGACCACCAGCCGCCGCTTGGCAGAAATGAGCAAAACCGGCGCCTCCTACACACTCGGCCCGGCCGAACGGCTTCTCCCCGTCCTCGAAGCGGGACAAACGGGGGACCGCGCCGCGCTGGAGGCCCTGGTGCCCACCTCCGTGCTGACGCCCTTGTGGCAAGACGATCTGACGGCGCGTCGGCAGAAGCTGGCCACGCTCATTATTGAGCTGCTTCGGGGCAACAAACGCATTCTTCTCGTTGCTCCGGACCACGAGAGCGCCGATGCGATCACCCTTCTCACGGCCCGGGCGATGAAAGCAGCCGGACTGACGTTCAAAAGTTGGCTGAGTCGGTACGAAGTGGCGACCAGCAAGGAGAGCGGAGGCATTCCTCTTCCGGATTTGGGATTCGAGGCGCAGATGCATCAGTTCTATGCCAAGTCTCGCTCCGACAAGGCGGTCTTGCGCAAAAAGTACGATCGGTTCCGTGAACTCACGCCGATTCTGGCCTACAAGGCCCAAAAGCAGAAGGATCTGGACGAGGTGCGGTTGTTGGAATGGCGATTGGTGACCCAGTTGACCGATTTCCTGGCCAAGATCAAGGAAATCGACCAGACCCTGACCGACTATGAACAACTCCCCATCTGGAAGCGGTTGTCCATGCAGGCGGTAGGAAAAAACGTCGAATCGCTGCGTGAGTACAAAGCGATCTATGAACGGCACTGTGCCGGGCTTCGCCATGAAGTCGACATCGCCAAGGAACGGATTGCCGAATTGATTCCCGAGGCGACGGTCCCGAAGGAGCTCAAGCCGGAATTTGCCGAACTCAAGGAAGAAGTCATCCGCTTGGGGGGCACGAAGAAGATTCGCGAACTGCTGGCGGCGCAGGAGGATACCAACCGGCAGGCCTTCGTGCAGAACCGGCGGGTCATCGTCACCACGGCGGCGCGGGTGGCGGTCGATCCGTTGTTTCGCAAGGTGCGGTTCGACGTCTTGATTGCGGATGAGGCGCCACGCATCCGCGCGGCCTTTCTGCTGGCGGCGGCGGGGTTGGTCCGCGAACGGATTGTGCTCAGCGGCGACCTGCGCGAGGTGACGGCCGGTGGCGCCTGGAATCTCACCGACGGGGTCCTGACCGCCGGCTGAACTCGATTCACCTCAGCCGACGGATATTTTCATGTTCCTCACCTTGACGGGTCGAAACCGATCAGCGATAATCCCACTCCATTCCTTAGGCCGAAGTGGCGGAACTGGCAGACGCACTGGTTTCAGGTACCAGCGCCCGTAAGGGTATCCGGGTTCAACTCCCGGCTTCGGCACCATACACAGCTTGCTCGACCCGAAGCCCTTCCGATGGCTCTCGGCGACAGGAAAAACCCTCTAGCAGTCTTTCTCTCTCTTTTCCTGGCCTTCCGAGTAGCTTGCTCGATTGCGAGCCCTTCTATCTATCCAGCCCGGCCATTTGACATACGTTCTGCGTTATATCAATTTGGCGCGGCGCATTTGACATAGCAGTCCGCTTAGATCAAATTGGCCCGGCAGGAGTCGAGGAGTTTCATGAACATCAAGGAGTTCAAGTCGGGGGGGTACGAACAACAGTACGAGTACCGCAGCTTCCTGCCCACGCCGATCAACCGGGAATGGGTCGTGTCTGATCCCCAGATTCTCACACTCCTGGAAGAGACGAATCGTCTGCTCGGAGAGTTGAACGGGTTTTCTCAGCTCATCCCGGACGTGGATTTTTTCATCCGAATGCACATTACCAAGGAAGCCACGACCTCAAGCCGTATTGAGGGCACTCAGACCAATATGGAAGAGGCGCTGATCGGCAAGCTCGACGTCGATCCGGAAAAACGCGATGACTGGCAGGAGGTGCATAATTACATCCAGGCCATCAATTTTTCGATCAAACAGATGGACCAGATGCCCTTGTCCAATCGGCTCTTGCGAGAGACTCATGCTGTGCTGCTGCGCGGGGTGCGTGGCACGCACAAGCAGCCTGGAGAATTTCGCACCAGCCAAAACTGGATCGGTGTCAGTCTTAACCACGCCACCTTTATCCCGCCGCATCACCTCCATGTGCCGGATCTCATGAGTGACCTGGAAAAGTTCATGCACAACGACCAGATTCATGTTCCGCATCTGGTCAGAATCGCGCTCATCCATTATCAGTTTGAAACCATCCATCCGTTTTTAGACGGAAACGGACGGTTGGGTCGTCTGCTCATTGTGCTCTATCTCGTCGGCTCCGGCCTCTTACACAAGCCTGCGCTGTATCTATCCGACTTCTTCGAGCGTCACAAGGGCGAGTATTACGATCAACTGATGGCCGTGCGTACGACTCAGAAGATGGAACCGTGGTTACGATTCTTTCTGCTCGGCATGCGCGAGACGACTGCCTTGTCCATCCAAGTGTTCAGGGACATCCTTACACTCAAGGAGCGGATAGAGCGCAAATATATGCCCACTTTCCATGTGCGTCGCCAGGCTAACGCGCAGATGCTTATGAAGTCTCTTTACCGGGCGCCGGTGATCAACATCAAAATGGTCACCGATCTCATCAAGACACAAACCAATACCGCCGCTGCGCTCATCGATGACTTCGTCAAACTCGGCATTCTTCGTGAGCTGACCGGACAGAGGCGTAATCGCCTGTTCATCTTTCAGGACTATGTGCGCCTGTTCAAAAAATAGCGCCAGATTCACACGGTAGGAACGTTACCAACGCAAGTGCCAGCCAGCTGTACGCCATGTAGCCCTGGTGGTTCGGCCCTACCACTCTTCACGCGAAGTTTGTACGATGCGGAACAGTCCTTGTGAGATCCAATGCCCGGCGCGTCCAACAATCAACCGTCTCACCTCACTCAATGCCTGTCGATGTGGAGCCATCTCATACGCTGGTCGATGTTCCCGGCGGCGAGCCCCTGTTGGGCCACCTGCGTGCGTTCAGGCGGCGACCGCTGCAGGCCATGTCGCAGTGGTGGCGCCGGCACGGCGATGCGCTACGCTTTCGGCTCGGTCCTAAGACGCTCTACCTCCTCAGCCATCCCGATCTCGCCGAAGAGATTCTCGTCCATCAGGCCGATTGTTTCGTGAAAGTGTACGAGCCGCGGCGTCCCACCGGCCTTGCGTTGGTCTTGGGTAACGGATTGGTGACCAGTTCGGGCGAGGTCTGGAAGCGGCACCGGCGCATCATCCAGCCGGTTTTTCATCGCGCCCGCATGGCGGCGATGGCCGAGCGTATGGCGCAGGTGGGCGAGCAGCGGATCGCGGGTTGGACGGTCCACGCGGGGGGGCCGGTCGATATCGCCGACGAAATGATGCGGCTGGCCCTCGAAGTGATCTCTCAAACAATGTTTCACACGAACGTGGCGGACCATATCGACCACATCAGTCATGCGCTACGGGTCAGTCTGAAGTATGCGTTCGATTCGTTTCACAGTCCGCTGCGTGTGCCCCTGTGGGTGCCGACCCCGCGCAACCGTGAATTTCGTCTCGCTCTGCAGTTCATGGACAAGCTGATCTATGGATTGATCGCCGAGCGCCGCCGCACCGGGGCGCAGCGCGACGATCTCCTCGATCTGCTCCTCAGGGCCCGCGATGAGGAAACAGGCGCCGGGTTGAGCGATCAGGAACTGCGGGATGAAGCGCTGACCATCTTTGCGGCCGGACACGAGACCACCGCCAATGCCCTCGCCTGGACCTGGTACTTGCTTGCCACCCATCCGGAGGTAAAGGCGTGTTTCCACGAAGAGGTGGACCGGGTGCTGCAGGGGCGAACGCCTCAGGCCGACGATCTTCAGCAACTCCCGTACACTCGCGCGGTTTTCGATGAAGCGGTTCGTTTATATCCTCCCGTTCCTGCGGTCCAGCGAAAGGCCGCCAGCCGCACAAGCATCGGCGGGCTCACCCTGCCTGCCGGGGCGCTGGTCCTGGTGGGCATTTATCACCTGCATCGGCATCCGGCCTTCTGGCGCGATCCAGAGCGATTCATGCCGGAGCGATGGCTCGAGGGTGAACGGCCGGCTCCCCGATGCGCCTATCTGCCGTTCGGCGCAGGACCACGGGCCTGCGTGGGGACGCATTTCGCGACGGTGGAAGGGCCGCTGCTCCTGGCACTGATCGGCCGCTCCTACGATTTGCAGCTTGCGCAAGAACACGTCGAACCTGAAATCATGGTGACCTTGCGTCCGAAACACGGCATCCGCATGACCATCCAGCCACGACACCAGCCGGTCCCTTCCGCCTAGCAGGATGCGGAAAAAGGCCGCCAGCGGCGTTCTCGCATCGCTCAGACGCTCACCGTACGGCAGAGGGTACGATTCGCCTCTTCGCTCGCTGCGGCCTTGCTGGACGGCCTTTTTGCGCATCCTGCGACCGATTCTGATACCAACACGCCACATGAACTGATCTCGGCGTATGACGCAACAATCGAGTTTTTCCGCAGCCTGCTAGAGCGAACGGGGTTTCATCCGGATTGGCTGCAGTTGTGTTTCGGAAGCATCAGGCATGGAAGGCTGATCCGTCGACAGTCGCATTTCTTGCAGAAGCGGTTCAGTACCCGACCGGGGTCATCAACCAGTTGGTGATATAGACGTTCTGGACCTGTCCTTTGGGAAGCAACGTGTTGATGGCGCGTCGAATGTCTGCTCGCAAGGCCGGCAGCTGCCCGGTCGCACGCAGATCGCTGACGGCATAGGTGTGAAGAATTTCCATCACCTGCCGATCGATCGCGTCGTGGCGGGCCTGGATCAATCCGGCGGTCCCCGAGCGATCGAGCTCCAAGGCCAGATTGACCTGCACATAATAGTAACGTTGGCCGTCATCCACGGGCGCGACGACGGGCGGCAGGTTGATGGTCACACCTGGTTGTCCCTGTGAGGGATCGGGGGGAGCGGTTTGCAATGAGAACGTATGCGGCAGGAGGTCCGGGTGGTACTGGTCCGCCCAATAGCCCACCAGGAGTAGGATACCGCCAATGCTGAACAACACGATGAGGCTGACGCGTAATGTCATGCTGAAGGGGATGAATGTGACGTGAAGCGGCGGTCCTGTTCCCGATGACTCTGCTGACGCGGTCTCGCACCATGAGGACGTTCTGAATAACAGTAGCATCTCCTTGAAAATTGTCAGCAAGGGACTTCCCGGGTGGATACTAGGAAATTGCCCAGGCCTGGTGGTTCGTGATGGTTAGTGCCGTTGGTTGAGGTTCGGATGGTTGCGTAGGGCGCCTCTGTCAGACTTTTCCTTCGCACGATGCCATGTTCGACCGAGTGGGAACATGCCTGGGCTCGGAATGAAGGCCTGATCCGGGCCTCGTGGCTTCGCCATGCTTTGTCATGACTGGCGCGTTGGGAAAGAGAGGACGGGGACTATTGTGAGGCTCGCAGTGGCTTGGGTGAAGCGGCGGCGCAAGCATTTCCCGGACAGGCGTTGTTGCGGCCGGTGAGCCAGAGCCGGTTTCTGGCAAACCATCCATAGGCCTTCGTCATAAGTGGAGCAACCATCGGGAGTCGGCTGAGGCGGGACAGGAATCCCAGGCCGACCGCCTCCCAAATCGCACGGAAGACCTCGACACCGGTGATGACGGCGCCGTCCGCCCACTGGGCGTGAATCACCGCGCTCAGATCCGCGACAGCCAAGCCGGCCGGTGCGGCATCGAAGCCGGCAAGAGAAAAGTCGAGTAGGGTGAGGCGTTGTGTCCTGTCCAGACGCTTCATCAGCGCCATTTCGCGGGCGCAAATGGGGCAGGCTCCGTCATAGAACACGGTGAGTGGATAGACAGCCATCCGAACGGTGCCTCCCTGTCATCCCGGGATCGTAAATCGCCTGGTGAATCGATCCAGCACTTCGTCCAACTCGCTGAAGGTATCCAGGACATCGATGCGGTATTGCGCAAACTGATCGCGCATCACGCGCGCGCCATGGCCGCCGGCCATGACCGTGGTAACGGGTTTCAATTCCTCTGCGAGCGAGTGAATCAATTCCGCTGCGTTGCCTTCCTGCAGCACCAGGGTCAACGACAGGATGGCCAGATCCGGGGCGACCTCCCTGCAGAGCCTGCCGAGGGAGGAGATCGGCACGTTGGCTCCTAAGTAGTAGACCCGGCATCCACGCACGCGGCAACGGTAGGCGACTGCCAATGCCGCAATGTCGTGCTCCTCACCGGGCGGGCAGGCCACGACGACTTTCGCGCCGAATTCCGCCACCGGCAATTGATTCATGGCCGCATACAGTTTTTGTTCAATTTGGCTGGTCACGTAATGTTCCAGGGCGATACTGATGCGCCCGCTGTGCCACAGGTCTCCGACGCGTTCCTGCAGCGGGAGCAGAATTCCGTGGAGTGCCTCTTCAAACGGGACGACTGCGACCGCGCCGTTCAAGCGTTTCTCGAATGTGACGCGGTCGAATGGTTCCAAGGCCGAGAGCAGTTCCCGCAAGAGTCGGTCGAACGTATTGTCCACCACGGCGGGGCGCGGCGCTTCCGTGCGCAGGCGGGTGATCAGCTCCTCACGCCCCAGCTTGGCGAGATCACCGATTGAAGCCCCCGCATCCAATTGCTGCTTCAGATAGCGCAGCAAGGCCACATCTTCATCCGAATAATTGCGATAGCGATTCGCGCCTCGTGTCGGTTTCAACAGGCCAAATCGGCGCTCCCACACCCGAATCACATCGCGACTCAGACCGGTGAGCTTCGCAACCCTATGAATTCTGTGCGTATTCATTGTTGAGCCCAAGTATATGGTTGTGTCCAATGTTTGTCAAATATTTATTGAAATAACTATTGACACATTGGACAAAAAAGGTTAAACATTGGACATAGAGGTTGCAAACATTGGACATGAACATGCGAGGAGTGATCATGGCGACCACAAAGACAATGGAAGGAACTGTGCCAGTAAGTGAAATCCGAAGACAGATTCTGACTCTTTACCAGGAGTCGAACTGCCTGCGGTGCGGCGGACTGATGGTTCGTGATTTCTGCACGGACCTGCTCAGCGGGGCAAGCGGGCTCGATTCCTCCACTTCGCGTTGTGTGCAATGCGGTGATGTCGTTGATCCGGTCATCCGATGGAACCGGCACCTGCAGCAGGCCGCCGGCGTAGTACGGGAAATGAAAACATCGAAGCCGGCCCTGCAGGGCCAGGTCTCTGTTTAGCAACAATCGTGACCCCACTGGGGGTTGTGTCAGGGTTCTCAACCAAGGAGGTTTCTCATGCGGAGGCACATAGGTCTTCAAATTGGAATAGGAGCGGTGCTTGTGGCTGGATCCATGTCGATGGGGGTGTCGGCGAAGGCCGCCGGCGACCATAAGGACATGGTCCTCATCCCGAGCGGCGAGTTCACCATGGGCAGTCACGAACATTCCGACGAGGCGAGGCATCAGGTAGTGCTCGATGCCTATCTGATCGACAAGTTCGAAGCGTCGAACACGCGGTACAAGGAGTTCATGCGGGCCACCGGTCATCCGGCACCGGCCTATTGGGACGACCCGCGGCTCAGCAAGCCCGAGCAACCGGTAGTCGGAGTGAGTTGGACGGACGCCAACGCCTTTTGTAAGTGGGATGGCAAGCGGTTGCCCACCGAGGCGGAATGGGAAAAGGCCGCCAAGGGCCCGGAGGGAGACAACCACTATCCATGGGGGCATCACCTCGATCCGAAGAAGGCCAACTATGGACAGAATGTGGGACGCACTACGCCGGTGGACTCCTACCCTGAAGGCGTGAGCGGCTATGGCGTGTACAACATGGCCGGCAACGTCTTCGAGTGGGTGGATGACTGGTACGACCCGAAATATTACCGCACCAGCAACGCGCTCAATCCCCGTGGCGCCGAGAAGGGCTACAACTTCGCCAATCAAGGCCCGGTGAAGGTCTTGCGCGGCGGGTCCTGGCTGGCTCCGGAAACCTCGCTGCACACCAGCCACCGGTTCTGGAATCAGCCCGAAAACAACTCCTACGGCGTCGGACTGGGTTTCCGTTGCGCGAAGTCGGCCAGCATGGTCTCCGACGAAGCCGCTCAAGCCGGGCGTGATGCCTTCATTCAGGCGCTCGTCGGCATGGGAGCGGAGAAGAACGCCGACGCCCTCGCCTCCATCGAGAAGGCGTTGGCGGCGGATCCCGACAACAAAGAGTATCTGGCCACTCGCGATCTCATCAAAAAGAGCATGAAGAAGTAGCACATAACCGTGGAGGGGGCGGGTGACCGTCCCCCGGCCCGGCCCTCAGGGGCAGGAGGTGTCGCATGAAGACAATGGGGAACGCAGTCGGGGCAGGGCTCATCATGACTGTCGCCATCATGACGGCGACGGCACAGGCTGAGGAGTCCAAGATTCCCGCAGACATGGTGTATGTGGGACAGGGACCGTCGATCATGGGATTAGACAAGGCCCAGCCGGCAGATTCCGGCCGCCGGCTCACGCTGTACGACAAACGGATGAAGACGCCTTTGTCTGCCGAAGCGTTCAACGACGAAGGGCCGGCGCATACGGTGTTCCTGGATTCCTATCTCATCGACAAATACGAGGTGTCGAACAAGGACTATGGCGCCTTCATCAAGGCGACCGGTCATCCGGCGCCGGCCTACTGGGACGATCCGCGCTTGAATAAGCCTCAGCAGCCGGTGGTGGGCGTCAATTGGATCGATGCCAAAACCTACTGCGAATATCGCGAGAAGCGGTTGCCCACCGAAGCCGAATGGGAAAAGGCGGCCCGCGGCCCGCACGGCAACCTCTATCCCTGGGGCAACGACTTCGATTCCAACAAGGCAAATTATGACAGGCATCATGATGCGACCTTGTCGGTGGATTCTCATCCGGAGGGCGCCAGCTACTACGGCGTGTACAACATGGCGGGCAATGTCTTCGAATGGGTCGGCGACTGGTATGACCCGAAATACTACGGGAGACTCGGAACCATGGTGAATCCCACCGGTCCGGAAAAACCCTTGTGGGTCGGTGGAACCGGAACCTACGTAGACCGCTTGACCGTCGGCGAAAAGCGCGTCATCCGCGGTGGCTCGTGGATCGCGCCGGAAGGCACGATTCGCTCGACGCACCGGTTCTGGAATCATCCGCTCAATAACAGCTATGGCGTCGGCCTCGGTTTCAGGTGCGCCAAATCGGCTCCGGCTGACTGGGAGCAGCGCATCAGGGACAGCTACATCACTGCGCTAGTGGAAATGGGGCGGGAACGCTTCAGCGAGGCCCAGCAGGCAGTCAGCCGGGGTTTGGCCATGGATCCGGCGAACGTTGAACTGTTGGAGCTGCGGCCTCTCATCGAACAATCGATGAAACAGCGATGAGTGCACAAGGCGGGGGGCCGGCCCGCCATACACCCGACGGAGGCAGAGCCATGACGTACAGCACGATGATCACACTGGTCGGCGGATTCAGCGCGCTCTTGATGACGGCTGATCTCCAAGCCGGTCCGATCGATGCCAGCCGGCACCCCCATCCGGAGAAACTTCAGATGGTGCATGAGGCGGAACACAGCGTGGATCACGCGTGGGAGGTGTATCACCGCGCGGCCCTGGGAGGCACCGTGGCATCGCCTGATCTGCAGGCGCAGATTGAACTTCATTTGCATGAAGCCAGAACCCTTGTGACACAGGCGCAGGAGGCGGCCGACCGGGGAGACACGGGCAAGGTGGAACGGCTTGTCGGTGAGATCAAGATTCATACGGCCCAGGCAATCGCGGGGAGCAAGGAGCAGAAGAAATGACTCAAGGTTTGACCAGGAGAAGAACCAGGTGGAGATGCATGAGCCTGTTCGTGGCGGCAACCTGTGCGGTCGCCCTGACACCTGTCCTTGCGGCGCCGACTCTCAAGGAGCTGGATCCGGTTCCGATGGTCACCGTGCCGGGCGGAACGTTTCTGATGGGCAGTGAGAATCCCAAGGGGCGGGCCGACGAGTGGCCGCAACGGTCGGTTTATGTCGATACGTTCGCCATCGATCAGGTGGAAGTGACCAATGAGCGGTACATGGCGTTTGTCGCCACAACCGGCCATCGCAGCCCGCCGAATCCCTATGGCACCGGGGTCTTGGTCTCGGCCAAAGGGGTCGAGCAGCTGCCGGTTGTGCAGGTGACGTGGTACGACGCCAAAGCGTATTGCGCGTGGGCCAAGAAACGGCTGCCCACCGAAGCGGAGTGGGAGAAGGCCGCGCGCGGTACCGATGGCCGGATGTTCCCGTGGGGCAACGAGCCCCCGAGTCCGACCCGGGCGAACTTCGATCGGGAGTGGGTCGACGACAAGACGTTGCACGTCGTCGGTTCGTTGTCCGGAGGCGACTCGCCGTACGGGATCAAGGATATGTCCGGGAACGCGCGGGAATGGGTGCAGGATTGGTATGCCCCTGACTACTACGCGAATGCTCCCGACAAGAACCCGCAGGGCCCCGACAAGGGGATCGTCCGGGTGATTCGTGGAGGGTCGTGGCACAGTCCCCAGTCGGATATTACCGCCACGGCGCGGGGACGAGGAGGATTCGCGCTGCAGACGCATGGCACCGGATTCCGGTGTGTCCGGGGTGGAGAGACAGCGAAGTGAGCGATGAACGGGCGCCAGGGATCGGGGCCGGTCCGAAGCAGTGAACGTTAGGAGGTACCGCGACTCCGCACGCGGCCTCCCGTTGAGGAGGGCGGGTTCTTCCTTCGGAGGAATCCGTCCCCTCAGCGAACCATCGGATGACAAGTAGAGGGTACGGCGTCCCCCAGGCGCCACGATCAGGAGGCAGTCATGACGCAGATGTTCGTATATGGTATCGCGGCCATAGTGGTGAGCATCGGAACGGCCTTGTTCGCCGGGAAGCGGCGCGCTGCCTATGCGGCGGTGTGGCCGGCAAGGGCTCGGTTGCGATAGGGCATGGGTGGGCGCCGGAACGGGAGCAGTCGCATGCAGTGGGCCCGGTTCAGTTCGTGGTCGTCCATTTTTTTCCCAGTCGGGGGTTCCAATGGAAACACATGGGACACCAGAATCGCTCTCCACTCCGCAGCCCGAGCATCACATCTGTCCGCGTTGCGGAGGATTGTTGTTGACACAGCACTACATCGATTTGCTTGATGATACCGGCCAGATCGATATTACGGCATGGCATTGCACGATGTGCGGCGAGGTGCTCGACCCGGTCATCCTGAAGAATCGCCGGAGCCCGCCGCCGAACCTGCTGTATGGCACGAAGCAGAGAAAGTTCAGCCAGCGCGTGACGGCCGTTTCCGACAGCAGGCCTGTGAAACAGTCTTCGGACGATCGAGCACCGGATGAGAGTGACGAGGAGTCGGCCGATGAGGCCGACCAGGACGGGGCATCGTAGCCGTGGACTGTGACCGACGGGAGGACAGACAGATGAAGATCATCGTCGCCGGAGGAACGGGATTCATCGGCCATGCGTTGGTCGAAGAGCTGGCCCGACAGGGTCATGAGGTGGTGGTCTTGAGCCGCCGGTCCGGTCATGCGTCTCAGTCGTCGGTCCGGTTCGTGGAATGGGACGCCTGTTCTGCCGGACCCTGGCACTCTGAAGCGGCGACGGCAGATGTCGTCATCAATCTTGCCGGTGCGCCGATCGCCGATGGGCGATGGACGGATGCCCGCAAGCGGCTCCTGGTGGAGAGCCGGGTCCTGTCGACCAGACGGCTGGTAGACGCAGTGGCCGGCCGGTCTGCGCCCCTTCCTCTGTTGATCAACGCATCGGGGATCGGTTACTACGGCCCGAGCGACGATCGGCTTCTGGATGAGGCATCGCCGATCGGGCACGGTTTTCTGGCCGAGCTGTCTGCCGCCTGGGAAGCGGAGGCCTTGCGCGCCGATCGGCTCGGGACGCGTGTCGTACTGTTGAGAACCGGGATGGTGCTCGAACAGGGCGGTGGCGCGTTGCCGAGGATATTGTTGCCGTTTCAGCTCTTCGCCGGAGGGCCGGTGTTGCCGGGCACGCAATGGGTGTCATGGATTCACCGGGCGGATCTCTTGATCCTGATTCAATGGGCCATCGCCACGCCGACCGTCTCCGGCCCTGTGAACGCAGTAGCGCCTGAGGCGGTCACGATGAAGACGTTCTGTGCCACGGTCGGCAAGGTGCTCCATCGTCCCTCGTGGCTTCCGGTTCCCGGCTTCGCGTTGCATCTGGCGTTGGGTGAGGTGGGGACGTTGATGACCACCGGGCAACGTGTCGATCCGGCGAAGGCGAGGGCCGGGGGATATACCTTCCGTTATCCGACGTTGGAGCCGGCCTTGCGGGCGATCGTGAACAAGGAGGATCAGGCATGTCTGCCTTCCTCGACCCGGTGATGCAGTACCTGCAGGCCTTGGCTGTTGCGGTCTTGGTCGGCAAGGTCGTGCTGCTGTCGTTTGTGGTGGCGCCGATTCTGGCCCAGAACCTGGACCAGGATGCTTTCGGCAAGGTCGTGCGCCGGCTCTTTCCTGCCTACTATGTGCTTGGCATGGGAGCCGCTGCGGCCGGGCTGTTGTCGGTCACCGTGCTCGGGAGCACACGTGGCTGGAATCTGCCGGTGCTGATCGCAGGCGGTATCTGGCTGGTGGTTCTCGCGGCAGAATCCTATTGCCGGTCGCCTCTCACTCCGCAGAGTAATGCGATGCGCGATCGGCTGAAGGAACAGGAACAGCACGGGGTCGTCGATGCGACGTTGAAGCGGGCCTGGGATCGATTGCATCAACGGTCCCTCTATCTGAACTCACTGGTGTTGCTGGCGGGCTTATGTTTGGTGGGCGTTGCGCGTCAATTCTGATTGTCACGAAGGGAGATGGACGATGAAAAAGCACATCAATACTTCCGCATACTTGGTCGTAGGGTTCTTGAGCATCTGCCTGAATTACTCGTCTGTCGTAACCGTCACCGCCTGGGCAAGCGAGGGGCAGGAGAAGGCAGGGGCGCCGGCACCCACATTCGGTTTGGAAGCCACGATTCCGGACGGCGTGATCGGTGTGTCGCTGCACGTCGGGGCGGAGCGTGTGGGCGACACGGCCGTGCTCTATGTCGCGCACGTATTGCCCGATGGACCGGCGGAGAAGGCCGGGCTCAAGCCAGGGGATGAGCTGACCACCGTAGACGGTGTGGCCGTGACCGGAAAGACCTACGAACAAGTGGCCCTCATGGTTCGGGGCGAGCCCGGGTCGGTGGTGAAGTTGGGGGTAAAAAGCGAGGGCGGTCCGCGCGAGGTCTCCGTGACTCGTGTCTCGGGCCAGACTCTGTACAAAGGACAAATGGGATCACACGGCGGCTCGGGCCGATAGGTGGCATGTGAAACGGATGCTTGCGGCGCTTGGCTTGTCGATCATCGTGGCCGGACAGCTCACAGTCGAGGCGCAGGGACAGATGGCGCCTGTCTCGCGGACCTCGATCGTCGAGAGAACGGGGTTATTCCTGATGGCGGGCGACTATCGCCGGGCGCTGGAGGCCTGTGAGCAGGCCATTCAGGAGCGGCCGTCGGCAGAGGCCTACCTTCAGCTCACCTATGTCTATCAGGCGATCGACGCCTACCTCGAACAGCTGTCCAAGGATGAGAGTTGGACGGCCGTGGAACAGTTGTATCTGAACCTCGCCTATCGCCACACGGAGGATCTCGTCGATCCACCGGGCGGCCTGGCTCGCATGGCGAAGGAAATGATTCAAACCAGCGTGCGCCAGCAATCCGATGTCAGCGCCGCGATGGCGGTACGGTTGAACAGGGTCACGGCCGATCGTCTCTGGCAGGAGCAGGCGCAGTGGCGGCACACACATCCCACCGAATGGTGGCGGGCGTTTCCGGATTCCTGGGTTCGATGAATGAGCACGGGTCCAGCGAGTCCGTCCGCGGGGAAGGAGCATGAGAATATGACCGCGCACACGACTTCACGAGGCATCGATATCAAACTGTTCGGGGCGCTCTTTCTGCTGGTGGGATTGATCGATGTGCTGATCATCGAATTTTTTCCCGCCTATGCGTTGAAACTGTTCGGCGTCACGATCACCGGTCCGCTGGCCTATGTGGTCAAGCTCCATTCGCCGGCCGTGCATTTTCTGATCGGTTACGGGTTTCTGTTTCTGCGTCCGTGGGCCTGGGGCTTGGCCATGGCGTATGGGGGCTTCGGTCTTACCAGCGAATTGATGAACCAGTTTCAATTCGGGTTCCATCAGTTACGCACGGGCTTCATGGCCACCACAGCCTTGTTTCTCTGTTATGTGGCCTGGCGGCGAATCCTGTTCGCCGATCCTGTTCCTCCGGCGCAGCGGCTGGCGTCCTCCTCTCCCGAGGTTCCCCTATGAAGGGTCTGGTCTGGTTGCGTCGAGATCTCCGGCTCCGTGACAACCCCGCCCTGTCGGCGGCGTGTCAGGAATGTCAGGAGATTGTGCCGCTGTTCGTGTTCGATGAACCGCTGCTGCGTTCGCACGTCTTCGGTTCCGCCTGCGTCGGGTTCATGCTGGGGTGTCTGGAGGAGTTGCGCCGGTCCCTGGCCCTGCACGGCGTGTCCCTCGCCTGGCGGATGGGCGATCCGATTGAATCGGTCATGCAGGCGGCGTCCGACTTCAAGGTCGATGCAGTGTATTGGAACCGGGACTATGAACCGGCGGCGCTGGAGCGGGATCGCACCGTTCAGCAGCGGCTGGCACAACAGGGTCGCACGGTCAGGACGTTCAAGGACCATGTCGTGTTCGAAGCGGAGGAAGTGCGCGGGCTGAGCGGAGATCCGTTTCAGCGCTACAGCGCGTATCGCGACCGCTGGTGGGCAAAATGGCGGGCCGCTGCCCCTCCTCTGCTGGGCATTCCCTCGTTTCCGCCGGCCGGCAAGGCATCCGCTTCTGACTCGCGGGAATGGCCTTCAGTGACGGATCTCGGATATGAGTCGGTGCCGATGTGGATCCAGCCGGGTGAACAGGCTGCGCATGCCAGGCTGCAGTGGTTCCTGGGGGGGCCGGTTCATCAGTATGTGACCGGCAGAAATCTTCCGGCGAGCGACGGTACCTCCAAGTTGTCTCCCCATCTGCGTTTCGGGACGATCTCCGCACGCACGTTGGTGCATGCGGCGCTGAACGCGCTTGCACAAGGCGGCGCGGTGTCGCGCGCGGACGTCTTCACCTGGATCGATGAACTGGTCTGGCGGGAATTTTTTCAGCAAGTCCTCACGGCGTTTCCCCACGTGGCGCATGGGCCGTTCAAAGCGAAACCGGGACTTCCCGAGCCCAGACCAGCGGGGCCTGAGCGCGACCGGTTGTTTGCCGCCTGGTCTCAGGGCCTCACGGGCTACCCGATTGTGGATGCCGGCATGCGCCAATTGAACCAGACGGGATGGATGCACAATCGCGTGCGAATGGTGGTCGCCTCGTTTCTGGTGAAGGATCTCCGGATCGATTGGCAGAGCGGAGAGCGCTATTTCATGGAACGGCTCGTCGACGGAGACCTGGCCGCCAACAACGGCAACTGGCAATGGTGCGCCTCGACGGGGACGGATGCCATGCAGGGCTACAGGATTTTTAATCCGAGAATCCAGAGCGAAAAGTTCGATGCCGAGGGGGAATATCTTCGCCGCTATGTCCCGGAACTCAAGCACGTGCCCACGAAATGGATTCATGAGCCGCATCTCATGCCGCCGTTGGAACAGGTGCAGGCCGGATGCCGCATCGGATCGGATTATCCGGAGCCGATCGTGGACCATCGGCAAGCGCGCCAGGAATATTTGGATCTCGGAAAGGGGCAGGTGAAGGCATGATGACCACTCCGCTTCGCCTGGGCATTAGCCGGTGCCTGCTTGGCGAAGAGGTCCGTTTCGATGGAGGCCACAAACGGGACGTGTTTCTGACCGATGTTCTGGGCCGCTACGTGGAGTGGGTGCCGGTCTGCCCGGAAGTCGAAGCCGGGCTCGGTACCCCGCGTGAAGCGATGCGACTCATCGGCAATCCCGAACAGCCGCGGCTGGTCGCCATTAAGAGCGGGCGGGACCACACGCTGGCGTTGGAGACGATGGCCGGGAAGCGTCTGGGTGATCTTGAGGAGCTGGACCTGTCCGGGTTTGTGTTCAAGAAAGACTCGCCGAGTTGCGGGGTGGAGCGGGTTCGTACCTACAACGAGCATGGCATGCCAGGCAGAAAGGGTGTGGGGTTGTTTGCACGCGCCTTTCTCGATCGGTTTCCGCTCATTCCGGTGGAGGAGGAGGGGCGGCTCTGCGATCCGCTCCTGCGAGAAAACTTCATCGAGCGGGTGTTCTGCTACCGTCGTTGGCAGGATCTGATACAGCGCGGCGTCACGAGGCAGGCGTTGGTGCGGTTTCATACGATCCAGAAATATCTGCTCCTGGCTCATAGCGTCCCGCACTATCGTCAGCTCGGGCGATTGGTTGCGCAGGTGAACGAGTATCGTCCGAAGGACCTGGCCATCCGGTACGGCGAACTGTTTATGCAGGCCCTCGCGGCGAAGGCGACGGTGCGAAAACATGTGAATGTGCTCCAGCACATCCTGGGCCATTTCAAAGAACGACTGGATGCGCAGGAAAAGGCCGAGCTGTTGGGTGTGATCGCGGATTACCACCAGGGACTCACGCCGCTGATTGTTCCGCTGACATTGATCAAACACTACGTCCAGCTCTTCGATGTCGAATACATTCGCGACCAGGTGTATCTGAATCCGCATCCGAAGGAGTTGATGCTCCGCAATCATGTGTAGCAGGCTGCGGAAACACTCGATGGATACGCAATACATGAACCTGCAGGATGCGCAAAAAGGCCGTCCAGCAAGGCCGCAGCAAGCGAAGAGGCGAAACGTACTCGGGCCGTACGGTGAGCCCCTGGGCGCCGCGAGAACGCCGCTGGCGGACTTTTTCCGCATCCTGTTAGAAAGGAGCGACGATGCCGCACGTAGTGATCGAATCGACCGGTGAACTCCAGGCTGTGTACCAGGCCTTCGCCCCGATGTTGCAACGGACGGAGGGGGAGATTGTCAAGGTTCAGGAGTGCTACCTGGCGAAGAGCGGCCGGGAAGCGCTGCTGGATGCGGTCGTGATCGAGCAGGGTACGGCGCGCAGTTTTTTCATCCAGCTGAAACGGCACGAAACGACCATCACCGTCCGCCTTCTCCCGGCCACCGATCCCGAGAAGACGCCGGCCGTCAAAAAGGCGATGGCGCTGGTGGCCGGACTCATCCGGAAGGTGTACTCGGCGAGCCGCTACGGCAAGACCAATCTCCAGGAGTATCTGGATTCCCCGGTGTCGATGTGAGTGCAAACAGGTGTGAATTTCAATCAGAGGAGCGATGACATGACAACAGTGCGACAGGGTGTGATTCTCGTCGGACATGGCGGTATCCCCAGAGGATGCCCGCAGGACCTGGTGACGAAATTGAAACGGCTGGAGGGGCAGCGGCGCGCGGCGAAACAACCGGCCTCGGCCGAAGAACTGGAATTGGATGCCAAAATCCGCCAGTGGCCCAGGAACGCCGAAACGGATCCGTATCAGGTCGGGCTTGAAGCGGTGGCGGCGCAATTGCGCGCGAACCTGGGCGATGTGTTGTTTGCAGTGGCCTATAACGAGTTTTGCGCACCCACGCTGGAAGAGTCGGTCGATCAACTCGTCAAGCAGGGAGCGACCCGCATAACCGTGGCGACCACGATGTTCACGCCGGGCGGTTCGCATTCGGAAGTCGAGATTCCTGAAATCCTCGATCATCTTCGACCGCAGTATCCCGGGGTCGAGTTGCGCTATGCCTGGCCGTTTGATTTGAGCCTGGTTGCGGGGACGCTGGCCGAGCAGGTGCGGCGATTCTCCTGACCGGAGTTCCTGGGTACGGAGAGGTGCGGCCGGGATGCCGGTCAGGGGTCACCTGGGAGTCGGATGATGCACGGATCAGGGAACATGTCAGAGTGGCTCGTCGTCATCGGGCTGGCGGTTTCGGGACTCGTGTCCTCGCCCGTTATCGGCGGGGCGTTTGAAATCGAAGGCGTGACGTTTGCCGATACGTTCCAGGCCGGTCCCCTGCCGATGCCGCTTCAGGGGGTGGGGGTAGCGAAGTTTCTGCGTACGATCACGGTGTATGTCGGGGCACTGTATCTCGCCCCGGGGACGAAACCTGAGCGCGTGTTGGATGATGTGCCGAAGCGTCTGGAGTTGTCCTACTTCAGAGCCATCCAGGCCGGTGACTTCGGGCGGGCGGCGATGAAGGTGCTGGCCGACAATATGTCGCCGGCCACGATCACGCGCCTGAAGCCTCGCATCGAGCAGCTCCATCGGCTCTATCAGGACGTGAAGCCGGGGGACCGGTACGGGCTGACCTATCTCCCCGGAGTCGGAACCGAACTCGCCTTGAACGGCGAGCGGAAGGGCATTGTGGAGGGGGCCGACTTCGCCGCCGCGTATTTCGCCATCTGGCTCGGCCCTGATCCGATCAATGAAGCGTTGAAAGAGGGGCTCATGCACCGGCGGGAGGGGGGCTAGCGCCGGTGATGATGGGGGGCGCTGAAAGAATCCGTCCCTCAGGTTCCTTCGTAGAAGAGCAGGAGAGGAGTCCGCTGTCGTGCAACCGGTTGTCGAACGATTCAAACAGATCTACAGCGGACTGTCGGTTCGCTCGTTGGGATTGCTGAACGAGTTGTACAGCGACGACATCGAGTTTCAAGACCCCTTTCACCGGATCGACGGACTCCCCGCCCTGCGCCAATATTTGGCTGCGCTCTACGCGCAGGTGGAGGCCTGTTCATTCCGGTTCGAGGACGATGTCCGGCAAGGCAATTGTGCCGTATTGACCTGGACCATGCAGCTGAATCACCCGAGGCTCAATGCCGGAGCAGTGGTGACGGTTCCCGGTTCAACGCTCATTCGTTTTCGGGACAAGGTGTTCTACCACCGCGACTACTTCGATGCCGGTGCGATGGTGTACGAGCAGCTCCCGCTGATCGGCATGCTCATCCGGACGATCAAAGGCCGAGTGTGACCCATGAGCCGAACCAGTCTCAATGCTCGACGGGTGTGGGTGACCGGCGCCTCGACCGGTATCGGCCGGGCGGTCACGCTGGAACTCGTTCGTCGTGGGGCCACCGTTTTTGCCTCGGCGCGGAACGAATCGGCGCTCAACGAGCTCGTCCGTGAATGCGGAGACGATCGCGTCACGGCGCTTCCTTTCGATGTGACCGACCGGGCCGCCAATCAGCTCGCGGTGAACGACATGCATCGCCGCGCAGGGGGCCTGGACATTGCCTTTCTCAACGCCGGCACCTGCGAGTACGTGGATGTGGCGGCATTCGACAGTGCGCTGTTCGAGCGGACGATCCGCACCAACTTCCTGAGCATGGTTTATGGGATTGAAGCGGCGCTCCCGCTGCTGCGGCAGTCACCGGCGCCGCAGCTCGTGGGGATGAGCAGTACGGTGGCCTATCGCGGGTTGCCTCGCTCCGAAGCCTACGGGGCGTCGAAGGCGGCGATCAAGAACCTCTTCGAATCGCTGCAAGTCGATCTCGCGCCCGAAGGTATCAGCGTGTCGGTCGTGTGTCCGGGGTTCGTACGGACACCGTTGACCGACCGGAACGATTTCCCGATGCCGTTCAGGATCGAAGCCGAGGACGCGGCCAGACGCATCGTCGACGGGATCGAGGCCCGGAAGCCGGAGATTCATTTCCCGCGGCGATTCAGCCTGCTCTTCAAGTTCCTGACCCTGCTCCCGAGCCGCTGGTACATCGGCCTCTGCGCCAGGATGGTGAAGCAGTCATGAAGCTCGCCATTGTCGGAACGGGCATTGCGGGGATGACGGCGGCGCATGTGCTCCACCGGGATCATGACCTCACAATCTTCGAGGCCGGTGCGTACATCGGGGGTCATACCAACACGGTCGATGTCAATCTGCAGGGGACGACCTATGCGATCGATACCGGTTTTATCGTATTCAATGACTGGACCTACCCGAATTTTATGGCCCTGCTGGATCGCCTGGGTGTGGCCTCACAGCCGAGCGACATGAGCTTCAGTGTGCGTTGCGAAGAAACCGGGCTGGAGTATAACGGCACCTCGTTGAACAGCCTCTTCGCCCAGCGGCGCAATCTGCTGCGGCCCTCGTTCTATCGCATGATCCGGGATATTCTCCGCTTCAATCGGGAGTCCCTGGAATTGCTGGATCAACCGGGCCCGGGCCCTTCGCTGGGCGCGTATCTGGAGCAGAATCGCTACTCGCCGGCGTTTATTCGTCACTACATCGTTCCCATGGCAGGGGCCATCTGGTCGGCCGGCCGCGCCACGATGCGGGAGTTTCCGGTGCGGTACCTCGTTCAGTTTTTCAAGAACCACGGCATGTTGTCGGTCGATGCGCGTCCGACCTGGAGGGTGGTGACCGGCGGCTCCCGGCAATATGTCGAGCGCCTGGTGCGGCCCTTCCGTGACCGCATCCGGCTTCAGTCTCCGGTGGAATCGGTCACTCGTTACGCGGACCGTGTCGAGGTGCGGGGATGCGACCCTCGCGGGATCCACCGGACCGAGTCATTCGACGGAGTCCTTCTCGCCTGCCATAGCGACCAGGCGTTGGCGCTGTTAGCGGACCCGTCTCCCCTGGAGAAGGAAATTCTCGGGGCGATCCGTTATCAACCGAATGAAGCCGTGTTGCACATAGACCGATCGCTTCTTCCGAGACGCCGCCTGGCCTGGGCGGCCTGGAACTATCATCTGGTGCCGAACCCGCCGGACCATGCCTTGGTGACCTATCACATGAATCGACTCCAGGGGCTGAGCGCGCCGTACGATTTCTGCGTGACGTTGAATCACAGCGCGGCGATCGATCCGGCGACGATTCTCCAGCGCATCACGTATCACCATCCGGTCTTTTCCCCCGAAGCGATCGCCGCGCAGCAACGGCATGGGGAGATCAACGGACGTCGCCGGACGTGGTATTGCGGGGCCTATTGGGGCTTCGGTTTCCATGAAGACGGCGTGAAGAGCGCCATGACGGCCTGTCAGGCGCTCACGGCGGGGCATGCATGAAGAGCTGCGTGTATGAAGGAACGGTCAGGCATCGACGCGATGCGCCGGCCCGCCATTCGTTCCACTACTCGATCTTCATGATGTATCTGGATCTGGCCGAATTACCGGACCTCTTCCATGAACGCTGGTTTTGGTCTCCCGCGACCCCGAACCTGGCCTGGTTTAGGCAGAGCGACCACCTGGGCGATCCGGAGAAGCCTCTGGATCAGAATGTGCGTGATCTCGTCGAATCGAAGACCGGTCGCCGGCCGGCCGGTCCGATCCGGCTGCTTACGCACCTGCGGTACTTCGGGTACGGCTTCAACCCGGTGAGCTTTTACTATTGTTTCGACCCCGCCGATCGGCTGGTTGAGACCGTTGTGGCTGAAGTGACGAACACACCGTGGGGCGAACAGCATTGTTATGTGCTCGGTGCTTCCCTGGATGAGGGGATCGGTCGTCGACACCGGTATCGCTTCGGTAAGCAATTTCACGTCTCTCCGTTCATGGGCATGGATGTGGACTACGATTGGCGGTTCGGCACGCCCGGCGCAGCGCTTTCCGTGCACATGGAGAATTTCCGCGGTGGAGAACGATTCTTCGATGCCACGATGGTCCTGCGCCGGAAGGAGTTGACCGGTAGGTCCCTGGCCCGTGTGTTGCTTCGGTACCCGCTGATGACGACGCAGGTCATTGCGGCGATCCATTGGCAGGCGTTGCGCCTGTGGTTGAAACGTTGTCCCGTCATTCCCCATCCCGACAGGTCCAGGCGTTCCGTCGATGCAAGGAGGATATCCGGATGAATGATCTCGTGCCGACCGACTGTTCAACCGCCGTGGACCGGCAGCCGCCGCATGCCGCAGAGTCTGACCCTTCTCCCGGCCTGCTGGTCCGGATTGCCAGACGCATCGTCCGTGCCCGTCTGCGCCGGCTCATCCAGGGAAGGATCACGGTGGTGGAGGGGTCGCGCCGCACGGTCTTCGGTGAGCCTGCCGCCGTTTCAACGCTCAAGGCGACGATTACTATTCTCGAGCCCGACTGTTATCTCGACATCGCGTGGAGCGGGACGGTGGGTGCGGGAGAAAGTTATGCCCGTGGCGATTGGCATTGCGACGACCTCACGGCGCTGGTCCGGATTTTCGCGTTGAATCGATCGCTCGTGGACGGCATGGAGCGGGGCGTGGCGCGCTTGTCCGCACCGTTGCTCAAGGTTGCGCACCGGCTGCGACGGAATACCAAAACGGGAAGCCGGCAAAACATTGCGGCCCATTACGACCTGAGCAACGAATTCTTTACGCAGATGCTGGACCGGACCATGATGTACTCCTGCGCCTATTTCCAACGTCCCGACAACACGCTGGAAGAGGCTTCACGCGCCAAGCTCGATTTGATCTGCCGCAAGCTCCATCTGAGGGAAGACGACCATCTGGTGGAAATCGGATCCGGCTGGGGCGGCCTGGCCTGTCACGCCGCGAAGACCTACGGTTGTCGAGTGACGACGACCACGATTTCCCGTGCGCAGTACGAATTGGCGGTGCGCCGTGTGCGTGAGGACGGCCTGTCCGATCGTGTGCGGGTGCTGCTCACCGATTATCGGGATTTGCCCGCGCTCGGCTTGCGGTTCGACAAGCTGGTCTCGGTGGAGATGATCGAGGCCGTGGGCCATGAATACTATCCCACGTTCTTCGATGTCTGCAGTCGTCTGCTGAAACCAGACGGGCTGATGCTGCTCCAGGCGATCACCATCGATGAGCGGTACTATGAGCGGGCGAAACGGTCGGTCGATTTTATCCAACGCTTCATCTTCCCCGGTAGTTGCATTCCCTCGGTGAATACCTTGTGTCGGGCCATGGCGCAGGCCTCGGACTTCAGCCTGTTGCATCTACAGGATATCGGCGCGCATTACCCGCCGACCTTGCGAGGATGGCGCGACAACCTGCGGAAGAATGTCGAGCATGTGGGGCGGCTCGGATTTCGTTCCGAGTTCCTGCGGCTGTGGGATTTTTATTTGTCCTACTGCGAAGGCGGATTCCTCGAACGGTCGATTTCGACGGCCCACCTCCTGTTCGCGAAATCCGGGTGGCGGCAGGATTCCCTGGCAGGATGAGCAACGCCATCGCCAATGCGGTGGTCTTTCAGCTCGGGTGGTGGATCGCTGTCCTTGGCGCGGGTTGGGCCTATCAATGGATCGGCCCGCTCCTGGTGGCGTGCCTGGTCTGCGTGAATGTCTGGTCCTCGGCCGATCCCCGCGTAACTACTCGAATCGTTATCGTGGTTGGATTGTTCGGAACGCTGCTGGACAGCGCCCTCAGCTTCGCCGGTTTCCTCTTGTTTGTCGAGAACCCCTTCGCGCCCTGGCTGTGTCCGCCCTGGTTGATCGCACTCTGGTGCCTCTTGGCGACGACGTTGAACGGGTCTCTTCGTTGGTTGGCGGGGCGCAATCGGTCGGCGGCGCTTGTCGGGGGGATCTTCGGTCCGTTGAGTTACTACGCAGGACAACAACTCGGAGCGCTCCGGCTTGGCCGCAATGAGACCCTCTCGTTGTTGTTGCTGTCTATCCTGTGGGCGGTCGTGCTGCCGCTGTTGTTGCGTTGGGCTTCGGGGCGGAGGAGCGCAAGTGGGTCCGGTGATGCTTGATGGGGGGATGCCGGACCGTCAGGCGGTGAATCACCGATCAGTACGCGGTTGCGTCTTCGGTGCCGGAGGGTGGCGTGAGGATTGTGGCTTCGGGTGCGCAGGCGCCGGTCGGGGTGCAAGGAGGGATTTCGCGGGCCACGTGGTCTTCGTCCATGAAGACATCTATGCGCGATCCCTCGACCACATCTTCCGGGAGATAGGTTGAGAGAATGCTGTACCACAGGGGGTTGGATGCGTGGCGCATATACCAGGGGATGGCGGACGCCACGTTGAATGAGGGAATCGTACTGAACCGGCATGCATTGAAACAGACAAGGCCGGGGGGGACATTCAGCATGGTGAGCGCCTGGCCGGGTAACACGGTGCCGTTCAGAAAGGCCGAGATGCCGAAACGGGCTGCCGTCGCATGAATGCCGAGGGTGCCGGCGCTCACATGCACGGTGATCGGCGCGGCTTGCGTGCCGACCACTCCGTTGAACGCCCGCAGAGACGAGTTCGCGCCTGCGATGATGTTCATACCCGAACCGGCTGCGCTCAACACTGATCCGCCGCTCGACATCACATTCACTCTAGTACCGGTGTGCAAGGATCCCAAGGTGATATCCGCTCCTGCGGCATAGGCGATGGCGCCGGTATCGCTGGTGGACGTGGCGGTGGGCGCCATGGTGAGTGGGCCGCTGGGCGCAGTGACCGTGATCGTGTGGGCGCCGGTCACCGAAAGGTGGGCCAGCTGGGTCACCGAGTTCGCGCCGGTCAGGGTCAGGTTGCCGCCACTAGACGTCAGCGCGCCCCCGATCGTCAGATTGCCGGCATCGGCATGCATGTTCCCGGTGATGGTTGATGTGGCGAGCCTGAGCGCATTCGTGTCCCTGAGCGAGGCGTGGTTGCCGCCGGTGATGCTGACGCTGTTGAAGTCGTTTCCGGCATCGATCAAGGTGATGTCATAGGAACCGGTGGCGAGGGTGGCGGCGCCGCGCACGGTCGATGCTCCGCTTTGGGTGAGTGTGCCGTTGGTGGTGATGTCCAGGGTGCCGTTGACGGTTGAGGCGCCGAGCACCAGCGCATCGCTGTCCGTCAGGGCGACGTGGTTCGCGCTTGTGACGTCGAGGCGCGAGAAATTATTCCCGGCCTGTGTGAGTGTGATGTCGCCCGATCCCGCCGCGAGTGTCGTTCTGCCGGTGACGGTGAGAGCCCCGCTCTGGGTGATGGCGCCGCTCGTGGTGAGATCGAAGTTGCCCGGGATACTGGATGTGCCGAGAATGACGTCGCTCGCATCGGTGTATTGTACGTGGTCGGACGTAGTGGCCGAGAATGTCGTCACCTCGTTTGCGTTGTCCGTCAGCGTGAAAGGACCGCTGCCTTGAAGTCTCAAGCTTGAGCCGAGAATCCGCTGGGTTTGCGTGACTGCGCCCCCGCTCTGGAGAGTGATGGCGCCGCCCGCGCTCACACCTGCGACGGCAGGATGGAACCCGTCTGCGGTGGCTGTCGCTCCGCCGATCGTGAATCCGTTGTTGTTCGTGAAGGTCAGGTCGCCTGCCGCCGTCCGAGCCGCCAGTGTGACCACGTCATTGAGGGGCTGTGCCAACGTGATCCCGCTCGCGGCGGAGAGCCCGGCGGTCTCCGCGATGAGGGTTCCTGCCGTTTGCGAAATCGCCCCCGTTGTCGTCAACCGCAAGGTTCCGGTACCAAGCGTCAGGTCCTGCCCAATGGTGATGCCGCCGGTTCCGCCGGTGACTCCGAGGGGCTGATTCCCGCTCACATAGGGGGCGTTTTCAAAGGTGACCGATCCCGTTCCACCGTTGACGATCTGGAGCGAGCTCGGGGCTGTCGCCACGCCGGTGACGAAGATGTTGCCGCGGTGGGTAGCGCGGCCTATGGTAAAGCTGCCGGCCGTCAGACTTCCGAACAGGGATCCGTAATACACCGTGGTCACCCGCGCCGTATTCACATCGCCGAACTCGATGGTGTTCGTCAGGGTAGTCGGCGACAGCGTGAACGTGCCTGTTCCCGCGTCGATATTCGCTCCGTTGGGATTAAAGCTGTTCGTCAGGAATCTGATGGGGCCGTTCCCGGTCGTGGCAACCGTCTTTCCGCTTGTGAGCGAAAGAGTCGGTGCGTCGACCGTCAGGCCGGCTCCAGCCAGGGTATTGGTCGCGTGTTCCGCAAACGTGATGGCCCCGCCGGTGGAGGTGGCTGTTGTGAGCTGGTTCATGGTCACGGCATCATTGTAGGTCTGGTTGCCGGATGTGGTGACCGCTCCGCCGTTGAGGGCGGTGGTGCCGCCGGGGTCGGTGGTCAGGCTCGTGAGCGCTGTGGTCGTTCCGACCGAACCGCCGAAGGTGGTCGTGCCGGTCGTGTTGACGGCCAGAGCCCGCGCTCCGTTGACGGTGCTGTTGAACGTGATGGCCTGGTTGCCGGAGCTTGTCAATGTGGTGTTTCCGGCCAGTGTGACCGCGTCGCCGAATGTTTGCGCACCGGTGGTACTGAACGCGCCGGTGAGGCTGGTCGTCCCTTCATTGCCGCTCACGAACTGATTGATGCCGGTAAAGGCGGCCCCGTTGATGACGGTCGTCCCACTGAAGTTCAGCGTGAGATCAAACCCTCCGCCTGTGAGGGTCGAGCCGAAGGTCGGGGTGGTGCCGGTCATCGTCGAATGGGCGAGCAGCGTGAGCGGGTCGTTGTAGGTCTGAGCGCCGGTCGTGGTGACGTGGCCGCCGACTCTGACGCTTCCCGGCGCATCTGTGGCGAGAGAGGTCAGCGCGAATGTCTCCCCGACTGCTCCGGTGAAGGTTGTGATGCCGTTTGTATTGACGGCGAGTGTGCGGTTGGATCCGGATGAATCGACGGTATGCCCGAATGTCACGTGGCCTCCGGTGCCGGCACCTGCGCTGCCTCCGCCGGCAGCGATGGTCGTGGCGGCTGAGAGCAGCGATGCGTCGGCCACGGAGATGTCCCCACCCGTCCCCGCGGTCCCGCTGCCGATCCGGTTGCCTCCTGTTGTCGTCACTGTCTGATGAGTGATCGTGGGTGTTGCACCGCCTGCATCGAGCGAGACCGATCCACCGTTGCCGCCGTCGGCGTTTCCGGCGAGCGCATGGCCGCCGCTGGCCGAGATGGTTCCGACTCTGACATGGCCTCCTGTCGAGGTGACGCTGAGGGTGCCGCCTGCGCCGCCGGGCTGATCGGCCCCGTTGCCGTTGCTGCCGCTGGCCGTGAGGGTGGTTGCGGTGAGCGTGTCGGCACTCGCCAGGGTGAGGGCGCCGGCGAGGCGTCCGGCCGTCCCGGCCAGCGCGGTACCCCCGGAGGTGGTGACGGTGGTCAGGGTGGTGGCGCCCGTGGTGGACGTGATGGCGACGGTGCCGCCCGCGCCGTTGCTGCCGCCGGTCGTCGTGAGCGGCCCCGAAGTGACGGCGGTGCCCGTCAGGGTGATCGAGCCGGCGCCGCCGCCCGTCCCGGTGCCCGTGGCCGCGCCGGTGGATGCTGTCACCCCGGCCGTGGTGGTGACGGTCCCGGTGCCGGTGACGGCGACGACGCCCGCCTGGCCCCCGGCCTGATCGGTCCCGACCGCCGCGCCCCCGCTGGCCGTGATCAGGCCAGTGATCGTGCGGTTGACGCCGGTGATGGTGACATCGCCGCCGGCGGCCCCGGCATGAGTCCCGCTGGTCACGGCCGCCCCGCCGGTCGTCGTGATCGTACTCGTCACCGTGACGTGGCCCATCGAGTCCAACACGACGGCGCCGCCGGCGCCCTGAGTGCCGCCGCTGGTGTTGATCGCGCCGGTTTGGAGCGTCGCCCCGGCCGTCGCGTTGGTTTGCGTGACGGACACCGTCCCGGCCGTGCCGGCGAGCCCGGCGCCGCTGGCGTTGCCGGTCCGGCTGGTCAAGGCCCCGGTGGTGACGTTGCCGGTGGTGGACGAGGTATTGGTGACCGTGAGGGCGCCGGCCTGCCCCCCGGCCGCGTTGCCGGTCCCGGCGTTGCCGCCGCTGGCGGTCAGCGCCCCGGCCGAGGTGGTCACCGTGCCGGCCGAGGTGATCGAGAGGGCGCCGGCCTGGCCGCCGGGTTGATCGGCGCCGTTGCCATTACTGCCGGAAGTCGTGAGGGCGCCGGTCGTGGTGACGGTGCGTCCGGTGATCGTGAGATCCCCGCCGGCGCGTCCGGCTGTGCCGACCAGAGCCGTGCCGCCGGTGGTTTGGATGGTCGCGGCGGTCGCAAACTGGACGCCGCTTTGTGAGGACAGGGTGACGGTACCCCCGTCGCCGTTGGAGCCGCCGACGGTGCTGATGGCGCCGGTTTGCAAGAAGGCGCCGGCGGCCGCATTGTGCTGGGTGATGGTGACGGTGCCGCCGGGGCCGCTGGCACTGGCGCCGCTGGCGTTGCCGGTGCGTGCGGTGAGGGCGCCGACGGTGAGGTTGCCTGCGGTGCTGTTGGTGACGGTGAGGCTTCCGGCCTGTCCTCCGGCGGCGGTGCCGGGGCCGGCGTTGCCGCCGCTGGCGGTCAGGGCGCCGGTCGTGACTCCGTTGGTCGAGGTGATGTTGAGGGTGCCGCCTGCGCCGCCGGGCTGATCGGCCCCGTTGCCGTTGCTGCCGCTGGCCGTGAGGGTGCCGGTGGTGACTCCGGCGCCTGTGATCGCCACCGTGCCGCCGGTTCGCCCGCTGGTGTCGACGCCTGCGGTTCCGCCGTTGGCTGTGACGGCCCCCCGTAGATTGACGGCTCCGGTCGCGTTGATCGTGATGTGGCCCGCGTCTCCGCTCGCCAGTCCGGTCGTGGTGAGCGTTCCGGCTGTGCCGCTGGTGATGCCGTCGCCGGAAATCTCAATACCGCCGAGTCGGGCTGAGATCGCGGCGTTGAGGGCGACGTTGCCGCCTCCGATTCCATCCTGGTCTCCGATCAGGCGGAGGATGCCCAATCCGGTGGAGGAGAGTCCGGCATTGACGGTGATCGTGTTGTGGGCGCGCAGATCGAGGGAGTTGGCGCTGGACCAGGTCACGGCATTTGAGACTGTGATATTGCCGGCGCTCGCGAAGGGGCTCGTCGTGTCGACGATTACGTTGTTGGTTGCGAGGGCGGTTTGCAGCGTGGTCACGTTCAGCGTCGATGTGGCGGTCGTGCCCGTGAATGTCGGAGCGGCGCTGATATTGGCGTTGGCCGCTGACGAGATGGTGATGTTGCTCGGGTCCAACAGGAGCGTTCCCGTGTGCCCCGCCGGTGCGGTTGTGTCCACGCGGCCGGTGAAATCAAGAGCCTGCTTGCCTGAGACTTCCACGAAGCCGCCGTGGCCCCCTGAGGCTCCGCCTTGTGCCGAAATGGTTCCGGCGTACTGAGTGTGGCCGTCTGCCCAGACAATGACTGTTCCGCCGGTGCCTTGTGTGAGGGCGTCTGCCGAGATGGATGCACGGTCGGCGACGAGAGTTGTGGTCGCGGTCGGTTCTGTGCCCCGTCCCTGGAACTGCCCGCCGATCAGCGCGGTGCCTCCACCCCCGTCACCGGAGACATCGATGCGCGCTGTCGGTGTTAACGTGACCGATTCGCCGAGCAGGGACACCCGTCCGCCTGTTTGGCCGGAGGCAGGCCCGGAGGCGTCGATGGTTCCCGCCAGTGTGACCTGACCGCTGTCCCCTCCGTCGAGTCGCACGATTCCATCCTCGTGTGTGAGGCTGCGGGCGCGTATCACTCCACTCTGGTTGACGACGGAGGAGAAAATATCGCCGGCCGCGCTGGCTTGCAGAATGACCTGTCCGCCGTCCGCATGAATGGTCCCGCTGTTCTTTACCGCCGAGCCTGAGGCGGTTCCGTCGATACCCGTGACCTGTTCGAGGACTTTGCCGGTGAGCGCATAGTTGATGAGACCGTCGCCCATAAGATCGACCGTCAGTTGCTGTCCGGATCCCAATACGGTCGTGCCCAGATTGGCGACGATGATGCCTTCGTTGGAGACGGCAGGTGCTGCAAGGATGACAAAGCCGTGTTCGGAGACCTGTAGCGTGCCCTGGTTGACGACGGTCTTCAGCCCCTTCAACGGATCTTGGGCAAAGAGGTAACGCCCGGCCATGAATTCTTCATCGCGCGTGTGCAAGGTTGACGCGAGGAGGCCGCCGACGTTGAGCTGCGCGCCGGCGCCGAAGAGGATGCCATTGGGGTTGAGGAGGAAGATGCGCCCGTTGGCCTGCAGTCGGCCAAAAATGACGGAGGGATCTCCTCCGATCACCCGGTTGAGCGCAATGGAGTCGGCCGATGGTTGTCTGAAATGCACCGCTTCATCGGCCGCGATGGAGAAGCTTTTCCAATTCAGAATGGCCTTGTCGGTGGTTTGTTGGATGGTGATCGATTTTGATGTGGATTGAAGGGTCGCGCCACCTCCCGCGACCCGGCCGTCTGTGGGGAGGGCGAGGGTGAGGGAGGGAATCAGTAGTTGGACTGCGGCGAGCAACCCGCAGAGGATGCGATGTCTCCGCAGCGATGGCTTGCTGAAGGCAAATGAAGCGGGGCCCGTTTTCGGCGCCCGTGCCGTCTTATGAATGGGTGAATCGTACATCAGAACCTGGTCGCCGCCTGGAGATACATCGTCGGGCTACGGTCCCCGGCAATGGTTCCCCCGCTCGGTTTTGGACCAACCGGAAACCCCAGGTCTGCTCGCAGGTGTATCGAATAGTACGGGAGTTCAGTCTGCAGGCCGACACCGGCTCCGCTCAGACTGCTGTATCTCCGCTCTCCCGGTTGAGGGTTTCGCAGGTGACCGGCGCCGTGATCGAAGAACAGCGCGGCCTGCGTCGAGGGGAGCATGGAGGGCAGGAGCGGGATCCGTGTTTCAGCGGTTACCGCGTAGCCCTCGTCTACGAATCGTTCCCCGAGTTGATAGCCCCGGACCGAATCCGGCCCGCCCAGTAACATCTGTTCGATGACGACCATGGGGCCGCTCGTGATCTGTCCGGTTCCTTTGAGGATCAACAGCGCGTCGTGACCCAGGCTCTGAATACGCCCCACGGCGAGCGTGCCTTTGAGGAACCGATTGTCGGCACCCGGCCTGGTGCTGATGGCCGCGTGATCGTCCATTCCGCCCAGGATTTCGCCCAAGCCATGAAAACCGTAGGCCGACAGATAGGTCCGGCCGTAGAGGTCCACTCGATCGTAGTTCATTCCGAGCTTGGCCATTCTGACGGTGTCATGACCGGTGAGCGCGCCGTTGATGAACAGTCGATTATCTTTGGCGGCGAATCCGGTATCGAGTACGAGGGATTGCCAGCGCGTTTTCACCACCGGATGTGTGATCGACAGGTCGTAGGTGTGTATTTTCCCGCGAATCTTGAGAGCGGCCAGCTCGGCGCCCACGTCGAACCGGCCTGTGGATCCTGAAAGCACCACCTTCGTGCCGTGCACGCCCACCGGCAGGGCGTACCCGCCGGTGATAAATTGCAGCCGTTCGGGATGGTCCCCCACGATTCCGTTGAATGTCAGAATGGCCCCTTCTCTCAGCGCGTTGCCGACCTCAATGCCGGCTCCGAACCGGTTTCTCGAAATGTTGTTGAAGCCGTAGTTGTTGTAATCGAGCGTGGCGTGAATCGGCCGCTTGTCCTCAACGCTGGCCTGTACATTGGTGCTGCCCGTGAATTCCCCCGGTTCGAGCGCCGCGGAGACCTTGAGGTCCGGATAGTCGTTCAGCAACAACAGGGCTCGCTCCAGGTCGGTGTTCCGGATCACCCGCGCTTCCATCACGCCGGCGAATCCGCTGCGAATGAATTCCGTCGAGTAGAACCGGTTCCCGGAGACCGAGATGTCGCCGAGACGGCCTTCGAGCACGCTGATCTCGACCATCCCGAACCGAATGCGCTGCTGGGGAATGTACGCGCTTGCGAGGGTATACCCCCGCTGTTTGTAGAGGTCGGCGACGGCGGCGCCGATGCGTTCGAGATCGGGGAGGGTCAGTGCCTGTTCGACATAGGGCTGCGTGAGGGCTTCGAGCTCGGCTTGGGAGATCACGGTGTTCCCGCTGAATGAAAAGCCCTTCACGAGCACAGCAGCGGGAGCATTCGGTTGCTCGGCTGCGTGCGTCGTGGGGATCGTCCATAAGCAGGTCACGATCAGGAAATCCCGGCCGAGTCGCGAAAGAAGTCGACACATCGTGTGGCGCATCTGCCCTTGCTTCACTTTGCCGTCGGGCTATGTCAGAATGCCCCGACATCAAGCCCGTCATATGGTTCACCGCGAGGCGGTAGTGTGTTGAAGTGGTTGCTGCTTGTGAGCGTGATCGGGATGTGGTCAGGCTGCGCGAGCCCTTCGGACCACTCCGCTGAGTCAAGCCCTCGGCCGGCTGCCGGTGAAGCGGGGCCTCCTCCCGCGATCGAACACACAGCCCCACCGAAGCGGCCGACTACCACGTGCCCGTCTGCGATGAGAGGATCCTGCTAGGTGTCTGTCGCGCAGGGACGGCTCTATTGAGTAGGGCCATTTGATCGTACCCTGAAGGGTGGGCGAGGTCCAACTATATTCATGTTTTCGTGACGTTGAACTCATTAGATGTGGATACGTAAGATTTCATTACCGCATGGAAAGAACGGTTATGCTGCACGATGATCTGATCGCCGCGTTTCACAAGACTCAGTCGTTCAAGTGGGATCCGAAGGGCGGCTTCAAACTCGCCTCGGGTCTGACGAGCCCGTTTTATGTCGATTGCCGGACCTTGATGGCCTTTCCTCACGCGCGTCACTTGATGGCGCAACGGGCGTGGGAAGTGACCAAGGGGCTCGACATCGATTGTCTGGGAGGGTTGGAGATCGGAGCGATCTCGATTGCGACGACGATTTCAGACTTTGCTTATTTGGCGACGCCTCGTCGGGAGTGGCGGACATTTTTTGTCCGGAAGCAGCCGAAGGACCATGGGTTGGGCAGATTGGTTGAAGGTGTCGTGCAGGCGGGAGATCGGGCCCTCATCGTCGATGATGTGTTAACCAGCGGGGGGTCCGTGCTGAAGGCCATCGCGGCCGCGCGAGAGGCGGGGTTGAAGGTGACCGATGCAGTGGTCATCGTCGATCGGAAAGAGCAGGACGGCCGTGCCCGCGTGGAGGCCACCGGAGTGAAGGTCGTGAGCCTCCTGACGATCGATGATCTCATGCAGGGGCGCGACATTTCTTCCTAGCTCATTTGCACTGGAACTGAATGCCCCAACGGCGTTCCTCGACGATATCGTTCGAGCCCGCGATGGGACTGGCTTGGCGCAGCCGTCCCTTTGTTTCCCCTTCGCGCACCGTCGCCCATCCCCCTGGGCATTTCTGCTCCATGAGCCGCACGGCTTCTTTCCGGAAGGACGAGAGTAAGTTGCCCTGTTCGGCGCGATAGGGGTAGACGACCACGCCGCCGTCGTCGACTTCTTTGACCATGATGGCCCCTTCCCCGCATCCGGAGGCACCCAGGAGCAAGGAAACGGCAACCACTCTTGACCAGCTTTTCATAAGGCTCCTATCATAGGACGTTCGTCAACCTTCCCGGTATGAACAAAGGAGCGGCGACCATGAGATATCTGAGTGGTCTTCTCTGCGTGGGCGTGCTGTGCGGTCTCCTCCTGGAGTGGCCGCAGCCCACCTTCGCGTATCATTCCTATACCTTGACGGTTCAGCAACTGCGAGCCGGTCTGCTCAAGGCACCATCGACCGGGGCGAAGGGGTTCCTGTTGGTCGATGTGCGTTCGCCCGAGGAGCATGCGTCCGGCATGATTCCGGGGACCGATCGAAATATCGACTTTCGCGAGATGAAGACGCGGCATCGGGAGCTCGGCGCGGCCTTGACCGACCATATCGTCGTGTATTGCCAGTCCGGCCATCGCAGCAACATTGCCGCCGAGACGTTGGCCGATTTGGGCTATACGCACGTCTACAATGTCGTGGGCAGCATGAATGCCTGGACTGAGGCCGGCTTTCCCGTCTCGCCTGGACGGTAGATCGGCGTTGGTCATCGGCTGTGTGATGATGTTGAGGCATCCGGAGCGGGCATGGTGCGCGGGTGCGTCCGGGGGCTGATGCCGATGACAGTCGGCAGCGGAATGTGCACGCCAATATTGCCCGTCAGGAGTGATCGCCAGGTGGCTTGCGATGTGGTTTCCTGGGCGGCATGGAGAAGATCCGGGCTGGCGATCACATCCGAAGAGGCGCCTCCGTCCATAGCCATGGCCTGTTGGATCGACGGGATCTGTCGGTGGAGACAGTCGGCGAGGTGGTGAAGCGAGACGACATCCACCGTTTTGATCACAAGAATTGCGCCTTCCCCTTCTTCGGCAACCACGGTTTGAAACGCCCGTTTCCCGCTGTCCCGGACCCGGAGTTTTCCCGTCCGGTCGAACAGCATCAGCGATTGTGCGGCCTCCCGGTAGGGTGGGGCTTCTTCTGTAAATCCGTCGAAGGCAAGGTCCAGCACACGGGCCTTCCGGAGCCTGCCGTCGGTCGGTTCCGCCGCGAATAGTCCCTGCCATGAGTGATGTTTTTTCGTGCCGAGTGACCGCCCTTCTTTCAATAAGACACCCAAGTACGAGTAGTCCTCTCGAAACAAGCCCGCATTAAATAAGACGTACGCATCGGTCCGTTGCTGCCAGTCGTGGATCGAGAGCGGGGCACGGAGACCTTCATCGCGATACTGATAGATGGAGAACCGGAACCGTTCCGGGTCGATGTGCAGCATGAGCAGGGACGGGACGTGGGGGCAGGCTTCGATGGGGCTCCAGAGCGCCACCTGCATGCCTGTGGTCAAGCGCTCCCATGGCACCCCGGCGGGAGGCGCAGCATCGGCTTGGAGTCCGCTACTGAGGTAGAGCGTGAGCAGGCACCCGCACAGGAGCTTCAGCCGGCGAACGGATCGTCGGTCTTTCAGGCAGCGGCCACGCATGACGAACGTCTCTCCTTCCTCCCGTCGACCTCTGTGAGTGTGCATTTCCGGTCTCGCGCGACCTCAGTATAAAAAGGATGCGCAAAAGGGTCAAATTTCCGGTGGTGTCTGCGGTGTGCGCAGGCGCGGCGTCAGGAGGCTCGTGCGGTGCGCGGTGCTTGGTCGGGGGGAAAGTGGTGTGGTGCGCTCCCCGTCGCGGGAGCGGAGGAATCGAGCAACGCGCGTACCGTGCGCAAGAGGAGGTCGGGGGTGAAAGGCTTTTGGAGGAACGTCGTTCGATGCGGGTCCATGCCGCTGTTCACGGAGATATCGTCCAAATAGCCCGACATGAACAGCACCCTGAGGTTCGGCTTGATGACGGACAGATGTTGTGCCAGTTCGCGACCGTTCATCCCCGGCATGACCACATCGGTGAGCAGAAGGTCCACATGGTAACTCTGCTGTGTGGCCGTGAGACAGGCCTCGACGCCATTCTTGGCCTCGATTACCTGATAGCCGGTTTTGACCAGCTCGTGACGGACCAGGTTGCGCACCCCGCTATCGTCCTCGACGAGAAGAATGGTTTCCGATCCCTGGCGCAGGCGGCCTTGCGGCGCGGTGGCATCCGCAGTAGTGGCTTGCGGGTTGACGCGCGGGAAATACAGGTCAAAGGTGGTGCCATGCCCGACCTGACTCCACACATCGATCCCGCCTCCGCAGGTCGTCACGATGCCGAAGACCGTCGACAGCCCCAGTCCGGTACCCTTGTGTTCTTCCTTCGTTGTAAAAAACGGTTCGAATAGATGGGCGAGCACGTCGGCATTCATGCCGCATCCGGTATCGGTGACAGTGAGTTTCACATACTGTCCCAATGGCAGCGGGTGGAGATGATGCATCGGGGTCCGTGCCAGTTCCGTTTGCGAGGTTTCGATCGCCAGCAGGCCGCCGTTGGGCATGGCATCCCGGGCATTCACGACCAGATTCATGAGGACCTGTTCCAGTTGTCCGGGGTCTGCCTTCACATGGCCGTTAAAAGGATCAGGGCGGATCACGAGTTGGATGTCTTCACCGATGAGTCGCCGGAGCATGCTTTCTACATTGCCGACGACCGAATTCAAGGGCAGGATTTTCGGTTCCAACGGCTGTTTCCGGCTGAAGGCCATGAGTTGGCGAATCAAGCTCGCGGCTCGCTCCCCGGCCTTTTGCATCTCTTCGATCTTGGCGCGGATGGGATTGCCTGAGGGCAGTTCTCCCAAGAGCACCTGGCTGTGTCCCATGATGACCGTCAACAGATTGTTGAAATCATGGGCAAGTCCTCCGGCGAGACGTCCGACGGCTTCCATCTTCTGGGCCTGACGAAACTGCTTTTCGCTCACCCGCAGGGCGTCCTCCGCCCGTCTCCGTTCCAGCCGCTCGTCGAGTTCCCGCAAGGTTCGTTTGATGGAGGGAACGAGGCGCCCCAGGCGCTGCTTGGAAATGTAATCGGTGGCGCCGTGCTGCATCATGTCGATGGCAAACTCTTCTCCCTGTGTATCGGAGACAAACAGAAACGGCACGTCGGGATGCAGGGTGCGCGCGAGGGAGAGGGCGGTGGCTCCGTCGAAGCCGGGGACGGCGGTATCAGCAAGGACGAGACTGAACCCCTCCTGGCGAAGTGCGGCCAGAAATTCCTCACGTGTCTGCGCCTGTTTCAGCTGGCATAGAATGCCGGCGTCCCGGAGGGTCGTGGCAATCAGCGCCGCGTCGGCGGGGTTGCTCTCAAGATGGATGAAGCGCAACGGCTGAGTCATCGTGTGTATCGGGAACAGAGTCCTGAACGGGGGTTAGGTCATCGGCTGGTTACGCGGCTCGCCCCCTCAGGAGGCGGTTCGTTGATCATTCCCCAGAACACACCGAGCTCTTTGACGGCTTTGAGAAACTGATGAAACTCGACAGGCTTGACCACATAGGCGTTGGCGCCCAAAGCATAACTTTCAACCAGGTCCCGCTCTTCCCTGGACGATGTCAGCATCACCACGGGGATGGGTTTCAGGGCGGCGTCGCTCTTAATGGTACGCAGCACTTCGAGGCCGTCGACTTTGGGCATCTTCAAGTCGAGGAGTACCACCGCGGGATTGCCCTGGAGCCGGGCTTTGAAGTGGCCACGGCAGTAGAGGTAATCCAATACTTCGGCGCCGTCGTGACAGAGGATGACCTTGTCCGCAAGGTGATGTTCTTCCATCGCCGCCAGAGCGAGCTCGGCATCGCGTGGATTGTCTTCCGCCAGTAATATGGGTTTGGTCAGGGTCATGCCGATGTCCTCGCCAACGGGAGGCTGACGTAAAAGGTCGCGCCTTCGCCGAGCGCACCTTCTGCCCAGGTCTTCCCGCCATGCCGGTGAATAATGCGTCTGACATTGGCCAGTCCGATACCCGTCCCCTCGAACTCATCCGCTCGGTGGAGCCGCTGAAAGACGCCGAACAGCTTGTTCGCGTAGCGCATATCAAATCCTACCCCATTGTCGCGTACGAATAACACCGCTTCCTGCTGCCCGTTGTCACGGCTTCCGATCTCGATCGTAGCCTGCGGCTGCGTACCGGTAAACTTGATCGCGTTGGCCACGAGATTCATAAAGACCTGTCGTAACATGGCTGCATCCCCCGTGACTTCAGGGAGTTGAGCGATTGTCCACGAGATTGTCCGATCTTGCAAGTCATGTCGCAGATCGTGCAGCACGGAGGCGATCAACTGGTTCAGGTTGACCGTCCCGCGCAGCATTTCCTGTCGCCCCATCCGGGAAAACACTAACAGATCGTCGATGAGTTGTCCCATCCTGGTGGCGGATTCAGAGATCGTCTGTAAGTATCGCTTCGCTTTGTCGTCAAGCGAGATGGAGGCGGCCTTGGCCAGCAGCGAGGCGTAGCCGTCGATATGCCGTAACGGGGCTCGTAAGTCGTGGGAGACGGAATAGCTGAACGCCTCCAGCTCTTTATTGGCGGCCTCCAGCAATTCGCCCCGGCGCTGGAGTTCATCGGCAATCCGCCGCCGTGCCGTAATGTCATGCCGAATCAGATAGTACACGGCAGCCAGCAGTACGAACAGCAGAAGGGCGCCGATGATCAGGAGGATGATGCTCGAGCGCGTGGTCGTGGTGGATTCGATGACCCGTTGCGCGAGAGCCTTGGTTTCGTCCTGCTCCATCTGCGCGTGCAGTCGACGGACGGAATCGAGCGCGGTTTTGGCGACACCGGCCAGGGCCAATGTCCGGACAGACTCGAACCCCGTCTCCTTTCGCAGGTCGATGGCGGCTCGCTCTTCCCGCAGTTGTTGGGTGATCAACTGTTCCAGTTGGGTGACGCGTGCGCGCTGAATGCTGCCCGGCTCGGTGAGTTCCCGCAGGTAGCCGAGGTATTCCGGTGCGCGTTCTTGCAGGGTGTTGTAGGCGGAGAGGTAACTTTCGTCCCCGGTGACCAGGAATCGTCGGTGGCCGTTTTCTGCATCGTCGATGGCCTCCCCGGTCGCGGCCAGGGATTGGATGAACTCGTGACTCCGTTGGTCGTGATGACCGTTTCGGATGAGCACCGTCATATTGCGATACGAAATGGCAGAAATGACCAGGATGCCGGCAAACACGAGGCCGAAGCCAGCGAGTACGCGTTGTTCAATGGAGCGGTTCTGAAATGCCAGGACCAACGGCCCAAGAATAGAAAGACGCGAAAGAATACGTGCGCTCCAGGGAAGGGTAGGAAGGACGGACTCCACGTCTGTGTTGACGGCCTGTTGGGGTTTCGGTTCGTCCATATTCATGCGAGAACCAGGCGGAGGTATTGAGAAGCGTCCGAGCAAGGCTGCAGAGCCTCGGCGAACCGCTCACCGATCAGGCGATTGTATTGTAGCAGAAGCTATTGATACGCGAAGGGATTTGATTGAATTCGTAAGGCGGATCGAAGCTGGCCCTTACCCGCCGAACGGCACGACTGGTACGGGAATGGAAGCGGCAGGGCCTAGAAGATTGGAAAACATCAGCGTGGCGGCTACGGCCCAGTCGAGGAACGGCTGTGGATAGATACCGATCACGAGTGTGCCGGCCAATCCGACATAGATGACCGCCCGTAACGGACCCGTCGTCTTGATGGGAGAAGAATCGAGCGGTTCGTTGATGTACATCTTCTTGACGACGATCAGGTAGTAGTACATCGACACGACGATGTTGATGAGGCCGACCGTGATCAGGATATAGAGCCCCTCCTTGATCGCGGCGACAAAAATATACAACTTGCCGATGAAACCAGCGAGGGGGGGAACTCCGGCCAGCGACAACAGGAAAATCAGCATAGCAAAGGCCAGAAACGGCGAGCGCCGGTTGAGTCCTCTGTAGTCATCGATTTCATCGCTGCCCACTGCATTGCTGATCGCCATGATAACGGCGAAGGCTCCGAGGTTCGCAAAGAGATAGGTCAGGAGGTAGAACAAGATGGAATCGGTCCCCATCTTGGTCCCCGCCGCCAGACCAATCAGCACGTTGCCGACTTGTGCGATACCGGAATAGGCTAACAAACGTTTCACATTTCGTTGTGCGATCGCCACGATGTTGCCGTAGGTCATCGAGAGGATGGAGGTTGCCACGATGAGCAATGCCCAGGCCGGTTTGAAGGTCGCCAGCGCCACTAAGAAGAGGCGCAGCAAAATCGCAAAGGCGGCTACCTTGGGTGCGATCGACAGGAAGGCGGTGACCGGCGTCGGTGCGCCGTGGTATGTGTCCGGGATCCATGAATGGAATGGGACCGCGCCGATCTTGAATCCCAAGGCCGCAAAAATGAGCAGGAAGCCGATGACGAGTCCGGTAGTCGGGGCTGCGCCAGTCATGTCTGAGAAGACGAGCTTGCCTGTTTCGCCATAGACCAGGCTGATGCCATAGGCGAGCAAGCCCGCTGCAAAGACTCCCAGGATGAAGAACTTGAGACCGGCCTCGTTGGATGCCACATCGTCACGGAGATAGGACACCAGGACATAAAAGCCGAATGTCGCGAACTCCAGGGTGACGAAGAGCGACAGCAAATCGTTGGCGGAGGTCATGAACATCATGCCCAATGCCGACATCACGACAAGGAAATAATATTCGCCACGGAAGAACGCAAAGCGGTGCACATAATCGATCGACAAGAGAATGACCAGGATCGTGGCGAGGAGGATCATCACTTTGAAGAAGATCGCCATCCGGTCCAGCACGAACATCTTGCCGAACAGGGTGCCGGTGATGCCGGTCACATCAAACCAGGCCAGGCAGGCCAGCGTGATCACTAATCCAAGAATGCTCAGGTAGGCGAGCTGTTCCTGGACGATCCGTTTGAACGAAAAATCGACGATCAGGATGACGCACAGCCAGGCAGTGAGGAACAGCTCCGGTAGCAGCAACAGGAGATCGCTGACTGACAGGGTAAGGGAAAAAGTCATCGCGGGGTCACCTTCGCAAGTGCTTCACGGGAAGCAGATGTGGGTATGGTTGGCGAGGTGGCATGTGGAAGGTTCATAGGGTGCTCCGCAACCGGGACGACCTTGGTGATACGAGCGATCAAGGGATCAACCCCGGATCGGACGACGGAGTAGAGGTGCCCCGGGAAAATTCCAAAACTGATGCTGACGGTGATCATGATCAGCAGCGGCATACGATCAACGACGGTCACGGCATCATGTGAGTGGCTGTATTTCTCCGCCATGGATCCATAGAACAGGCCGCGCATCATCTTGAAGAGATAGGCCATGGTCAGCACGATACCGAGGACGGCAACGACGACCTGGAAGGGATATTTGTTCCAACTGCCGACAATGATCATGACTTCAGCGATAAAGTTCACGGTGCCGGGCATTCCGATCGAGGCCATGCAGCCGATGACGAAGGCGGCGGAAATAAATGGCATCCGGTTGGAGAGGCCTCCCAGCGAGGGAATGTCGCGGGTGTGGGTTTGATCGTAGACCCAGCCGGCCATGGCGAAGAGCATCCCGGTGGCCATAGCGTGAGCGAACATATAGATGACGGCCCCGCTCAGGCTGATGTAGTCGAGGGCGGCCATGCCAAGGAACACGTAGCCCATATGGCTGGAGCTGGAATAGCCGATGACGTATTTGGTGTCCTTTGCGTAATAGGCGACGAGCCCGCCGTAGATGATGCTGAAGATGCACAGCACCGCGGCAATGGGCATGAGTTCGCGGGTGGTCTCGGGCAGGATTTCGAAGGCGACCCGGATAATCGAGAAATGTCCCAATTTCATCAGCACGCCTGCGTGCAACATGCTGGTTGCCGCCGGGGCGGCCGCGTGGCCGACGGGAGACCAGGAGTGCAGCGGCCAGATCGGAGCGATCGACGCAAAGCCGAAAAAGATCAACAGCCAGATCAGCGTGGCCAGAGGCCCCGAGAAATGGGCCTGCTCGCGCAACACCAGAATATCGAAGGTGTTGAGTCCTGAGAACTTGTAAATCAGGAGAATACCCATCAATGCCGCGACGGCGAAGGCAGACAGAAACAGGACCAACTTCATGGCCGCATATTCTTTGCTGTTCGCGCCGAAATTGAAGATAAAGCCGACGGAATCCCGCTGCTTGAGGCCTTCGGCGTCCGTCATCTCGAGATACTTTTTCGTGTGGCTCCCCCACATGCCCAAGAGGAGATACATGGGGATCACGGACATTTCGTAGAAGAAATACAGGAAGAACAAATCCAAGGACATGAATACGCCGATGGTCGCCGCGGCAAGAATCAGAATCCAGATGTAAAACTCTTTGACCCGGTCTTTGATGTGCCAGGAGACGAAAATGCCGGCGAAGAGGAGGATGCCGGAGGCCAGGACCAGCGGGGTGCCGATTCCATCCACCCCGAGATGAAGGGAGATCCCCAGCTGTCGTGACCATTCAATCCGCTGGATAAATTGGTAGCCGCCTTTCAACGGATCGTAGGCATAGAAAAGATAGACTGAAGCGATCAATGAGACAAAGGCCGAGCCGGCTGCAATGCCGCGGACCAGCGAGAGCTGGCGGTTGGAGACGAAGATCAGGGCCAGGGCCCCGACAAACGGCGCGAACAAAATAATGAGCAGCGTGTATTCAGCCATGGTCCTACTTAGCCGGCACGTGGATGACAGTGTCTACCGAGGCCACTTTGGCACGATCCAAACGATCGACGAGGGCTTGAATCGATCCATTCATCATTCTCAGGAAGGGTGACGGGTACAGGCCGATCCACAAGATCATCACCGAGAGTGAGAGTGCGATGGTGATTTCCCGCATGTGCAGGTCCTTGATCGTGGCGGAGATATTCTTGCTCAGCGGGCCGAGCATGGCTCGCTCGTAATACCACAAGAAATAGGCCGCTCCGAAGATGACGCCGGTGACCGCCACGGCGCCATACCACCATTTGGCTTTGAAGGCGCCGAGGAGGATCAGAAACTCACCCACAAAACCATTGGTCCCAGGCAGTCCGATGGAGGCCATACCGATCAACAGGAGGAACGAGGCCAGCAGCGGTACCTGTTTCGCGAATCCTCCGAAGGAGGACAATTGGGAACTCTGTTGTCTGGTGGATAAGAAGCCTGCCATGAAGAAGAGGCCGGCGGTGCTGAAACCGAGGTTGATCATGGTCAGGAGGCTCCCCTGCAAGCCCTGGAAATTCAGAGCAAAGAGCCCGACCACCACAAACCCAAGGTGGCTGATGCTGCTGAATGCGAGGAGGCGCTTGAAGTCCGATTGAACGAGCGCCACCACCGCTCCGTACAGAATTGCCGCGAGGGCCAGGACCATGACGATCGAGACGACGCCTTCGCTTTTCGATGCATCGGGAAGTAACGGGAAGGTAAAACGAAGGAAGCCATAGGTACCCAATTTCATCCCGGCTAACATGACGGCCATACCGATGGGTCCTTCAACGAGGGCATCAGGGAGCCAGGTGTGAAATGGGAACACCGGCGCTTTGAAGGCGAATCCCATGAACATCAGCCAGAAGATCAAAATCTGCTGGGAGAGCGGGATCGGGACCGAGAGTAACTCCAGCAGGTCGAATGAGTAGACGTGGTCGAGGTGGTGAGTCACGGCCCACTGGTGATAGTTGATGTCCAGCAAGGCGATGCCGACCAGCATGAAGACGCTGCCCAGGAGTGTGTAGAGCACATACTTGAGGGCTGCGTAATGGCGCTCTGCTCCTCCGCCCCACAATTTGATCAGGAAGTAGCTCGGGATGAGCATGAGTTCCCAGAAGACGAAGAACAGAATCAGGTCGATCGAGGCAAAGATACCCATGGTGGTGGTCTCTAGGGCCAAGAGCGCCATGAAGTACAGGCGGACCTGATTGCGTACGGTATCCCAGGAATAGATGACGACCAGCACGGTGAGAAACGCAGTCAGCCCTACAAAGAGCACGCTGATGCCGTCGACGGCGAGATGGTAGCCGATGCCGAGCGCCGGCATCCAGCGCGCATGCTCGGCGAATTGCATCGCAGCGGAATCCGGCACGAAGCGCACCAGCACCAGGCAGGCCAGGGCCAGTTCCACCAGGGTGATACCCAATGTCGTCGTCTTGAGGAGATCTTCGTCTTCGATCAACCAGAGCACCGCCGCGCCGGCGAGCGGGAGGAAGATCAGATACGAGAGGATCGGGAAGCCAAAACTGAACTCTTCAAGCATCGTGTGTCCAGAAATTCTGCTGCGTCAGCGTGATAAATAGCCGTTGGAACCGCTTCCGGTCCAAATCAAAAGAATGAGGTGCACGAGAATAAAAAGTCCCGCCACAATGATAGCCGCGTACTGATGGACCATGCCGGTCTGAAGCCGCCGCCACGAGCGGGCCAAGCGGTGGTTCGCATAGCCGATGATGTTCAAGCCGGCATAGACCACATGTTTTTCGGTCCAGGTGATGGCCGCCGAACTGGCGTCTGTCCCCCGATCGATAGATCGGACGAGGCCGTCGATGATGGTCCGGTCAAACCAGTCGCAAAGTCTCCCGATCTGCTTGGTCGGTTCCACGAACAGCCGGTCGTACAGTTCGTCGACAAAGTACTTGTTCAGCAGGGTTGTATACACGCCCGGCATCCGTGCGGCGAGCGCATCTGCTGCGGAGGAAGGCCCGCTGTAAAAGTAATGCGCCAGTCCCCAGCCCAGGAGCGCAATGACGGTGGCCGTGCCCATCAGCCCGAGCATCAGCGCGGGCGCGGTGGCGTGCTCCTCCCCGGCCGCACCTGCGACTGAGTGCAGGAAGTGGTGGAACCAGCCGTTTTCAGGCGGAACACCGGGGAACCCGCCAATGACTGAGAGGGTGGCCAGCACGACGAGGGGCCCGATCATCACCATGGGGGATTCGTGCACGTGTTCGGCGGTGTGGTGATCCAGCCGCGAGGTGCCATAGAACGTGAGATAGGTCAGGCGGAACATATAGAACGAGGTCAGGAATGCGCCGACCGCTGCCATGCCGTAGAGCACATAGTGATGATGCACGAAGGCATGGCCCATGATTTCGTCTTTGCTCCAGAAGCCCGCCAAGGGCGGAATTCCGGCAATCGCTATCGTGCCGATCAGGAAGAGTGTATGGGTCCAGGGGATCTTCGACTTTAACGCGCCCATTTTGCGGATATCCTGCTCGCCGGACAATGCGTGGATGACGGACCCGGCCGACAAGAACAAGAGCGCTTTAAAGAACGCATGGGTCATCAGATGGAAGACCGCGGCCGTATACGCTCCGAGACCACAACCGAGGAACATGTACCCGAGCTGGCTGACGGTGGAATAGGCCAGAACGCGCTTGATGTCGGTCTGTACCAGGCCGATTGTAGCAGCGAAGAGCGCGGTGAGTCCGCCGATCCAGGCAACGGTCGTCATGGCGGTGGGCGACAGATCGAAAATGGCATGATTGCGAACGATCATATAGACGCCTGCCGTGACCATGGTGGCCGCATGGATGAGCGCACTGACCGGGGTCGGCCCTTCCATGGCGTCTGGTAGCCAGGTGTAGAGCGGGAGCTGCGCCGATTTGCCGACCGCGCCGATTAAGAGGCAGAGTGCGATCGCAGTGGCCATTTCAGGCGAGAGCTGTGCGGCGTTCTGCATCACCTGGGTGTAGTCGAGGGTTCGGAAGTTCACGAACACCAGGAAGATTGCGAGGAGAAATCCGGCATCACCGATTCGATTGACCACAAAGGCTTTGGTGGCCGCTTTGGCGGCGGACACCTTGTCGTAGTAGTACCCGATCAACAGATAGGAGCAGAGTCCGACGCCTTCCCAGCCGATAAAGAGGACAACGTAGTTATTGCCCATCACCAACAGGAGCATCGAAACCATAAAGAGGTTCATGTACACAAAGAATCGCGTGAAGCCGGATTCTCCGTGCATGTATCCCACGGAGTAGACGTGGATCAGGAATCCCACTCCGGTGATGACCAGCAGCATGATGCAGGTCAAAGGATCGATCAAATAGGCGAGATTGATTGTGAGGTCGCCGCCGAAAATCCATTTGTAGGCGACCACTTCACGAGCCGCGCCTGTACGCAGGGTCTCCGTGAAGACGGCCAGCACACAGAGGAAAGACATGAGGACCGATCCCCACGCGAACCGGTGAGCTAGGTCGTGAGAATACCGATGCCCGAAGAGGCCGTTCACAATGACGGCCATCAGCGGGAACAGAGGAATCAGTTTGACGATCAGATCAATAGAGTCGGACACGTTACCACTTCAACAAATTCATTTCGTCGACGTTGGTTGAAATCTTGCCGCGGAACACCACGATGATGATGGCGAGCCCGATAGCCGCTTCCCCCGCTGCAATGGCGATAATGAAGAGGGCCACGATTTGTCCCTGCATGGCTTCCAAGTAATGGGAGAAGGCGACCAGGTTGATGGTGGCCGCGTTCAGCATGATTTCGACCGACATCAGCACAATAATAAAATTGCGACGGATCAGGACGCCGAGCAACCCCGTCGCAAACAACACGGCACTTACAGCCACATAGGCGGACAAGGGAATCATGCGTCGCGCCTCGTTTCGATCGACTTGGGGGTCTTTGCGAGGACGATCGCGCCGACGATGGCTCCTGTCAGGAACACCCCGATGATTTCAAATTGCAGCAAATACTCGCTGAACATCTTGATGCCGATGGCATGAGCATCTCCGTTCAGCAAGATCGCCGCCGGTGAGGCATCGCCCCTGGAGCCGCCGAACGGGGATCTCACCAACAAGAACAGGAGGTAGGCCAAACCGATGGCCGCTGGTGCGAGAAGATAAGGAGCCTTGGCGTGGAAATAGCGGTCGTCGGTTTTGAGGTTCAGCAACATAAGGACGAACAAATAGAGGACCAAAATGGCCCCGGCGTAGACGATCACTTGGACCGCCCACAAAAATTCGGCGTTCAGCATGACGAAGAGGCCTGAGACGTGAAGGAGCAGGGCCAGGAGCGCCAGACCGCATTGCACCGGATTCTTCAGCGCGACGGTCAGAATGCCGGCGACAATACTTACCACTGCGAAATACGCGAAAAACAGGAAGGCCATAACGGTACGATCAGCTCAAATGTTTGGGTTGTGACTGTGTGGGTTTGAGAACCGACTGCGGAAAGTAATAACGATATTCCCGGCTCTCGTCCGAATTCTTTTCTTGGTTATGGGCGTACAGATATTTTTTGGCGTCCTCGAGGTGACGTTCGCCGACCTCGTAGAGCCTTTTCTTGTCGAAGAGGAGGGTGCGCTTGTCGTGGGTCGAGTATTCGTACATCTTGGTCATCGCGAGCGCGTTGACAGGGCATGCCTCGACACAATAACCGCAAAACACGCACTTGGTGATGTCGATGTAGAACTCGCTGGCAAAGCGCTGCAAGGGACGTTCTGGGTCTTCCTGGCTGATGACTTTGATACAACGGGACGGACATGCCGCTTCGCAAAGGTCGCATCCCACGCAGCGGTCCCGGCCGTCTCCATAACGAAGCAGCCCTAATGCGCCGCGGTGACCGTCGGGGATGGTGCGTTGTTCGCGCGGGTATTGGAAGGTGATGGGGCGATGAAACATATGCTTGAAGGTCACCTTCATGGCGTCCCAAATTTCGTAGAACAACGCCGCCTGAAGAATTTTCTTGGTCAAGGCCCCGACACTCATTCTCACCACCTCTGTCGACATCAAAAAGACGAGCGAGCTTACTCTTACGCACCAACCTTTTCAATCTTTACACGCGTGGATTTGAAGTACGGAACTCCCGTGACTGCGTCCACCTCTACGGCCATCAGGTCCTTCACGGCCGGCTCATTAAAATGCTCGGGGAAGAAGCACGATCCGGGTTGGATATCGGGATCGGCTTTTACGCCGGCTTGCACGGAACCTTGCCGCGAGGTGAGGCGAATGGTGGATTGATCGTTCAGTCCGAGCCGTTCCACATCGGCTGGATTCATTCGTATACGCCCGTTGTTCGGTTCGATATTGATGAGCCCCGATGCATGCGTGGACATTTTCCCGGAATGATAGAGCACTTGTCCGGTCAGTAAGGTAAAGGGCTGCGTGTCGTCGCTGGACGTTGATTGTGCTGTCTGGCGGTGATACCGGCTCGCGACTTCAGCCTCATAGCCGTTCGACAAATAGGCATCGGCCGATGGCGAGACGCGGCGAGGCTGGCCGAGATTGTAGTAGCCCGGTAACAGCTTCATGATTTCATTCTGCACGTCTTGCGGCGATTCATAGGTCCAGTCATATCCCAAACCGTTGGCCAGCGCCGTCATGATATGCCAGTCCGGCAGGCTTTCCCCGACCTGATCAACTGCCTGACGCACACGGAGCACTTTGCCCTCCAGATTGGTGAAGGTGCCGTCCTTTTCCGCGTAGGTGGCAGCCGGGAGGACGACATGCGCCATTTGCCCTGTCTCTGTGAGGAAGGGGTCTTGAACGATGAGCAGTTGGAGCTTCTCGAGCGTCCCGTTCACATCCATGGAGGCGGGCAAAGTGGCCAGGGGATTCTCTCCGATGACATACAACGCCTTGATCTGGCCGTTTCGAATACGGGCGAGAATTTCCAGGAAATTAGCGCCGCTTCCGCTGGCAGGAAGGGTCACGTCCCAAGCTTTCTCGAAGCGTTCCCTTGCCCCTGGATCATCGAATCGTGCCTGCCCGGGGAGGAATTCCGGTGCGACGCCCATATCCACTGCACCCTGCTCATTGATTTCTTCTGTGACCGTGGTCACGCCGCATCCGGGTTGACCTAACTTGCCCGTCACCCAGGCGAGATCAATCAGCTTGAGAACGTTCTGGTAACCGTTCGGCTGCCGGACGATGCCTTCGGCACACAACGCAATGGCGCGCGGGGCTTCAGCAAAAATGGCGGCGATTTCCCGGATCTGCTCGACTGCGATGCCGGTCTGTGCGGAGACCTGTTCGAGGGAGACCTGTGCCAGGGCTTGCTTCAATGCGGAAAAAGCCTGCGGGTGCCGAGTGGTGCTGGCTTCATCGATCAGATCCTGTTCGATCACCGATTTCACCAGCCCATCGATCAAGAACGATTCGCTGCCTGGCTTGACCAAAAGCGGATGCGAAGCTAGTTGCGCGATGTTGGTGTTGGCAGAGTCGACGACGATGACCTGGGAGTGATACACGCGGATGGCTTCCTTGATGCGGACAGCCGTCAGCGGGTTAGTTTCCGTGATATTCGAGCCGATGACCAAGATGGCTTTGGCTTTGGTCAAATCTTCCCAGTCGTTGAGCGGACGGCCGACGCCGACGGCATGACGTACGGCATGAACATAGTTGAGGTGGCCGTAGCGGGCACTGCTGTCGAGCTGGTTGGTTCTTAGCCCGGCGCGCATGAGTTTCTGGAACAGATACAATTCTTCGTTCGTGCAGCGCGCGGTAATCAGCCCGGCGATCGACTCCGGTCCGTGCTTCCGATGAATGTCGGACAATCGATCGATCACAGTTTGCATGGTGTCGAGCCACGGCGTTTCCGTCAGCGTCTCGCCCGTGCGGACGAGAGGCTGCCGAAGGCGTTGTTCACTGTCGATGTACTGGAATCCGAATCGGCCGCGAACGCAGAGTCCACCGTGTCCCTTGGCAGTTTCAGTCCGGTCGCCCCACTTATTTTTCCAGGAGAGCGGGGAAGTCACGCGGACGACTTCGGTGTCTTTGGTTTCGAGATGCATCTGGCAGCCATCACCACAATAGTTGCAGGTGGTGGTGGTTTTTTTCATCTGCCAGGGCTTGTACAGGTACTTGGAATATTTGTTCGTGATCGCGCCGACCGGACAGACAGCCAGGCAGTCTCCGCAGAATTCACAGGCAAGGGGTTGGTCCCCTTTCGCCACGACCTGGTTGAATCCGCCCTTCTTCATGAATTGCAACGCGTCGATCATCAGCACGTCTTTGCAGACGTTGATGCATTCCGCGCAAGCGATGCAGCGATTCATGTTGAAGTCGAGGACGAGACTCCGCGTGTCTTCAGGAATGAACTTTTGCTTCGCATTGGCGAGATTGGTCACACCATGCTGGAAGGCCATGTCCTGGAGCTCGCAATGCCCGTCTGCGTCGCAGACCGGGCAGTCCAGCGGGTGAACCGAGAGATGTTTTTCGACGGCTTTCTTTCGTGCCGCGAAGAGGTCGTCGCCGTCAGTGCGGATCACCATACCGGCTGCCGCCTTGGCAGTGCAGGAACGGACCGGGGCCTTCTTGCCTTCCTGCATGACCAGGCACATACCGCAGGATCCGAAGGGATCAAAGGTATAGTGATAACACATGGCAGGAATAATCTTGCCCGTGCTGGCAATGACATCGTACAGCGAGACGCCATCTTTGGCCGATACCGTCCGTCCGTCGATCGACAGTTCGATCGTGGCCGCTTCGACGTCTGGATTGGTTGCTGGTTTCAAACCCATGAAGTTACCTCAAGTCAAAAGCGATGGGGCGAAAGAATGAATCAGCGCCGCTCACTTTTTCCTTTGTGCTGTATCGGTCTTCATCGATCGCATTCCCCCATGACGATATCGTACGTGCCGAAGATCGTCACGGCGTCCGCGATCATGTAGCCTTTCGACATATGATCGAATGCGCCCATATGGATAAATGACGGGGCGCGGATTTTCAGCCGGTACGGCTTCCCGCCGCCCGTGCTGACGATGTAGAAACCCAATTCGCCTTTATGCGCTTCGGTCCCGCAGTAGATTTCTCCGGGAGGCGCGTTAAACCCTTGCGAGAAGAGTTTGAACTGCTGAATCATGGACTCCAGGTTCGTGAACACGCGTTCTTTCGGAGGCAGAGTCACGCTCGGCACGTCAGCCATGATCGGGCCGTCCTGGATCTGCTCAAGGCACTGGCGGATGATCTTGACGCTTTCGTAGATCTCTTGCACGCGGATCCAGTACCGGTCATAGGTGTCGCCGTTCTTGCCGACCGGGACGCTGAATTCACACTTGGGATAGGCAGAGTATGGCTCGTATTTACGAAGATCGTAATCAACGCCTGAGCCTCGTAACGTCGGTCCGCTCAAGCCAAAGCTCAGTGCATCTTCGGCCGAAATCACGGCCACGCCTTTGGTGCGCGCCAGCCAGATGCGGTTCTTCTCCAGGAAGATCACGTACTCATCGATCTTCGGAGGGAAATAGTCGAGGAACTGTTTCAGCTTGGCGAACAGGGACGGTGTGAAATCGCGCTCGACGCCGCCGATACGATACCAGCTCGTCGTGAGGCGAGCGCCGCACAGTTCATCAAACCAATCGAGCAGAATTTCACGGTCCCGGAAGCAATAGAAGAAGACCGTCATCGCCCCGATGTCGAGGGCCTGCGTGCCGAGCCAGAACTGGTGGCCGATAATGCGCTGGATTTCCGCGACGATCGTGCGCAGGTACTCGGCGCGGTCCGGCACGGTGATGTTCATTAGCTTTTCGACGGCGCGGCAATACGCGAAGTTGTTGTACATCGCACACACGTAATCGAGGCGGTCGGTGTGCGGAATAAACTGATGATATGTGCCTTCTTCAGCCAGCTTTTCTACACCGCGGTGGAGAAAGCCCATCACCGGGGTGGACTTGACCAACCGCTCGCCTTCCAGCTCGAGGATGACTTTCAGCACGCCGTGCGTGCTGGGGTGCTGCGGCCCCATATTGAGGAGCAGCTCTTCCGTTCGCAGGGTTGGAAGCGTCGCGTCTTCCGGATGTTCCGGATCGACTTTATAGATTGTAGTTCGTTGATCTTCGAACTGTGCCATGAGCGTTTAGTAGTCCAAAATGGCCGCCCTACCGGGTCGGCTCGTCCAAAAATTCAAACGTATCGCGCCATCCTTTGCCGCGGAGCGGAAAGTCTTTGCGTAGGGGGTAGCCTTCTTCATACTCGTCCGGCATCAGAATGCGACGAAGGTCGGGATGGTTCCGAAACCGGATTCCCATCATGTCGTACACTTCGCGCTCCATGAAATCAGCGCCCTTCCAGATGTCGGTCAAGGAGTCCACAATACAATCCGACTCCGGAACCCGAGTTTTCAGGCGAATGCGCTGCCGGGTTCGAATCGAATACACCTCATAGACCACTTCGAAACGTTCCTCGTCATCCGGCCAATCGACCGAACTCACATGGACGATGTAGTCGAACCTCATGGCCGGGTCATCGCGTAAAAACTTGCCGATGTCGTGCAAGGCCTCACGTTTGACGGTGACGGAAACATCCCCGCGCCACTCCACCACCTGGGTGCAGGCGCCCGGAAAGGTATCCTCGATACGTTTGGCCAGTTGACTCATTCGGTTCGTTTCCGTGCGTCAGACCTTCAGGGCGTCTTTCACTTCTTTCGGCTGCGCGAGGAACACACGCTTTTGCATGATGCGCTCTTGCAGTTTCAGAATGCCATCGAATAAGGCCTCCGGAGTCGGGGGGCACCCCGGCACATAAATATCGACCGGCACAAATCGATCCACTCCCTGCACCACGCTGTAGCTGTCGTAAATGTTTCCGGATGTTGCGCACGATCCCATGGCAATCACGTACTTCGGTTCCGGCATCTGGTCGTAAATCTTGCGAATAACCGGGGCCATGCGGCGGCAGACGGTTCCGGCCACGATCATGAGGTCGGACTGGCGGGGGGAGGCCCGAAAGACCCCGGCACCATATCGATCCATGTCGTAACGGGACGAGACGGCGGCGATCATTTCAATGGCGCAGCAAGCCAGTCCGAAGGTCATCGGCCACAAGGACCCTTTCCGGGCCCAATTCACGGCTTTTTCCACCGTGAGAGTAATGACATCGGGAGTCCCGTCTTTATCGTGGCCTCCCAGCTGAATCAATCCCATTCCAAAGCTCCTTTTCGCCACGCGTAGACATAGGCGACGAGGAAAAGTCCGATGAAGATCAGCATCTCTACAAGCCCAATCAGGCCGATCTTGTTGAAAACAATAGCCCAGGGATACAGAAAGATGACTTCCACATCGAAAATGACAAACAGCATGGCAAAGATGTAGTAGCGAACTGGGAACGGCATCCGGGCATCGGAAAACGGTTCAGATCCGCACTCATAAGTGGAGAGTTTTTCCGGTTCCGGGTACTTCGGCTGGACGAAGTAGCTGATGAGCAATGTGCCCGCGCCGAACGCCAGTGCGACGAACACAAACATCAGGATCGGAAAATATCGACTTAGGTACTCTAAGAGGAGCTCGGAACCGGCCATTGGCTCGAACCTTAACGGGTTTGAGGGCTTATAGGGCTAATTAGGAGGTCGGAATCTTAGCCCCTGCCTATTTTTAATAGCAAGCGCACAAAGGACCTAGGCCTCTAGTCCCGAAAGTCCTAGAAACTGAATACTGTCCAGCAGTTAGGTGCCACAGCGGATTGTGGCTATGAGCCGGGGAGACTTGCGTTCTTCTTGGGAAGTGTCGGCGATGTGTCGGGGGTGGCTTGGCTATTCGAGGATCCCGTCCTCATCTTGTCGGCCGGGGTTCTTAGCGCACTCGGCGGGGATCCGACGCTGATATCCCATTCTGAAGCCATGGGCGTGGCGGTTCGAACCTTCAATCTGCGGGGCATTTGAGTGTTGATGCGCCGCTTCTCTGTTCCCACGCCATACCTCGCTATTCAGACGCCCTGCTATCGATGCCTGCCGAATCGTCACTCCGGTGCGAGGCTTACGATAGCACCCGTGGAGACCTGAAGCAAACCGTCCAGCGCCGTCCCGTTTCTTGACAAGCCCCTGCTCTTTGCTAAGGTTGCTACAGATAACCCTCCTAGGTGTGATCAATATGAGGACATTACCCATGCGCGCCAGCCTGATCATCCTGTCTTGCAGTCTCGCAGCTGTGACGGCCATCCCTGTTCATGCTCAGAACGCTCAAAGTGTTCGCCTGGGGGAAGCCGCCCTCACGTATGCCGCCGGCTCGATTCGACAGGAGATGCCGATTGACGGGGTTATCAATGTGATTACCGGGGACAACCAACTCTCCGGGAACCGGATGATGTTGGGCTGGTCCGGGACCGATACCCTCTATCTCAAATTGAAGAATCCGGGTGATGCGGCGCTCGGTGACCTTTACACCGTGTACCGGCGCTCGCGCAAAGTGTTTCACCCCATGACCAAGCAGTACATGGGCTATATCATCAATAGAGTGGGGGTGGTGAAAGTCATTCAGATAGACGCGGCACTGGTTGGCGTCCAGGTTGTTCGGTCCTATGGTCCCCTCTCCCCTGGCGATCCGGTCATGCGGTTTACACCGCCTTCAGCAGAAGAAGTCGTTGAGACCGCCTCGGAGCATGCCGAGATCGAAGCCATGATTGTTGAACTGCAGGCCGATAAACATATGTCGCTCGTGTCGCAGGGAAACCTGGTCTATCTCGACAAGGGACAAGACGAAGGCCTCCGTTCCGGCGAATATCTGGAAGTCTTCCGTACCGGCGGTGGGCTTCCTGAGCGGAAAATCGGGGAAGTGAAGATTCTTTCTACCGAGCCCCACACAGCTACCGCGGTGTTGTCCAAGGCCACAGCCCGTGCGCTGATCGGCGACCGCGTTCGCTCCAAACACGCTTCGCCTGTTGAGGTCATGCAATATGAGAACGGGGACTCGGATGTTCCGGCTGCGACGGTCCAACCGGTGATGAACGTCAGGACGGACAGCGCTGTCGCGATGCCGAGCGAGTCCCATTCGATGAGCAAACCCAGGGTCGAGCGCGCTCATGGAAGCACCAGGATCAATCTTGATGATCTGGCAGATCAGTTGGAATATGAATCCGGTGAGGTGAAAGTGAAACCTGCCGGCGTACCCATTCTGGAACAACTGGCGGAGTATTTGAGGACTGCTGCGGTCTCTCAGCAGGTGCGCGTGGAAGGTCACTCCGACAATATGGAGATAGGGCCGTCGCTCAAAGGAGTATTCCCAACCAATTGGGAGTTGTCCAAGGCCCGTGCCGCCGAGATCGTGCGGTATCTGATCGAGAAGGGCGGCATGGATTCGGCGAAGTTGTCTGCCGTGGGGTATGGAGCGAGCCGTCCTGTCGCCAGCAATGGGAGCGAGGAGGGCCGCAAAAAAAACCGCCGTATCGAGGTTGTGCTCGATTCGCCGGAGGAGGGCACCCAGGCCCAGTCCGCGAAGGCGCCGCTGAGTGAGAGCGATCCGATCCCTGCGCAGTTTACGTATAACCAACTGGACGCGGCACCGGCATCCACCGCAGTCGTGCCACCCGCTTCAGCCACCCAGGCAGGATCGGCGTCGGTGGATGCACCGATCGCTCCCGCTCCCTCGGATGTCGCAGTGCCGGTTTCGCCTGTCGGCGGTGAGACGGCCTCGCCCCCGCCCGGTTCGTAATGAGTGACGGGCGACGGGTCTCTTCCGAGGAGGCCCGTCGCCACAGGTGTGTTGATCCTCGCTCCTGGCAGATAGCCCCCCCCCGCTTCCACTACGGCGTCCCGTCAGCCCCCTTCTCGCAAGGACCGTGATTGTTGCTCTCATCCGGTGTTGTTAGAATGCCGCATGTTCGATCACCGTTCGTTTGCAACTCCACCGGTGGCTCCTGCGCTTCCCCCTAGGTATGCCGATGTGGTGCTGCCGCGCCGCCTTCACCGGCCCTTTACCTATCTGATCCCGTCTTCACTCAAGGGGCAGGTCGCAATCGGGCAATCAGTGATCGTGCCGTTTGGGTCCCAGGACCTTCACGGTCTCGTCACGGCGGTGTATGACCGCCTTCCGCTCGGCGCTCCCGAGCAGGGGCTGAAAGCCGTCCGCTGCCTTGCCCCAGCGTCTCCAGACCACCTGCTCACCTCCAGTCAAATCGATCTCAGCCGGTGGGTGGCCGACCGGTATGCCGCACCGTGGGGGCAATGCATCAAGCTTGTGGCGCCTTTTGTCGATCAGGTCGATCGGCGGCCATCACGGTATCGGCCGACCGCGCAGGGCACGGACAATTCGTCGTTACCTGAGGGCTTGGGAGAAGTGGAAACTCAGGTGCTCTCGCGCCTTCGTCGTCGTCCCAAGGGCATTACAGAGGGTACCCTGGCACAGGGTGACAAGTCCCGTGTCATGCGCGCGGTGCAGATCCTGATTCGAAGAGGGCTCGTGGTGCGCTGCGATGACGCGGTTGTCCCGAGGGCGGCTCGAGCAAAAAAACCCCCTTCTCCGGGGGCGGAGCAGGCGGTTTTCGCGAGATTGACAGTTGATGACTTGCCGCCGCCACTGGATGCGGCAGCGTGGCCTGATACCGTTGGCCGGGCGCTTTTGCAGGACGCATACGGCTCGTTCCTGATTCAAGGGGCTCGGGCCACCAGACTCTGGTGTCTTGTGCAGGCAGCTCGGGCCGCTATCCGTCGTGGGCGGCGTGTGTTGGTCGTCACGGGTGACGTCGAGAATGCCGGTCGATTGGCCGAAGCCCTGGCGGCAGCGGGAGAACGGCCGTTGCTCCTACACAGTGGTCTTTCGGCAAGGGAACGCGCAGCAGTGTGGCAATCGGCACAGGATTCGTCGGCCACGATCCTGGTCGGCACCCGAATGGCGGTGTTCGCGCCCATCGATCGATTGGGATTGGTGTGGGTGGAAGGTGAGGACGATGCGTCCCTTAAGGAGGAGCAATCGCCCCGGTACCATGCGCGGGAGGTGGCACGGCGGCGGGCCTTCTGCAATCGAGCCCTGTTGGTGCTGGCCTCGAGCCATCCGTCGCTTGAGAGTTGGTCGGCGGTTCAGCACGGGGAGATGACCGCCTGTGTCTACCGAGATCCGTCAGGTTTTCCGAGGGTGCAGGTCATCGATTTGAGGGAATACTCCAGGGAGACCCCGGCGGGAACCTTGCTATCGCCGCCGCTCTATGAGGGCATTCAGGAAGCCCTGCGGCAGAACGCGCTGGCGATTCTCTATCTGAACCGCAAAGGATTTGCGAGTGTCTTGCATTGCGGGGACTGTGGCGCGATGCCGCAGTGCGATGCATGTAGCGTTGCATTGACGTTTTTCCGGCGCAGCAATCATGTGCGGTGCCACTACTGCGGGCGAACGAAACCCGTGCCGGATCATTGCACTCGGTGCCAATCGCTCAAGTTGGAGCCGGTTGGCTCAGGTACGGAGCGTATCGAAGAGGCCGTACGGCGGAAGTTCCCTCTGGCGCGGGTGGGTCGTGTGGATGGTGAGACGATTCGCCGACCTGCTGATGCACGGGCGTTCAGTCGGCTGCTTGCCGCCGGTGAATTGGACATCGTGATCGGCACGCAGATGTTATTCCGGTTTGGCCTTCAGGCACGCGCGGCGTTTGTCGGGGTTCCGGATGCGGATGCCGGTCTTCACGTGCCGGACTTTCGCTCGGCGGAACGGATGTACCATGGCCTGATGGATGCCGTGGAGTTAGCTCTGCCCGCTCATGCCGGAGGCGCGGTGATGATCCAGACCCGGTTAACGGATCATCATGCGATTATGGCGGTGGCCGCTGGTGACGATTCCGTGTTTCTTCAACAGGAGCAGGCTTTTCGGCAGATGCTTCAGTACCCGCCCTTGACGTCGCTTGTGAGGTTGGATGTGTCCGGGACGCTGGAACCGGTGGTCGCCCAAGCCGCCGGTCGCTGGGCGGCGTTGCTACGGGCTGAGGTGGTGAGCGCCGGAAATCGGGGGACCAATGCCGGCGACGGTTCGCCTCTGCCGCAGCGTTCCACTGGTTTCGGTGGAGAGACGAGCAGCATCGTTATCCTGGGACCGTCTCCGGCACCACATGCCATGGCGCGAGGTCGCTATTGTTGGCAGATTCTGGTCAAGTCTCTGTCTCTTGAGGTAGGCAAAGAAATAGTCGTGCGGACCCGTGAAGTGCTCGATCGGGAATCACGACGAGGTGGACTCCGGTTCGATATCGATGTCGATCCGGTTGCCATGGCGTGACGAGAGTCAGCGCCTGGCCCGTTTCTTCTTGCTCCGTGCCGGGACCGGCCCGTTTCCGGGCGGTGGTGCCGGCGGGGCGTTCTGTTCGCGTATACGCTTGAATAGTCCAAACGCGAAGGTGATCCAGAACACCGATGTGAACAGTCCGAACAGCACGGCGTTCAGAATCGTTTCCATCTGCTCCTCGGTCGGCTGACTTCCCCCCATCCTCATTCGAATCATGGTCACAATCGGCCAGGTCATGCTTTCGATCCCGAGCCCCAGGGTGGTCCAGGCCCAGACGGCCGCGATGCTGCGTCCCTGCCACCAGAGAAAGGCAGTCGATGCAGTGGCGACGAGCAGGGCCCAAGTGGTCGCAGCCTGCTCCCACATGACGAAAACCCCGATTGCGACGACGATGCCGCCGAATACCGCGTGTAGCTGCGGAGTCCACCACGTCTTCATGATCACATCTTTCTTGTATGTATGAAGGGGATCGGAAAGCGGGCGCTAGTGTGCGGATCGATGTGCCGGAAGTCAATGTGACAGTGGGGCGGTATGACGAACGGACTAGATGAGGGAGGCGTCGGTCAGCCGGCGATCTCGGCTTGAACCGCATCCAGGAGCTGCTGCATCTCGAAGGGTTTCTGGAGCGTGCGGCGCGCGCCCAGCATACGGGCCACATCGAGGAAGTTTAAGATGCCGATCATGTCGCTTCCGCCGGTGATCGCCATAATCCTGGCCTCGGGAAATTCACGACGGAGCGTCAAAATACTCTCAAGGCCGTCCTGGTCCGGCATCAGGATATCCATGATCACGAGATCAGCCGGGGATTGGCGATAGTGGGACAGCCCTGCTTTGCCGTCGGCCGCTTCGCGGACATGATAGCCTGCCTGTTCCAGCGTGCTGCGAATCAGTCGGCGAATCGCTTCTTCATCATCCACGATCAGGACCGAGGGCATAACATTCCTCACAGGAGTATTCGTGTTCGAGTGTTTGGGTATTGTGTTGCGGCTCTCAGGAGACGGCCGGTGGCGGCTTTTCGACACCGTTTAACTACTACAGTGAATTTACCGCTCTTTGTCATGCTCGGCAAGAAATTCCTTCGCTTCCGTGAGGGGTGCGGCGCGCTCGCGGCTCGGTTCCTGAGCCACTGTCTGAGGGGGCTGAAGCATTGCGGGCAGATAGACCTCGATGGTGGTGCCCTGGCCGGCTGTGCTGGTGGCGCGGAGTGTTCCGCCATGCTCGCTCACGATTCGCTGTAACTCCGCGAGCCCCGCTCCCGCTTTGCTTCCCGTCGAGGGGGGTGCGAAAAGTGGATACATGTTGGGCGTCCGGATGTCAGCGGGAATGCCGTCACCGGTATCCGAGATCATGAGGCGCACATACTGACCTGGTGGGAGCGGAAGGTCGTGACCGGTCATCGAAGCGTCAAGACCCATATTGTCGAGGCGGACCTCCAAGACCCCGCCGCTGATCGTCATGGCCTGTTGAGACCGTGCCAGCAGGTTCAGGCAAAGTTCATGGATCTGGGTTGGGTCGGCCAGCACGGGGTTGGTTGCGCCGGGAATCCATTCGCGGAGGCTGATGGACTCCGGCAGTTTCATCTTCAGGACTCGCAGTGTTTCTTTGAGGAGGATATCCAGGGAGAGCGGCTGTTTCGCGCCGTCCGCCTGTCGACCGACCATGAGCATTTGTGTGACGAGATCACGAGCCCGTTTCGACGCGAGGACTACCTGCTGGATGTGGCCATGGACGCGACTGTCCGGCACGAGTGACGGCAGCGCCAAGTCCGAGAACCCCATGATGGCGGTCAGGCAATTGTTAAATTCATGGGCGATGCCGCCGGCCAGCGTCGCCACGGTCGCCATTTTTTTTGCCCGATGCAGTTGCCCGGCGATGACCTTCCGTTCGGTGATATCGGTGCCCAGAATTTGGACGGCTGGATGTCCATCGAACATGACCGGGGCTGCTGTCAATTCGACATCAATGACCGTTCCATCGGGTCGTACCAATTGTCGCTCGACTGAGGGGCTGGGCGCGGCTTCTGCCAAGGGGAGGTCGTGGAGAAACTCTTTCGGGAAGAAATCCCACAGCGGGCGGCCCTCGATGGGGTGTGCGGTCGCGAGTCCGAAAAGCCGGGCGCCGGCTTCATTGATGAACAGGATGGCAGAGTCCGCATGGACGAGGATTGCATGGGGCGACTGTTGCGCCAGCGTCCGATAGCGCTCCTCGCTTGCGTGCAGGGCGTCCAGTGCCAGTTGTCTGGGGGTAATGTCGCGCACGATGCCGACGTAACCGCCGGAGGGTTCTCCGCCGCTGCGCAATGGGAAGGCTTCCGCCATGACCCAGCGCAGCGAGCCGTCCGGCCGCCGGAAGCGAAACTCACGTGAAAAGCTGCGCTCGGCGTTGGTGGCTCCAGACCATTCGCTGCAGATTGGGTCATGGTCTTCGGGTGCCAGCGCATTGCGCCAGCATTCCCCTGGCGTCGGTACGACGGGAAGTCCGGCGATGCGGCGCAGCCGCTCATTCAGGTACAGCGTGCGGCCTTCGGGGTCCGACAGAAAGATGCCGATGGATGCTTGACCGGACAGGGTTCGGACAAGGGCCTCAACGGTGCTGAAATCTCCCGGCGGCGGGAGGGCCGTTGTCACGTCTTGCGCGGTCACAGGTGCCTCCTTCGTCTGCTATGAGCGGGCTGCATCCTTAGTGGACGTTCCCTCACCATGCGTGGATGCGAGAGGGGTGGCGGGACTGCTTCGGCGGAACGTTCATTTGGTATGAAGTGTCGCACTCACCATCCAGTGAATAGGCTTGCACGCCGCACATCATAGCACCAAGCCGGAGTAGGCGGTTAGAGATGATTGACAATTGGGAATGTAATTAGGCCCTAGTGGAATAGGGCCGTTTATCTGTAGCAGAGGAGTCATTGCAGAGCCGTCGATCCTGGCTGGTGGCTGCACAATGAGCCGGATGGTGCAGGTGCTCGTGTCGGGTGCACCCTGCCGGAGAGAAGAAGCGCCTGAAGAAAGATGGTGCTGAAACGAACGTGCCGTATTTGCGGCGAGTCGCTGATGGGCGGTGAGTTCGTCGAACGACTGTTGAGTTTGGTGCCGAAGGCGGGACTTGAACCCGCACGGCTTGCGCCACACGCCCCTCAAACGTGCGTGTCTGCCATTCCACCACTTCGGCAACCGAGAGTCTCTCCGTCGAAACATGAAGCGAGGTACACACAAGCTAGACGGCGGTGAAACGCGCATTCTTGCTACGCCGGTGCCAGGCCTCAGAGGAAGCGCATTATAGAAGTGGTCCAAAATGCTTGTCAATCAACTAGTTGTCCAGTAGAATTCACGCGTGCTGTGCGGACCTGTCGCAGATTCTTCCTTATCACAGCGATCAGCAGGCCAACAATCGAGATGACGCCTCTCTCACTCTCACATATTTCGGGCACCAGCCGGCAGACTGACATTGCCGCGTTGTTTGATGTCGACAATACCTTGCTCCCGGGGCAGGCGAGCGAAGTCCGTTTTTTTCGCTTTCTCTGGAAGCGGGGTCTTGTCGGGTGGCGCGAGCTGCGGGATAGTGTTGGCTGGGTGCTTCGCAATGCGCCTCCGGTGTCATTGCACCCCCTGCGGGAACGGAAGCTTTATCTGGCCGGGAAGGCTGCGGCAGAGGTTGAGTCACTGGCTGAGGAGTTCTGTCGTGCCGAGCTGTTTCCACGTCTCTCGGCGCAGGGGCTCGCTCGGATGGACGAACATCGTCGGGCGGGGCACCATATCGTGCTGGTGACCGGATCCCTCGACTTCCTCATTGCTCCGTTGGCCACCTTGCTGGAGGTCCCCACCCTGCTGGCCGCGAAACTGGAACGGCAACAGCGTCGTTTTACAGGCCAGGTCTGTGTCCCCCTTCCTTATGGCCCCGGCAAGCGCGCCTTGATCGCCCGGTTGACACAGGAATCACGCATTGATCTGACGCAGTCGTTTGCCTATGGCGATAGTCCCGGCGATGTTGAGTTGCTGGAAATGGTGGGGCATCCATTGGTTGTGAATCCGATTCGCGGAATGGATCGCATTGCGCGACGCAATGGATGGCCTGTGACGAGATGGAGATAAGTCCCCCGATTCATCCATCAGTGCGATGCTGAGCCGCTGAGTCAATCGGCGATGGTCAAGATTACCGAAATTTTCCACAGCATCCAGGGCGAGTCTACCTATGCCGGCCGTCCCTGCGTATTCGTCCGGTTGACCGGGTGTCCGCTCCGGTGCACTTGGTGCGACACGGCCTATGCCTTCTACGGCGGTCGGGATATGACGATCGACGACATCGTCAATCAGGTCCGCGCCTTCAATTGTGATCTTGTGGAAGTGACCGGGGGGGAACCGTTGAGCCAGACGGAGTCGCTGCCCTTGCTGAGTCGCCTGTGTGACGAGGGGTTCGAGGTGCTGGTGGAAACCAGCGGGGCCATCGATACGGCCGGTGTCGATCGGTGCGTCCATGTGATTCTTGATGTGAAATGTCCCGGGAGTGGGATGACGGATCGAATGTATTGGCCGAACCTCGATCGGCTCGCACCTCACGATGAAGTGAAATTTGTGATCAAGGATCGATCTGACTATGAATGGGCGCGGGACGTGCTCCATCGTTACGATCTTCCGGCGCGGTGCACGGTGCTCATGAGTCCGGTGTTCGGCGAAGTGGAGGTGCGGCATCTGGCGGAGTGGATACTGGCCGATAAGTTGCCGGTGCGGTTCCAGCTCCAAATGCACAAATACATTTGGGCGCCGGATATGCGCGGCGTTTGAGAGGGGTGTGATTCTTAAGGACGGGGCAGTCTGTGAGCGGCTGATGATGAACGCTGAACGGCAAGAACCAGGGGAGGATTGATGAAGAAGATCCAAGTTCACGCACAGGTTGGACGGGCAGAAAACGAGGCGGCCGAGGTTCTGGTGTTGCTCCATTGCGAGGGTGGCTCTGATCTCACGCAGGAGGCTGCCGCCATCGATGCTCAACTCGGGGGACAGCTTGCCGCTTTGATTCAGCGCGGAGAATTCGAAGGGAAGCTCGGCGAAGGGTTGCTGGTCCATACCCAGGGCAAGGCCAGAGCAAAACGGCTGTTGTTGGCTGGATTGGGTAAGGAAAAAGATCTCCGTGTGGATGCGTTCCGCCAGGCGCTTGGTATTGCGATCAAACGTGTCCGTCAGGCGAAAGTGACCTCCTTCGCCGTCGTGTTGCCGGCCGCCATTCTGGAGGAGATTCCGGTCCAGGATGTGGCGCAGGCCATGGCGGAGGGCGCCATTCTCGGTAACTATCAATTCACCGCCTATCGTAGCCCCAATGGAAGCAAGCCGATCGACGTCGAACGGTTGACGATCTACACGTCGCAAGCCTCGCTGCTCCCCCAAATGACCGAGGGCATCCGGCGCGGTGTGGCGACTGCTGAAGCGACGGTGCTGGTTCGCGACCTGTGCAACCATCCGGCCAACGTGATGACGCCGACGCGCATCGTACGTGAGGCCAAGGCGGTGGCCAAAGAATCCGGTGTGCGTCTGAAGGTGCTCGAACAGAAGGACATGGAGCAGCTTGGCATGGGTGCCCTACTGGGTGTGGCGCGTGGCAGCCACGAACCGCCGAAGTTCATCATCCTGGAATACAAGGGCGCCAAAGCGAAGAAGGGCGATCCTCCGGTGGTGCTGGTGGGAAAGACCATCACCTTTGACACCGGCGGCATTTCGCTGAAGCCGGCCGAGAACATGGAACATATGAAGGCGGATATGACGGGCGGCGCCGAAGTCCTGGCGACGATGCGGGCTGCCGCGCGGCTCAAGCTTCCGCTCCACCTCGTCAGCATTCTGCCCGTAGCCGAAAATATGCCGGGCGGGCGCGCGATGCGGCCGGGCGATATCGTGACGACGCTGTCCGGAAAAACGGTTGAGGTTCAGAACACCGATGCCGAAGGCCGACTGATCCTCTCCGATGCGTTGGCCTATGCCACCCGGTACAAACCGGCGGTGTTGATCGATATTGCGACCCTGACCGGCGCCTGCGTGGTGGCGCTCGGCCAATTTGCCATCGGGATGTTCGGCAACAACGATCAGTTGAAAGAACATGTCCGGAACGCCGGCCAGCGCGCCGGCGAGCGCGTGTGGGAGATGCCGTTGTGGGAGGAGTATTTCGAGCAACTGCGCAGCGATGTGGCGGATATGCGGAATATCGGCGGCCGGGGCGGAGGGATGATCACCGCCGCCTTGTTCCTGAGCAAGTTTGTCGGCGATTGCCCATGGATCCATTTGGACATTGCGAGCACCGACTGGAGCGAACGTGAGCGAGCGTATCTGCCGAAGGGTCCGACCGGGATCGGCACACGCCTCCTCATTCAGTTCCTCCTGGACCGCACGTTGCCGTAGGACCTGCCTTCGGTACGTGAACGCAACGGGGGATCTGCCTGCTTCTCACCAGATCGTCGGAGTAGCGAGTGATGACATTACGCGAGCAGATCGGTCAGCTTTTTATGATAGGTTTCACCGGGACCACGGTCACCAAAGACCTGGCTTCGTTTCTGACAGCCTCCAAGCCGGGCGGCGTCATCTTTTTCCGCCGCAATCTCGAGTCGGTTCAGCAGATCGTCGATCTCACCAACGGGCTGCAGAAACTGTCGCCCGCTCAGCCGCTGCTGATCGCGATTGACCAGGAGGGCGGCCGGGTATCCCGGCTGCCCGCCGAATTTACGATTTTCCCTCCCTGCGGACAGCTGGGACAGTGCAACTCCAGTGAACTGGCCTACTCCGCTGCCGCGACCATTGCCAAAGAGTTGCGGGCGGTGGGGATCAATATGAACATGGCTCCGGTCCTAGATGTGAACAGCAATCCGGACAATCCCGTCATCGGCGATCGGGCGTTCGGCGCTGCTCCCGAGCTTGTCGGCGAGATGGGGTCGGCGACCATCGGAGGGCTGCAGGACAATATGGTGGTCGCATGCGGGAAGCACTTCCCCGGCCATGGAGACACGGCGACGGATTCGCACAAAGAGCTTCCCGTCGTGGATGCGGGGCTCCAGCGGTTGCGCGATACGGAGTTTCCTCCCTTTCAGCAGGCCATTCGTTATGGCGTAGCCAGTTTGATGACCGCCCATGTGCTGTATCGGGCCTTGGATCCGGAGGCACCGGCAACCCTGTCCTCGGCGGTGATCCAGCGCTTGTTGCGCGAAGAGTTTCGGTATGAGGGCGTGGTTTTTACCGACGATCTGGAGATGCATGCCATTATCGATCACGACGGGATCGGCGAAGCGGCAGTCCGGTCGTTTGTGGCCGGATGCGATGTCCTGTTGATCTGCAAGGACCAGGACCGTGTCATGACCGCCATGCAAGCGATGGAGCGTGCGGTGAAAGATGGCAGGATCACTCAGGAGAGGCTGGACCAGTCGCTGGCCCGTGTGGCGAAGCTCAAGGTGCGGTACCTCCATCCCTACAAGCCGGTCACGATTTCCGATGCGCGGTTGGTGGTTGGGTGCCGGTCGCACAAGGTGCTGCTCGACTCATGGCACAAGGCCTATGCGCGCATCCCCAAACCGACGTTAGTTGAGAGGGGTCAGGCGGCACCAGCCCATGATTCTCCAGTGACGCACGTCTGATCTGCGTGCGCCCTGTTCCGTTCGCCTCTCACTCCAGGCACGGGGGGAGTGGGTGTTCTTTTTCTGCTCAATTCATGGCGCCGGCCTGATTTCTACAGCGCGATCCAGGCTCTCCATATCCTGGGCTCGGCCGATAGAGTCTGCGCTGGCTTTTCCCCCGGCGATCTGATTGACTATCGAATCATGTGACGTTTCACGTCTTTCCTTTCATACCGAGGCGGCATGGCAATCAAAAAAGGTGACATTCTCGACGAGCGAAAGCGCTTTCCGGATTCGTGCGGGTTGGTGGTCAAGGTGGCTGGGGGCGGCGAGGGTTTCCAGAAGATCCTCTGTTGCGGGCATGAGCTGACTGAAGAAGATGTGGTCTCCGATATCATCTCGTCGAGAGGCCGGAAAAAAGGCGCATTGCTCCCCGGGGCTATGCTGGAGGAAAAGCGGCAGTTCCCCGACTCCTGCGGCCTGCGCCTGATGGTGATCGACGGCGGTGCCGGGTTTCAGGGGATTGATTGTTGTGGCCACACCATCACAGCCAAGGCGGTCAATGGTTTGAAATTCGGTCAACCACTGGAGGATTCCCCCATGCCTACCGGTCAGGCAGGAACAGCATGACGCCGCCGGTGACCCCTCCCGGGCCTTTGGAGAAGTCTCGCCGGGCAACCATGCAGTGGTTGCTGGGATTCATGGATCACTTAGACCGGTTGGGCTATGTCGCGGCGGGATTCAGCTTGCTGGCCTTAGGCATGCTGATTTTTGTTCATGCCTGGTACGCCTTTTTCTTGCGCTCCAACGATGTCCCGCTGCTGCCTGCCGGACTCAAGTTGTTGAACGATCTGCTGCTCGTCATCATCCTGCTGGAATTGTTCCGTACGGTGGTGCGGTTTCTTCAGACCGAGGTGTTGGAATTGGAGCCCTATCTGGCGGTCGGCATCATCGCCTGCACGCGACGGGTGTTGACGGCCAGCGCGGAATTATCCCATCAGCTTGAGGTGGTGACGCGAGAGGCGCGGCAGGAACTCTTCCAGCAGTATGTGATGGATGTCGGCCTCAACGTGACCGTTATCATCGTCCTCATCTTGGGGGTGTACCTGCTGCGCATGCGCCCTACGAGAGAGCGCCCCGTTACGACCTAATCGCTTCTGGACCAAATAGCAGGGGGGTGATAGGTCCATCTTGCCCTCTTCCCGCCTCTTATGGCATCATGCACCTCTTCTTGGAGGCGCGGTGGCCACATTGCTCGAATATGTGGGGTCAGTGCATATCTATCTCGGGCCGTACCGGGGGAACCCGATTGCCCTCTATTTGAGGCGTACGGAGACCGGGTGCCAGATTGGTCCCCGGGCCTATCCCTGGAATGACGTGGTGGGTGCGGGAGAAACCCCGAACAAAGCGGCTGCAGATTTCGAAGAAAAGTGGAAAGGCAAAGGGTTGGCCGCCGATATGTATTCAGGTCCTTCCTGGGAAGGCGGGATTAAACCGGAGCGGCCTGCTCCGCCGAAGCCCTCTGCTCCTCCCAAGCCTGCGGCTGCTCAGCCTGCTCCTGCGGCAGCAGGTACCTCGACTCCGGCGCCAGCATCTCCTCCACCTGCGGCCCCGGCTGCAGCAGCACCTCCGACAACCTCCCCGGTTGCTCCAACCGAAGCATCGTCCTAGTTTTTCCCGTCACCAGTTTTTTGGCTCGTAATTCGACTATGCCGGTCGAGGTGTCTCGGCCTGTTCTGTCGAGGGCCTTGTGGCGAGTTTGCTATGGCGCATCCCGTACATGGCGTAGACCAGGATGCCGATGATGGTCCACACGAAAAACCGGATCCAGGTCATCCAGGGCAGGAAATACATTAGGCCCAGGCAGGCCAGGACTCCCAAAATGGGGACGACCGGCATGAATGGCATACGGAAGGGGCGTGGATGGTTCGGCTTCGTGTAGCGCAAGACCATGATGCCGATACAGACGAGGACAAAGGCAAAGAGGGTCCCGATGTTCGTCATATCCGCTGCCTCACCGATCGGAATGAGTGCGGCCATGATGGCGACGGCCACGCCGGTCAAATAGGTGGCGTGGTGGGGCGTTCGAAACTTCGGATGGACGCCTGAAAGCCAGGGACCCAGGAGACCGTCCCGCGACATGGCGAAAAAGACCCGAATCTGGCCCAGCATCATCACCACCAGGACACTGGTAATGCCCGCTACCGCACCGGTTGCCACGATGGCGGCTCCCCACTTGAATCCGACCATGCGGAGCCCTTCCGCTACCGGGGCATGAACGTCGATTTGCGAATAAGGCACTAATCCGGTCAGGATCGCGGCCACAGAAATATAGAGCACGGTGCAGATGGCCAGCGAGGCGAAGATCCCGATGGGTAAATCCCGTTGGGGGTTCTTGGCCTCTTCAGCGGTGGTGGACACAGCGTCGAATCCGATATAGGCGAAGAACACGATGGCTGCGGCCGCGCCGACGCCGGCAAATCCGAACGGCATGAAGGGGGACCAATTGGCCGTGTCGACGGAGGATGTGCCGACCGCAATGAAGAAGGCGATCACGGCCAGCTTGATGAGCACAATGCCGCAGGTGGCGCGCGCGCTCTCTTTCACCCCGACAATCAAGATGCAGGTGACGAGCAACACGATGATCGCGGCCGGAATGTTCGCAATGCCGCCGTCCGCGCCGGGAGGATGAGTGGCCCAGTATGGGAGTTCAAGGCCGCAGAGTTTGAGGATGTTGTTAAAGTATCCGGACCACCCGATCGCGACGGCCACGCAGGCCACGCCATATTCCAGGATCAGATTCCAGCCAGTCAGCCAGGCCAGAAATTCTCCCAAGGTGGCATAAGAATAGGTATAGGCACTGCCGGCGACCGGGATCATGGCGGCAAATTCGGCATAGCAGAGGGCGGCGAGCGCGCAGGTGATGCCTGAAAGAATGAACGACAGCATGATGCCGGGCCCCGCGCCTGGCCGGTGCGCATCACCGACGATAGCGGTGCCGATCAGCACGAAGATGCCGGTGCCGATAATCGCGCCGATGCCGAGTCCGGTCAGGTCCCAGGCCGTCAGGGTCCGTTTCAGGCGATGTTCAGGGGCGTCGGAATCAGCGAGGATTCGTTCGATGGATTTGGTGCGAAACAGCGGATTGCCCACGCAGTGTCCTCTCTCCGGCGGCGCCACGTCCATGTCCGCTGTTATGGCGAAATGAACCCCGTGTCATGAGTTGTTCCTGCGTCTCGCAGGCGAAGGTTGGAGTGACGGGCGGCGCGAGGCGGCCCGCAAGAATGTCTGAAAGAGTCGTCGGTGCAAGAGGTGTCGTTCGAACAAAAATTCGGGGTGCCATTGCAGGCCGAGAAAGAAGGGGTGCGTCGGAAGTTCGATCGCTTCAACGATGCCATCCGGCGCGGTTGCGCTGGCAATAAGGGCGTGCCCGACTGCTTTCACCGATTGGTGATGCGAGCTGTTGACCTGCATGCGGGCGCGCTTGACGATTCGATTGAGCAGGCTGCCGGGTGTGATGGAGATGCTGTGAGAGAGTCGAACCGCCGGTGTCGTCTGTCGGTGCTGTAACACATGGTCGACCTGGGCCGGAATATCCTGATACAGGCTCCCTCCGCAGGCGACATTCATGCTTTGCATGCCTCCGCAAATAGCCAGCGTGGGGATGTGGTTCCGGATGGCTAACCGAACCAAGTCCAATTCAAAGCTGGAGCGTCGTTTAGCGACGACCGGAAAGGCATATCGCTTTTTTTCTCCGTACAGGGTTGGATCCAAGTCCGGCCCGCTTCCTGTCAGGAGGAGTCCGTCGACCCCTTCCAGCAGGCGCCGGCGTGCGGATCGGTTCGCCACAAGTGGCAGAATTACCGGCACGCCGCCGAGTTCCTCAATGGCGCGGACATACCGGGCCCGCAAAAAATATGTGGGCTCCTTGCCGCCCCATTCTTGACGATCACCGGCATTGAAGTCGGGGGTGACTCCGATGACGGGTTTCATGCTAGCGGATCGGTTCCAAAGGCAGCGGCGCTGGTTCTTGCGGGGTGTAATCGCCGGCCTCTCGCGCAGGCTCCCCTGAGACGCCGAGGAAGCGGATGGGTTTATCGCCCTTGAGATGATCCGGCGTGATGATGTAGGTGCCGTACATGCTGGGGATCCAGATATTCTTGGCCGTCTGTTCACTGCCTCCGGAGAAGCCATAGGCCAATCCGCCGACGACCCCGCCGCCGATCGCGAAGGCCAGTTTGAGCGGGAAATAGACGATGGTGGCCAGTGCGGAGCCCGCTTGAATGCCGACACCCGACGGACTGGCATCGTTCGACGAGACCGGCACATTAGACGCACCTCCCGATTCCTGCGCGGAGACGGGGGCGATGAGTAAGGCCAGAGAGCAGACTGTGACCAGACTGAAGACGAGGACTTGGGCCCAGAGGCTGCGTCGTCTTTTAAGGGGCGAATAGACAGAGACGTTCACGTTGGGTGCCTCCTTCGTGCTGAAGTTCTGATGCCGTGGAAAGAAAAATAAATGCCGATGAGTCCGTTGTCGTTATAACAAATTCCCCCCCGTTTTCAAACCCCTTCCGGCTTTGCTGCCACACCGTTGCGCATCAGATTTCGGAAGTCTCACCCAGGTCCAGTTCGAGGCGAATTCGATCGGTCACCTGTTCCGGTTGTTCGTCGAGGAGTTGATGCAGTTCGTCGGCGAACGTGGCGGCGTCGATCTGTTGATTCACCTGTTCAATTCCCGCCTGGAGGGCCAAGTTGAGCGCACTGGTACAGAGCGACTGGACGAAGAGATCATCGGCGCGGCTGGTCAGCTCCTCCCGCTCCTCTTGGTGGCCGCTGTGTATGAGTTCAGCCAGCCAGGAGGCATACCCAATTCGCTCGCGGGCCCGGTCGAGGTGACGCCGGGCCACATCCACAGCCACTTGCACGCCGCCTTTCCAGCTCCGCTTCTTCACGTTGAAGACGCATCGCAGATGATCCGGTCGCTCTTCGACGGCTTCCGGCCCGAAGAAGAAGGTGACGCGGTACTGCGCGGGATCGGATGAGGGAACGATAGCCATAGCGGGTTCGGTTCATTCTAACATTGCGTGGAGGGCAGAGAACAGCGTGATTGCCCAGTGGTATCGCTGGCGGAATGACGCTATGATGGCAAGCATGAACGTGGCCGATCGTTCTCACGCACGGGTGATTCGTATTCAGCAGGCCATCCGGGAGCAGCCGGGACTTGATGGGTGGCTCTTTTACGACTTTCGCCACCTCGACCCCATCGCGTATCGCGTCTTGTTGTTAGACCCCTCGCTCCATGTCACGCGGCGTTGGTACTATTGGGTTCCCGCGCAGGGTACGCCGGTGAAGCTCCAGCATCGCATTGAGCCTCATGTCCTGGATGGGTTGCCCGGAGACGCGCGTGCGTACGTCTCTTGGCGCGATCAGCAGGCGGCTCTCGGTTCCCTGCTGCACTCTGCCAAGCGGATCGCGATGCAATATTCGCCGATGAATGCCATTCCCTATCTGTCACGCGTGGATGCCGGCACGATTGATCTGGTGCGCAGTCTCGGCGCGGAGGTGGTGACCTCTGCCGATCTGGTTCAGCAATTTGAGGCGGTGTGGGATGATGCACAATTGGCGTCGCATCAGGTGGCAGCCGAAGGGCTACGCGCAATTGTCGACGAGGCGTTTGGATTTGTCGGAACTTCGCTGGCTGCTCGGTCCAGCCTGACTGAATATGGATTACAGCAATACATTCTTTCCCGCATGCAGGCCCGTGGCTTGGTAACCTCGAGTCCGCCGATTGCTGCGGTGAATGCGCATAGCGCCGATCCTCATTACGCGCCGGCTTCCGAAGGATCAGCTCCGATTCGGCAGGGTGACCTTGTACTGATCGACCTGTGGGCTAAACAGCCTGGACCAGGGGCGGTCTATGCGGATATCACCTGGACGGGGTTCGTCGGGGCGACTGTGCCTGCCCGGCACCAGGACATTTTTCAGATTGTTCGACGGGCTCGGGATGCGGCCGTCACCTTTGTGCAAGGTCGTGTACGAGCCGGTGAATGCCCCTATGGGTGGGAAGTGGATGATGTCTGCCGCCGGGTGATTCAGGACGCAGGGTACGGGCAATATTTCGTGCACCGAACCGGCCATTCCATCGGTGAGGAAGTGCATGGTAACGGCGCGAATATCGACAATCTGGAGACGCAGGATGCGCGCCGGTTGTTGCCGGGCACCTGCTTTTCGATTGAGCCTGGCATCTACCTGCCGGATGAGTTCGGTATTCGGAGTGAACTGGATGTGTATCTCTCCGCCCGCGACGCGGTGGTGTACGGCCAGCCGGTTCAGGCCGATCTTCTCCCGATTCCCATCCCTGCGAGCTAGGTTCTTCGGTGCTATTCCTGGGCCGGCTGTGGCCGCCCACCTTTCTTGACACCCTTTGCATCGGGCAGCTATCGTGGGAGTTCAGAGGGCCGAAGAGGCCCTCTGACGCTGTATTGACTCCTATCTGCCGAGGAAGGATATCGAACATGTTTGGCACTATGGGATTTTCCGAGTTGATTATCATCCTGGTCATTGTGTTGATCATTTTTGGGGCCGGGAAACTTCCGCAAATCGGCGAGGGGGTCGGCAAGGCGCTCAAAGGGTTTAAGAAGGAGGTGAATGATATTCCACCTCCCGAGAACGCTCCCGACCAAAACGAAACCGCTGCCATGCCTGCTCAGATCCAGGCTCAGCCGGCGGCAGATATTCCACAGGTTGCGCAGCCCGCCACCGTAGCGCCGGCGGCGGCTCCTAAAGCCACCTCTCCATACACGCCGGGACCTGAGCTGACTCCAGGTACGACAGCGGCTCTGATGGCTGCGGCTGGGCCACAAGGTCCGCAAGCGACTCAACCAACGAAACCGCGTGTGGCGACGGTCACGCCGGGGCAAGCGGCAGCGGGGTCGGCGGTTGCACAAAGTCACCAGCCTCCGACGATGGAAGAGCGTATGGCGGCTCCTGCCCCAGTGATGCGCGCGCAGTATCCGCCCCTTCCGCCAGGCGCCCAGAGCAAGCCGGTGGCTAAGCGTCCGTCGGCGATTGTGAACAAGGATGCCGTGGCGCGGGTGCAGGCGGCTCAGGCAGCCATGCGAACAAAGGCAGCTCAGGCTCAACCGTCGGGCCTGTCAGCCCAGGACATGCAGGGTTTGGGGGAGGGATTGGGGGATGCCGTGCGCACCTTCCGTCAGGCGGTTGCGGATGTGCGAAGTTCGGTCGATCCCGAAATGCGAACAATCCGGGCTGAAATGGATTCGGCGCAGAAGGAACTAGAACAGTCCATCGAGGCAGCCAAGCAGGCACCTGTGTTGGATGACGATGCCTCCGCAAAGTCGGTGTAGGAGAGGCTAATAATTCTTTTCCCCTGCGCGGGTGATTCCGGGGCCTCGTCGAATTAGGAAGTCGACCGGTTCTTTTTTGCTTGCGTCTTGCTGGTTGGTATCCTGGGCGATCCACCCAAGTGTCTCATCTCGAACCTGCATTCCAATTTCGTAGTTACGTGCGGGCTTAGGTTCTTTTCTGCCCGCGAGGATAGACGTTTCAATTCCGTTGAATTCTCTCACTCATATACGTTCGGCTTCCCCGATGCGTTCTTATTTTCGACTCCAATTCTTCTTCTGGCTGCTGCTGTGCTCCGTGGTGTACGGGTGTTACGTCGATACTCCATCGGAGGCTCCGGAGACGGTATCGGGACGCCTCGTTGAGTTGCTTGCCGACCCAGACTCGGACGTCCGGCGCACTGCCGCAGAGGCTTTGGGGAAGGTCGGCCATAAGTCTTCCAATGCCAGTCTGATCGTGGCGCTCAATGATCCGGACGCTCGTGTCCGCGAAGCTGCGGCTCTCGCACTCGGTCGGCTGGGTGACGGGAAGAGTGGGATAGCGCTCGCAGGGCATTTGGCCGATTCTGCTGAGCCGGTTCGAATGGCATCGGCGCGGGCTCTCGGTGAAATTGAGTTTTCTGCGGATCGTGAGGCTCAGACTCTTGCGGTTCTTCGGCATCCGCAGGGTTCTGCTCGTATTGCTGCAACTCGTGCGTTGCTCAGCCTGGATACCGTGTCGCTCTCCGCTGATCTGATCAAAGCGCTTCGAGATCCGGATGCGCGTGTGCGTCAGGGAGTCGCGGCCGCGCTAGGGGAGAGCGGGGATCCTGGTGCCGTTTCCCACCTTCGCTCACTTCTCAGGACAGATGGGGCGGCAAGCGTTCGCGCAGAGGCCGCGTTTCGGTTAGGCAAAATCGGTGATAACGGGGTCTTGGTGGAGCTGTCGAGGGCGGCCGAGGCGGATCCAGATATGATGGTTCGTGGATGGGCTCGATGGGCTGTGCAACAGATTACGCTGTCGCACGAGTTCGGTTCAGAGAGGCAACCAAGTCAATGAGCCGTGCTTGTGCTTCCGGGTCGATATCGGTGAACTGAATGCCCATTCCGGGGAATAACAAGTATCGTTCGGGTTTTGAACGTGCCCATGCCACCTTCGCGCGCGTTTCAAATTTCTGACTTGGCCGGTCGGGCAAGGCAAATTCAACCTTCAATTCAGTGCCGGGTGCTAACGGTGCACTACTTTCAATAAATAGTCCGCCTCCGCTGATCCCGCCCGTCAGACTGTCGAAGTGTTTTCCATCGCCAGTGGTGCAGTGTACCTTGATTGCGAGGGGCGCTCGGGGATGCGCACGGCTATGGGCGAAGCGTGCGTCTTCGTCGACCGAGAGCATGTGTTCGATCAACGTGCCCCAGGTAAGTATGCTGAGGCGTTGGCCGGTGTCATCGAATAGAGACAGGGTTTCTTGGTCACAGTCAATGCTGAGCGTCTTCCCTTGGTGTTCGCGAGTGGCGGTAACGGGAAACTTCATCCTTGGCTCAGATCTCTTGTGTGTGTATTGGGGAGTTTCGAATTGCGGTGTTGTATAGGAGTTGTTTACTTTGGTTCGTCCTGGGTGATGCTCTTGACGGAATGAACCAGGCTGAGTACTCGATTTCGTGTTTCCGCCGCGATGTCGCTGAAGCGGACGCCCATTCCCGGGCTAAATGTATATTGGTCGGCTTTCGGACAAACCCACGCGATCACGCCTTTGGCCGACAACCACTCGCCCGGACTTTCCGGCAGAGTAAACTCCATGGCGAGCTTCGTTCCCACGGCTAAGGGCGTAAAGCTCTCGATAAATAAGCCTCCTCCGCCGATCCCGCCCGCTCGACTTTCGAATTGAGTGCCCTCGGGGGTGTGGTATTTGACCCGTATTGAGAGTGAGATGCGAGGCTCAGATCGCGCCTCACGGGACTGCTGAGGTTTCCGGTAGGTCAGAATTTGATCGACGAGAAAGTCCCAGGCCAGGCTTCCCATTGGCTCGCCGTTGATGCCCACCAAGGTGATCACTTCTTTGGAGGAATCAATCTCAAGTGTTTTGCCCTTGTGTCTATTGCTGGATACGACTGGGAATTTCACATGCGCCGCCCTTCGGAAAAGGCACCAGTGGGAGGATATCCATCTTTCCGCAAGTATACCGCACGAAATGATCTTGTCGACAAAAACCTAAGATTTGGGGAAGTGGGTTGGTGAAGGCACGCCTGAAGTGCTGCCCCGGGGGAGCATAAACAGAGGGGGCGCGAGGCCCCCTCTGGAAGGAGTAAAGCTAGTGGTGAGAATAAACTGCCACGGGAAAGCTATGCGCTCTTCACGTCCTTATCCTGCTCAAAGATCCGGATCGGAGCGTGTTTTCCGCTGATAGCGTCTTCGGTTATGACGACTTCCTTAATTTGTTTCTGCGAAGGCGCATCGTACATCACGTCGAGCATGGCCTCTTCTAGGATTGAGCGTAACCCGCGTGCACCGGTCTTTTGTGTGAAGGCTTTCCGTGCAACGGCGCTCAGGGCTCCCTCCGTAAAACGGAGCTTGACTTTCTCGAAGGAAAGCAACTTTTCATATTGCTTGGTGAGCGCATTTCGGGGCTCGGTAAGGATGCGAATCAACGCCTGCTCGTCGAGTTCATCCAGGGTGGCGACGACCGGCAAGCGGCCGATGAACTCCGGGATCAATCCATACTTCAGGAGATCCTCCGGTTGGACATGTGGCAGCAATTCACCCAATCGGATGTCGTTGCGGCCTCGGACTTCCGCTCCGAACCCCATCGATTTTCTGTTCATGCGTTGTTCGATGATATGCTCAAGCCCGACAAATGCCCCGCCGCAGACGAACAAGATGTTTGAGGTGTTCACCTGAATGAACTCTTGATGTGGGTGCTTGCGCCCACCTTGCGGCGGCACGTTCGCGACGGTTCCTTCAATAAGTTTCAGGAGCGCCTGCTGAACGCCTTCACCGGAGACATCCCTCGTGATGGAAGGGCTATCGCTTTTTCTACTAATCTTGTCGATTTCGTCGATATATACAATCCCGCGCTCAGCGCGTTCGACATCGTAGTCGGCGGCCTGAAGCAGTTTTAGGATAATGTTCTCAACGTCTTCACCGACATAGCCTGCTTCTGTGAGCGTGGTGGCATCCGCAAGGGTGAACGGCACGTCAAGGAACTTGGCCAGGGTTTGAGCCAGGAGTGTTTTTCCGGTGCCGGTTGGGCCGATGACCAGAATATTGCCTTTTTGGAGTTCGACATCGTCGACGTCTTTCTCCTTGGCGGAGATGCGCTTGTAGTGGTTGTGTACGGCAACGGAGAGGATTCGCTTGGCACGATCCTGCCCCACCACGTATTGATCAAGGTGGTGTTTGATTTCGGCAGGTTTCTTCAGCTTCGAAGATATTTCTTCCTTAGCCTCTTCCCAATCCTCCGCAATGATGTCGTTGCAGAGGTTGACACATTCATCGCAAATGTAGACGGTGGGACCGGCGATGAGCTTACGCACTTCGTCACGGCTTTTCCCGCAAAACGAGCATCGCAGGTGCCGATCAATCTTTTCTTGCTTAGCCATGCTGCCTCCTGTACACCAAAGGTCAACTAGCTCTTGCCGCCGTCCTTCCCTGAGTCCGTGGACCCTACGGGCTTGAGGCTCTTCAGGGGGCGTGTGATAACTTCATCGATCAATCCATACCGCTTTGCTTCTTCGCTCGACATGAAATAATCTCGCTCGGTGTCCTGCGAAATTTTGTCGAGTGGCTGCCCGGTGTGTTTAGCCATGATTTCGTTCAGGCGTTCGCGAATCTTCAGGATCTCGCGCGCGTGAATATCAATCTCCGTGGCCTGGCCCTGAAATCCTCCCATCGGCTGATGGATCATGACTCGGGCATTCGGCAAAGCGTAGCGCTTGCCCTTTGTGCCGGCTGTCAGGAGGAAGGCGCCCATGCTGGCAGCTTGGCCTAAGCAGATCGTATTGATGGCAGGTTTGACGTATTGCATCGTATCGTAGATGCCAAGTCCAGCCGTGACACTTCCCCCGGGAGAATTGATGTACAGATTGATATCCTTCTCAGGGTCTTCGGCTTCCAGGAACAGCAGTTGAGCGATAATCAGGTTTGCAAAGACGTCATCGATCGGTGCGCCGAGAAAGATGATGCGGTCTTTAAGCAGGCGTGAGTAAATGTCATAGGCACGTTCACCGCGGTTCGTCTGTTCGATGACAATCGGAACTAGCATTCAGCTGAATCCTTTCCGCTAGAGGCCTGACAGGTGGAAACTCTTCAGTTTACCATACTCAATTAACCTGGATTTTGGTGATCACCGCCTGGTTATCCAGTTCTGCAACTCATGGCAGCCGACTATGCTACCCCTGGATCATTGCGTGCTTGTAGACAAAATCCAAAGCTTTATCGGCCAAAATACGAGATCGAAGGTCGTCTAGGGTGTCTTGCCCACCGGCTTGAATCATGCGGGTGACTTCTTCGACCGAGAGTTTGACCTCCGCAGCGAGCCTCGTGATTTCGTTGCCAAGATCCTCATTCGTGACGGTGATGCTTTCCTTCGCCGCCAGTGCCTCAAGGATAAGTCCAACCTTGACGCGCCGTTCGGCCTCTGGGCGCAGTTCATCCTGGAGTTTCTTGGCGTCCTCTGTTTGAGGCGCGGTAGGTGAAGTGTCGGGATTGTCGCCGGATTTCCGCTGGCGGGATTGCAATTGTTGCCGGACCATGGCCGACAGCTCTCGCTCAACCAGTGTTCCGGGAAGTTCAAAATGATGGGTTTCAGCCAGTCGCTTTAAGATGGTGTCCTTGTAGCTATCCTCGATATCTTTCTTCAGGGCCCGTTCCATTTCGGTGCGAAGCTTCTCTCGGATTTCCTGCAATGATTGGTAGGGACCGCAATCCTTTGCGAACTCGTCGTCTAGCGCGGGGAGCTGTTTCTGCTTTACGGACTTGATGGTACAGCGAAAGCTCACGGTCTTGCCGGCGACGCGAGTATCAGGGTGTGTCGCGGGATAGGCTTGTGGAATAGTTATCGCCTCACCTTCCTTTTTACCTGGGAGATGAGATTCAATGTCGATGCCAAGGACGGAGGCATGTGAGCCCATTTTGTGAAGGTACCCTTCTTTGGTCGTTCCTTCGAGTGGCTTGCCATCCAAGGTTCCTTCAATATCTAAGACCGCATAGTCGCCATCGGCCAATGTTGTTCCGGCGGGAGCAGGATGTAATTGGGCCATTTGCTCGCGGAGAACGTCGAGGGCTTTGTGGACCTGTTCATCCGAGACCGTTCTCTGATCCTGTTTGAGGGAGATAGGATTCGGAGCTTTGTAATCTCGAAGCTCGATGGTCGGCTTGATTTCAACGGTTGCGGTAAAGCTAAAAGGCGTGTCTTTTTTGACTTTGACCCGTTCCAGTGGCGGAATTTCTACGAGAACCGGAACGATGCCCGCTTGGCGGATGGCTCGATCATAATAATCCGGGACCAGGCTGCGAATCACGTCCTCTTCGATCGTCTTTGCATATCGCTTCTCAAGTAACTGGAGCGGAGCCTTGCCGGGTCTGAATCCGGGAATGCGAACCTGCCGGTTCAATTCAGAGTAGGCCTGAACAAAGCGCAGGTTCACTTCATCTGCCGGGACTTCAATTTTGAGGGCCCGCTTCATGGGGCCGAGTTCGGTCATTTCCATTTTCATAAAGCTGTTCACGTCCTCCGGGTCCGAAAAGTTATTTGCGCCATACGGATCTGTGAGAGGTGGTGCGAGAGGGGGGACTTGAACCCCCACGGTTACCCACGAGATCCTAAGTCTCGCGCGTCTGCCAGTTCCGCCACTCTCGCGCGACGCTGAGTACTAGGTTGCTCACCGATGCTACATAAGGAATGTGCCTGCGCGTGGAAAGGCACGATGAATAATGACATTTTGTACCGTCGAACGAGTCTGCCTGTCAACCCATACGCAGGTGGGGCCTGCGTGTTGGCCTGTCGGTCGGAGTGGAAAAAGGATGCTGAGGATAACGTGGCTGGGCGGGGGACTGTGGGCTGTCGGTTCAGGTCGATGCTTGGCGTTCCTTCGTAGAGTCGGGAGGCCTTGGAGCGTATAATGAAGTGTCGATTCTTTGTTGCATGGACCTTCATCAAGACCCTATTGGAAAGGAGGAAGTCCATATGACGCGGAGCGCTTCCTTTGCCGCAGCTATCTTCCTTCTGCTTCTCCTTGGCATCGGCTCTACAGCATGGGCCTATCGGGACTACTTTAGTGAAACGCAAAAGGCGCAACTGACAAATATCCAGACGGTCCTCGTTGAGGTGATCGCGCTTACTGATACGGGCGCTGGTAACCCCGAGGGAATCAGAGAAGTTGTCACGCGACGTATGAAGGAAATGGGCTATGCAGCCATTGCGGATCCCGCCCTTCCGCACGATGTCGTCGTCCGGGTAAAGTGCGAGCAACGTAAGACGTGGGAAGGTACCGCGGCGGCCGGTGGAGACAATGATTTACTGGATGCCCCTTCTCGCCTGTGGAAGGGACCGGCGTGTCAGGTGACATATGCTTTGGGAGGGATGAAGATCAAATGGCAGAAGGAGGTTCGGACGGAATTTGAAGATGCCAATCAGGCCGCTCAATCGGCTCAGGGTGGCGCGCCCGGTCCCTATGCCCTGACCGCGCTCCAGGTCGAGTTAGAGAAGTATGAATTTCCGCTCTTCTTGACGGCCGAATGGGGGCAGCCGGATCGACTGCTGAAGTTGATGGATTCTCCGGACACCAGCCAGCTCCGGAAATTGAAGATTATTTCCCTCCTGGGAGAGATGGTGGCCGATGAAGCATTGCCTCATCTGACAGAGGCGCTGAAGGATAAGGACTTGGCGAAGCAAGCAGCGGTGGCGTTGGGCAATATGGGGAAGGAGGGAATCCCAGTGCTCATCGAGATCCTGAAGCACTCCAAACAGCCTGACTTGCAGGCAGCGGCGGCTAAGGGGTTGGGCGATCTTGGGAACACCCATAGTGACCCGAGAGTGGTGCCGCCGCTGCTTGAGATGTTGGACGCGCCTGGCATTGACATCGCTGTTCAGACGGAGATTGCCTGGGCATTGGGGCGGGTTCCCGACCGGCGATCGGTTGAGCCACTGTTTGCACTCGATAGGAAACTGCAGAAGATCCGCAACGATCCCCCAGACCCTCAGATCAAGAAGCTAAAAGAGGCAGTATTCTGGTCGATTAAGCAGGTCTACACCGAAGACCAGTACAGCTAACCCGTCATTCACACTCTCCCGGTACATTCCAGCCGCGGTTACCGGGATGGAGGCTGAGATGCGTGTTCTCAGTCCCGCTTCGTCCTCGTGCCGCAACTAGCGAAGGATATGTGAATCCCCCGCACTCCAGGAAGATTCCTGCCCGGCTCCCCCAGTTGTTCTGACGACCATCACTCGCGAGGGCTATATCTTGCCCATTGTGAGAGGAGCTCGTCGTCCCCGAGGTCTAACTTCGTGCTGTGAAAACATAGATGACTCTGTTAAGAGAGACAATCCCTCTCGGTGTGATCATGGCCTTACCATCGGGGTCGTGGCGCCTGGGAGGGCGAATGAAAACCAGGGGGGATCAAGTGTATGAATAGGATCTCACGCAGACGTTTCTTGCAACTATCAGCCATGACCGGCGGCGCGCTGCTTTTTAGCGATTTGGCCGACCGTGTGCTCGGTGCGTCGTCCGATCACGCAGTGGCGTTTTCCGCAGAGCCGATCAAGATCGGAATTCTCGATCCGCTCTCGAGCCCGTACAAGACCTCCTCCATTCATGATGTTCATGGTGCCAATGTGGCCGTCGATCTCTTCAATAAACGTGGTGGTGTGTTGGGGCGGCCGGTAGTGATTCTCGAGGCCGATGATGCCTCCAATCCTGAGACGGCGATCAAAGCTGCCACAAAGTTTGTGCAGGACGATCAGGTTGATGTCCTGATGGGCACGTTTAATGCGGATTGTGCGCTTGTGGTTTCGGAGTTGGCGAAGAAGGAGAACAAGCTGTTCATGGTCACGGGCTCCCTTCTCCCCGAACTGACCGGAGCCGCGTGCAGCTCGCATACCTTCGTGTTTATGCCGAATGCCTCGATGATGGCGCAGGCTGTCGTGCCCCACTTGGTCAAGGCCTACGGTACCCGCTGGTATATGCTGACGACCAGCTCATTGGACGGCAAAGCCATGGCGCAGGCCATGGTGACGGCCGGCCAGGCTCATGGCGTTGAGTTTGTGGGGGAGACACTAGTGCCTTTCGGGGCGACGGACTTCACTGCGGCGTTCACGGCCGCCAAGGACAAACATCCGACGCTGGTGGTGCTCAATCTCTATGGATGGGATTTAGTCCACGCACTGAAGGCATACACTAAACTTGATTTTGCGAAGGAGAAGATCGGCGTGGGTGGGATGATTGCGGGTGAACAAATTGGACGGCCCCTCGGTTATGCCAACAACGCCGGCATTTGGGGGCTCATCTGGGATCCAAAGGTCAACACGGAAGGATCCAGGCAGTTTATTCGAGCAGTCGTCGACAAATACAATCACACGCCAACTTCGCGCTGCTATCTTGGGTATGCCGCCATGACGCAGATCCTTGAGGCGATTCAACGAGCAGGAACGACGAACGCTGCCGCACTCATTAAGGCGTTGGAGGGGCGCGAGTTTGACGGGCTGAAAGAGGGACGGTCCTACTTCCAGGCCTCAAACCATCAGCATATGCAGGATGTGCTGGTCGGGGAAGCCTACGGAAAGGAGCTGGGGCTTGGGCATTACAAGATTCTGGCGACGGTTCCAGGCGACCGCCTTGCGGCGCCTGTTCACGCTGGTGTCTGTCAGTTGTAGCGAACAGGCCGTGATGTGACGGTGGCGAGTCGTCAGTACGCGGCGATTCCGTTTGTGTGACAGGCTAAGGTGTTGCGCTGAGGGTCGCGAGTCGAACCTGCCCGGGCCTCGACTCCTCGACCGTCGCGGCAACAGTCGGCCCCTGGACGATGATCAATTCGAGGCGGCGATTTTTCTGCCTGCCCTGCTCGGTGGCATTGGATGTGAGCGGGCGTGTATCGGCCAGCCCGACGGCCTTCGTCCTGTCAGCGGGTATCCCTCCATTGACCAGTGCCCTGCGGGCATTTTCAGCGCGAGCCCATGAGAGCGCCTTATTGTCGGGGAAGGTTTTTTGAAGCGTTTTGCTGAGTGCTTGATTGTCGGTGTGTCCTGCGACCTGCACGAACTTGTCTGAAAGCTGTCCCAGGACCGCACCGATGCGTTTGAGGATAGTTGCGCCTTCCGGGCTCAGCGCAGCGTCACCCGATGTGAACAGCAAGTTGCTGTCCAGCGCGACCGTTAATCGATTTCCATCCTGCCTCATGCTGATCGTTTTCTGTCTATTGTCGCCCGGCAGGACTTTGAGAAGTTCTTCTTTCACCGCCGCAAAGCTTCCGCTCCGAGCCTCAGCCTGAGCGGGGTTTCCTGGAAATGCAACACCGCTGCGTGTGGAGTCCTTTCCCTGGGGGGCTGATTTCCCATCGGGTATCGATTTGGCCGTGTCGCCAAGAGATTGGTTGGCAGCGCCGGAGCGCTGGTTCAGCGGTCCTCCGTCGCGCTGACTGGTGGTGAGTTGAGTCCCCTTCTGCCGCGGCGACAGATCTCGCCCCTTCTCGTTCAGGCGCTGTTCGAGCGCTGCGATGCGGTGTCTGGCCTGGTAAATTTCTGCAATCATCGCATTGTATTGGGGCACTAGCTTGTCGCGTTCCATGAGGCGCGATCGAACCGTTTCATAGGCCTGCTCGCGGTCTTTGAGTTGCTGATCGAGTGCGCTGATACGGGCTTTTAAGGATTCGATGGTGGCGGTGGCGGTTTGTAGTTGAGCCGCCAGGCTGTCCCGTTCTGCGGACCCCGTACGAACTGTGTGGAGATCGCGGTCTTGACGGGCGATGTGCGCTTCCAGCTCCGAGATCCTGCGTCGGGCGACTTCCAGGTCGGCGACGGCCGTTGCCCGGGTCTGGAGGGCAGCCAGATCTTTGTCGCGCGTGGCCAGCTGTTGTTCAAGCGTCCCGATTCGTTGGCGAGCCTGGATGAGCTCGTTGGCGGCGGTCGTCAATTGGCCGGTGAGTCGATCGCGTTCCGGTGCTAACCGCCTCAGTTCGACAAGTTCCGCTTCCTTCGCGCTGAGCAATTGGTCGTACGATGCCGCGGCGGGTTGACTCTGGCGGTCTCCCAGTTTGCTTTCGAGGTCGCGAATGCGATCGTGGAATTCACCCAGCGTGGTCAACAGCTGTTCTCGCTCCTGTTGAAGGGCCAGCAGCTTCGATTCTACGGTCGCTGGGCTCGATGCGATGGGCTGGACGTGCGGAGCGGTTTCACAGCCTGCGGCGAGGGAACTGAGAACCATGAGCGCCCATACTGCTCGTCTCATACGATCTCTCCCCGGTCATTGATAGGAAGACGGCGCCGGTTGCATGGGGGCGACAGTCGCCCGAGAGAAGCCACCGCAGTCAAGAAAAGAAGGCGACTGTGACCGAGCTGACGGATGATGATCAGTTGGTGTGAGCCATGCGTCCCGACAGAATCTGTTGAGTGACATGCCGGCCCCAAGAACACGACAGCAATCTATCGCGTTCCTGGGGCTGATGCAAGGCTGGTGGAGCTGCGGGTAGCCGGTTAGTGTCCGACGACGATTTCGACGCGTCGATTCTTCTGCCGTCCTTCGGCGGTCGTATTGCTCGCAATCGGCCGGCTGTCGGCACGCCCTTTGGCTTCGATCTTGTCCGGGGCCATGCCCCCCTCGGTCAGCGCCTGACGCGCACTTTCGGCGCGCGCTTGAGACAGTTCGACATTGGTTGGATACGTCTTGGCCAGTCTGCCCTTGATGGGCACGTTATCGGTGTGGCCGGCCACATGAATTGAACGATCGGGGTATTGTTTGAGCACGCCACCGATACGGTGCAAGACATCGGCTCCCCCCGGCTTAAGTGTCGCTTCGCCGGAGTCGAACAGCAACGTGGTGGCAAGCCCCAAGGTGAGCTGATCTCCCAACTGCTTCATGGTCACGTTGCCTTTGGCCACTTCCGCCTGCAGCAGTTTCGATAAATCGTCCTTTGCTTCCGCCAGACTGGTTTTTTGTTGATCCAACGCGCCTTTGAGGGAAGCCATTTCCTGGTCTCTGCGCGCGAGCTCACTCTCGAGGTCCGAGGCCCGCTGTTTGGCCGCTGCGAGGTCTGCAACGATTTTTTCCCGGTCGCCTGCGGCATTTTTCGACGCTGCCAGTTCGTGATGCTTGGCCTCCAGTTGTCGCTCCAGTTCAGTGATCCGTTGTTTGGCTTGCGCGAGCTCGGACGACAAGCGGTCCCGATCTCCCGCGTTCCCTTTCAGTCCGGCAAGCTCCTGATCCTTGGTGGATAGTTGCCCCTGGAGTGCCGCCAGTTGTGCGGCAAGGCGGTCCTTGTCTCCGGCGCTGCCCCTGAGGGCCGCGAGCTCCTGGTCTTTCGCTGACAGCTGACGTTCGACATCCGACAACTGGCCGGCGAGTCGCTCCTTGTCGCCTGAGGCGTTCCGAAGTGAGGCTAATTCCTGGTCGCGCTGGCTGAGTTGTGATTCGAGCGCACTGGTTCGGGCTTTTGCCTGGTCCAGATCGCCGGTGAGGGAAGAACGAACCTGTGCCAGTTCCGCTTCGAGAGCTGCTTTCTGCCGCTCGAGTTCGGCAATTCGTGCATCTTTCGGGTCTGGTTTGGGCGGGAGCGGTTTGGCGACGGCTTTCATTTCATTCAAGGCTCGGCTGGCCGAGTCGTTAGGGGACGGGGCCGTTGCGCACGAGGCGAGCAGCAGGGTGCTCAACAGTACAGGAATGGTACGGAGTGTGGTCATGCAATCCTCCTTCAAAAATATCGGAGCTGCCGGGTTTATCCCAGGCAGCGGGGATGAGTCCTGCGCGAGCGCGAATTAGTGGCGTTGATTCTTCAAGAGATCCCGAATCTCCGTCAGTAACGCTTCTTCCTTGGGCGGCGCAGGGGGCGGGCCTGGAGGGGCCGTTTTCTTGAAGCGGTTCATTTGTTTGATCACCATGAAAATGACGAAGGCCAGAATCGTAAAATCGAGCAGGGTTTGCAAGAAGACGCCGTAGTTGATGGTGGCAGCACCGGCGGCTTTGGCTGCGGCCAGCGATTTCCCTTTGGCATCCTCGGTCAAGGGGATAAAGAGGCTGGAGAAATCCACTTTCCCCATCAGGAGACCGATGGGCGGCATCAGGATGTCGCTGACGACGGACGATACGATTTTTCCGAACGCGCCTCCGATGATGACTCCCACAGCCATATCGAGCACATTGCCCTTTACGGCGAACTCTTTAAATTCACTCATCATGCTCATCCTGCCACCTCCTTGTGTGAACCGACTCTGTGCCGAGCCCGTTTCGGCCCTTACTGTTTCCGGCTGGTGTCGAAGCTGTATCCCAGCGTGATCAGGTAGAGGTTGTCCGTATCCGAAACGCCCGGCGGCGGGTTTTTGTTGTACCGCATGGTCCACTGAAAGCCGCTCACGAGCCCGCCCCACACTTTAAATCGCAGGCCGGTGTCGGCCGTCAGGTACAGATCTTTTGCGTTGGCGAGCGATTGGAATCCTTCCTGGAAGTGGTACAGGCTGACCTGGTCGCCGCCCCAGAGCGGCCAATTCCATTTCACGGCCCATCGACCTCGAGTGCTGGATTTATCGTCGGCGAGCTTAAAATCTTCGTTGAAGTAGGCGGCGCCCGCTTCCGCCCAGAGGGTCATATCCTTGAAGAAGCCTGTCAGGTCGCCGCGGTCGAGGAGTTGATAGCCCGGACCGGTAGCGAGGGCGGTGCGCAACTTCAAGTCTTGGAAGGTATCTTGTTCGAAATACGCCGACGCGAACCAATACAAACGTTTCGAGAGGAAGAAGTCAAGCTTGATGGTGCCGCGGCTGTTCCGTACGATCAGGTTCTGGGCGTTATCGCCGTAGATGTACCGTCCGAGGATCGTCAGGCGCAGTGATTCACTGCGAGCCGACAGTTCCCCGAGCAAGCTGCCATTTCGTAGGTGGCTGTTGCCGGTCGTTTGTGAAAATCCGGCCTGGAGTGCGCCGGTATAGATCACGGCAGGCTGGTTCATGCCGATGACCGCATCGAGTGGAATGGCCATCGGTGTCCCTGTGGGGGCGGCTTTCAGGATCATGGTGCCGGGCTCGCCTGGTTGTGCCGTACCCACTACCGTCGTGCCTTCTTTGAGGCTGAAGGGGACGGGACGATTGACCACGAGCTTGGCGACGTTCGGCCACATGATCTTGATGATATCGTCACCGGCGGTCGGCCCGAAACTGGTTTTGATGTGCAGTTCGTCCGCGATCATGCCAAGGACCTGCCCATAGATCACCGTGCCGTCCTTGAGCGTGACGGCATCGAGCGCGGGCGTCGCATCGGCCGGTGCCGGGGCTTCTGCTCGCGCGATTGAGGCGGCGAGCGCCATGACAAGTAGCGCAAAACAGAGGGTTCCAAGTCGTCGCATCGTTTAGGTCCTCCTCCTGGGGCTTGCGAACGGCAACAGTGTGTCGGTTGCCTGATCGGTGAGAAATGTTCGCGATGTATAATTGATTCTGCGTAGGAGATCAACATTTTGGCGCGAGAAATCCGTCGTGTCGCTGTTCGGCTTGAATTGTGGGCCTAGCGCAGGACGGCCTTTCCACGGGCATGAATGGCTCGTCCTGTTGAGTATACGTAGACAGCGGAGTGTCATGCCGTCTGGTGAGCGCATGGACCCAGCAGGGCCGATGGCGCGGAGGAGTGGATCACTATGCGACAGGCTTGTAAGTCTGAGACTTCCGGTGCGGTCACTGTGCACATGCGCACCGGTGCGCCAGTCATACGTGTGGGAGCTGAGAGCGTCATTTGAGGTTCGTCAGCTTCCGTACCGCTGTGGTGCTCTGCGCGTCCGCCGCGGTCTGGGATGGGCCGGTGCTAGTCGATGACGGCATGTGGAGTATACCCTCAATCAGTGCCAGGCGAAGCAGTTGTGCCGAGTTCGTCGCGCGGAATTTTCTCAAGAGATTGGCACGGTGTGATTCCACGGTTTTGGGGGCGATCTGTAGCCGCGTCGCAATTTCCTGACTCGTCAGGCCGGCCCAAATGTGAGTGAGTATTTCGCGCTCTCTTGCCGTCGGCGCATCCGGCCGTGGTTGTGAGTAGGGTATGAGCTTGTCCATCGGTTCTCCTTGCGATCGCTTCGATACTTCTGCTGCGACGCCCGTCTTCAGGGTTTTGCACGCAGTGGTTTTCGCGGGTACTCTCCTATCAAGCTCTATGCCATAAGCTGTGTGTTTTGCCGCGCGACGATGAAATCTGGGGTCTCGGCTCAGGAGCCTTAAGAATCTGCCATGATTATGCGCTGATGAGACGAACGCCGTTGTCTCGCGCTGTGTCGCACGAGACATATCGAGACAGTGAGTGGGGGCGAGTGGCTGCGGGACAGGTTAGCTGGTTGGGAGATCGAGTTCACTCAGCCGGCGGTAAAACGTGGCGCGGCTCATTCCCAGGAGGCGCGCGGCCTTCGTTCGGTTGCCACGGGCTTGTCCGAGGGCGGCCACGAAACGACTGCGCTCGTCTCCGGTGACAACCACTGCGGACGGAGAGTCCATCGGCCCCTGACGAAGTTCGGGAGGAAGATCTGTGGCTTCGAGCATGTCGCCCTTGCAATGAATCATTGCGCACTCGATCGTGCTCTTGAGTTCCCGCACATTGCCGGGCCAATGGTACTCCATCAGGGCCGCCATCGCCGCTGGGCTGGCGCGATGGATGACTTTCCCCATGCTGGCCCGCCCCTCGGTGAGGAAGGAGGCGACGAGGAGGGGAATATCTTCCTTTCGCTCCCTCAGCGGCGGAAGCTGGATTCGTGAGACTCGAATCCGGTAGAGAAGGTCGGCGCGAAAGATTCCTTTCGCCACGTCCTGGCTCAAATTGTGGTGGGTGGCGGTCACCACGCGCACGTTCACTTTTCGCGGTCTGGTTTCACCGAGCCGAGTGACTTCCTTCTCCTGCAGTACGCGAAGCAGGTTGGTTTGGACGTTGTGGGGGATATCGCCGATCTCGTCGAGGAACAAGACTCCGCCCTGCGCGGCCTCGAAGAGCCCCTGCTGGTCGTCGATGGCTCCGGTGAAGGCGCCTTTCTTGTGGCCGAAGAGTTGGCTGCCCAGCAGCGAATCCGTGAGCCCGGCGCAGTTGGCTGCAATGAAGGGGCCTTTATGCCGTACGCTCGCCTGATGTAACGCGCGGGCCACCAGTTCTTTCCCCGTGCCGGTCTCACCTTCAATCAGGACCGTGGAGTCGACACGGGCCAGATCCTGAATCTGTTCGTAGATCTGCGTCATCCCTCGGCTCTTGCCGACTAAATCATGATAGTGCGCTTTCAACTCCAGCAGGCGCCGCAAGTGGTGGACGTCGGTCATGTCGTGGAGAAATATGATCTTGGTTCCGGTGTCCCGTGGATCGTCTTGCAGTTCTATCTCCAGCCAGAGGTGCCGCCCGGCCTGGGTTTCGACATGGCACTGCACTCGTTCGCGCCGGGGTGCGGGTTGCTGCAACATCGATTGCAGGGCCAGCCGGTCCGGTTTCGTCAGCGGGAGCAGTGTCTCCCACAGCAGGCCGTTCGGCCCGCCGGTTGCGGGCGTGTCCAGCAGGCGAGCTGCGGAGGCACTGAGAAACCGAACCTGTCCCTGTTGGTCGATGAGCAGGGTGGCCAGTCCGAGCTGCTGCAAAATGACGGCGACGTCGTCCCGCGACCGCTCCATATCCACCAGTTTCGTGGTGAGCTCGTGCTGGGTGCGTTGGTGTCCACGATTGTGTTCGTGCTGCTGAAGTACCTGGTCGCGGGCCCGCTGGAGGAGAGTGGCCTGTTGGTCATAGGCTGCTGTGCTTTGTTGGATCAGCAAGAGACGGCTGGGACCGTGTCGCAGCGCCATGGCATGAAAGTGCCAGGGCTCCTCGGCCGCGGTCTGCTCGCTCCAAAACCCAGAGTGCGCGATGTCGTCGCCGTCTGTCTGCCATGCATCGGCTGCATCGGCCAGGAAATTCTGAAGCACCGGTGTGCGAGCATCGACGGACAGTTGCCGATTGTGTCGGGCATCGGGGTAGAGGGTGAATAGCCAGGCCGGCGGGTGCCCGATGATGCGGAACTCTGTACCGGTTACGTGTTCGAGGATGGCAAATTGGAGCCGTTGCAACAGATCCGTGCAGAGTAGGTCCGGTGCAGACGGGTGGGTGTTATGCGCCATCGGTTGTTCCCGCGGGAGGTGTTTGTTCTGATGTGGCGAGCATGGCGCGGGCGAGAACTGTGAAGGCCTCTTCGACACCCTGCCCTGTCTTGGCACTGGTCAGGAGCACCGTCCAACCCCGTTGGGCTAACTGCGCGAGGTCTTGGTCGGTCACTTCCCAATCCGTCTGGCGGTCGAGTTTATTGATGAGGACCACAAACGGAACCGTGCCGAGTGTGTCCGCCGCGGTCAGTTGAATGTGCAACGCGATGTCCAGCGTGGCCCGCCGCATTCCGTCCAGGACTACCAGGTACGCAGACGATCCGCGCAGATACGAGCGGCGCAATTTTTGGAATTCGTCTTCTCCGTAGAGATCCCAGAGCACCAACGTCACGGGCTGGCCGTCCATCGACATGGTTTTCTTGTCGACGGTCACTCCGATAGTCGTTTGATACTGTTCGGAGAAACAGCTGGTGACGAAGCGGCGCACCAGACTGGTTTTTCCCACGGCAAAGGCGCCCAGCATGCAGATTTTTTTTTCGATCATGTCAGAGGCGTCTTCATGAAGCGGGGTGAACAGTGGCCTGAAAAGACACTCGTCGGTCCTGCGGCAGCGTGGCGGCACCCAGGGAGGGTGACGATTCAGGTGCCGGGCCGATCCCGCGAGCGTGAAACGTGATCGCGGAAAAGGTGGCGGGATGAAGGGCATCGAGCACCGACCGAGCGCGATCCTCGCTCAGCCGTTGGTTCCGACTTGACCGGCCCACGACGTCGGTTTGGCCGGTGATCTCTAGTATCACCGTTGCGCCGGAGAGATGCGCCGTATCGTCCAGCTGATGCAGGAGCTCTGATATGCGACGCACCCCCTGAAGTTGTTCCGGTGATTGGATCGTCGCCGTTCCCTGTTGGAACAGAATCCAGACCCCTGCCATCCGTTGGACCAGTGCCTCAAGCGATTGAGCGACGAGGCGGCGGTCGTCATATTCGGTGATACCGGGGAGCAGGCGCGCCAGCGGTCGGCTCTGCCGGATCCACTCTGCGCTGGCTGTGCCGGTGGCCGTGAGGCGCGGTCCTTCGAGGGTCAAGCGAACTGTGTCTGGGGGTGACAGGACGATTCCGGCTCGTTTCAGGGTGAACGCGGCGTCGAGGGCGTAGTAGGGGCTCCATTTCGCTTCGACTCGATCGGCGGCCACCCCACTGCCCTGCAATAACACGTCCGGATCAGCGGCCAACGGGTCGCGCAGCCCGGTGAGCACATACCGATTGCCTGCTGAATGCGTGGAGGTGACGACGAGGCCCGGTTCCGAGGCCAGCCGGTCCAGATAGGCCTGCCAGTGTTGGCGGTCTTGAAAGGCCGACACTCCCCACCAGATTGCTGCCAGGACGATCGTCGCCAGGAGGATCCACGTGATGGGCGCGATGGCACGCCGGCGCGTTTCAAACTGGGCCCGTAGGCACTCTTCCAGGAGCGGTGTGGTCCCGGTAAAGGGTGCCGCATCACCAATGAAGCGCGTCAGCGCATCGGAATGTTCGGCGTGAATGCGATCGAGCGTGTCTTGGAGGTGAACGTGAAACGTCTCCGGTGGCGTGCCACGTATGACGGCCGCGAGGATTGCCGAGGGGCCCTGTTCGATCCAGACGGTCAGATCACCGACTTGCAAGGTGTTCAACGCCTGATCGGGCGTTGCGCCGAACGAATCCTGGACGAAGCTCCGAATCGCCGACAACATGCCCGAGACCAGGGTCTGATCCTGCACGGCGACCGCGTCGCCGGCTGCGTGCGCGAGCAGCAGGCCGGTCTGTGCGTGAATGAGAAAGACCTGCTCGACTCGATAACAGAGGGTATGGAGCAGGACGATTTCGGCGAACGGTTTGCCGGTACGCAAGGCCTCCAGCCGCCACTGCATGCTTCGGATCGAGAGGCTGTGTTCAATGGTTTGGTTGAGCGATTGCACCATGCTGCGCAAGGCATTGGCGATGGCCTGGCGGATCGCCGGCATCATGATCGGGGCAATCGCATCGACGATCATGTGGGGCTGTTTGCGCACGGAGACCCCCAGCGCTTCGGAGACGTGAGGGGTGAGTGCATGGGTCAGCCGGTGGTCGGCCTCCCCACGAAGCGCGATCGCCTCGGGAAGCACACGATTCAGATTATGGGCATTGAGGTCGAGATGTTCGACCTGCTCCTGCAGTTGCTCCAGACGCGATTGCTCGGGCGCCAGGAGGAGGCTGCGCAATTCGGCATAGTCGCGTTCGACTGCCGGCGTGCCGGTTTTAGGTGCGTGCGCCATCCCGTCTCCATGGCATGAAAGAAGGAGGGTATTCTACGTGACACATCGTTGTCGGGGAAACAGCCGTATGCGCGGTCTGAAGGGCAGACCGGAGCCGTTGACGAATCGGCGTGGAGTTAGGCCTGCTGCGGAGGCTGGTCATGCGAGAGCCTCTGTGAGAGCTCCTGGAACAACGTCGCAAGGGACGCGCGGTCGGTCTTTTGGTGTGAGAGTTGGCGGACCGCATCGTCGAGGGTGGCCGATAAGGCGGCGTGTTGCTGGGTGAAATCACCGGAGAGGGATGTTGCCTGATTCTGGAGCTGGGTGCGCAAATCGTGATGCGCCTGCTCGCTCTGCTCCCGCAGCTGAGTCGCCGTCTGCTGGAGCACGCCGGCCAGCGTCTGCAGTTCCGTGGTCAGGCGTCCGACCGCGTCGGTGCGGTCCTGTTCTTCGGCAGTCAGGCGGCCCGTCACCGTGTCCACTTCTTTTCGAATGTATTGCTCCAGCGAGGCGAATCGTTCCTTGAGGTCGTTGCGCAATTGGGCTGCTTCTGCCAGCAGCTGAGCTTCGAGTTTGGCGAACCGGCGCTCATGATCACGTACCTGGGCGCCGAACAGAATGTCGCGGATCTTGTCGAGGTTGGTGCCGGCTGCATGCTCCTCGGTCAGCACGGATTCCGTTTCTGTGTCGGCGAGACTGCTGCCCGAGGTTCGTTCTGAGCGTCGGGGGCGATCGAGGTCCGTCTGCCTGCTCATGATGGGGTCTCCTTGGTCGCTCGTTCTATCACGAAAGGGGCCTAGACTAGCATGTTGCGCCGGGGTCAACAAGTCAGGCCGGGTGCCGGCGGCGTGGATGGGCAGCCTGCAGGGTGATCAGCGGCTCTGGCCTTAGGATGGATTAAGTAGTCGTACCTCACGCTGAGGGAAGGGGATGTCCACCCCATCAGCTTGTAATCGTTGAATGATTGCCTGGTTGAGTTCGCTGTGAGCCGTTCCTACGGCCGCGACCTGGACCCAGGGCCGAATGGACAGGGTAATGGAGGAATCGGCGAAGCCGGCAATCCCGATCATCGGGGCCGGGTCCTGAAGTACTTTGGGGTGTCGGGTGACGAGGTCGCGCAGCACGCGTAGTGTGGTGTCGATATCGGTCTGGTAGGACACCCCGATGGAGAGATCCAGCTGCCGAATCGTGCCGAAGTTGTGCAGAATCTCTCCGACGACTTTGCGATTGGGGATCACGATCCGGGAGTGATCCGGATGCATGAGCGTCGTCGTGAAGATATCGATTTTTGCGACATCCCCGTGCACACCTAAGAGCGACACATGTTCGCCGACCCGGTAGGGTTTGGTGAAGATGATCGAGAGGCCGGCCACGACATTGCTCAAGACGCCCTGCAGGGCAAGGCCCATCCCCAAGCCGGCCACGCCGAGCCCGGCGACCAGCGGCGCGATTTGTAGGCCGAGTTGATCCAGCGCGATGAGAAGCCCGAGGATCACCACGAGGGCCTTCACCAGACGCAGCAGCAGCAGACGGAGTGGTGGCTCCAGGTCCTGCTCGTTCAGCCAGCGTTCGAAGAGCCGCCCCACCGATTTGGCGACGAACAGGGCGGCCACGACGACCAGGATCGCCCCCATGATTCGAAAGCCGTATTGCACGATGTATTGAGTGACCAGATTGGCCAACGACATGCGTCCTCCCCGCAACTGTTACCGCCCGAAGAGCCCCTTCAAGAGGTCCTTGCCTTGCTGTTTGAGATCGTCCGGTTTCGCGGAACCTTTCAAGAGGTCTCCCACGGCGCCTTTGACCTTTTCCTTCACCTGCTCTTTGACTTTTCCTGCAAACATTTTTGTGTCGAGCCCATAGGAAGGGGCCTGCGTGCTGCCGGTAATGAGCAGCGGCAGCGAGAGACGCCCGCCGGTCAGTGCGACTCTGGCAATGGGAGAGCCGGCCGCAATCTTCTGGCTCAAGGCCTGGGACAGATTCAGATTCAGTTTCATGTCGAGCGACTGATCGAGGCCGATCGTCCCGCCGCCGGTGGCCTGAAAATCATGGCTGTCGATGAGAAGCCGTTGGACGACGATCAGCCCTTGTTTGATCGCAAAGTCGCTTTCGATGGCGGAAAATGCGGTGGCTTTGACGTTGTCTAAGGAAACGCCGACCACTTTGAGCAACATCGAGGCCTGCTGCAACAGATTGATCCCCTCGATTTTTCCCTCTCTCACTGCCACACGGCCGGTACCCGCGAGGGCCTTGACGAGGTCCGGATGGGTCAATCCGCGTCCGCTGACTGCCAGCTCGGCGCTGGCTGTCCCGCTCATGGACACCTGGTCGGTGCCGACGGCCTGAAGGGCCGGTCCGAGCTGGAGGCCTTGAATCGAGACCGTGCTGTTGAAGGGGGGCGCTGCGGTTCCCAGGCCGAGCGTCCCCTGCGTGCGGACGAATCCGCCGAACAGTTGGAGCGAGGCGTTGGTGAGGCGTGCTTCCTGTCCCTTCATTTCGGCTGCGGCCTGCAGGTCTTTGACCTCCACCGGCTTCTTCAGTGTCAGCGCGATTGGTAGGTCAGTCGTGTTGATGAGTTTTGAGTTGGCGGTGATTTTCGCCAATCCGCCAAGCACCGATCCTTTGACTTCGATACGTGAGCTCCCCATGGCGACGGTGAGGCCAAGGGTCGGAATCTCGGCAAGTTCGAGCGGCGCGGCTCCCTCCTTAGGCGGATATTTGGCCCGGAGGTTCACATGAAGGTCTTTGAATTCGACCGGCTTCGTGAGGGGGATGGCAACCGGAAGATCCGCGGAGTTTATACTGGCGGATGCCGCCGTCAGATTAGCCAAGCCTTTGGTGGCCGTGCCTTTGACGTTGATCGCCGATCCGCCCATGACCAGGGTCAATCCCAGATCGGTCAGATCGACCTGATTGGCGGGCGGGGTGTCGGGCGGAATCGGGTACAGGGCATGGAGGGTGAGATGCACATCCTTGAGCTGTACCGGTTTCGTCAGCGGCAGTGCGATGGGGAGATCCGCCGTGTCGATCTGCAGCGCATTGACGGTGGCGTCCAGGTTCCCTCCGACCGCGCGTCCCTTGAGCCCGACGGCCACTTTCCCTAGTGCGAGGTTGAACGTGAACGACTTCACGTCCAGGGTTTCAACGAGTGGACCGAAGGTGCCATCGAGCCGGACCGGCAAGTTGTAGGGCTGCACCGTCGCACCCAGATGTACGGTGGGGCTTTCGTCGAGGTGGACCGAGGTGAGCAGAAACTCAAGATTATTAACGGTGTACTCGGTCGGTTTCGGGGTAGACTCGTCACGATACGACAGTTTTCCCCCGTCGATCGAGACCCGGTCCACCGCAAAGAGCGCCAGGATTTGGAGGGGACTCCCGGGCGCCTGCGCGGGGGCCTCAGGCTTCGCGGGGGCCGGCGGAGCCGGTGTTTTGGCACCGAGGGTCGAGATATTGAGTTGGCCCTGGACATTTTTCAGGACCGTGATGACCGGGTCGCGCAGGGCGATCTCCTCGACGTCGACTTTGCCCTTGAGCAGCGGCAGCAGCTTGACGCCGACATCCAGTGAAGAGAGTGATGCGAAGGGGCCTGTGCGAAAGGCCGGGTCGTCCTGCACGACGAAGCTGCCGACCCTTGCGCCGATGCGTGGCCAGATGGTCAACCGAATGTCCCGGAGTTCGACCTTCCGGTTGAGGGCCTCTTCGATTAAGGGGCGGTACCGGTCTTGATACTTGTTCAGATCGATGAGGAATGGTAACGCGACGATCAGGACGATGAGCAGCAGGATCACGACACCGATCCCGACCAGGATTTTCATCACGTACCTCCGCTGAAATAGTCCCGCAGTATAGGAATGCGCGCAGGAGTGGTCAATGGTGGCATCCCGGGGGCAGTCGCCACGGGGTCCTCGGGGGGCTCCCGATCGAGGTCGGACTTCCCTTCACCATCGCAGTGTCATGTTTGCAGGCTCCGGCTTACCTTGCCGCACCAAAACCTGCGTGATAAGATGCGTCCCCTTGAAGTCGTCCGATCGCGGAGAGGTGCGAGAGTGGACGAATCGACATGCTTGGAAAGCATGCGTCTCGGCAACGGGACCGTGGGTTCGAATCCCACCCTCTCCGCCATCGAATAGAGCCCTGCAAGGTTGAGAAGGCGTGTGCGTTGGAATTGCCATCGCGAACGGACGCGGTGGGATTCGAACGAGGGGGATCGCGGGGGAGAGGCTCCCCTGCGTGGGGAGACACGAGGGGGCGGGCCCCCTCAGTGGGAACGCGTGAGCGCGACTTCGAATGCCCACCCTCTTCGCCATCAACGTTTGCTCGACCATCGCCTCGCGAATCGAGGGGATTAGGATAGATATCGTAACTGTAACGGGGCCGGGCCCTGTGCAACAGAACCCTGTGAACCCCGCCAGGTCCGGAAGGAAGCAACGGTAAGCGGTTCGTTCTGTGTGCCGCAGGATCACCTGGCCCCACTTCTTCGATGACATCTCGCGCGGCGCGTCAGGCGCCGCCAGCACTGACGAGCACCACCGCCCCGACACGATCGACGCAACATGGACTACCAAGTTTCCGCAAGAAAATACCGGCCGGGGACGTTTGATGATGTCATCGGGCAGTCCCACGTCGTGCAGACGTTGATGAACTCGATCGCGACGAAGCGGATTGCCCATGCGTTTCTCTTCTCCGGTACCCGCGGCGTGGGGAAAACGACGGTTGCCAGGATTTTGGCCAAAGCGCTGAATTGCGAGCAGGGGCCGACGGGAACGCCGTGTAATACTTGTGCGAATTGCCAGGAGATTACGCAGGGCACGTCGGTGGACGTGGTCGAGATCGACGGGGCCTCGAACACCAGCGTGGACGACGTTCGCGAGATTCGCGAGAACGTCAAGTTTACGCCGTTTCGTGGGCAGTATCGGGTCTATATTATCGACGAAGTGCACATGCTCTCCAATTCGGCGTTCAACGCTCTGCTGAAAACGCTTGAAGAGCCCCCCTCCCATGTGGTGTTCATCTTCGCAACGACAGAAATTCATAAGATTCCCGCGACGATCCTGTCACGCTGTCAGCACTACAATTTTCGCCGGATCTCCAAAGCCGAGATTGTGCAGCGGTTGCGGCATGTCGCCGATCAAGACGGGTTGACCATCGAAGACCGCAGCCTGATGGCTCTGGCGCGGGCCAGCGAAGGCAGCATGCGTGACGGGCTCAGCTTGCTGGATCAGATTATTGCGTTCGGTGGCAACACGATTCGTCACGAAGATCTCGAAGCGTTGCTGGGCGCGGTTCCGCAGGAACGTATACGGGCCATGGTCGAAGCGGTGATCCAACAGGACAGTGCCAAGGCGTTGCAGGTCATCGCGGCGTTGTTGGATCAAGGACATGACGTGCGCGCTTACTGCGCCGATCTGGTGGAATATGTGCGGAATATGCTGGTGGCGGCGGTGGTGCCGTCAGGGCCTGAGTTGCGGAGTCTGATCGAAGCGACAGAAGAAGATTTGACGCAGCTGGCTCGTGACGCCGAGCGGTTCACCGTCGAGCAATTACAGGAATTGTTTCGAATGTATGCCGCTGCGGAAGACAGTTTGCGAGTCAGTGCCCATCCGCGGTTTGTGCTCGAAACGGCGGCGGTTCGTGCCACCCGGCTATTGCGAACCGCTGAAGTCCAACCGGCATCCAGCCGCCTCGCGGTTCAGCCTGAGAAGCCGGCAGCCGACCGCCGGGTCGTGACACAGACGCCTGCGCAAACTCAGGATAAGGCGACACCGTCTCCTGCGCCTGTGGTCAAAACTACTGGTGTGAAAGTCAGCCAGGACAACGTCGCAAAGACGTCAGCTGCTGGTGGGGGTACCCCCAAGGCCCCCTCTGTCGCACCGCCGCGCGAAGTGGCGGCTCCACCTGCTCGCACGCCTGCTGTTGCCCCTTCGGCTCCTGTGGTTCCTCCGGCTTCCGCTGCGCCGGTTCAGCAGGAACCCAAGGCCACCTCTGCGGCCGAGGCGTCGGCTGCCGCGGTCGAAGTGAATTGGGAGCAGTTCCAAGAGGCGGTCTCTACGAATCATCCCAATATCGCGCCCTTCCTTGAAATGGGTCGTCTGGTCAAGATCGAGGGTGGGTTGATCACGTTGGGGTTTGCCAAGCAGGCCACGACCGCGCGGTCGATGTTGGAGAAGGAAGACAACCTACAAGCCTTGGCGGCGTTGGGAGAAAGTCTCTACGGGTGTGCCGTACGAATTCGAATCGTCGAGGTGGCGGAGCAGGATCCAGGGGCCGCCCCTACGATGAAACAGATCCGGGTTGCGAAGGAGCAGGAGCAACGCCTGATCTTGACGCAACAGGCGAAGGCGCATCCCCTTGTTAAACAAGCCCTGGAGATGTTCGGCGGAGAGCTGGCGGAAGTTCGCACGACGGCTCCGGCGCAGGAGGTACAGGAATGAAGAGTCCATTCGGGAATATGTCCAACATCTTGAAGCAAGCCCAGGCCATGCAGGAACAGATGGCCAAGGTGCAGGAGCAGGCCGCGACCAAGACCGTTTCCGGGACTGCGGGTGGCGGGATTGTGACGGTAACGGTCAACGGGGCCATGGACCTGCTGAGTGTGAAGATCGACCCAGAGGTCGTGAAGGCCGGCGATGTCGAAATGCTGCAGGATTTGGTCGTGGCGGCCGGCAACGATGCGCTGAAAAAATCCCGTGAAATGATGGCGGAAGAAATGAAGGCTGTGACGGGCGGGATGAAGATTCCCGGTTTGTTTTGATGGCGGCGGCGTGCTTCCCGGATGTGATGATGCGTTATGAGTGTTGATCAGCAGGGTCTGTTGGCGAAGTTAGTGCGGGAGTTGGTGCGTCTGCCCGGGATCGGTCAGAAAAGCGCGCAACGGCTGGCCTTTCATCTGCTCAAGGCTGAACGGGAAGATGCGATGCGCCTCGCCGAGGCGATTCAGGCGATGAAGGACGGACTGTCGTTCTGCCGACAATGCCGGAATATTGCCGAGGGGGAACTCTGTGAGTTCTGCCGGGATCCCAAGCGGGATCGCAGCAAGATCCTCGTCATTGAAGAGCCCAGCACGTTGTACGCCATCGAACGGGCCGGGGGCTATCGAGGCCTGTATCACGTCCTGCTCGGAGTGTTGTCTCCGTTGGATGGCGTCGGACCATCGGACATTCGTGCCGAGGAGTTGCTGGATCGAGTGAAAGCGGGCGGAGTGGAAGAGGTCATCGTGGCAACGAATCCCACGATCGAGGGTGAAGCGACCGCTATCTACTTGACCCGGCTCTTGAAGCCGCATCATGTTCGGGTGACCCGCATCGCCTATGGCATTCCTGTCGGGATGGACATCGAGTATGCGGACGAAGTGACCCTCGTCAAGTCGATCGAGGGCCGGAGGGATCTCTGACCGGGATTTTCCGGCTCGGGCATGGTGATGCCTCGGCGAAGCCTCGAAGAACCGATTGACCCCTTTGATTTCCGGCTGCTATAGTCAAATTTCTGTATACGGTCTGAAGACAATACCGGCATCTCGATTCCGAGTATTCGATGAAGACTCCCGCGAAAAAAACCACGGTAGCTCGGCGAAAGCCACCCAAGGCAAACGGGGTCAAGTATCCCGATATCCTGGCGGACCTTGAAGGCCAGCGTGCGGCGATTTTGGCTGAAGCCGGCGTGGTGTTGACGAATCCGACCGGTTTGGAAGTATTCCCCGATGTGAGTGATCAGGCTTCCGCTGAGGCCGACCAGCATTTCTCGTTTCGTATTCGGGAGCGAGAGCGAAAACTGCTCAAGAAAATCGATGAGGCGCTGGGGCGATTTGCCACGCAAACCTACGGCATATGCGAGGGCTGTGAAGGCGATATTCCCTACAAGCGTCTGAAAGCCCGCCCTGTGACCACGTTATGCATTGAGTGTAAGACCAGTCAGGAAGAAGCCGAAAAGTCCCCCCGCTGATCTGTCCCCACGTTTCTCACGTTCGGCTCTATGCCGGGCGAGTGGCCACGCAGCAACCCAAATAGACGCTACTGATGCTTGAGTGCTTGCACGCGTTTTTGTGCGAGCGCGGCACGGTCCGTTTCTTCGAGGATGCCTTCGACGAGGGCCAGGTACGTTTCGTATTCCGTAATAGCTCGCCTCGGGTTGTCATCTGCGATGGCCTCGGCCACGTTGAAGCGGGCAATGGCGTAGTTAGGGCGCATCAATATGGCTTTTTCGAAGGAGGCCAGGGCATTTTTCTTCTCGCCCAGTTTCCAGTACACGGCACCAAGGTTGTTGACGACTTCCGGGGAATTGGGGCGTAGGGCTAAGGATGCGAGGAGTTCGCTTTTAGCCTTCTCCAGGTTGCCTGCCGCTTCCCAGGAGACGCCCAATCGGTGGTGAAGCTCCGCTTGCCAGACTGTACCGGTGAATCCTGAGGCGCTGGCTTTCTGGTAGGCGTCGAGGGCGATGACCTGGTTTTTCGTGCCGCAATAGGCCAGTTGCGCGGTTTGGCCGCGGGCGAACTGTTGCAGCGATGCGAAGGGTTCCTTGTCCTCAGACCCCTGGGTGTCGAGGTGCTGGCCGCCGGTGTGTTGAGCGGTATCGCGGAGGCGGTCAAGGAACCCCTTGCGATAGGGAGAAAAAAGCTTCACGTAGGGATCGACCGTAAAGGAGGCTTCGAGCAGGCGTTGGTTACCGCGATCGCCCAGCACGAGGTATCGGGTGGTCGTCTTTTCGTCGCCGGTGTCATAGATGGTGCTGCCTTCCATGTTCTGACGATCGGCCAATTGGGCCACGGTCAAATAGAACTCCAGGCTGGGTTTCAGCCGGGAGAGGGTATAGCGGAGTGTTTTGTAGGGGGCGAGATCGAGTCCGGAACGAAACACGAACAGCATACCGACCAACGTTCCGTCTTCGTCGAAAAAATATGACTCGTCGCTCTTGGAGCGGCTTTGCTCAGACGGGATTTGGAGTTCCTGCCCGCTGCCCCAGGCGTGGGTGTGGGGGATGACTTCAGGATGTGCCGCTAGGAATGTCTGGCGGGAATCGCAGAGTTTTGTGGGGCCCAGGAGGTCAAGGTCACTCTCAGAGGGAGGAAGCGGGGGCCGGGCCGGTGGCGGAGTTTCGCATCCTGCCCACAGGGCGCAGACAGCGAACAAGAACGGCAGCAGTGAGAGGCGGCGATACATGGCCGGATTCGATGCCTCGGTTCAACGTGGCGCACGATCGAAGTGGCGAGCATACCTGAACGGCAAGCGAGATGCGACTGGCAAGAGGCGGGCGAGGAATGCTCACCTCACCGCCGGGAGAGGTCCCGGCCGGCAAGGTTTCGAGCAGGGTTACCGTCGCTGGGAGTCGATCATGGAATCTTCGGACGTATAACCGAAGAGATAGGGTGCGTGTTTGGCAATGGCGTAGAGGGGGCGGTTTACGGTGTAGTCAACGAGGTGGCCGACTGGATGAAGGATGAACGCAGCCCATCGATAAGGGTGGTCGTTGGCTTGCGAGGCGGCCATGGGATCGGAATAGACCAGTGAGGTGCTGTCCATCGCACTATAAATACTGAGCGGCGCATTATAGTTCTGGTCTTGTGTCGCCACCTGATTGGTGGTCGAGCAGCCCGTGGTCAGAACCAGTCCCAATATGATCGTTGCTACAGTCCCGCGCATACCATGCCTCTCTTTCTTCTGTCGGAACATTCGTAAGGACGAAGTCTGTTCCTTGTGAGAAAAGTCTAGCGCAGGCGCTTGATTCTGTCCAGTTGAGGGCGCGGGCAGCTGGCTGTCGTAGGATGTCCAGATAAATTGAGCTGTTGCAGGATCGTAGTGGTGTTGGGTCGGTCGGGATATGAATGGTGGGCGATACTGGTATCGAACCAGTGGCCTCTTCCGTGTGAAGGGGAAAAGCTAGATTTTTGAATTGTTCGCTGTTGCAATGGTTTCCCCACAAAAGCGTTACATGTCAGGTGGTTACGAGCTTTCTATCGCTTCTACTGTGTACAGGAGATTTTAAGGTTTTAGATAATTTCTGACACAAAAATGACCACAGTGAACTGGCCTCGGATTACAGGATCGTGAACCAGCAGGGGATGGTCGAAATCGGGCAGTCTGAACATGCAGTCATGAACGACGGTCGAGCGGCTCGCAAAATCGCCGACCGTTGACTACGGAGCCGCAGTACCATGGTATACTGCCTGCGGATACACTGGATGCGTTGCCGATGAAAGCCGTGAAGTACACTAAAGAAGGCGTGGTGATTCCCTCCTCCTGGGTCAAGGGATGGGGCAAGCCCGTATCGATTCGACGGGGCGCAAACATGGTCATTTTGGAATCTCCGGAACGCCAGGCCAGTCGCCAACGATTTGGGCAGATGGTTCGAAAACTGCGCCGTGCCGTCCAAGAGTTGGGCCCTCTCACAGCGGAGCAAATCGCGGCTGAAGTCGCGGCAGTGCGAGCGCAGCGTGCGCGTCGTTCTTGACACCAATATCCTGGTGTCGGGGTTGATGTCCCGTACCAGTGCCCCCGCCCTCATCCTAAATGCTATTCGATCTGGACAGATCGTGGCTGTCATGAGTGAGGCCACTTTGGCAGAACTGATCGCAGTCCTCCGCCGTCCTACCCTCCAACGTTACTTTATGCATGCCGCCATCGCGCCGATGAACTGGCTGGCTGAGTTGAGAGTGCAAGCCGACCTGGTAGTCCCGGCGACAAGCACCGCTCCGATTCGTGATGAACGGGATCGGCTGTTTCTAGACCTGCTGGCGACCCACCCTCAGCCTCACTATTTTGTCACCGGCGACAAGGATTTCGTTGCTTCAGAGTACAGCGGCGTTCCGGTCATTTCAGCCGCCGAGTTTGCCCGCCTGCTCACACGCAGCTGATTGATCCCCAAGCCACTTCATGGCACGAAGCAACATACGCCATAACCTGATCCGGGCGGGCATTTATGGGTATCGCGGTTTGGTCGGACTAATCGCGATGGGCAAAGCACAGCATGAAGGTTCCAGAAAACGTGTCCGGCGGGGGGGATGACATTACATAGCCTAATCAGCGGCATGGAGCACAAACCAAGTAGTCAGGAGAGGGAAGTGGTCACTCTGGATAGTTGATGTCCTGCGTAAGAGACCACTTCGGTTCCTATCCTTCATCCGAAATGCAACTTGAGGTTCGCTATGACTATGATTAGCGCGCCCATGACATCACGCGCTTTGCGATAGTGTCCTGCTTTCCAAATTCAAGATCCTTGCTTGTCCCATTTCCACCAATCTTCGCTCCATAAAAAACCCAGGTCTTCGATTATATTAATCTCAACATTGGGGGGTATGGTGCCACCCAGCATCCTTTTGAATCCTGTTGCGACATCCCGCCTTATAAATGCCTTCACAATGAACCGCCAAGATTCATCAACAAGCGAGTTGCCCTGAATTAACATCTCCTTTAGCTTAACGATCCAGTGCTCATCCCGATCATTAATACGGCAGGCCAAGTCTTTGGGAACCGAGTTGGTAGACACCTCGACAATCCAAACCTCTTTGTTTCTCAGATTCAGCGCAACCATATCGGGGCAGCTGTGATTCCCCCCGATGTTATACTGACGGCTCGCAAAAATGAGTGGATCGCGGGTGATTCTCCAACAAACTAAGTCCTCGTATACGTGCTCCATAATGGCCCCCTTTATCTGTGTTGGGTCAAGTCAAACAGAGTTGCAAGGCGACATTCAGCCGAATCGGCGCAGTTGTATAAATGGATCAGGCAACTTTTCGTCTACGGCTGTCCCGCGTCTTTGAATATAAGGTCTTCCCCCACCTAGTCATTCAGATGACACATCTTGGCTTGCGGAAATGGAAATCTACTTCCTGAGAATACACATCTCCGCCAATAGGGGCGATGTCTGTAGAGGGCTTTATTCAGGAGCGCAGGTCTCGCCAAGGGGTACCATCCATTTCTTCCAATGCGAGTGACGAAAATTGAACAATCCGACACCGGCTATAGCGACCCCCACTTACTTCCCAACTGATCGCAAAGAGGCTACTATGCCATCCCCAATGGGCGTGAAGCGATTTTGGGGTTGGCTTGGTGAAAAGGTTGGGGGAAAAGGAATGACCCAATGTATATTTTTAATCGTCGCCAGTTTGATTGTCGCCACTCAGATTATTGGATGTTCCCTTCTCGGGCCGGTGTTTGATGGATATAGCTGTGGGAACGCCGCAGCTAGGAGCGATCTACAAAAGATCACACTCAAGGAGTTAGTCAAGAACGGATGGCCGGAAGAAACGACGCCACTGATTCAGACGAGGGTCACTTACCCAGAGGATGTTAGTAAGAATATCCCTGACTACAAATGTCGGGCGCTTCTACATGCCAAGGTGGGCGAGAGGGGATATGAATCATTCACCTTTGCCGTCTATTACAACTATGATGACTATAAAGTGACTGACTACAAATCTGACTTTACGAAATATCAGCGAATGAAAATTGCCGATATGTTGTCTGGCAAGATGGAGCCATTAGCTCAAAAGGCGAAGGTGTGTACTCAGAAAGAAAAGGCAGAGGGGTGTGAAGATGGGAGAGATCGACTCCACTAGTCATCTGACCTACCGGGTGCTGTTCATTATTGTAACCCTTCTCTTTGGATCCGCTTTCTCATTAGTTGGAGAGATATGGAATACCTCTCAATCGGCCATTGCCGCAGAGATACCCTCGTCCAACGCTTACCAGCCAGAGGTAAACAAGCCCTGTAAGCTCTTGTCGCATACGACTCCGCGAGGGAAATTTTCCGACTCGATACGGGAAGCAAAGCCGATGTTTCGCGAGCCGCAGCCGGCCGTGATCGCTCCCCCGGTGGCCGCCAGCATTCCTCGCACCAAACCCGATGCTCGACTGCGGGTAGCAGGGGGGACTGGGTCCAACCCTTATTTGGCGCGTGTGCAAGCTAGAATCGCCGGGTTCTGGACATCTCCACCAGTGGATAAATCCGGAAGAGGTATGACGGCTGTGGTGGGATTCCGCCTGGAACGGGATGGGCGGATCAGTAGCGTGACGGTCGAGCAGTCATCCGGGAATGAGCAATACGACCATGCTGCGCGTCAAGCCGTTCAGAACGCAGTGCCCTTACCGCCATTCCCCCCCGACCTGCCAAACATGTATTTCGATGCGCACTATACCTTTTCCGTAGGCGAGGCTTCTGGCGCCCTGGATTATGAAGGGGAAAGCCGGTCTACAGGTGACAGTGCTTCTATGGTTAATACTCACCGTGATACCTACCCAATAGAGGTGCCGATTTCCCGACAACTTGACGACTGTCAAAAATTTTTAGACATGATGTTGAACGCGATTTACAAAGTGCCAGAAAGCCAGGAAGGCCTCGACATTCTGCAAAGTCTGTCCAATGAACTCCCACTCGGAGAACATGAGGAAACCAATTCCAATGAATATTCGGAACTCCAGTGGCTCGCTAGAGACTTGCACCGAAATGTCAGAGACAGGAGAAAGGAGATCACAGAAAAGCTTGCAGAAGAGATCAAATGGAGAGAGTACGACAGTGCCTGCGAAAAGACGGTACGTAAGGCAAAATTTCCGCTTCACCTCCGGGACGAACCAGTCGCCGCATGGCGACAAGAAACCAAGACTCTAGGTAGAGCATTCTGTACAGCCGTCCAGGGTGGAGGCAAGGTTGAATTCCGCGTAATCGATGAAAAGACCCCCACCGTGGGTATTTTCGTCACCACGACAAAACGCCGCTTTGTCGTCATTCTTCAGAAGAAGATGCAGGGAGATTTGAGTGAAGCGTGGACTGCAGTTGAGATCCAGACACCTTCTGATCGTAGGCCAGCAGTAACCATATTAGGGCAGACCTTCATGGATGGTTTTCCGAACTTGGTTCAGAATGATTGAGGAGCAGCGTTATTCCGTACGGTTGACTAATTTCCCAACTTCCTGGTAAATCGCCGCCTCGGGGCGACACATCCACACTGTCCCTGGGGAAGCTCGCTCATCACGCACTATTCTGCAATGCCGCCACCAAAGCCCAAGTCTCTAGCGACGGATTTCTTTCTTCGCGATTGCTGACCTGCACATAGGTAGCGTGACATTCACATCCGCCAATCAAATTTGACTGACTCTTGTTCTTTGTAACTTTTTTTTTCGCACCTTGCGACAGTTCGATTTTCTTTCGCCTATCGTATAGCCGATCCAAAGGCATATGCGTTGCAGCCGCCACCAGCGCAGCAAAGCGCACATAAGCATGCTTATGCCTACTTCCCTTCCCCCATCTGCCATTCGATAATCTGTCCGCTATTTGTCCCCTCGTGACCCCTCCTGTCCTCTAGAGGGTTCTTTACTGCGTGGTGGCGTTTGCATAAGGTCTGAGCATGCACCGGAACGATCACAAGGACGAGAAGACACTCCGAATGGAGCCCTGTTTAGAGCAACACGGTCGTCCGTCACCGGGAGGCGAAGCCGGTCCGCGCCGCATGCCGATAGGCTGCGGGGCGGAGCGGAATGGCCCCCGTCTTGGTAACACGGGGGCGCTACCCACAGCGCTCCGTACAGGAGTTCGATAGATTCTATGGATTCGAGCTTCACCCTCACCATTGATTGGCTCGCCTTTACGGTCCTGGCCACCAATCCCCAAGAAACCATGAAGGTCCTCGGTGGCGATTGGAGCAAGGCCAAAGGTGGATTTCGAGGCTATCCCTTGTCCTGGATGCGGGCAGACGGGCTACGCGGCGTCGGAAAACTGGGCACGAATGCGCCTCGTCGTCCGAATGAAATCCATGTGGATTTGTCGGGCGGCCTGGCGTCCGCCCTGACACTGGATCAGATCCGAACCCTCCTCAAGTGGGTGCATGCTCAACAGGGCCATGTGACGCGGATCGACTGTGCGCTCGATGATCGGGCAGGAACGGTGCCGGTCTCGACCATTCGCGAAGCCGTCTCGGCAAGTCAATGTGTGACGCGTGCGGCTCAGGTCCGGCATATCGTCTCCAACCTGACGCATGGGAGCGGGGCCACGACCGGCGAGACGATGTACTTTGGGAGTCCGCAGAGTCAGACCCTCTTGCGGATTTATGACAAGCGGCTCGAACTTCAGAGCAAAGGACATGAGAACTGGCAGGACTACGGGACACGGTGGGAATTAGAACTCAAGAAGGATCGCGCCGAACAATGCGCGAGAGCATTAGCCAGTTTAGATGAAGCCGATTGGAAGGAGTTGGTAGTTGGCTTACTGAGATCGTATGTGGATTTCCGGCAGATTCCGAAGGATGCCGAGGATGAAGAACGGTACCGGGCTCCAGTGTTGGAGTGGTACGCCCTCCTGACGGAGGGATTTCAGAAGGGGCGATTGGCCCAGGAGAAGCAGGTGCAGACCCTGCAAAACGTGAAACGATGGGTGAGTGACACCCTGACGCCGATGTTGGCGGTCATTTGTGCCACCCCTGGAGGGGAAGAATGGCTACTGAACGAAATTGTCAGGGGCATCTCCAGGTGGAAGGACCGACACCGGAGCTTGCTCAAGCAACCCACTCGGTTTCACCGGACTGCCGGCGGCCACGCGGGCAGCCCATGTTAGGGGGACTGGGGGTGTCGGCAGACTCCCCCGGTGTATCTGCACATGCTTACCGTCAAAGAGCTCTCGGCTTGGCTCAATATCAAAGAATCCACACTCTATCTCTGGGTTTCCAAGAGCAAGATTCCTTGCCGTCGCATTCATGGCCTCGTTCGCTTTGAACCTGAGGCCATTCAGTCCTGGCTCAATGGCTTTTCTTCCGGCACTCGTCACAGGCCTCCGCGCGCGCCGCGCCATAAAGCTGGTGACGTAGACCACCTCATTGAAGCGGCCAAACGCGCCGTCTATACTCCTCGCCACGGGGAAACCAGACCAACAGCGAGCCCTCTTGGAAAGGAGAACAACGATGGGGCTCGTTAAGCGAGGGAATATTTGGTGGATGAATATCGTGTTTCAGGGGCAACGCATTCGCCGGTCGACAGGGTCATCGAATCGAGCCTTGGCTGACGCCATCATGGCGAAGGTGAAGGTGCAATTGATCGAAGGGCAGTATTTTGAGCGGGCGGAGGAACAGTCTCGAACCTTCGCGGAATTGATGGATCGCTTTGAGCGAGAGCACCTCGTGAAATTGGCCAGCCGACAAACCGGACATGCCTTCGTCAAGCGCTTCCGTGCCTTCTTCGGAGAGCGGACGCTCGGCGAGATTACCCCCAAGCTGATCGTGGAGTATAAAAGCCGACGGTATGCTGCCGGGGTGAAACCTGCCTCGATCAATCGAGAGCTCACCTGCTTGAGAAAGGCCTTCAACCTGGCGAAGCGGGAATGGGAATGGTGCCGAGACAATCCGGTCAGCCGCGTGTCTCTCGAAAAGGGCGTGACGAAACGAGACCGGTGGCTGATGGAGGACGAGGAGGCGCGATTGCTCGATGCCTGTCCGTCGTGGTTACGCGAGCTCGTGGTGTTCGCGCTCCATAGCGGGATGCGGCTGGGTGAGATCCTGTCACTGACCTGGACTGGCGTGGATCTGTTCCGAAGAACTGCGACTGTGTTTGAGTCCAAAAACGGGGAGCGGCGGACTGTGCCATTGAATCACACTATGATGGCGCTTCTGACGGAGAAGGCCAAAGTGCGGCACATCAAAACCGCACTGGTCTTTCCAAGTCTTGCCGGTACACGGTTAGATCCCAACCATCTGCGACGGGCATTACGGCCTGCGATGGCAAAGGCTGGCATCGTGAACTGCCATTTCCATGACCTCCGCCACACCTTTGCGACGCGGCTGGTCCAGTCGGGAGTGGATCTCTACAAGGTGCAACGGCTCCTCGGGCACAAGTCTCCGATGATGACGCAACGCTATGCGCATCATTACCCGGAAAGCCTGCGAGATGGAGTGGAGATTCTGGACCGACGGTCACACCGTGACACAAAAATGACCACAGTGCTGCGTGTGTCGGAGAGTACTGTCTCGGAAGTCGTTGAAAAATTGGTGGGCGATACTGGTATCGAACCAGTGGCCTCTTCCGTGTGAAGGAAGCGCTCTCCCCCTGAGCTAATCGCCCACGCGGCCAGAGTCTAGCACGGTCTGGCAAAAAGGAGCAACAAACTCAGAGGGCCTTTTCCGGCAGGCCTGCCGATTGGTCTGCTTCCCGTTTCTTGACATCGAGAAAAGGCGATTCTTACAATGGGCCTCCTTCCATCTTTTCAAAGGTTTCCCATTCATGCGTGAAGACATCGTGATCATCGGGGGTGGTCTGGCCGGCACAGAAGCCGCCTGGCAGGCAGCGAATCGTGGCGCCAAGGTGACGCTCTACGAAATGCGCCCCAAAGAGATGACCAAAGCACATAAGACAGGTGATCTGGCAGAGCTCGTCTGTTCGAACTCCCTTGGATCCGCCGATCCGCTCAATGCGCCCGGCATTCTGAAGACGGAGATGCGTCGCCTGAACTCGCTAGTGATTCGTGCGGCGGAGGAGGCGCGTGTGCCGGCCGGCTCGGCGTTAGCGGTCGATCGCGAGCAGTTCGCCCGGGTGATCACGCAGGCGCTGGAGGGGCATCCGAACATCCGGATCATGCGTGAGGAAGTCACGGAGATCCCGCAGGACGCCGTCTGCATCATCGCGACCGGTCCGCTCACGTCGGAAAAGTTATCGAAAGCCATCAGCGAATTGACGCACGAGCGGCATCTCTATTTCTTTGACGCGATTTCGCCCATTATCGATGCGGAGTCGATCAACATGGACATCGTCTATCGTGCGTCACGGTACGGCAAGGGGGGGGCTGATTACCTCAATTGCCCGCTGGATGAAGCTGCGTACAATGCGTTGTACGACGCGATGATGACGGCCGAGAAGGTCCAGCCGAAAGAGTTCGAGAAAATTGCCTATTTTGAAAGTTGTATCCCGATTGAAGTCATGGCCGAGCGTGGTCGGCAGACCATGCAGTTCGGACCGCTCAAGCCGGTCGGGCTGGAGCATCCGAAGACAGGCGTGCGCCCCTACGCCGTGGTGCAGCTTCGTACCGAGAACGCGCATGGGACTTGTTACAACATGGTCGGGTTTCAGACCAAACTGACGTATCCGGAGCAGCGACGGGTGTTTCGTCTCATTCCGGGGCTGGAGAATGCCGAATTTCTACGGCTCGGCAGTCTCCATCGCAACACCTTCATCAACTCGCCGCAATTGCTGCGCGAGACGCTCCAGCTCAAGTCCCGTGGCACCGTATTTTTTGCCGGACAATTGGTCGGGGTCGAAGGGTACACCGAGTCGGCCGCGATGGGAGGGATAGCAGGCATCAATGCGGCGCGAGGCCTGGCGGACCAGCCGTTGGTGACTCCGCCGCCGAACAGCGCCCACGGTTGTTTGATTGCGCATATTACCAAGAGCGATCCGGCCCATTTTCAGCCGATGAATACGAACTTCGGGCTGTTCCCGCCTGTCACCGTCAAGACGCGCGACAAGGATCAGAAGCGGCGTCTCATCCAGCAACGAGCTGTTGAGGATTTTGACGCATGGATCGCGCAATCCGGACTTTCCTAGACGTCCTTTCTGTCCAGCAGAGCGCGTCCCCCCAAACTATTCGTGCCTATGCGTCCGACCTGGCTCAGTTCCACGCCTTCGCGCTGGGGGTGCTGAAGCCGGGCGGGCCGCTGGCTCCTCACGCGGTGACACCGGCTCTGATTCGCGAATTTCTCGCCGCACGTGATCGCAAGGGGGAAAAGAAGACCTCGTTGGCGAGAAAGCTGGCCTGTCTGCGCAGTTTCTTCCGGTATCTGGTGCGCATCGGGCAGTTGGAAGTGAACCCCGCAGAGGATGTGCGCGCCCCGAAACTTCCCAAGCACCTTCCCCAGGTCCTCACGAAAGACGATGCCGGTGCGTTGATGGAGTTCCCCGGTGGAACGGAGCGGGAAGGGGTACGGGATCGTGCGATCCTCGAGACCTTGTATTCCACGGGGGCTCGCGTCAGCGAGTTGGTCGGCATGAATTGCGACGATATCAGCCGGAGCGAAGGACTGGTGCGCGTGCGCGGGAAGGGGCGGAAAGAACGGGTCATTCCGCTGGGCAGCATTGCCCTGGAGGCAATCGATGCCTACCACGCGCAGATCTCGATGGTGGCGGGACCGTCCTCAGGGCAATCGTCGGATCCCGTGGCCGTCTTTCGAAACCGCCGCGGAGGACGATTGACCACCAGAACCATTGCGCGCATTGTGGCCAAGTATTCGCGGCAGCTGACCGGAGGCGCGGTTCATCCTCACACCTTGCGCCATTCGTTTGCCACGCATTTGCTGGATGAAGGCGCCGATCTGCGTGCCATTCAGGAAATGCTTGGACATGCCTCGCTCAGTACGACACAAAAATATACACATCTTGCGACGGACCAACTGCTCGCGTTATACGATCGCACTCACCCTCGTGCCGTGCGTACCACGGAGGCGAGCGAAGTCATCAAGCAGAAGGGGTCTCGATGATTATTCGATCCACGACGGTGCTGTGTGTGAGGCGAGACAGTCAGGTGACGATGGGTTGTGATGGACAGGTCACGGTCGGCACTACGGTCATGAAGCACAATGCCAGGAAAATGCGCCGTATGCACGGCGATACGGTGCTGGCGGGGTTTGCCGGCGCGACGGCCGATGCCTTCACCCTGTTTGAAAAGTTCGAGGCCAAATTGGCCGAGTATCGGGGAAACCTGACGAGGGCCGCCGTGGAACTGGCGAAGGAGTGGCGGACCGATCGTGTGTTGCGGCGCTTGGAGGCATTGCTGGCCGTTGCCGACCTCGATCACTCCTTCATCATTTCCGGAACCGGAGATGTAGTTGAGCCCGAGGACGGCATTTTGGCCATTGGGTCGGGCGGACCCTATGCACTGGCCGCTGCTCGTGCATTACTGGGACATTCCGAACTGGTCGCCGAACAGGTCGTGCGGGAATCCCTGATGATCGCCGGCGGGATCGACATTTATACGAACCAACAGATTGTGATCGAATCACTCTCGCGTTAGGATCTGCCTGCTATGACGACCGAATTGACGTCCCGTCCCCTCAATGTGAATAGCTTGACGCCCCGCCAGATCGTTGAAGCGCTGGACCGCTATGTCATCGGTCAACACGATGCCAAGCGTATGGTCGCCATTGCCCTGCGTAACCGCTGGCGCCGTCAGCGGTTGGCTCCTGAGCTGCGTGATGAGGTCATGCCGAAGAACATCATCATGATCGGGCCGACCGGCGTGGGGAAAACCGAAATTGCCAGACGCCTGGCGAAATTGGCCGAAGCGCCCTTCATCAAGGTGGAGGCCTCCAAATTTACCGAAGTCGGGTATGTCGGCCGGGATGTCGAATCGATTATTCGTGATCTCACCGAGCTGGCCATCAGTTTGGTGAAGACCAAACACTTGGAAGAGGTGCAGGGGAAGGCGTCGCGCCTTGGAGAAGAGCGACTCCTCGATCTCCTGTTGCCTGGTGCACCGTCCCGTCCGGCTTCGCCTGGATTTGAACCTTCCGGGGCGCGTGCCGATGCTTCGGAGCCGACCGAATCGCCGGATGCCACGCGATCCAAGCTTCGTCTGCAACTGCGCGAGGGCAAACTCGATCAGCGATCTGTGGAAGTAGAGGTCAAGGAACGAGCGTTGCCGCTGGGGGTGATTTCCAATGCCGGCGGCATGGAGGATCTTGAAGGGAACTTGCGCGACATGCTGGGCGGCATGTTTCAAGGGAAGAAAAAGAAACGGATGATGAAAGTGCCCGATGCGCTGAAGCATCTCACCCAGGAAGAAGCGCAAAAGCTGATCGACATGGACGAAGTCGTTCGGGAGGCCATCACGAAGGTCGAGCAGACCGGCATTGTCTTTTTGGATGAGATCGACAAGATCGCCGGGCGTGAGCGCGCGATGGGACCGGATGTGTCCCGCGAAGGGGTGCAGCGCGACTTACTGCCGATTGTGGAAGGTTCCACGGTCAGCACGAAACATGGCGCCGTGCAGACCGACCATATTCTCTTCATCGCCGCGGGCGCGTTTCATGTCGCCAAGCCGTCGGATTTGATTCCCGAACTGCAGGGCCGGTTCCCTATCCGTGTCGAGTTGGCGCCGCTCACCAAAGACGACTTCGTGCGTATCCTGACCGAACCGCGAGGTGCGCTGGTGCGTCAGTATCAGGCGTTGATGGCGACAGAAGGGCTCACCGTCGAGTTTACGGATGACGGATTGGCGGAGATTGCGGCGACGGCAGTACAGGTCAACGAGCGGACGGAAAACATCGGCGCCCGGCGGCTGTTTACGATCATGGAGCGGTTGCTGGAACAGGTGTCGTTCGAAGGGTCCGAGATGAACGAAAAGACCATCGTCGTGGACGCCGGGTATGTGCGGGAGCGCTTGCAGAATATTGTGAAGGATCAAGACTTGAGCCGCTATATTCTGTAAGCGGCAGGCTGGACGGGGGGAGCGCATGAACAAATTGATTAAGAAAGCGGACGTGCTGATCGAGGCCCTGCCCTACATCCGCACCTTCAAGGGCAAGACGGTCGTCATCAAGTACGGGGGGCATGCGATGACCGATGCGCCCCTGAAAGAGCGATTTGCCCAGAATGTGGTGTTGCTGAAGTATGTCGGGCTCAACCCCGTGATCGTGCATGGCGGGGGGCCGCAAATCGATCAGATGCTGGATCGACTGGGAATGGTCGCGAAGTTTCGGCACGGGGTGCGAGTGACCGACGCGGCCACGATGGAAATTGTGGAGATGGTACTGGCCGGCCGGATCAATATGGAAATCGTCGACCTCTTGAATCGACACGGCGGACAAGCGGTCGGACTCAGCGGCAAGGACGGCGGGTTGATGTTGACCAAGCCGCTGACGGCGAAGGCCTGGGCGGAAAGCATTGAAAAGGACCTCGATTCGGATGATTCGGATGCCGATTTCGGGTTTGTGGGCGACGTGAAATCGATCGATCCCACGCTGCTCTTGAAGCTCCAGGAAGACAATTACATCCCTGTCATCGCGCCGATCGGAACGGATCGGGAAGGCAATACGTACAACATCAACGCCGACCTCGTGGCCGGCGCGATTGCCGCAGCATTGAAGGCGGAAAAACTCGTGATGTTGACCGATGTGAAGGGCATCCGCGATGCCAATGGTCGCCACCTGCCGACGGTCTCCCGCAAAGACGTGCAGCGGATGGTCAAGCGCGGCACGATCAGCGAGGGCATGTTACCCAAAGTTCACGCCTGCCTGGATGCTTTGGCCGGGGGGGTGGGGAAGGCGCACATCATCGATGGCCGCACGCCCCATGCCATTCTGTTGGAAATCTTCACCCACAAGGGTATCGGCACAGAAATTGTCGCGTAGCCAGTGATGGCGCGGCTTCTCAACCATCCACAGGTGGGGGCGCAGAGCGGGCCCCTGCGATGGTGACGGCGCCGTGCCGTGGTGGAAGGCGCAGGCCCTGGCGGCGTCCTCGGTAGTGTCCAGTCGCGGCGAACGTCAGATATGCGCATTGCCGTCAATCGAGCGACACGCGAGATAGGTTAACTCTCAATCTTATGAGCCCAGTAGTCGTTGGCGCAGGTATCGCGGCAACAGGTGTGGCCGGTGTGGAGCATCATGGCCCGTAAACTGATGAACGTGGGGACGGCCGCTCGGCGGGCGATGAGGGAGGTCTTCGCGCGCCTCGACTACGCTCGACTGGGTCCGATTTATTGTGACGAAGGCGGGGATGAGTTTTGGGCGGCGAAGCGCGGACTTTGTCAGCGGCTTGGTCTGAAGCTGGCGAAGGCGCTCCTGCCGCGACTACAGCCGGGCGGCACCAGTCTATATGTGGGCGCGGGGGTGGCTGAGATTCCGCTCCTTCTCATGGAAAGCCTGGATCTCGGGCGACATGTGCTGGCCTGTAATCTACGAAGGCAGGAAGTGCTGGTTCTCAATCGCGCCTGTGCCGGGTTCCCGATCCGGTTTCATCATCTGGATGCCGGATCGGTGAAAGACCGGGTGGATCATCTCTGGCTGGTCAGCGTCCTGAACGATCCCGAACGGTTCCCCGAGTTATCGGCGCTGTCCTACGGTCGCGCGAATCCGGTGACGTTCGATGCGCGAAAATTTCTGCCTCAGCAGCGCACGGTTGCCATATTGGTAGATCGGTGCTTGAGTCGATTGATAATTCCGGGATCGGTGACGACGACGGTGGAGGAGGCCGTATGGGTTGCCGAGTGGTGCCATCGGCGGCGTATCCGTTACCGGATCGACCAGCGCACGTATGCCTCACCGACGGTGGGTGATCCCATTTGTCTCATGCGGCTGGGGTGAGAAGCGAACTGTCGAAGGCGGCCATGCGCGTGGATCGTACTAGACCCAGAATCCGGGGCGAGGTTTGTCGGGACCAAAGAGGTACTGGCGGGAATAGCGGATGTAGTTTTGCGCCGACTCTCGGATCCAGGCGAGTTCCTGATCGGTAACGGGGCGTTTTACTTTGGCCGGTGAGCCCAGGATGAGACTCTTGGGCGGAACGACGGTGCCTTCGGTGATCAATGCTCCGGCACCGACTACCGAGTCTTCCCCGATGACCGCTCCGTCCATGATAATGGCGCCCATTCCGACCAGCACGCGGTTCTGAATGGTGCAGCCATGCAGGACCACGTGGTGCCCGATGGTGACGTCGTCGCCGATGATGAGCGGATGCGTGTCGTGTGTGACATGCAACATGCAGAGGTCCTGCACGTTCGTGCGGTGCCCGATGCGAATGTAGTTCACATCGCCGCGAATGACGGCATGAAACCAGGCGCTGCACTCTTCGCCCATGACGACGTCGCCGATGACCACGGCGGTCTCTTCAATAAAGCAGGACTGCGGGATGGTCGGTGTGATGCCCTGAAATGTCCGGATCATGCGCTCAATTTAGGATAGCTGCAGAGGGAATAGCAAGAGAGCTCGTTTGACAGAGTTTTCCGGCGTCTCGTAGACTGCCAAATTATGGCCTCGTCATTGATTACCCCATCACGGGTGAAACGCAACAAACCCACGATCGGCTTCGTGAACCTCGGTTGTTCAAAAAACCAGGTGGACTCCGAAGTCATGCTCGGCACATTGGTCGCCGGAGGCTTTCAACTCACGGGCGACGCGCGCGCCGCGGAAGTCGTTATCATCAATACCTGTGGCTTCATCGAGGAGGCGAAGCAGGAGTCGATCAACAGCATCATCGAACATGGACGGTTGAAGAAGTCCGGATCCTGCCGCGTCCTGATCGCCGCCGGGTGTCTGGCGCAGCGGTACCAGGGCGAACTGTTGAAAGAATTGCCTGAGCTGGACGGCGTCGTGGGAACGGGCGAGTTCGGGCGCATCGCGGAGATCTGTCGCAGTTTGCTGGCGCCGAAAGCTCGTCAGCAGCGACTCTGGATTGGGCAACCGCCCTATCTGTATGATGCCGAGACCCCGCGCATCCGTCTTGGGACTCCCCACAGCGCCTATTTGAAAATTGCCGAAGGCTGTAACCGGAACTGCGCGTTCTGTGCGATTCCCATCATGCGGGGCAAGCAGCGCAGCCGCCCGATTGAATCGATTGTGGCTGAGGCGGGACGGTTGGCTCAGGAAGGGGTGAAGGAACTCAACCTGATTTCCCAGGACACGATCAATTATGGGGTGGACCTCGGATTGAAGCAGGGGCTCACGGCGTTGCTTCGGGAACTGGTGACGGTGAAGGATGTGCGCTGGATCCGGCCCTTCTATCTGTACCCGCAACAGGTAACAGACGAGTTGCTGGATCTGTATGCCGGAGAGGCGCATATCACCAAGTATCTCGACATGCCGTTGCAACATATCAGCGACGGCATGCTGAAGCGGATGCACCGGTTGGGAGACCGCAAACACGTCACCAAGCTGGTCGAACGCATCCGCACCAAGATTCCCGGCGTCTTTTTCAGAACGGCGTTTATCGTCGGGTTTCCCGGTGAGACCGATGCCATGTTCGAGGAGCTGAAGCAATTCATCCTCGATATGGAATTCGATCGTGTGGCAGTGTTTCTTTATTCTGATGAAGAGGGCACGTCGGCCGTCGATCTCGACCGGAAGGTTGATCAGGCGGTGATGGAAGAACGCCGCAATGAGCTGCTGGCTCTGCAGGAATCCATTTCAGAAGCCAAGAACCGTGACTACCTTGGTCGTACGATGGAAGTCCTTGTGGATGGGATCTCTGAAGAATCGGACCGTCTGCTGGAATGCAGACATGAAGGGTTGGCGCCTGAGATTGACGGGGTGGTCTTCTGTGATCGCAGCGCGGGGAAGCCGGGAGAGTTTATTTCGGTCACCGTTACCGATGTGGCCGGCTATGATCTGATTGCCCAGCCGGTTGTGCGGGCCGACGCGCCGACTGCTGTGCCCGCTGCTCCGACTCTCCTCATGCCCAAGAAATCAGGGGCAGGCTACCGATAAGCCTGCGCTCACCAGTCGCCTGCCCCGCTCTATACGGACGCGCTTAGATCTTGGCGCTGAGGTATAGGGACGCGCCTCTCCGATTCACCAGCACCAACACCGTTTGTCCCTTCTTGAGGTCCGATGCGGCCCGATCGAAATCCTTCATCGAGGTGACTGGTTTGCGGTTGATCTCCCGGATCACGTCGCCCGGCATTAACCCGGCGCGCTCCGCGTCGCTCTCTGGATCGACGGTCGTGACGACGACGCCGTGAATGTTGCCTTTGATCCCGAGCTCCTGGGCAGTTTCCCGGTCCAACTCCTGCACGGCCAGTCCGGCCAGCGGCTGTTCCGACGGACCGGCCTCCGCCTTAGCGACCTGCGGGTTGTCCGGCAGTTCACCGATCGTGACGGTCAGGTCCTTTTCACGACCCTCTCGCATCACGGTGACTGTCGCCTTGCTGCCGACCGAGCTTCTTGTAACGGCGCGCTGAAGGGTGACGGCATCTTCGATCGGAGTTCCCTGAAAGGACAGGATCACGTCTCCCTGCTTGAGGCCGGCCTTGTCTGCAGGTCCCTCTTCCTTTACATCGGTGACGATCGCGCCGTTACTTCCTTTGACGTTGAACGACTTGGCTAACTCCTGATTCAGATCCTGTATCCCGACGCCCAGGTACCCGCGTACGACCTTCCCCGTCTTGACCAGGCTCTCATAGATCGGTTTGCTCATGCCCGTGGGGACGGCGAAGCCGACGCCCTGGTAGCCGCCGGTCTGAGAGAAGATCGCGGTGTTGATGCCGATCAACTCACCTCTGGTGTTCACCAATGCGCCGCCGCTGTTGCCAGGATTGATCGCGGCATCCGTCTGAATGAAATCTTCGTACTGCGTAATTCCCATGTGTCCGCGGCCGAGGGCGCTGACAATGCCCAGGGTGACTGTGGAGTTCAAACCAAACGGGTTCCCGACAGCCAGCACATATTCACCGACCTGGAGGCGGCTGGAGTCGCCCCACGTCACTGTCGGAAGCTGAGTGCCGTCGATCTTGATCACGGCAATATCGCTCTTGGGGTCACTGCCGACGATGCGCCCTTTGAATTCCCGCTTGTCCGGAAGCGTGACGGTGACGGTCTTCGCTCCGGCGATCACGTGGTTGTTCGTCAGTACATATCCGTCGGGGGTGACGATCACGCCCGATCCCTGCCCGCCGCCACGGCGTTCCAGGGGCTCCATCGGCGGCCCGAACCGGCGCGGCCCGAACGGCGATCCGAAAAAGTCTTCCATCCGGCCGCGCGGGCGTGTGGAATCAGCCACTTCTTCTGCGCCGCTCGTGGTGATGTTCACGACGGCCGGTGTGACCGTCTTGGCGACATCTGCAAATCCGGCTGCGGGCAAGATTCCCGTCATCGTCGCCGGGCGCTCCTCAGCCGCTGGTGACGGATTTGAGGCGTGTGAAGTGGTCAGCGGGAGATAACTCCATAATAAGGCAGCGCCCAGGGCGGCGATGCCGGCAATGGCACTGACGGACTGCGTAGGTCGTTTCATGGGGCTCCTCCTCCTGAAGTCGGTGATTGGTGTGCTCGGGAGAGATCCCGCAGCAGACACTCTGGAAGGTAGCAACCGTGGATGAGAAACCAATTAACGAGGGATTAGAAGTTGTTAAGCTGTCGGAGGAGCAAGGGGCAGCACGATGGTGAAGGTCGACCCTTTGCCGACTTCGCTCTGGACCTCGATGTGTCCATGGTGCGCCTCGGCAATCCAGGCGCAGATGGCCAGGCCGAGCCCGGTCCCCTTTTTCGTGTGGGAGCGTGCGTCGTCGGTGCGGAAGAACCGGTCAAAAATTTGTTTGTGCGCGTCCTGGGGGATGCCGATCCCGTGGTCCCGCACTGAAAGGCGCGCCGTGGGGCCTTCCACCAGCAAATCGATATCCACCGTGCCCTGCGGGTAGGAGTATTTTACGGCATTGTCGACGATGTTCAGAATGAGTTCCCGCAGGCGGAGTTCGTCGCCACGGACGGTTGCCGGTTGAATGGTGCCCATGATCACGTCTACCCCACGCTCTTGACCGAGCAGGCAGGCTTGACGCTGGATATCTTCCACCAAGGCTTCCAGGCGAACCGGCTCACATTCTGTTTTGACCTGGCCCAGATCCGCCCGCGAGAGGAAGAGGAGTTCCTCGACGATGCGCGACATCCGGTCGATTTCCTCCAGATTGCTTTCCAGGACGGCGATATAGTCTTCGACGGGACGAGGACGACGGAGGACCAGCTCGCTTTCGCCCTTCATGACGGTCAGCGGGGTCCGGAGTTCGTGCGAGGCATCGCTGCTGAATTGCCGGATTTGCGCGAAGGAGGTTTCCAGGCGCGCGATCATGTTGTTGAAGGTGTCGGTGAGTCGTCCGATTTCATCCGTGGAGCGTTCTGAGGTCAGGCGCTGTGTCAGGTCGCCTGCGGCAATGCGTTGCGCTGCGATGGTAATGGAATCGACGGGCCGAAGGGCGCGTCCGGCCAGAAACCATCCTCCCACCAATGAGACGACCAGAGCGATCGGCGCCATGACCACGAGGACGAGCAAGAACCGGCGAAGGGTTTCTTCGACACCTTCCAGGGTGGTGCCGACTTGCACGATATAGAGCAGGGAGCCGCGGTAGATGATGGGAACTGAGACCAGGCGGAGAGGAGGTTCGTTGGGATACCTGGCCGATTCGAAGACGGTGCTGCCCGTAAAGGCGGCTTCCAGCGCGTGGCGGCTCAATGGCACGTCGTGTTGCCGGATGTTGGGAGAGCGGATGGTGATGGTGCCGGTAGGACTGAAGATCTGGAAGAATTTGTCGATGCGGGTCAATTCGGGGAATTGGCTCAACAGCGCGTCTTCGTCGATCAAGGGGAGAAATCCGCGCTTCTCCAGTGAACGCACGGCTGCCGATGCGGTTTCTTGCAGCGACTCATCGACTTGATCCCGGAGGCCGCGCGCTGTGATCGTATAGAGCACCACGGAAAAGGTCAGCAGGATGAGGGCCAGGGCCGTTCCGTACCAGAGTGTGAGCCGGACTCGAAGCGGCATCAGTCCACCTTGAGCATGTACCCACTCCCTCGAATCGTATGGATCAACTTTCGAGCGCGTCCGCGATCAATCTTATTCCGCAAGTAGTTCACATAGACGTCGATCACGTTGGTGAACGTGTCGAAGTCCTGATTCCAGACATGGTCGGAAATCATGGGACGAGTCAGCACCCGTCCGGCATGGCGCATGAAATATTCCAGCAGCGCATATTCCTTCACCGTCAGCTCGATGCGTTGTCCGCCGCGTGTGACTTCGCGTGTGGCCGGATTGAGCAGGAGATCGTCGATCTGGAGTGTGCCGGAGGATTCGGCCGTGCCGCGTCGTAACAGAGCCCGGACACGCGCGAGCAATTCATCGATGGCGAAGGGCTTTGTGAGGTAGTCGTCCGCGCCGGCGTCCAATCCTTTGACCCGCTGGTCCACTTTCGATTGCGCCGTCAGGATCAGCACGGGAGTCTGAATCTTTTCCTTGCGGAGGCGTGTGAGCACTTCCAGCCCGGGTAGGCTCGGCAGCATGAGATCGATCATGATGAGGTCGTAACTGCCGCTCAAGGCCATGTCGAGGCCTTGCGCGCCGTCCTCGCAGAGATCGACGGCGTAACTCTCCTCCTCAAGCGCTCGCTTGATGAAGGAGCCCACCTTGGTTTCATCTTCAATGACGAGGACGCGCATACATGGGGCCCATAAGTCGGTGGATTATACCAGAGGCCATCGGATCTGTGAGCAGCGGAATCGCGGGGCTAAGACAACTCGGGGGAGGCTGAGGCGGAACGCCCGCCTGCCTGTAGGCGGCAGAGTGTACGGATATCTTTCCAGTCTTCTCCGGGAAGAAGCCGTTGCGCGTCGGACGGAGGAGGGCCGGCCAGTGCGATGAGCCTGGCGAGCCGTTCCCCCATGTCCGGATGGGTGGAGAGGAAGGCAGGCGGCCCGATCTGATCCTGGGCACCTCTCTCCATGGTTCCATAGAAGGCAATCATGGCGGCGGGATCGAGGCTGGCGGCCTGCATCATACGAAGGCCTTCGAGATCGGCCTCCGTTTCATGAGTACGGCTATAGTGCAACGAACCCATCGTGCGAGCCCCCTCCAGGCCCCAGGCGAGCCCGCCGGACATGTCGCCGGAGACGGCGGTCAGCAGCAGCGTGGCGGCTGTCTGTTCCAGAATGGCCTTAGTCGTATGGCGTTGATAGATATGTTGGAGTTCATGGGCGAGCACGCCGGCCAGTTGATCCGGGCTGGCTGTGCGTTCCAGCAGGCCGCGGAGAATCACCACCCGGCCGCCCGGTGCGGCGAATGCGTTGACGGTCGGGTCATCGACGACGGAGAGGGTGATCCGATAGGGGGACTCAGGATGTGTGGCGGCCAGCGTTTGCGCGATGAGGTCGAGTTTGCGCAGTCGCTCCGGATTGCGACACTGCTGTGTTTCCGGCGCAAGGTGTGCGACGATCTGCCGGCCCAGTGATTCTTCCCACGCTACGGGTATAAAGGGCGTCGCGGCGGAGGCGATACCGGGGATGCCCCATCGATAGAGACCCACGACCATGAGAGCGACGCCGACTGCGGCACAGAGGGTCCAACCGATGCGCGCGTGTCGTATGGCCGGGTTATGGAAGTGCCGTGCGAGAGCCGGTGCCACCCCGTGAATGTCCCTCAGCAACGCGGCTGTGGAAACGACGATGGCTTCGGCCGGTTCAGGCCCGAATTCCAGGCGAACCGGCTCGCCGCGGTAAGTGCCCTGCGTCTGACGGATCCCGTTATAGGGCCATTGTTTGGCACTGCCGTCGGGCATCGCAATGTGCAGGGTCGCGGGGGTGACTGTGAGGGTGACACGATGGCGCGTGGCCGTGCGACCGTCGAGATAGTAGGCGCTCCGGCTGGCAGGCATGCGGGTTAGTCCATATCGAAGCCAGTGTCGAGCAGGTTCGACAGGCCTTCGCCGGTGACGGATGTTTCGGTGGTGTCTTGCAGGACGCGATCGAGATCCGTCACACCCTGCAACGAAAGCGTGCCGGTGAAGAAGCGGGCGTTCCGGACGGTGACCCATGGCCAGGCCCACCCCAGCGTGAGCAGCAAGAGAGCAAGGTTGCCGAGGTAGAGGCCGGATAGTTTTTGCCAGGTGATGCTGGATGAAAATCGTGCCTCGCCGAACGTGGTGTGATCCCAGTAGTACTTCTGCTTTTGCCCGAGTAGCCACACCCACACCGGACCGAGTACGAAGGGAATCAGGAGCAGCGTGAGCCCGGCGTTTGTCAACTGGAGGGCCAGGGCGAGGCCGCACAGGCACAGTACCGCGTAGGTGGTGAAGAGGGTGACGGCAAAGGGCACCATCAGGCCCGATCCGTGTCCGGTAAACCGGAACTGCTGATTGCCGAAATAGGTGTGGGAGTGGAGAAATGCCTGCCGCTGCGTCTGGAAATAGGGATAGTAGGTGCCCAGGGTCAGAACGGTGAAGAGCCACCCTTTGAGATAGAGCTTCAGGAAGTTCGCTGTTCGTCCTCGAAACGAGAATCGGATGCCTCGCCAGGAGGTGCGCGTGCAGCGATACCTCCGCGCATTGACGATGGCGACCGGGACATAGAGGAACAGCACCAGAGCTGCCATCGCTTGTAAGAGGACGTCGACCGGTTGCGGGAGGGTCAGAAAGCTCTGCGCGGCGCCTAACGAAAAATAGGGAATGCCGAAGACCACCATCGCTTTCAAGAACCCCTGATACAGTTCTTTTCCGGTGCCGTGATAGACAAACCGGTCTCCCGCGAATGAGGTTTGGCTGAACAGGTACCGGCGGATCTTCGCCTTGGCCCAAAAGTGGTAGGCGCCAAGGGTGACGATCGTCAGGCAGACGTTGACGATCTGCATGCCCAGCAAGGTGCCGCCGGCTCCGTGAAAGGACCCGCGTTGCATTGAGGGAGTGGATTCAGGGGCGTCGGTTGCCGGAGGCTGGAAGCGCACCGGCGAAGGGACCTGTACTTCAATCTGCCGTTGATTTACAGCAGGCGCGGCGACCACGACGGCGAATCGTGCCCCGCAAGTCGGGCAGAGGCTTCGGGATCTACCCGTCAATCGACGTGCGTCGCGAATCCGATAGCGACCGAGGCAGCGATTGCAGGTGACGCTTGGGGAGTGGTCGGCGGTCTCGCTCTGCGCGTCGGTGGTGGTCATGGTTCAGCAGGCCGCCCGATGCCCGAAGGTGCAGGCCTGTTGCAGTTCCTGCAAGAAACCCTTGCTGTCCCCCTTCGACCGTTTGACGATCGCTCGTTCAAAATGGGCGCGGCCGTCCTGTGGCCGTTGTGCCAGGTATCGGTCCCACAAGGCTGAGGCCTGGTCCCACTGTCGGCGCGCGACGTGTACCGAGGCCGCGGCGCTATAGGCTTCGAGGAAGGTTGAATTGAGGCGGATCGCGGCGTGAAAGGCGATGAGTGCTTCATCCGGGGAGTCCTTTTCGAGCAGCGCGGTGCCGCGGTCGAAATAGGCTTCCGGGTCATCCGGGTCCAGGTTCAGGGCTTCGGCGTATGCGAAAAGCGCCTTATCGACCTGCCCCTTCTTCTGGAAGGCTACGCCTTGGGCACGATGGGCCTTGGCCTGGGAGAATTCTCTGCCTCCGTGCGCGCGCAACAGCTCGATCAATTCCCGATCCTCGTCATGCTGCGCGATCTCAAGGGCGGTCTCTCCATGGCTCTTTTGGTTTGCAGCGATGCCCTGCTCCAGCAGGACTTGAGCGGCAGCCAGATGCCCTTTCCGTACGGCCCGGTGTAGCGCTGAATCGCCACAGGTGCACAGCGCATTGAGATCGGCGCTGTTGGACAGGAGCACGGCAATGGTGTCGGCATGTCCGTGTTCAGCCGCCGTCAGCAGCGCGGTCATGTTTTGCTTCATCTTCGCGTTGGGATTGGCTCCATATTGAAGCAGCACCGTGACCACCGGTGTCTGCCCGCGCGTTGCTGCTTCGAACAAGGCCGTTCGTCCATTGTTATTGTGTCGGTCGACCGGGCTCCCGTCTTCCAGCAGCGACGTCACCTCGGACAGATCTCCTCGTGCCGCTGCGAGGTGAAGCGCTGTCCAACCGTTGGCTTTCAAGATAATCGGGGAGAGCGTCAATTCATCGATGTCATAGGGATCATGCGTCGATTTGATCTGATTGAACATCCAGGACGCCATGCCGGCCAGCAGTGCATAGTTCAAGACACAGGCCAGCAGAGCCACAGCGAGACCTACGAGACGCCGTGACATGTCGGTGGCATCAGACCCGCCGGCCGACGATGGGGTGACCATGTCCTCATCGGCTGGTTGCCCGTCCGGGTTGAGAATCAGCAGATTTTCGTTGCAGGAGGGACAGGGACATTGATGTAGGGGGACACCGGCAACAGGCGCGCAAGGGGTGAGGGTTTGGCAAAAGGGGCAGACGACCGCCTGCGTCGAATCCAGCGGCGAAGCGATGGCGGACGCAGATGTTGCTGTGCCTGGGTGAACGGTTGCCATGGTGCCTAACGACCCTTCGCCCGGGCTTGTTGTGGACGGTCCCGTGAGTGGAGCGATCGGTGATTATTGAAAAGGATAGCGCAAAACGGTAGGAGCGCAACCGGCCGGCCGGTTTAGCGGGTACTCATCGAACAGGGCACGTCTGGGACGGGAATCGAGGCGTTATGCGAGAGGGAATCGTGTAATGGTGACGGGAACATAGCTCAACCGGGGCCCATCCGCCTGATGGTGGCTTACGGTGTGGCGGAGCCAGGCGCTGTCGTTTCGAGTGGGGAAATCGGCCCGATAGTGGGCCCCGCGGCTTTCTTCCCGTCCGAGGGCGCTCACGACGATGGTGTCCGCGATGTCGAGTAGGCACTGGAGTTCAAGCGCCTGGATCAGGTCGGTGTTGAAGATCTGTCCCTTGTCCTGAACGCACATCCGTTGTGCACGGACCTTGAGGGCTTGAATGGCCCCCAGGGCCTCTTGCATGGACTGCTTGGTGCGGAAGATGCCCAGATTGAGGCTCATGGTCTTGCCGAGGTCATCCCGTATCTGCCAGGCCCGCTCGGGGCCGGGATTAATCAGCAGGGTCTTCAATCGCTGTTCTTCACCTTTGAGGACTTCTTCGGGAACTGGCTGCAGGTCACAGTCGCGGATCGCCTCCGCGGCTCTCGTGCCGGCCCGGCGTCCGAAGACAATGGTTTCGAGGAGGGAATTCCCTCCCAGGCGATTGGCTCCGTGCACACTCACGCAAGCGCATTCGCCTGCGGCGAAGAGTCCCGGTAGGTCGGTCTCTCCCCAAGCGTTGGTTTTCACGCCGCCCATTTGGTAATGGGCGCCGGGTCGAATGGGAATGGGTGTTTCGATCGGATCGAGTCCGGCGAATTCCAGGGCCAGCTCTCGAATCTGCGGGAGCCGCTCCAGAATACGGGCGCGGCCGAGGTGTCGAAGGTCGAGTAAGACGCAGCCGTCGACGCCTCGTCCTTCTTGAATTTCCTGGCCGATGGCCAGCGACACCGTGGAGCGGGTCGCCAGCTCCATCTGCTCCGGCGCATATCGTTTCATGAACCGCTCGCCGAGCGTGTTCAGCAAATAGCCGCCTTCCCCGCGCGCGCCCTCGGTGATCAGAATGCCAGTGTCTTTCAAGGTGGTCGGATGGAACTGGACGAACTCCATGTCTTCCAGCGGGAGGCCCGCGCGATAGGCCAGGGCCATGCCGTCTCCGGTGTTAATGACGGCATTCGTGCTGGTCGAAAAGACGCGGCCGCTCCCGCCGGTGGCAAGAATGACGGCCTTTGCACGCAGGACCTGCAATCCTCCATGGACCAGATCCCAGGCCACCACTCCGCAACAACGGCCCTGTTCGACCAGCAACGCCGTGACGTACCATTCTTCGTACACCCGGCACTGTCTCTTCATCAGCTGCTCGTACATGGCGTGCAACAGCGCGTGCCCGGTGCGGTCGGCGGCATAGCAGGTTCGTGGAAATCCGGCTCCCCCGAACGGCCGTTGGGCGATTCGCCCTTCCGGGGTGCGGCTGAAGATCACACCCATGCGTTCAAGCTCTAAAATGTCTTGCGGGGCTTCCCGGCACATGGCCTCGATCGCATCCTGATCGCCCAGGTAAAGTCCCCCCTTGGCCGTGTCATAGGCATGGGCTTCCCAGGAGTCCTGCTCCCCGATGGCCGCGTTAATTCCGCCTTGGGCGGCCACGGAGTGGCTGCGGACCGGATGAACCTTGGAGAGGAGTGCCACATTGAGGTCAGGCGGTGCGGCAATAGCCGCCCGCATTCCGGCGAGTCCCGCTCCGACGATCAAGATGTCATGTGTGATCATGGTCTTCGTATCCTGGCCACCGTTCAGCCGTGCGATCGACATCCCGGGAGGGACATCCGATGTCACTATTACGCTATGGAATTTCGGAAAACAAGCGACGGGCGATGGGCGCTGAACGCTTGGAAAACTCGGTCCTGCATGATAGGTTAGCCCACGCCGCTTCGAATGCACGAGAGCGTCAACTTTTAGCAGGATTTCACCCCCATGCCACAACCGAATTTCCTTGAACCGAACGATACGTTTGTGCCCCGCCATATTGGCCCGACGGATTCCGACATCCAGGAGATGTTGGCCACATTGAGCCTGCCGTCGTTGGAGGCCCTCGTCGAGGTGACGGTCCCGTCCGATATTCGCTTGCAGACCTCCTTGACGGTGCCGTCCCCGCGGGGTGAGCAGCAGGTCCTGGCGGAATTGCGTGGCTTGGCCGGACAGAATCAGGTGTGGCGGTCTTTGATCGGCATGGGGTACTACGATTGCGTCACGCCGTTGGTGATCCAGCGGAACATTCTGGAGGATCCCGGATGGTATACGCAGTACACCCCGTATCAAGCCGAGATTGCGCAGGGGCGTCTCGAGGCACTGGTCAATTTTCAGACCATGGTCGCCGATCTGACCGGCTTACCGCTCGCCAATGCGTCGCTCCTCGATGAGGCGACTGCCGCAGCCGAGGCGATGACGATGTGTGCGGCCATGTCTCGAGCGGCCGGGCATGAGCGCAAGAAGTTCTTCGTCTCTGAAAATTGCCATCCGCAAACGATTGCGGTGGTGCAGACCCGTGCGGAACCGCTGGGCATCGTCCTGCAGATCGGTGCGATTCAGTCGTTGGATCTTTCCCGGGACGAGTTCTTCGGGCTGTTGCTTCAATACCCCTCGACGGACGGGTACGTCGGTGACTACAGCGAGTTCATCACGCGCGCGCATGCCTCGGGGGCCTACGTCGTGGTGGCGACCGACTTGCTGGCGCTCACGCTGCTGCGTTCACCGGGAGAATTCGGAGCGGACGTGGCGGTCGGATCCAGCCAACGGTTCGGTGTCCCGCTTGGATTCGGTGGGCCCCATGCGGCGTTTCTTGCCACCAAGGAGGAGTTTCGCCGGCAGATGCCGGGCCGGATCATCGGCGTCTCGAAAGATGTGGCGGGCCGCGTGGCCTATCGCTTGTCGCTGCAGACCCGGGAACAACATATCCGGCGCGAGAAGGCCACCAGCAATATCTGCACGGCGCAAGTGCTGTTGGCCGTCATGGCGGGGATGTATGCGGTCTATCACGGTCCTGCAGGGTTGCGGCGGATTGCAGAGCGAATTCACGGCCTGACGATGGTACTGGCTGAAGGTTTGCGCCGGCATGGTTGTGCCGTCGGCCTGGAGCCGGTGTTCGACACGTTGCGTGTTCCACTGTCGCCGGCGCAATCGGACACCATTCTGAACCGGGCGCGACAGCAGAAGATCAATCTCCGTCAGTACGACGATCAGAGCCTGGGGCTTTCGTTGGATGAATGGAGTACGGTTGAGGAAGTCCAGCAGGTGTTGGCGCTCTTCGTCGGTCATGAGATCCCTGCCGAAGAATTTCAGGCCATTCTCGCCTCGGTCGATGTGCGTTATCCCGCACCGCTCGCGCGCACGAGCCCCTATCTCACGCATCCGGTGTTTCACCGGTACCATGCCGAACATGAACTTTTACGCTACATCCATCGACTTCAGTCCCGCGACTTGTCGCTCGTGCATTCCATGATTCCCTTGGGGTCCTGTACGATGAAACTGAATGCGACGGCGGAAATGTTGCCGGTGACCTGGCCGGAGTTCGGGCGCCTCCACCCGTTTGCTCCGTCCGAGCAGGCGCAGGGATACCAGACGCTGTTCCAACAGCTCGAAGCCTGGTTGGCTGAACTGACCGGGTTTGCCGCCATTTCGCTGCAACCCAATGCCGGTTCGCAGGGGGAGTATGCCGGGTTGATGGTGATCCGTGCGCATCATCGGCATCGCGGCGAAACGCAACGCGACGTTTGCTTGATTCCAGTGTCGGCGCACGGGACCAATCCTGCGAGCGCTTCGATGTGCGGGATGACGGTGGTCCCGGTGGCCTGTGACGAGCGTGGCAATGTGGATCTGAACGATCTTGAGGCCAAAGCCACTCAGCATCGCAACTGCCTCGCGGCGTTGATGATCACCTATCCCTCGACCCACGGTGTTTTTGAGGAAGGGATTCGCCGCATGTGCCAGCTCGTGCACACGCATGGCGGGCAGGTTTATATGGACGGGGCCAACATGAATGCTCAGGTCGGGCTCTGTCGGCCGGCCGACCTGGGGGCGGACGTCTGTCACCTGAACCTTCACAAGACGTTCTGCATTCCTCACGGCGGTGGCGGGCCCGGGATGGGACCGATCGGGGTCGCCCGTCATTTGGTGCCGTTTCTGCCCGGACACCCGGTCACCAAACTGGGTGGACCGGAGTCGATCGGCCCGATCGCCGCCGCGCCGTACGGGAGCCCGAGCATCCTCACGATTTCCTGGGTCTATATTGCCCTGATGGGACGAGAGGGCCTGACCAAAGCCACGCAGGTGGCCATTCTGAACGCCAACTATATGGCCAAACGATTAGAAAAGTATTACCCCGTGTTGTATAGCGGCACCCGTGGCTTCGTCGCACATGAGTTCATTTTGGATCTGCGCCCGCTCAAGGAGAGCAGCGGTGTGGAAGCGATGGACGTGGCCAAGCGTCTCATGGATTACGGGTTCCACGCTCCCACGGTCTCGTTTCCCGTGGCCGGGACCTTGATGATCGAGCCGACGGAGAGCGAAGTGAAGGCGGAGTTGGACCGGTTGTGCGAAGCCTTGATCGCGATCCGGGGCGAGATTCAATCGATTGCCGAAGGCCGGCAACCGCGTGCGGGCAATGTTCTAAAAAATGCTCCTCACACGGCATTATCTGTGACCGCGGCTGAGTGGACGAAGCCGTACTCGCGTGAGCAGGCGGCGTTTCCTGCTCCGTGGGTGCGTGACAACAAATTTTGGCCGAGCGTGGGTCGTATCGATGAAGCCTATGGCGACCGCCACCTCTTTTGCACCTGTCCTCCGATGGATCCCGCTTCCTAATCGATCTGTGGGCGGTGCCTCCTCGACGGACACGGCGACATATCGCCTGCCGCAGGTGCATGCCGTCCTTTCGATCGCCGCCGGTTGTCTTCTGTTGCCCCTGTTCTTCTCGCCACGGGCTTGGGCTGATTCAGAATCGGGCGCGGCTGCGGAGATGCAACAGAGCAGTCCCATGCTCGATGTCGATCCCGGCGTGACGTACCGCGCCGGCGCCAGGCTCAGAATTCCCGGGACCGATTGGTCGTTCCTGGTGCCGACCGGTTGGCAAAGTACTCGCCCCGAAGATTCGGAGATGCCCTTTCTGATGGCGGAAGAAGGGAAGGGCCTGGGAATGATGTTTCCCCTCACCGATGTGACCCGGGAGACGGTCCGCGATCACCTCAGTCAACCCCTGTCGCTGTTACACGGGTTGTCGTTTATTCCTGCCGGCTCTGAAGTTGAGACTGAACGCTCGATCGCCCGCTCGTATCAGGGTGAAGACCTGGCTGGTCGTGCCTTGGCAGTCCTCGGGCCCGGCAATACGTCGGTGATATATTTTCTCATGGGACCTCCCGACGAGGCGTCAGGGTATCAGTCCGTTCTGGAAGGACTTGGACAAGCTACCCGATTTGCCGCACCGGTATCCGGGCGTGACGTCGGCTTGTAATAGGGGTCGATTCCCTATCAAATCTTCTAGGCATGCAGAGACCCTCTCCTACGAAAGTGATTCTCGATACCGATCCAGGAGTCGATGACGCCCTGGCGCTGTTGCTGGCGTTCGCCTCGCCCGAATTGCAGGTCGTCGGGGTGACCACCGTGTGCGGGAACGTGCCGGTGGGACAGGCGACGAAGAATTTGTTCCGCCTGCTGAACGTTGTACAGCCACCTCCGGGGCTGTTGGTCGGGCAGGGCGCGGCGCGGCCTTTGGAGGAGGATCTTGTGACAGCGGTCCAGGTCCACGGAAGCGACGGGCTTGGCGAACTCGACTCTGTCCTGGCCGAGGAGGGGACGCCGCGATACCCTCAAGTCCGGTTGCCTTCTGTGCTCTCAACTGCCCAGGATGTTTGGAATGAATGTGTCCGCCGGTATCCCGATGAGGTCACGCTGATCACGTTAGGACCACTGACGAATGTGGCCGTGGCGTTGAAGGTGAATCCCCTGACGGTTCAGAAGTTCCGTTCGGTGATCGTGATGGGGGGCGCGATCGGCGTACCCGGCAATGTTGCCCCCGCAGCAGAGTTTAATATGTATGTAGATCCGCATGCGGCGCATCGGGTGTTTCAGGCGTCGCTCCCGCTCACGCTCGTTCCGCTCGATGTGACGACCCGCGTCGGAGTGACACGGGAGAGCTTGATGACCTGGGCCGCTGAGTCGCGTGCCCCGCTCGCTCGGATGACAACTGACATGACGCGGAAGGCATTCGAGTTCGCTGAAAAGGTTGAAGGGCATGGGCTCTTCTATTTCCACGATCCGTTGGCCGTTCTGGCCGCCGTCGATTCCTCCTTGTTGAAGGTGGAGCCGTTGCATGTGTCGGTTGAAATGGCCGGGCGAGTGTCTCGCGGGATTACCATCGCCGATCGTCGCCAGCGCACGCCGGAGGAGAAGGCACGTCCGAACATGCGCGTGGCCGTTGATGTCGATGTCGACCGGACGCTGAGTTTCCTACGCAACCGGCTGTGCCCATGATCCTAGTGGTTGGGTCCAGCAATATCGATTTGGTGGCGTCGGTCGATCGTCTGCCGAGCCGGGGAGAAACCGTCCTCGGGTACCGTTTCGCCCAATCATTCGGCGGCAAGGGCGCAAATCAGGCCGTCGCGGCAGCCCGCGCCGGTGCGGAGGTCGCATTTCTCAGCAAGCTGGGGGCGGATGCCAATGGACGGTTGATCGAACAGCACTTGGCCGCGCAGGGGCTGTCGCGCCCGATCCTTCTTCGCGATGCCGAATTCCCCACCGGAGTTGCGATGATTCTCGTCGATCACTCCGGAGAGAATCAGATTGCGGTCGTGCCGGGGAGCAATGGGCGTCTGACACCAGCTGATCTGCGGCAGCATCGTGAGTTGATAGCCGGAGCACGGGTGTTGCTGCTTCAAATGGAAATTCCGCGGGAGACTGTTTTCGAAGCGTTGAGGCTTGGCCGCGAATGCGGTCTCACCACGATTCTTAATCCGGCTCCGGCTGCTCCATTGCCGTCGGACCTCCTGCGATTGATCGATATCCTCACTCCCAACGAAAGCGAAGCGCAGGCGTTGACCGGTTCGGCGGATCCGGCAGAGGCGGCACGGATTCTTACTGATCGTGGCGTCGGCACCGTGGTCGTGACCTGTGGCGCAAACGGGGCGTTCTTGGCAACTGGTAACGACGTGACCCATATCCCCGGTTTTCTTGTCGAGACGATTGATTCGACAGGCGCCGGAGATGCGTTTAACGGTGCTGTGGCCTGTGCTGTGGCTGAAGGGGTACCGATCAAGAGCGCGATCGTGCGGGCTAATGCGGCCGGTGCGTTGGCCACCACCGGTCGTGGGGCGCAGGAGTCGATGCCGACCAAAGATGACATCGAGCAGTTATGTCGATCTGGGATCAGGCAGCTGGAACCGCCGCCGCGTTCGTAAGTCGGTAGGCCTGATTTCAGGCGAGTGGGAAAAGCGGGCTGCTCAATTACCTTTGGCCGCTTGGGCTCGTAACTGGGACAGCACTTGCCGGGCTTCGGGAATGAAGTCCGCGCGCTGCAGGCTTTGCGCGAGATCCAGCGCCTTTGTGGCAATGGCAACCGCTTCTTCATGCCGCCCATTGGCGCAATAGCTCTTTGCCAGGCTCAACCGGGCATTGACGGCAGCCGGTTCCCTGGCAATGACCTGACGCAGCAGCGTCTCCCCCTTTTCTTTATCCCCGCCCATGAATGCCGGAATGCGCACCAGAACGGTTCCCTTGGCTGAGAGGGCATCCAAATGGTCCGGAGCCAGTTCGAGGGTGCGGTTCAACTCCTTCATCATGCGTCTGAAGCCGAAGAGCGAGGTCAGGCTTTCCCCGTCGATCCGCAGTTGCTCACCGAGGTTACAAAACAGCGAGAAGTGGGCATCGGGGGATGAGTCGTCCTTTTCGACCGCCTGTTCTCCAAACGCTTGACCTTGTGCGAAATGTTGAACGCGTTCCGCACGAGTCTGAGCCTGACGGCCCAGCGCACATTCGTGCAGCGCATCGGCCGTGAGTTGTTGAACCGAGGTGCCTGCGGAAGCCGGCTCGGCAACGAATAACAGAGCGATCGCAAGGCTCATCGTGATGGGAGAACATTTCATGGAGTGTCCGTTTCGGTGTGCCCGAAGGAAATCAGCCGCAGATTTTACAGCAGGTCCCCGACGGAATTCCAGCGGAGCGCACGGCGTGAATAGGATAAGTCAGGGAGGACTCTTGAGGCCGCTCTTGGCCCACGGTGTCAGCGTACGAAAAGCCTCCAGCATGGAATGGTAGGGATAGGATGCGTTTCGCCCACTCGGGTTGGGGAGTAACACGATATTGGAGTCGTATAGTGTCGCTGGTTGCAGACCTGGTTTTCGTCCTGTCTGTTTTGGTTCGAGTGGAAAGAGGATGGGGTAGAGCGTCATGCCGAGCAGGGCGACAACACGCGGGCGATACCGGAGAAGTTTCCGCATGAGCACAAGTCGGCCGGCCGTATAATCCTGCGGCGTGAGACTCTCCATGCTCGCGGTCGATCGGCTGACCAGATTGGTGAGTCCCAATCCCCATTCCGGTAGTCGCCCGTCATCTCGGTAGCTGAGTGGTTCCGGCACAAGGTTCGCGTCGTAAATCAGTTTCCAGAAACGATTCGAAGGTCCCGCGTAGTGATGCCCCAGCGCGGCTGAGCGTAGCCCAGGATTGATGCCCACGAATACGATGCTGAGTTCCGGGCGGAGATGATCTGGCAGAGGAGGTTGTTCTGGCATGATGGTCGTGAGAGCGTACCTTGTCGCGTCTGCTGAATCGACTGATGAGGCGGTTTAGTATCGTCCAGGCTATTCTGCCACAGAATCGAGCTGTGCTTTCTGTAGCATTGCGAAGTGCGATGCATGACATGTCCGAAAAAACAACAGTTTAGATCTGTGGGTGTATGAGGCAAGGACTTTGCTTTACCGAACATCCGTCGGTCGTTGGTAATTTCAAACCTAACAGGAGGTGAGTCAGAATGAAGAAGATGATGTTGACGGTGATGGCGGCTGCATTGTTGGTGGCGTTCAGCGCTCCTTCGTTCGCCGGTGACGACAAGAAGAAGGAAGAGAAGAAGGGCGGCCACTTCTCCCAGACCCTCTTCGGTGAAGAGAAGAAGAAGGAAGAGAAGAAGGGTGGACACCTGTCCCAGACCGTGTTCGGCGAAGAGAAGAAGAAGGACGAGAAAAAGGGCGGCCACTAAACACAACACCGTTTCTGGCGAGGCTAGCTGGCTTGGGAGGTCTCCCATCCTGGAGGTGGGAGACCTCTTGGGTCGTCTACCGGTATCGCTCCTGCCGAATATAGACTGCTTGTAGCCCTACGATCGTTTTTCCGTCCCGAATGGTTCCATCCTCGATTTTCGCAATGGCCTCGCGGAGAGGCATTTCCACCACTTCCAGGACTTCATCCTGATCCAGATTTTGCGTGCCGATCGTCAGGCCCGTCGCAAGATAGATGTGGATGACTTCATCCGCAAATCCCGGCGCGGTGAAAATGCTGGAGAGGAGTTCGAAGCGACCGGCCTTGTAGCCGATCTCCTCTTCGAGTTCGCGGGCCGCACAGTCGAGCGGGTCTTCTTTCGGATGGAGTTTCCCGGCGGGTATTTCGTAAATAAAACCGTTCGCCGCATGACGGAATTGACGGATCAGCACGACCGTTCCATCTTCTTTCAGGGGAACGACGGCGGAGGCACCGGGATGGCGGATGACTTCCAGATCGATTGTATGGCCGTTCGGCAGGCGCACCGTATCGACGTTGAGCGTGACCACCGTGCCCTTGTAGATCGGTTTCACCATGACTTACGGCGTGCCCGCGGGTTTCTTGTAAAACGGTGGTTTTACGACGACGGCGGGGCAAGCCTTGCCTCGAATATCGATCAGAATGGACGATCCTGGTTGGGCTGCAGCGGGCGTGACATATCCCATACCGATACCTTTTTGCAGCAAGGGCGACAGGTTTCCGCTGGTGACTTCACCGATTTCAGCATGAGGTACCTGTGCACTCAGAATTTTGAATCCGTGACGCGGCACAGCCTTTTCGACGAGCTCGAACGCCACGAGCCGTCGTGCTGCTCCCTGTGATTGTTGGGCAAGCAATTCAGTCCGGCCGATGAAGTCTCCCTTATCGAATTTCACAACCCATTCCGCCCCGGCCTCGATGGGAGTTGTTTCCTCATTCATGTCGTTGCCATAGAGCAGGTAGGCCATTTCGAGCCGGAGCAAATCACGTGCGCCTAACCCTGCCGGCTTAATCCCCAGTGGACGTCCCGCTTCGAGGAGTCGATCCCAGACTGTCGGCGCCCCCGCTGCCGGAAGATACAACTCATATCCCAACTCGCCGGTATACCCGGTCCGTGTCACCAACAGTGAATGACCACAGAGCGTGGCGTCCAGGCAGTGACGAATTTTCAGCGTCGTGAGGTCTGCAAGGCCGGCGGCTGCCAGGATGTCACGTGAAGCCGGACCTTGGATCGCGATTTGCGCGAGGGACGCTGACTGGTCCTGGACTTTGCAACCCTGGGCTTGCGCCACCTTCTCATGCAGCCATGCCACAATCTTTTCCCGGTTCGAGGCGTTCACGCAAACCAAAAACTCATACGGCTTCACGTGGTAGACGAAGATGTCGTCTTTGATGCCGCCGTTCGGGGCACAGATCATGGAGTAATGCGATTGACGCACGGACAGTTTTGACACATCGTTCGTGGTGACGCGCTGCAAAAATGCCAACGAGCCCGGTCCGCTGACGCTGATGCGCCCCATGTGACTCACATCGAACAGTCCTGCGTGCCGGCGGACAGTCTGATATTCGTCTACTACGCCGGAATATTGGATGGGCATTTCCCAGCCTGCAAAGTCGACGAGTTTGCCCTGGGCTTTGCGGTGAGCGTCGATGAGGGGTGTCTGTTTCATCAGGTGCGTCTAACGTCCACGGTGGTGAGTGAATGCCTGCGCGTGTAAAACGGTCCTACCGGACTTCCAGCAGTTCCACGTCGAAGACGAGGGTCGCATTAGGCGGGATCACGCCGCCGGCTCCACGCGCACCGTATCCAAGTTGAGAAGGAATGGTCAGCTTCCGTTTTCCGCCGACTTTCATTCCCGCGACGCCTTCATCCCATCCCTTGATGACCCTGCCGGCACCGAGTGGAAAGGAGAACGGCTCGCTGCGGTCAACGGAGCTATCGAATTTTTTCCCGTTGGTCAGCCAGCCGGTATAGTGGACGGTCACCAGGTTTCCCGCGGCAGCCTCACGGCCTGTGCCCACTACGACGTCTGTGTAGGTAAGGCCTGAAACGGTTGTGATTTCAGGCGTTGAGGCGGTTTGTTCACTCTGTGCCATGATTGGTCTCCCTATGGTTAGGAATAAGAATCCCACGATACCGCAAGTCGTCAGCCAGAAGCGAGTGTTCATAGAGGTGTCCTTGTCCAGTCTGCAGGTTCGGTGGCGTGACCTGCATGCGCTGACGGTAGTCAATGATTCGAGCCTTGTGTGTCTGATCGATCCGGTTCAGAAAAGATGGCGATGCTCGCGGTATAACCGTGGAGAAAATTACGTCCGCCGACCGGTCCCAACTCGCCCTGCGCGAAAAATCCCGCCAGAGGAATAGCGCCCAATTGTTCTCCCAGGACAGACGCGTCATGGTTGGGAACCCCGAAGAGTCCTTTCCCGCGTCCGCAACAACTGAACAGCAGCGCCCCCAGTGGCCGTTGTGATTCCTCCAGACGGGAAGCGGTGAGTAACGCGTGGAGATCCTCGTCTGCGGACTGTGCGTCCCGGACTTGAAATTGAACGGTTTGTCCTTCCTGGATGACGTCACCGACGACGATGGCCCCCGTCTGTTGGTCTGCTCCAAGTAGATTGCGGATCAGAAAATCCCCCCGGGTAAATTGCGCGCGTTGCTCATCCATGGCGATGCCGATATGGAGGGCCCGTTGGGCTTGCGCGCGTTCATCCATGGAGAGTTGCCCGAAGACGGTTTGCAAACAATGCAAGGCCGGGATTCCGCCGAGTTCTTGAATGACGTTGTGCTCCGCCTTTGTGACGATGAACCGGTCTCCGATCGGACGACAGCCTTGCGAAATAACGGTGCGAACCGAGATGTTTCCGGAGAGCACGACACCGACTAAGCCATCGCTGTACACCTCGTCATCCAGAAAAAGGCGATTCTCGGCAAGATCCTGCCCGCCACCTGCCAGCCCACCGAGCGCACGAGCATGCGGGTAACGCTCCTCAATGACGCCCAACACGTCTTGCAGCGGGGTGGAGAAGGGATCTGCGAAGAGGAGCATGACGGGGGCCGACTCGCCTCCATAGTCCAGTTCGGGCCAGTCACGCAGTGAAAACTGATCGTGGACGCTTGAAAACGACAGTCGTAACGGATGTGCGATGACTCCGGGCAAATGGGCCGCCCAGAGGGCTGCGGCCGGTCCCGTTTCGACTTCTCGTCCGGTGGCAATGACTCCCTCTCCTGTACAACCGACCAAGGTGTCGGGGCCGAGTGCCGTGCGGAGTGCGTGCGAGAGCGTATCGGCCTGATCGGCATGTTGGGCGGAGATGAACAGGAAGGCGACGTCGATGCGTGAGGAGCCCAATTGCACGCGAATGGCTCGGATCAATTCATCCGCCGCAGCCTGCGCGTCAGCCTGACGGGTGAGGGCGGAGGCGAACCGCAGTGTTGATGGAGGTGTGAGAATCACAGGTCTGTCTTTGCCAATAGGATCAGGGTCGTGAGCTGTCCGGTGCGGTTAGACACCCGGATTCATGCGCTCAGGTCGGTCCGACGCGAGTTTCTTGTAATAGCGCCACATATACGAATGGTAGTCATCGAGCTGGGCGAGCAAGTAGTGGAGTTCGGTCGGGTCCTGGGTTTCCAGTGCTTGCGTCATGCGCGTCTGTAAAAATTCAGCGAACTTGCCGTTCTTTTCTAGCGCGGTCAGAAGTGTGAGGCCACCTCCGATAGGATAATCAGCCATAGCCCTCCGGATGACGTACTGACAAGCCAGGAGAATAGCCGTGGGGCCTTGCAAAAGCAAGGTATCGACGGCTCAGCCGGGGAGATGGCGGGCTGTTAGGGCCCGGGCGTGGCACCGGCGGATAGGAGCTCACGCAGACGAGGGATGGAGATGGCTTCGGCTCGAAACCCGTCGCGCCCGGTGACGGTGGTGGCTCCGGTGAGCGCATTCAGAATCGCTTCTTCTGTGGCCTCAACCGTGGCGGTCATCACCGGATTGAGGTGGGTGTCGGCCAGATGGGTGAGTGAAAAGGTGGGGTCGGACGGGTAATGGGGGATGACGTTGCCGGTGGAGAAGGCCAGCATGAAATCCCCGCTCCCGTGGCGGGCGGTTGAGCCGGTGCGGGCGAGTCCTAATGCCGCTCGTTTTCCGAGGCGGGTGAGTTGCCGACCATCCAACGGCGCATCGGTGGCAATGACGACAATGATCGACCCTTCGGCGTTGCCGCTGGTTCCTTCGCGGGAGGCGTGAAGGGAGCTCGAATTCTGTTCCGGCGACAGGCTGGATTGGGTTAGAGCGGCACCGTACCGTTGCCCGACCGGTACACCGCCCATGGTGAGTTCTGGTCTGCGGCCATGGTTGGCGTTCACCAACACCCCGATCGTAAATCCGCCATTGGCCTCAGGGAGCCGCCGCGAGGCTGTGCCGATGCCGCCTTTGAATCCATAGGAGATCATGCCGGTTCCGGCTCCCACGCTGCCTTCCGCCACAGGGCCTGAGGAGGCTTCATCCAAGGCCCGCATGACATCGGTTTCCGAGACGTGACGCCCTTGAATGTCATTCAAGCGTCCATCGTCACATTCCGCCACGACGGGGGTCAGGGTGTCGTCGGTAATGCCGATGCCGGGATATTGCTTGAGCATCCAGCTGATCACGCCATTGGCAACTCGAGGCACGTTCAGTGTGTTGGTCAGTGCGATGGGGTATTCGAGAAAGCCCGATTCTGCGACCCAGGAGAGCCCCGTCATTTCTCCGGTGCCGTTCAGGACAAAGGATCCGGCCGGGACTTTCTTGTGCCACACATCATCCCGTGGCACGATAACCGTGACGCCGGTTCTAACCGGTCCCTGTCCGGGCTGCAGGGGGCCGTCCCCTTGCATCAGCGTCACCTGGCCGACCTTGACCCCGGGCACATCGGTGATGGCATTCAAGGGACCGGGCTGAAATTGTCCGGGGTGCAGCCCCAATGCGCGCGCGCGGACTCGGACCTGGTCCACCGAATCGGGCGATCCGTCTAGGCACCAGGCCGGAGACACGCAGGCAGTCAGAAGAATCACGGCGCAAGCCCGTACCGCATTGAGAATCGTTCTTGACGGGTTCATGACTGCCGACCTCCTCCCTGAGTAGGTGTGCCCGAGCAGCGGGGCTAGATCTCGTATATGCTGTCTTTGGCCGGGACCACGACAGCCATCCCGGGGTGTTCTGTCTGGATGGCCGCTCCCAGCGACAAGGCTTGTTTTTCTTCTCCGTGGACCACGAACACTTGCTGAGGGGCGGGAGAGATCGCCCGCACGTACGCAAGCAGATCGTTCCGGTCCGCATGGGCCGACAATCCGTTAAAGACGACCACCTGAGCACGGCGCGGCGTCGGGATCCCGAAAATCGGCACGACATCCCATCCTTCAACCAGTCTGCGCCCCAGCGTATGCTCGGCCTGAAATCCCACGATGGCGATGATGTTGGCTTCGTCCTGGATGCCATGTTTGAGATGGTGCACGACGCGCCCTCCTTCGCACATGCCGGAAGAGGCGATGATCACGCAGGGGCCTTTCATCTCATTCAATCGTTTGCTTTCTTCCGGCGAGGAGACATAGCGGATATATCGGGCCGCAAAGGGATCCCCTTCCGATGTGAACGTGCGGAAGGTCTCTTCGTCGTAACACTCGGGGTGCTTTCGGAAGACGTCTGTCACTTTCGAGGCCAGAGGCGAATCGATATAAATCGGGAGCGGGTCGATTCGCCCCTCCGCCACCAGTCGTTTGATCCGCATGACCAGGTCTTGCGTGCGTCCGAGCGCGAACGCGGGCACGATGATCTTGCTTTTGTGCGCCTTGGCATGGGCGACCAGTTGCTGGGCTTTTTGGGTCAGCGCCTCCCCGGCTTCTTCGTGCAGGCGGTCGCCGTAGGTGGATTCAATGATCAGCACATCGCAGCTTGGCGGCGGAGCCGGATCGCGGAGGATCGGCATCTGCGACCGTCCCAAGTCACCTGAGAAGAGCACTGTCGTACTGTTGCCGCGCGCGGAATATTTGAGGCGAATGGCGGCGGATCCCAGAATGTGACCGACGTCGTGAAAGGAGGCGGTGACGCGAGGGGTGACCTTGATCGTGTCCCCGTACCGCGCCCCTACGAAGCGACGGATGATGGCGCGGGCATCGCGGCTCTCATAGAAGGGTTGCAGGCAGCGCTTGCCCCGACGGTTTTCTTTCTTGTTCAGATAGGCGCAATCGTTCTCCTGTAGGCGGGCCGAATCCTCCAGCATCACCGCGGCAAGATCTACGGTCGCGCGGGTCATGTGCACATTCCCGCGGAACTGATGTTTGCCCAGCACGGGAAGAGCCCCGGAATGGTCGATATGGGCATGGGACAACAACACGGCTTGGATCGAGCGCGGGTCGAATCCCAGAAACCGGTTTTGACGATCCGCTTCCTGGCGCTGTCCCTGAAAGAGTCCGCAATCCAGGAGAATTCTATTGCCGGGCATTTCGAGCAGGTGGCGGCTTCCCGTAACGGATCTCGCGGCTCCGTGGAATGAGAGTTTCATCGGGCGGACGGGCCTCCATGGCTTCGGCTGATGAGATCCCAGGCCTGCTGAGCCGTTTCTGCAAAGTGGAAGAGCGCGAGGTCCTCGGGGCCCACCAGGCCTTCTTCAATCAACAGCGGCCAATTGATGAGGCGCTCCCAAAAGGCTTGCCCCATCAGGATGATCGTGATGTTGCGCGTTTTGCCGGTCTGGAGAAGGGTCAGTGTCTCAAAGAGTTCGTCGAGTGTACCGAACCCGCCGGGGAATACGACCAGCGCCCGGGCTCGAAGGAGAAAATGCATCTTGCGCAGCGCGAAGTACCGAAATTGAAAACAGAGGTCTGGCGTGATGTAGGGATTGGGCCGCTGCTCGTGCGGCAGCGTGATGTTGAGCCCCATGGACTTGGCGCCGGCGTCCGCGGCTCCACGATTGGCCGCCTCCATAATGCCCGGGCCGCCACCCGTGACGATGACGTAGTCGCATTGCCCGTCGATCTGGCAGGTTGAGGACACAAGCCGGCCGAATTCCCGGGCGACATCATAGTATCGCGAGAGGGCCAGACGGCGTTCGGCGAGGGCGACACGTTGCTGACAGGTTCGATCGTCGGGGGAGGCCTGTAATGCTGTCGAGGCTTGTTCCAGGGCTTGGCGTGCGCGCGATGGCTCCATCAGCCGTGCGCTCCCGAAGACCACGATCGTCGAGCGGATACCCTGCTCTGTCTGTATCAATTCCGGCTTGAGCAACTCCAACCCAAGGCGCAGGGGGCGCAGTTCGTCGCGTTGGAGAAAGTCGATGTCGTGATCAGCCGGGATATAGGAGGATGATGTGCCGGGGGCCTGTTGGCTCGATGACTCGTCGGAAGAACCTGCACCCATGAGCGGCATTATAACGAGATGTGCCGGGGGCGGCAATTCACCGATGCGAGGCGTATGTGCAGAGGGGTCAGAACGGATAGGGTGTGAACGGCGGTGCGGGGCGGTGACGCACAAAGGCATGGTGGGTGACAATCCAATGGTCGTCGCACAGGAGTTCGAACGCGTCTGTGCCGAGGCCGGAGCGCGAGAACACGAGGTCGGGATCCACGGGCGACCAGGGTTTCAGTAGCCAGCCGAAATTGACCCGCGAATATTTGGCGTTGAGGAACCGGTAGGTGACGATAGTTCCTGTTTCCGTATCGGTAATGGAATCCGGTGCTCCGAGTGTGTCGACGACATCGGCCAGGGTGGTGCGGCCTTCCGCAATGAAGGCTACCGATTCCGGCGTCAGGGGGGTGTTGATCGTGAGGCGAGCCACGTTACAGCCGGCCAAAGCCAGGGCAATGACTGCGGAGCACAGCAGCGTGACCGAGCGGTTCCAGCCTGTCATGACCTTAGTCTCCGAATGGCCAGAAGCGGAATTCCAGGCCCTCTGTTCGTTTTGACGCGATTACTTCCTCGACGGTCCCTTCGCGGTTGATCACCACAAACAGATCGTCGCTCTTGACCGACACGCGCGAAAAATTGAGCACGATCAACAGCAGACTGCCGACCTTGGCATCGTACCGGTAGTACTGAAAGAGATCACGTCCGTTCAGTTGAAGGAGTCGGTCAGGAGCACCGAGTAGAGCCAGGACTTCGGACCTGGTGGTCACTCCCTTCTTGATGGAGTTGACGGTTTCGGTCTTGATCTCGTCGCCGAGGGTGCCTCGGCTGAACGCGCAGGCATTCAGTGTCAGGAGCATCAGAACCAACAGCACACTCACTCGTCGCATGTGATCCTCCTTATGCGGCCGTCGATCGGACTAACTTACGCCTTTGTGCGGGCGCTGTGGGGGGTGGGTAGGACAAAATCAGACTCGTACACCTGGTAGCTGGATGGCGAGAGCCCGACTCGTTCATAGACGCATTTGGCGATGTGATTGTCGCCTTCGACGTACAGCCGGACACCGCACACACCCGGTTGTGATCGAGCGAGGTTGATGATGGCGCCATGCATCGACCGATAAATGCCTTTGCGTCGCCAGTCAGGGTGTACGTACACACTCTGGATCCACCAGAATTGGGCGTTCCGCCAATCGCTCCACTCGTACGTGAGGAGCAGCTGGCCTACGGTTACTCTATCGGCTGGCGGCTCTGGCCGCAAGTCTGCCACGTAAAACCGCCCTCGTTCAGGCTGTTCGAGAACCGCTTGGGTTCCCAGGCGTAAGCGTGCGTGATCCAGTGTGCGTTGCTCAGTTTCCAGGGCCATGGCGGCGCTGAATGTCGTGAGCGCGTCGAGGTCTTCCAGTGTGGCGGGACGTACGGTCAGGCTATCGGCTAGACTCATGATGGGTTACGTGCCGGCGACGTCAGCCAGCCTGGTAAGGGGCGATAGAGTCCCGCTGAAAACTCCAACTTCAATGCCTCTTCCGGCAACAGGTTCAGCGGGTGTAATTGTGTTTTGGGAATCAAGGCCAAGTATCCCGTGAAGGGATGGATGGCAGTCGGGACAAAGACCATCACCAATTCCACCATTGGTGCGATTTGAAGTGCCGCCGGTGGAGAGCCCATGACAAAACCCAGGGCCCAAAGGCCGTCGCGTGGAAAAGGGAAGGCCACCACGGTGCTTTGTCCGAAGCGTGCCCGGTAGTTCAGTAAATCCGTCATACCCTTGAGTGTCATATAGATGCTGCGAATCAAGGGAATCCGGTCCAGGACGGACTCGGTCCAGCGTACAACTCGTTGTCCGATGACCTGGGTCGCAATGGCCCCGACCGTGAGTACCATTCCAATGAGCAGCAGGAGGCCGAGTCCCGGGGCATAGGGCTGGATCTGCCGGCCGATGAGATTGAGCAAGAAGGAATCCAGTGTCTCAAACAGCGCGGCCAAAATGAGAAACGTTGTCCAAGCCGGAAGGAGCACGAGGAGTCCGGTAAGGAAAATGCGTCCGAGCCGATGCGAAGCAGTCACGTCGCGCCCCGATGTTGGTGAGTGAAGGAGGAATAGATCAATGACGATATCAGAAAGGGGGGCGATTTGGTATCTTCTTGATCTGTCGATTCATTTGGACTATCTTTCCGGTAACCGTTCAGTCACCCCTATCGGGTGGGATTGTGAGAGATATTGTGAGCGATGCCGCAGGAAAAAAGGTGAACCTCGACAAGGATCTGTTAGCCATTCTTTGTTGCCCCGAAACGAAGCAGGCCGTGGCTCTTGCCGATGAGCAGTTGATTCAAAAGGTGAACGGTGCGATCGAGCGCGGGGCGCTCAAAAATAAAGCCCACAAGCCGGTTACGGAGAAGCTCGATGGAGGATTGATCCGATCCGACAACAAGATTCTCTACCCCGTACGAGAAGACATTCCTGTCATGTTGATCGACGAAGGTATCCCTCTCGAACAGGTTTCCTGATTACCCTCCCTCGGTCCTCTCTTCTCCAATGCGAGTACTCCCTTGGCAGGCGTTCGCGCTTGCCATGGGCGTTGACGATCCCGGCTTATAACTCGGCGTGTCATGCGTGAGCGTACGCGCCGAAGCGACCGTCTGGCACTGGATTGCGGCACGAATGGTTACGGGGCGAGCAGTCCACCTTCGGCCGAAGCACTTTCCGTCTTGGAGCCGGTGGAGGCTCCGCATTGAGCGCAGAGGTATTCGTAGAGATTCCCTGTCGGCAGGACGAGCAGGAGCCGTTGGCGCGTAGGAGTTGCCTGGCGACATTGTCCGCAGTACAGCAGGGAAGCGTTGAACGAGTCATATTGATCTGTCTGGCGTTGACCAGGTTGTGACGGTGCGGGGCGCGGGCGCATGGCGCTTGGAGGCCAATTGAGCGGCGAGGGTCTGTTCGAACGTGGCTGCATGAGCGGTATTCTACTGAGGGAGATCGATGCGGCGCAACAGGACGATGCCTGCCTGGATTGGAATCAAGGATGGCCGATACGTTGATCCTCGGGTGTTTCCGGCTCCTCAGCGTTCCTGCCGCGAAAAATCCACCAGAGTGAACGGATGACCTGAACCAGGACATAGAGCGCGACGCCTGAGAGCAACCCGTAGAGCCAGGCTTTGCTCCATGGCCACAGGTCAGGCGCGTGCAACACCACGGCAAGGGCAATATGGCCTCCCAAGCCGAGACAAACGGCGAAGATGATCCACTCACGGGCCATAGTCGCCCTCGGAGGAGGCCATGACGAAGGATAAGCCTGGAGACAATCGACAGGCGGTTACACGGAGGTTTTGGCGGATTCGATCTCAGTTGCCGTGATCAGGCTGGACAAGTAGTCCGCCACGAAGGTCAGGGCTTCCTCGCGTCCGTCGGCCCGTCGGCCTTTTTCGCGCCGCTGTACGGAGAGCTCATGATCCAAGTCCGATTTCACTTCCGTCAGGACACGTTGCAGTGTCGTGGGAGTGATATTGGCATCCATGTCCTCCAGCTCCTGACAGCGATCCAAGACCCAGTTCAGCCCTTCGATCCGCCCGGCATAGTGTTCCTGCTCGGCGGTGTCGATCCGAGACATGGTGGTCGCGAAAGTCTGGGCTTCGTACACCAGATTATAAAAACTCGTAACAGCGCGCTGTAACGTGGGATTCATAGTGCTCCTTGGCTCATTAAGAGGTTCTCGTGATTATACCTGAGAATGGGGGGCCGACAAGGTATTTTTTTACTGGGCAGTGACTTACGTAAACAGGAGGGAATGAAACTCGTTCATGAATCCATAATACAGCGGGGCAAAATCTTTCAGACTATCCGGACTATTTTCTTTCAGTCGCTTGAAAAAGAAGACCTGGGCGCGTGGATCCAGCTCCTCGAGAAGACGGCTGAGTTGTGCCATCGTGTAGCTCCCGGCAGGAACGCTCAGTACGTAGTGAACCAATCGCTCAACAAACTGTTGCCCGATGTATTCACTCGTGAGAAGCCCCTCGGGGATCTTGCCCGATGCGAGATACTCGTCGAAGGGAATGGCTTGTGCTGCAAAAGGCGCGGACGGCTGAGGACGTGAGGTCACGCTAAGGGTACCTCGCTGATGAGGATGGAGTGGGCCGACATTGGAATTACTCTACTCAAGCCCCGCAGGTCCGTCAAGTGGACAGAAGAAGCACGCAGGTCTGAGTCGAAAGGCTGTATGTTTGCGAGAAAAGGGGCCACCCGCGCTTCGTGCAGATGGTCGGCTTTGACAGTGGCCCCGCGTAGGCAGCTACGTAGAGTCTCTGTCATGACGATATTTCTGCTGCCCGGCTTGACAGTCTTTACGCATGGCCGGTAGAATCCCGCTTCTTCTGTCGGTGGAAGCGGGAATAGCTCAGTGGTAGAGCATCGCCTTGCCAAGGCGAGGGTCGCGGGTTCAAATCCCGTTTCCCGCTCCAATTTTCTCAAGCACTTGCACAACACTCTCCGACGGCTCCACCCTCATTGTGATAGTTTTGTGATATCTGAGGGTGAACGCGCTCCAGAATCAACACTCCCTCTCTTAAACTCTCCGGCGAATGATGCGCGTAGCGCTGCGTCATAGCTGCTGTTTTGTGCCCCAACAGACGTTGCACCTTGTACAAATCGACACCAGCTTGTGCGAGCCGAGTGGCAAAGGTGTGTCTCAAATCGTGAAAGCGGAAATCGCTCAACGCTGCCTTCGTTGCCGCGAGTCTGAATGATCGCGTGAGGTTTCGAGCGTCGAATAGCGTCTCAGCTGAACTCGCAAACACGAACGAGCCTGCTGCCCTCTTTGACGCTTTTCTCTTCAGCAAGTCCGTTAACCGACCGTTGAGCGGGACAGTCCGCTTCTCGCCATTCTTGCTTCGCATCACCACCAGGACCTGCCGATTGAGGTCTATGGCTTGCCATTGCAAGTTGAGAATCTCGCCTCGCCGCATGCCGGTGTTTAAGGCAAAGACAATGATGTCCTGCAGCCACGGTGCCGAATGAGCCAGTAATCGGCCCTCTTCATCCGAGGACAGCCACCGGTCGCGCTCGTTGCGCACTTTCTCCATGCAGACTCTCTGCATGGGATTGTCTCGACACCATTCCCACTCTCGGATAGCCACGTTGAAGCTATGCCGAACCAAGCCGAGTTCTTTATTGACCGTGGCTGGCTTGGCCGTCTCACGCCTCTTCGCCTTGTAGGCGGCAAGAAGTTTCGGTGTGACTTCTGCAAGATTCAAGGAGCCAAACGCACTTCGTAAATGCGTGAGGCACTGCTCGTCCCGCCGTCGGCTTGCCGGGGCTTTGGTGATTGATCGCTCTTTCAGGTATCGATCCATCATGTCGTTGAACGTATGGTCTTTGGCTTCCAACGTGTCAAAGAATCGGCCCTCAACAATCTTGACCCGTACTTTCCCGAGAATCGCTTCTGCGAGGCGCTTGTCCGTTGTCCCTGTGGACCGTCGTACTTGCTGGCCCTGATGAATGAACGTCATCCACCATACTTTATTGCGTCTAAACAGCCCCATCTGCATCCTCCTTCTGGATGAGGCTTGACTGAATGGTTTCCCCGTGACGGGAAGTATAGACTTCGCGTTTTGAGGCTTCAATGAGCTGGTCAAGGTCACGGGTGTAGTGGCGAGTCGGCAGAGAGAACGGCTTGACGGAATTGGTCTCAAAGCCCTTCAGCCAGGCCTGAATCGCCTCAGGTTCAAAGCGGACGAGACCGTGAATGCGCCGGCAGGGAATCTTGTTCTCTGAGGCCCAGAGATAGAGTGTGGATGGCTTGATATTGAGCCAAGCCGAGAGCTCTTTGACGTTGAGCATGTGCAGATACACCGGGGGAGTCTCTCGACACCCCCAGTCCCCCTAACATGGGCTGCCCGCGTGACCGCCGGCAGACCGGTGAAACCGAGCGGGCTGTTTGAGCAAGTTCCGGTGTCGGTCCTTCCACCTGGAGATGCCCCTGACAATTTCTTCCAGTAGCCATTCTTCCCCTCCAGGGGTGGCACAAATGACCGCCAACATCGGCGTCAGGGTGTCACTCACCCATCGTTTCACATTTTGCAGGGTCTGCACCTGCTGCTCCTGGGCCAATCGCCCCTTTTGAAATCCCTCCGTCAGGAGGGCGTACCACTCCAGCATCGGAGCCCGGTATCGTTCTTCATCGGCATGGTTTGAAGTCTGCCGGAAATCCACATAGGACCGGAGCAACCCAATGACTAACTCCTTCCAGTCGGTTTCGTCTAACGTTGCCAGTGCCCTTGCGCACTGTTCGGCGCGATCCTTTTTGAGCTCTAATTCCCACCGAGTCCCGTACTCCGGCCAGTTCTCTTGTCCTTTGCTCTGCAGTTCCAGCCGTTTGTCGTAAATGCGCAATAAGGTCTGACTCTGAGGACTCCCGAAATACATCGTCTCACCCGTCGTCGCTCCGGTCCCATGCGTCAGGTTTGAGACGATATGCCGGACTTGAGCCGCCCTCGTGACGCACTGGCCTGCAGCAACCGCCTCTCGAATCGTCCTGACCGGGACCGTTCCCGCCCGGTCATCCAGGGCGCAATCAATGCGCGTGACGTGTCCTTGCTGCTTATGCACCCACTGGAGGAGGGTTCGGATTTGATCCAGTGTCAGGGCGGACGCCAGGCCGCCCGACAGATCCACATGGATTTCATTCGGACGACGAGGGGCATTGGTGCCCAATTTGCCGACCCCACGCAGACCGTCGCTTCTCATCCAGGACAAGGGATAGCCTCGGAACCCGCCCTTAGCCTTGCTCCAGTCTCCACCAAGGACCCGCATGGTCTCTTCGGGATTGCTCGCCAAGACCGTGAAGGCCAGCCAGTCAATGGTGAGGGTGAAGCCAGAATCCATGGAATCTATCGAACTCCTGTACGGAGCGCTGTGGGTAGCGCCCCCGTGTTACCAAGACGGGGGCCATTCCGCTCCGCCCCGCAGCCTGCCGGCATGCGGCGCGGACCGGCTTTGCCTGTTGATGGTGAGACGGATAGCATTGTTCTCAGCGTCCTTCCTGAGTCGGTCGGACAAGCTTCTGTCGGACGACGCCAAAGGCCTTCTCTCCGACCTCTCTGGCGACGATTTTAATCGCCTCAGCTTTGCCGTCCATCACCATGCTCATGAGGACTGCCCCGCGGACATACTTGGAGACAGTCGTTCCTTCATCCCTGGCACATCGCTCAATGAGCTTGCGTTCTTGTTCGGTGACTTTGAATTGCAGCGTTTCGGTCTTAGTATCCTCACCCTTCATAACGTCCTCCATGATATGTATGCATTACATAATATAGTACATATAAATTGTCAATGGCCGTGCTAGGTTTATGAGAGAGCTTCCATTTCAAGTGGCCAAACGCCCAACCCGGTTACCGAAAATAAATTCCTTCCGTACTCCTCTAATCAGCTTGTTTTGTAACCCCCCCCCCCCAGTCAGGTGGGGTTCTGATCCCACTGAGGACTACTCACTTGCCGACGCCAACGATTAGACTTAGCCTCGTTCATCCTGCGACCGATTTTCCCGGGGATACTAATCGATGCCGACTCGCAAGCACATATCCTTGGTTGTCTTTTTCTTGACCGCCCTGCTTATCGGCTGTGCAAGTGACCAAGTCACTCCTATTAAAGTTGTCACCCTTAGAAGTGGCGCTGGACAAGCGATATCTCATATCCCTCCCTGTAGACCGACTGCCCCTGAGTCGAATGTGGAAGATCATCTACCAGTGGACCATCCCAAGGTGATAGGGGCATACCTTTGGCAGCAGATTCCACAACCGACCTATCCTACTAAGGCTCAACAACGTGGCTGGCAGGGAGTTGTACTCATTTGCGTAGTTTTCTTGAAGGACGGTACGATAACGGAAGCTAAAGTGCACCAAAGCTCTGGCATTCCATTGCTCGACAATAATGCTCTAGACGCTATCCAATCAATGAAGCGGCTTAATCTTGATCTGGATCTCCATCGCCCGGAATATTCCGCTGTAATTCCTTTTCGATACCACCTGCAGCCTATGACTGAACATCAACGTAAGATTGCTGCTAATGTATGGGCTTGCCTTACTGCCCAAGCAGCTAAACCATCTCAGTTGATAGGGCTTGCGTCCGCTCAAAGCGGCACTGTCATTATGCGGGTAACGTTGAGGACGAACGGTGAAGTCGAAGAAATAAAGTTAGACGAAAGTTCAGGATCGGACGTGCTCGATCGGACCGCTACAAAATTGGTCATGGATTGCTCCCCATATCCACTAAACAGTACTGATGCTCATAAGCCAACAGTCTTTGTAGTCCCGTTTTCCTACAACATCAGATAGTAAGAGACAATCAGTTCAAACGGACGTGTGCTAGATTTGTGCTAGAAGTCGTCAGAAAGTATCAACCTCGTCAGAACCTATCGACCCAATCGACAGTGCCCAAACTGAGCCACTATCAGGAAAAATCGGGGAAACCACGGCTCAATCAAGCCCCTACGAAATTACTCTTTTCAGAATTGCCAAGGCGAGGGTCGCGGGTTCAAATCCCGTTTCCCGCTCCAATTCACACTTCTCCTCAGCACGATCTTTACCCATATCGTTTTCGACCACCACGGTTCGTCCCTTTCGGCTGGAATCCTGGCTGGCCTTCATCCATCATTTAGGTCGCCCTGACAGGTTTCATGTTGACGGGCGGACTTGCCAGCCGAGCACGCCGTTTTTCCCCGCTCCTGTTCATACGCGTTTGTCTCTGTCGAGTCGCTGAAATCTGGCCTCAGTCAGGACTATTGTTGTGAACGAGTTGTCGCTCGTTCCAGTGTGTGGAGCCTGCGCAGCAGGTTTTCGGCAGCGGTATGGTCTTCGGGAGTGAGGGGAGCGTGACCAAATCGGACTCGAGTATAGAGTTGTGTAAGGGCATCAGCGGAGGGCCAGGCTTCAGCCCATTCGTCACGAACATGGCGAAGCACCTCCATGGGTGTGGCGCTCGCTGACTTCACGATGCCGCGTTGCGCAAGGCAGTGCAGCATGGCGGTGTAGAGCGTGACGACGGTGCGTTGATGCGCTGACAGCACATCCGGCGGTGCCGCTGTGTTTCGGGACGACCGCAGCAGTCGCCGACCCGCATACGTCGCGCCGATGGCCAGAATGATCAAGAGTACAGTTTCCGGAATACCGGTCGATGTGAACGAGGACATGAAGCGCCGGAACATCGCGGAGCTCTGGGCCGAGAGGGAGTTGAGAGATTCGGAGAGTTTTGTCCGAACGGCTTCCCCGCCCTCTCGAATGCCTTGCACGACAGTGAGTTGATCGTTTGCGCTGAAGTGGACAAAGAGGCGATCCCATTGAAGCCGGACCGAATCCATCACACGATCGGCGGATTGCCACCAGGTTTGCCCAATGTTCTCTGGAGCAGGCGGCGTTGGATCCATCGTAATCCAGCCTGACCGTGGGAAATAGACCTCCACCCAGGCATGCGCATCCCGTTGTCGAACCGTATAGTACCCGCCGAACTCATTCCATTCAGTCGCAAGGAATCCCGTGACCAGTCGAGCCGGAATGCCGGTGGCGCGGAGCAGCACCACCATCGCGGTCGCGTAATGTTCGCAATATCCTGTTTTTCGAGTCAGGAGAAAGTCTTCAAGCGGGTGAGCCGATTGGAGCGAGGGCACGTCCAGGTTGTAGCGATAGTTCGCCAGCAAGTGTGTATGGATCAGGGTAACGGCCTGGGAGACGCTGGTGGCCGACTGCGTGACATGCTGTGCGAGGTCAAGGATCTGCGGGCTGACGGGGGGAATCTGTAGATACTGCTGAAGAATAAACTCCGGGTACAGCACCGCGGCGGCGGCCCGCTCTGCCGGATTGAGACTGGTCGGTACGGAGTAGACCGTGTACTGGATGCGGCTATGAGAAGGAAACGCCAAGTGCAGCGATCCCATCAGATCGGATTGGACCGAGTGGAAGTCGCCCTTGACGGCGAAGGCAAGGGGGGCGCCGAACAGCACGGCCGTATCGAGCGGTTCCAGCAGAATATCTTGTCGGAGTGCGCGTGCCTGGGGCGGCGGTTTGGCGCCCGGTGTTCGGAGCGTGAAGGTGCCTTGGGGAAGTTCCGTGAGCATACGGCGGTGCAGCAGGTTGTTGCTCCAGGATTTTCCGTCATACCGATTGTAGGCGACGCCACGGAGATACAGCGGCCCCCGTGCAGCGGGAGTTCCGGGACTGTCCGGCAACTCCACGCGCATGACAATGCTGGGATCCTGTTTCACCGGTCCCATGACACCCAGATCGACCTGCTCTGAAAAGCCCGTCGTTCGCAGGCTTTCCCCATGGGAATGTTGCAACAGGCCAACCCCTACCCGTGGGATCGAAAAGAAAAAGAACAATGTGAGGCCGAACGCGCCGGCTGCCATCGCATTGGTAGTCCAGAAGAAGCGGGCCGTAATGTGCGGCCGTGTCGAGTCAAGCGGTGCAGCTTGGCTGCCGAGCAAATGGCGACCGGTGCTCTCTTCGTGCTCTTGCAACAGGTGATACAGGAGCAGCGTCCAGACTCCGGCTACCAGATAGACAAAGAAGAAGGGGGCGTACCAGATTTGTGTAGTCAGCGCGGCGGAGGCCAGGAGTGTGATGAGGCTAATGGCATAGAGGTGAAGAAAATCCCGCCGCTGGTCGAGGTTGGAAAGTTTGTTCACCAGGAGCAGTACGAGGAAATGAATCCCGGCCGGGAGAAGTTCCTGCGAGACGAGTAACAGATCGATCCAGAAGCCCGCGAAGGCGAGGAGGAGAAAAATATTCCATGTCAGGGCGGAGAGGCGGAGATGCGGGAAGAGTTCGGAGAAGCCCGGGGCGTGATTCACGCGCAGGAGTGCCATGGCGAAGGCTGCACCTGCCAAGCCGAGAAGCCAGAATGGCAGGGCAATCGCGAGCGTCAGGCTCGCAAAGCCGGTTGCCGCCAGCAGAATTGAGCTAAGCCGAAAGGCTCGATCCAGTGTCATCGAAGAGATCCCTGTGTGACTGAGGAGACACGATGTAATCGACCGATGGAAATTGCTCATTCCGGGCGGGATCGGTCCAGGGTGAGAGCAGAATAGTCGGTCCCTCGTTCAATTCTGCAAGCGCCCGGGCCATGGAATGTCGGATCGCAGCTCCCGTTGCCATCGGGCGTCGCTCGCAGAGCGCCAGGGCGTGAAATAGATGCAGGGCTTGGTCAGTCCCGCAGGCCAGAATGTCCTGCTGATCGCCCAGTAGCAACCGGACCTGGTATCCGGCTTTCAGAAAGTGATCAATGAGGGAGGCGCCGATCGAGAGCGCCCGCTCGAAGCTGTTCTCTGCCTCGTCCGGCGCAACGGTCGAGATGGCGAGAGTGATCGATCGTCTCTCTTCCGCCTCGGTTTCCTTGAGCATTAACTTCGAGGTACGGGCTGTGGTCATCCAATGAATGGCGCGGGAATCGTCCCCCGGCCTGAATTCGCGCAAGTTGTACAGGGAGTTACCCGGTCCGCGTCGCGCGCGTGCGTGATCCTGCCCCAAGGTATTCAGTTCCTGCAAGTGCAGCGGCGGAAGGGGAATGATTTCCGGACAGACGATCAGTGTGGCTTCGAGTGGATAGAAGGATTTCTTGTAAAACAGACCGAAAGGAAACGGGGTCACGATACGGATTCCGTCGAGCCGGTATGGTCCACGCTGTCGCACCAGTAGCGGGTACGAGCAGAGGGTGGAGGCTGCAGGCGCGAGGTGTGTGATGTGAATCCCCCGATCGAGATCTTTCCCGGCAACGACATCGAGGAGGCGTAACGAGACACTTGGAATACGTGATTTGTAATTGGCGACCCGGAGCGTTGCGGTGGTCGGCTGATTGACGAAGAGGTAGTCCGGGAGGTGCCGATGGACGTCCAGTCGCCGCACACATTGTTCAGACAGCAACCCGGACAGCACGACCAGGCTCAGCATCATGGCCAATAGGAGGTAGAACAGATTATTGCCGGTGTTGACGGCGGCGATCCCGACGGCCAGGGTCAACAGCAGGAAACGGATGCCTTCCGTTGTCACCCGGATGGTGCGGTCCCGGAACAGCCGGCGGAACAGAGCCTGGAGTTTGTTGGTTGCCACGCTGATGGACTGCTGCCGTCCAGACCGCATTACTGCGACATTTCGCGTGATGCCGGTGTTCGGCCCCCTGACGGTTGTTACACGGGAACCGGGACTGTCTCAAGAATGTCTTGAATGACCTGTTCCGTATGTTCGACGGTGTTCGTGCGCATCCCCTGGGACCGACTGAGCATGACACGGTGCGAGAGGACGGTTGGTGCGAGCTCTTTGATGTCTTCGGGGAGGCAATAGGCGCGGTCGCGCACGAGGGCCAGGGCTTTCGCCGCTCTGCACAGCGCGAGGGCGCCTCGGGTACTCACGCCTAATGACAGCAGCTCGTTGTGCCTGGTGGCGAGCACGATGGCGAGGAGATAATCCATCAGGCTGTCTTCCATCCGGACCTTTTCCGCCTGCGCTTGAAGATCGACGATATGCTGCGCGCTCAGTACCGGTTGAATTTCGTCGGCCGGGTGCAGCAGCTGGGGGCGATCCAGCACTTTCTTTTCCTCATCCGGAGTCGGATAGCCGATGCGAAGTCGCATGAGGAATCGGTCGAGCTGCGATTCAGGAAGCGGGAAGGTGCCGTGATACTCTGCCGGGTTTTGTGTGGCGATGACCATAAACGGCTGCTGAAGGGGATAGGTTTGGTTGTCGACGGAGATCTGGGATTCGCTCATCGCTTCGAGGAGGCTGCTTTGAGTCTTCGGCGTGGTGCGGTTGATTTCGTCGGCCAGGACGATGTTGGCAAACAGCGGGCCCGGCATGAACTCAAACGCTTGTTTCTGGCGATTGAACATGGAAATGCCGACGATATCGGAGGGCAGCAGGTCGCTAGTGAACTGAATACGTTTGAAGGAGCAATCGAGGGAGCGCGCGAGGCTATGGGCCAACGTGGTCTTCCCGACACCGGGGACGTCCTCGATCAGGAGATGGCCACGTGCCAGCAGGCAGACGACCGCCATCTCGATCACCTGTGGTTTCCCTTTAATGACCTGCGCAATATTGTCCTGTAACGATTTGATAGATTGAGAAGAATTCACGATGGGATGTTTCTGAAGAGGGTTACGGTCGGCACCAGGGGCGTTATGCCCGAAGTCTAACAAAGGGTCTGGAGACCGTCAATTTATACGGACTTTCACGCGGGAGGCCAGGCGGAAGCTGTAGGGACTGCCACGTTGGCGCGACTTTTGTGCGCCTGTCACGCCGTCTGGACTGGTTCAGGAACGAGAGTAAGAAACCAGGGGGGAGTTTCTTCCGCCATCCCCTCAAACCGCCGGGCCGTGCTGCTGGCTGGACGACCTTCGAACAGAGCGCCGCGCTGAATGGTCACTTGTCGGAATCGGTAGGCTGCAGTCCGGTCGGCAGGCCGGTGAAGCACAGAAGGAAAGGTCCGGCGCAACGGTGTGAGGTCGGATAAGAGACAGGATCCGCCGATCGGGAGGGCTGAGAGCTTGTGGTAGGTATCCCCGAAGACCTCGGGTACATTCTGAGCAGACAGGATGAGATCACGGGGTCTGACCCGCGGATCTTCGATCAATTGCGACAGGATTTCCCAAAATACTTGGGAGTCAACAGCTCCCAAGACGCAGAGCGCTCCGCGTGTGGCCATCAATTCCAAGAGGGCAAGCGGGCCGCGGATATCGAATTTCCAGGGCGGAAAAAGGAGACTCCGACCCGCGTGGTGCACTTCAAGGGCGGACTCTTTGCCATGCCGGACTTGTCGGGACTCGCCTTTTGTGCGTCGCAGCTCTTCGGCCAGACAGGCCGGGGAGAGGCGCGTGGGTTCATAGGCAAAGGTCGGGGTGGCGGGTGCCCAGCAGGTGACGATCAGGTAGCGTTCGGCAAGACGGTGATCCTGTTCGAGCGGGGTGAGTGCAAACATGTCTTGATCGCCGTAAAAGCGAAATTGCAGTCCGGGTCTGGAACGCAGACGGTGCAGACGAAGCGGATGAGCGTGCAGGGGACCGCCCAGTTGCGAGCCGGGATGCAGCCGGTCAAGGCAATGGAAAATGAGGGGTCTGCTTTGCGCGGCTAGCTGAGGTTCGTACAGGGTGGCCAGCTCTTCGGCAAACGAAAGGTCACCGGCTCCCAGATCCAAGACGGAAGCCGGGTTCTCTTGTGTCAGCAGGTCGAAGGGGTTGTGGTGCCGGCGGATCAATACGTCGATGGTGTCTGCCGTGACCGCCGGTAACGGCCATTTCGATGATGGTTTCGAGCGCACTCCAAAAAAGATGCAAAGCGCCCGTAAGGCTTTGGAGGGCGGGAGTCCCGTCAGGTGCTTGAGCGATTCCGTGGAGGCGATGCGGTTCGTGCTCTCGTGCTCCGGCGGCAGGGCTTCAACCAGGCTGCGTTTGATCGTATCCGGGACAGTCGAGGTTTCGATCGCGTTGACCAGCGCGTGAAGGGTCATCGGCCAGTGCGCGGCATTCACCAGGTGACGCGAGGCCTCCCAGGCTTGTGCATCCAGTGACCGCGCCGACGTGATCTGTTTCCGAAAGGCCGCCAGGTTGTCAGAGTCAACGTGCATGATTCGATCAGCGGTGTACGGATTCCTCGGTGGTGCGGGGATGAAAGCTGCTGCGTGTCCGGGCAGAGTATCGGGCCTGTCGTAAGGGAGTCAAGGGAGCTGCCTTGCGGCTACTGGGTCCATATGTTAGGTAGACAATATGAATACATTCACTCCGTCGCTTTTCCGGAAGACTCGCCCAGTCTCGGGCCGCTTGCTCGCCCTGCTTGGTCTTGTCTTGATGATGTTCGGCTGCCAGGCGAAAGATCGCTCAGCGATGGTCACTCATCGGGTCTGGGACGAATGGGCGGTGGGCCAGGTGGTGGATGCCAGGACCGGTCTCGCAGTACCGATGCAGCCGTGGTTGGAGGGGCTGGCCACGTACGATGTGATCTACCTGGGAGAAGAACATCACAATCGATCGCATATCGACGCGGCGTTGACGGTGCTTCGCTCCCTTATGAGCCAGGGGCGTCGTCCGTGGCTCGCGATGGAAATGTTCGGGTGGGACGGTCAGCCGGCGCTCGCTCGCTATCTGCGTTCGGAGGAGAGTATTCGCTCGGAGTTCCTGGAGCAAGTCGCGTGGAAGCAGAATTGGGGCGGCGCGTTTGAAGATTACGAGCCATTGGCGCAATTCGCGAAAGATCAACGTCTTCCGCTTCTGGCAATGAATCCGCCGAAGAGTCTGATCCGGCAGGTGGTGAAGCAGGGTTTGGTCCAAGCCAAGGAACAGCCTGAGTGGCGTCAATGGGGCATGGAGGGAGAGGTCATCGTGGATGCGCCTACCTACCGGTCCCGGATTTTATCTCAACTCCAGGACTGCCACGGCGGTGGGTCTCCGGAGGACTACCAGACCATGTATGAAGCCTCTATGGTCAGAGACGAGGGGATGGCGAAGACCTTAGCAGCGGCGATGAAGCAACTACGTGTCGAGGCCAGCTCCGGTCAGGGCCCCCTGCTCAGTTATACGGGCGGAGGTCATGTGCAATACCGGTTGCCGGTCCCGGATCGGGTGGCTCGACGAGTTCCGGAAGGGCTCAAGCAGGTCACGGTTTATATGGCCACATTCGAGCGAGAGCGGGCTGCAGAGCTTCATCAGGCCATGCAAGAAGGGATTGCTGACTATGTGTGGCTGACCCCCCAGGGGGCTCAAGGACCTCCTCGACGCTGCCGATAAGACTCTCCAGTGGCGGCACGAAAATTCTGCGCGGCCTCGATCCATTTCTCACAATTCCCCCCGCCTGCGGGATGGTCGTTCAGGAGAACCTGTCATACACTCAAGTCTCGCTGGATAGGTGGACGTCAAAGGTGGTGATTCCATGACACTGCGGCGATCACTCGGTAGGCTGCAAGGACGACTCAGCGGTACTAATCATTCCACAGGTGACACTATGAAGGGCAGAATCGCGTGTTCGGCCGATCGTCTGAGTTTGTTGGAGGCGGCCATGATTAGTTCGGTGGTGGAGCCCAACGCGTTCCAAATCGGAAAGCAGTATCAGGCAGAACGCCGCGTGCAAATGACGGATGCGTCGGATACGGAAGTGACGTCGTCGGTCATGGGCAATTCCGGGTTGTACGAGCAGACGATTCGTCTCATTGATGGTCATCTGGAAGCCAAATGTTCTTGCACGTTATCCGAGCAACCGATCTGCCGACACGGTGTGGCTGCGCTGCTTGAGTATCAGCGGTGGTCAAAGGCACGAGTTGTCCCCAAGCCCAGAGTCGCCGCTCCCCGCCCCGAAGCAGAAAAACCGGCCGCCCCTGTCGTGTCCTCCGGTGATATGAAGTTGAGCGAATTGAACCAGTTTACGGAGTGGATGCAGCGAACGGTTCAGGCCATTCAAGCCGGGAAGCCCCTTCCAGACCAACCTTCTATCGGACCGGGCCTTGTGTTGACCTGGACCCAGGTGATCCAACAGATGGATGAACGGAGGCGAGAGAGCGAAGTCGCTCAGGTTGAGCTTGATGGGGACATTCGCAATCGAGAAGCGGTCGTGGCCCGTCTCACCCAGGATCTGGAGGCTTCCGTTAATGAATCTAAGTCACTACAGGTCATTTGCCGAGATCTTCAACGGGAGATTGAGGCGCAGAAGGCTGCGGTAAGCAAGACGACCGATCTTGCCCGGCAGGTTGAGCAGGTTGAAGTCGAGGTGAAAGCGATGGCCGCACTTTTGACGGACAAGGGGCGTCGCTTGGAAGGTCTTTCGGATACCTGCCGAGATGTGTCTTCGATGCTCAAGTCTTTGGGAAAGGCCTGATTGGCAAGTCGGTGGTCACGGAAGCTGCCACCCCGATTTTTCTCCCCTATTCCCTCTTTGTGAACCCCCCTTGCGTCATCCAGGGTCACTTCAGTACAATGCGGCCCTCTTTGGGTATTCCTTGATTACAAGGGGGGATCATGAACAAGCTGATAGCAGGATTGATTGCCGGTATTGGGGCGCTTCAGGCAACCAGTGCGTTTGCCAATGTCAGTGAAGGTCCACCGGACTACAGTGGAATCACGGGCCTGTATTATACCTTGATCGCTCTGATCTTGGCTTTCGGGGTCTACGACACCTTCTTCAAGAAGAGCTAACCGGCTTTCAGGACTTCATGGCGTGAAATGTTCACCCGCTTGATGTGGCGGGGAGGATATTTCACGCCTGCTTCTTTTTCGCTGACGAGTTGTTGGTGGATGCGTCCTTCAACACAGGAAGCAGGCTCCGGAGCACGTTCTCGACCACGATACGATACCCTTCCCCCGTCGGGTGGATGCCGTCTGATTGATTGAGGGCCTTTTCCCCTCCTACTCCCTCCAGTAGAAATGGGATAAGTGGAAGCCCATGGAGCTGCGCGAGATCCCGATATATGGCTTCGAATCGAGCGGTGTATTCTTCGCCGTAATTTGGGGGGAGCTTCATTCCCGCTAAGATCACTCGTACGTGAGCATCCTTGAACTGTCGGATGATCGCGTCGAGGTGTGACCGGGTTTCAGGCAACCCGAGGCCGCGCAGTCCGTCATTCCCGCCCAACTCAAGAATCACCACCCGTGGCTTGCCGGCAAGGACCCAGGACACACGGCGGAGTCCTCCTGCTGACGTGTCCCCGCTGACTCCTGCATTGAGCACTTGGTAGTGATAGCCTAAGGTATCGAGTTGTTTCTGAAGCTGGGTGGGGTAAGACTGTTCCGGGGAGACTCCAAGTCCGGCAGTCAAGCTGTCTCCAAACGCGATGATACGGGGCCGATCGTCAGGTGAAGGACTCGGCGCGGCAGGAAGCGATTCGCGGGGGGGTGTTTGTTCGGAGGATGGAGGAGTTGCAGATGCAAGGCTGTCGGGTGAGGAAGGGACAGTGGACGTATTTGATTGATCGCATCCTGATAGTCCGCTGAGGACCAATGCCATGAGGCAAGCCGTTCCCAGGCGCGCGATACACTTCAAAAGCTCCGAGCAGGTCAGCATCTGTACAGTATAATATGAAATCGTTTTGCGGGCACTCCATCGAGGAATCATCCAAGCAATGATTGCTACTCAGCATGTGACGATGCAGTTGGCCGCAGGCGGTCAAACGGTGACCATTCTTGACGATGTCACGATAGACATTCCGGAAAAGCAAACGGTAGCGATTATCGGGCCTTCCGGGAGCGGTAAGTCCACGCTCTTAGGCCTGATTGCGGGGCTCGACCGACCGACATCTGGAACTATTTGGTTGAACGGGGTCGAGATCACGGCGCTCGGTGAACAGGCGATGGCGCGACTGCGCTTGGCCAATGTCGGGTATATCTTTCAATCGTTTCATCTCATTCCAACGCTCACGGCGCTGGAAAATGTGTCGATACCGCTTGAACTCGCGGGCGACTCTCAGGCCCCGAGGCGAGCGGAGGAATTGCTGCACGCGGTAGGGTTAGGACATCGGATGTCGCACTATCCGGTCCAGCTATCGGGAGGAGAGCAACAGCGGGTCGCGGTGGCGCGTGCGTTTGCCTGTCGCCCGCCGATTCTGTTGGCCGATGAGCCGACCGGCAATCTCGACTCCTCCACAGGGCAGCAGGTGATCGAATTGATCATGGCCTTGCACCGCGATGCCGGGACGACCCTGGTCCTGGTCACTCACGACCAGCACCTGGCCGCTTCCATGGAACGGGTGATTACGCTCCGGGATGGGCGTGTGGCTTCGGATCAGCTGGCGTCACTCCACCATAGGATGCCTGATCTCGAATCATGATTCCCTTCTGGCTCATGATGGCCTGGCGGGAACTACGTTCGGCCTGGCGGCACTTTCTGTACTTTCTCGGCTGCATTGCCCTGGGAGTCGGGGCAGTGGTCGGGGTCTCACTCTTTTCTACCAATGTTGAGCGGGCCGTTCTGAAGGAAGCGCGCGGGTTGCTGGGGGGGGACCTGGAGATTCGCCTTTCCAAACCTGTAGGCGCGGCAGGCTCGGTCGTGCTTCAGAGTCTCGCAGAGCGCGGGATTTTGCGCACACGAGTGAGTGAACTGGTCGCAATGGTGGCACGAATTGATCGCGCCGTGGGCGCGGCAGATGTGACGCAGCTGGTCGAATTGAAAGCGATCGAATCAGGGTATCCCCTGTATGGAATTGTACGGGTTGAACCTGACCGGCCGCTGATGGAGTTGCTGCGCCAAACAGGACACAGCTGTCGAGAGGCTTGCCATGGGGCAGTGGTTCAGGAAAGTCTTCTGATTCGGTTAGGGTTGGTCGTGGGCGATGCGATCAAAATCGGACAGGCGTCATTCCGGATTACCGGCGTCATTCATACCGAGCCGGATCGAATGGCGAATATGTTCAGCCTGGGACCGCGAGTGCTGATTTCCCAAGACGGTCTCGTGGCCGCCGACCTCGTCAAACCAGGAAGTCGTCTTCGCGAACGGCATCTCCTCAAGTTACCCGCTTCCATGCCCCTGTCTCCGCTGCTCCATGAGCTCCAGGGGCGCCTTTCTGCGGAGTCCGCACGGCTGTCTTCCTATCGGGATGCTCAGCCACAGCTCAAGCAGTTTCTCGATCAGCTCGCCCGGTACTTGGGGCTAGTGGGCTTGACGGCGTTGTTCGTCGGCGGGATTGGCGTGGCCTTGTCGATTCAAGCGTTCGTTCGAGAAAAACTCCACTCGATTGCGATCCTCAAGACATTGGGCGCGGATACGAAGACCATCATCTATTCGTATCTGGGACAAGCAGTTGGGTTGGGGGTGCTGGGCAGCGCAGTCGGTATTGGGATCGGGCTCCTGTTGCAGACCGTTTTGCCGCAGGCGGTCTCCACCTTGCTCGCGACGGATGTCCTGCAGCAGGTCGAGTTTACGTCCGTGCTGTCTTGGACAGCGCTGGCGCCGCTCTCGAAGGGCTTGGGCTTGGGTGTGCTGAACACCCTTCTGTTCAGTCTGTGGCCGCTTCTGACGATTCGAACCATCAAGCCTGCGGTCATCTTCAGGCGTGAAGTGGAAGGTGCAATCCGCCCCGGTGTTCGGCCTGAGACATCGGTGTGGGGCCGCGCGGCACAGGTCGTCACGGCGGATCCTGTTCGTGCCGTCACGGCGGCCGGCATTGGGCTTGGTTTGGCGGGCCTCTCGGTGTGGCAGGCCGGGTCTCTGACAATCGGAGGGCTCTTTATCGGCGGCCTCCTGGTCGCTGTGGTGGCGTTAACTGTGACCGCGAAAGCACTCCTCCTCGGGATATGTGTGTTACCCAGCCCGCGTGCGCTTTCTCTGCGACAGGCGCTCGGCAACATTCAACGTCCCGGAGGGCAAACCCTTGGGGTGATGGTCTCCATCGGCGTCGGGGTGATGGTGATTCTCGCGATTGCGTTGCTGGAACAGGCCTTAGTGCGTCAAGTCGGCGAGAACCGACCGAACGATTCACCGACTTTCTTTTTTGTCGATATTCAGCCGGATCAGGCGGAGGGCTTCTCCGCCTTGATTCATCGGCGCACCGGCGATGTGGCTCCTGATCTGACTCCGCTGGTGCGCTCTCGATTGCATGCGATCAATGGCCAAGCAGTCGCGGTTGAGCGGGAGTCCGAACAGGAAGACCAGCCCAGTCAGTCCAAAGAAGAGAAGCGGAAGAATTGGTATGTGAATCGTGAGTATGTGCTGACCTTTCTCGAGCAACTGCCTAAAGACAATAGGATTGTCAAAGGCGCCTGGTGGAAGCCGGGGCAGGTCTTTGCGCGACCGCAGGTGTCTGTCGAAGAGGAAGCGGCAAAGAGTCTCGGCATTGATGTGGGCACCACTCTGGACCTCAATATCCAGGGGACGATTATGCGGGCTGAGGTCAGCAGTATCAGAAAGGTCGAGTGGGGAAATTTCTCCACGAATTTCTATATGATTTTTTCACCGGGAGCATTGGACGGGGCGCCGATGACCTATGTCGCGACGGTGCGGGTGTCCCCGCAGGATGAGGTGGCGCTGCAATCGGCCGTGGTCGCCGCGTTTCCCAATGTGACGGCGATTAACATCGGCGAGGTCTTAAGCAGCTTCGCCCGGGTTCTCGACCGGCTGTCCCTGGCCATCCGCGCGGTGGCTCTGTTTTGTCTGTTGGCCGGGGCACTCGTCATGGCGGCGGCTCTGGCGGCTACGCGGTATCGTCGTCTCTATGAGGCCGTGATTCTCAAGGCTCTCGGCGCGACCCGTGCGTTGATTGCCCGGTCGTTTGCAGCGGAATATGCAGTGCTGGGGTGCGTGGCGGGGGTGATCGGCGTGGGCCTGGCCAGCCTCTTCTCGTGGGCGATTCTGCGCTACATTCTGGAGTTGCCCTGGTCGCTGGAGCCGTCTCTGCTGGGCATCGGGCTGGGTTGCACTGTGTTGCTCACCCTCATCGTAGGGTTCCTCAGTACCTACCGACTGCTCGGGCAGCCTCCGTTGACTGTGCTTCGGCACGAGTGACGGCCGGCTGGATGTACTCGGCCGTTCCCACTACATCGCGACGCGTGCCAGCACGGCGCGAATGGCGTCGCGGTCGCGTTCCCGGAATCGTACGGCGATGTGCAGCTGCTCCAGGTACTGCTCCAGAGTCTTCCCGCCGAGGTCGATCTTCCGGGATGTGAAGAACGCTCTGACGTCTTGCTCCAATTCCGGAGTCGAAAGACCGGTGATCCCTCCGCACATGCGGCGCAGGCCGCTCTTGGGAAACTGCCGGTCCATTCGCTCCCAATTAGTCTTCACAAACTCCCAGGCTTTTTCACGAATGTACACATTGTGCAACAGGCTGCTGACGAGGAAGGGCGCATCTTGGGTGCGGATCTCGTCGGTCAGGGTTTTCGCCAGGGTGCGCTCCAGCAGTTCGGGTATCCGGAAGGCCGCGAGTGAAAAGAGATAGCGACGCTCTTCCTGCGGGGTGGAGGCCTTGTGGAAGCGGTTGAGAAATTCCTCGTAGCGAGCCGCGTCGCCTGTGAAGGCCAGGATGGAAACGAGCGCGGGGATCACATTGGGGTCGATCGGTCGAGTCTGCTGCTGCAGATCAGTGTAAGCTTCCAGCGCCTGGGTTTGGACGCTGGGGTCGCGACCCAATGTGCCTAAGGCGCGAATCACGTCACCGCGCAGTTCTTTGACGAGATCGCGTTCATCGGTACGCGGTGTCCATCCCAGATCCTGGAATGTCGGGGTGAGTCGATTGCGCACAAAGGCAGCCAACAGCGGTCGATCCTCCTCGCTCAGCAGGTGATTCATGGTGGAGAACGACCCCAACATCACGGCCCAGACATGCGGGTCCTGTTCGCCACGGAAGTGTTCCGTCAAGCTGAGATAGTCGGCGGGTGACACCATACCGGCGATGGTTGAGGCCCAGGTGTCGTTCAGGAGATTGAACCGTTCGACGGGGGCCAGGGTCTGGAGGCCGGTCTGTTGCAGGCCGTTGAGGAGCGCTGTGCTGTATCGAACGCGGTAGAATCCGTGCCCGCCCTCGTTCGCCAGTACTGATGTCCAATCCTTCGGCAGCGGGATACGGTTCTCCTGATCGCTGAGCATCACACGCCGGGTTTCAGCGCCCCGCGCGGTGTGGATGCGCAACTGAATCGGAACCTGCCAGAGTTGCGCCGGTGCCCCGGAAGATGCCGCCGTAGAGCCTTCGGCGTAGGTGAAGCGACGCTGTGTGAGCGTCAGCGTGGAGGATGAGTCGATGGCAAGCGAGAGCAAGGGATATCCCGGCGAGAAGATCCATTCGTTCATGAGTGCCGGAACATTCTGTTGTGACGCATGCGCGAGCGAGACCCACAAGTCGGTAGTCTCTGCGTTCCCATAGGCATGCGTCGTCAGATAGTGGCGGACGCCGTCTCTGAATACCGTCGGACCGATATGCTGTTCCAGCATGCGCAGGACGGAGGCTCCCTTTTCATAGGTCAGCACGTCGAACATGGCTTCGGCTTCTTTGGGCGCGCGCACGGGGAACTCAATCGGCCTCGTGCTCAGCAGGCCGTCGACCGACAGAGCGGCAGCGCGTGAGACGCCAAAGGCCGTCCAGCGTTCCCACTCCGGTTTCCAGGCATCCACCACCAGCATTTCCATGAAGGTGGCGAAGGCCTCGTTGAGCCAGAGCCCGTTCCACCAGGCCATGGTCACGAGGTCGCCGAACCACATGTGGGCATTCTCGTGCGCGACCACATCCGCGATTCGTCCCTGCTCCGCATGTGTGGCCGTGCGCTGGTCCAGCAGCAAGGCTGTTTCACGGAATGTGATCGCGCCCAGATTTTCCATCGCCCCGGAAGCGAAGTCGGGGATGGCGATGAGGTCCAGTTTGTCGCCCGGATAGGGGATGCCGTAGTAGTCGGCGAGAAAATTGAGCGAGTACACGGCGATTTCCTGACCGAACGGGGTCAGGTGTTGTTTGCCGGGCACGGACCAGAGGCGGACTGGGGTCTGCCGGGCCATGGTGGGAGTTGTGGCGTCGAGTTTCCCGACGATGAAAGCCACGAGATACGTGGACATCTTCATGGATTCCGCGAAGCGCAGCACTCGCTTCCCGCCCTCTTGTCGATCGTCCACGATCCGGGTATTCGAGATGGCGGTCAGTGCGGGATCGATTGCCAGGGTGACGGCGAAGACGGCTTTGAATTGCGGTTCATCCCAACAGGGGAAGGCCCGCCGCGCATCGGTCGCCTCAAACTGGGTCGCGGCCAGACTGTGCGAATGGCCCTGTTCATCCTTGTAGCTGCTGCGATAGAACCCGCGCAATTTATCGTTCAGTGTGCCGCGAAACGCCAGGCTCAATTTCCAGGCGCCGGGTTGAATGACCGACGGGAAGGTGATGTAGCATCGCTGGTGCTCCTCGTCCATCCGTACGGTCCCGGTGCGCGGCGGCGTCCCTTCACCGGACAATGTCGCTGTCGAGACCTCCAATTCCGTCGCATTCAGGAGAATCTCAGTAGTCGGTTCGGTCACCGTCAGCGTCACGACCTCGTGGCCGGTGAACGAGTGTGCCTGGAGGTCCGGCTCGATACGCAAGTCGTAATGAGACGGGAGGACATGGCGCGGGAGTCTGTAGGGATCGTGAGTCGTCATAGATGAACCCATAGTGTGTGTCTTCGGCCGTCGATGGTTGTGTGGCGGATTCGAGTGGCTCCAGGCCGCGGGCACGAAGAACCAGGAGGTTGCGCCGTGCCAGGCTCCCAACCACACCACTGCGTTGGTGAGGACTCGTGTGGCCAGCAACGCCGCATGTCGCCGAGTGACGGGAGGGTCGGTCCGGTCGCCCGTCATGACTCCGCTGCAAGGGTGACGTCGACACCCTGTGCATGGCCGACGATCAGGATGCTGGTGCGTCCAATGAACAGTCCGGTCTCAACGATGCCGGGAATCTGGTTAAGTTCTATCTCGAGGGTGGCCGGATCTTCGATCTTGGGCATGTGCAGATCGAGGATGACGTGGCCCGCTTCGGTCTGAAACACGACGCCGTTTCGCTCGCGCAAGACCGCTCTGCCTCCTGAGGCTTGTTCGATGTTCCGTGCCGTGCTACCCCATCCGAACGGCACGACTTCAATCGGCAATGGAAAACTGCCGCCGAGCGCCGGCACGAGTTTCGTGTGGTCGACCATCACAATAAAGCGCTTCGCTGCGGCGGCTACAATTTTTTCTTTGAGCAACGCGCCTCCGCCGCCTTTCACGAGGTTCAAGGCGGGATCGACCTGGTCGGCTCCGTCGATGGCCACATCGATCATCCATGCGTTGTCGGACTCGATGAGGGGAATGCCGGATTGCCTGGCCAGAGCCGCTGTGTCGTGCGAGGTCGGCACGGCTTGGATTTTGAGCCCTGAGCGGACGCGCTCGCCGAGGGCGATGATCAAATGCTTCGATGTCGTACCGGTCCCCAATCCGACGACCATGCCGTCTTGCACATATTCAGTGGCTTTCAGCGCCGCCTGTTTCTTTTCGGAATCAAGATCAAATTGTAGTGTCATGATGGATGGCGTCATGATGTGGTCGATGATGTGAGTTGTGCTGCCATCGAGGCGGCGCCGAGCAAGGCGGTTTTGTCGTTCATCACGACCTTCACCGGAATCTGGCTCATGATCCGTTTGTAACGGCCCTTATTTGTGAACCCGCGCATAAACGAGCCGTCCTGCAGTTTCTTCAGTAATTTGGGCGCAATCCCGCCGGCGACATAGACCCCGTCGAGTGTGAGCGCCTTGAGCGCCAGGTTGCCGGCTTCCGCGCCATAGATGGACGCAAATAAATCCAGGGCTTGTTTGGCGATTTCGGCCTGGCCCTTGAGTCCGGCCTCGGCAATCTCGGCGGCAGGATTACCGGCTTTGATCTTCTCCGCCAACCAGGTCGGCTCATTTTTTTTGGTGTCGCGGAGATATTCATAAATGGCATGGAGGCCCGGCCCGGATACGATGCGTTCGTAACTGACATGCAGGTAGCTGCCGCGCAGATGGCGAAGCAAGTCGATTTCGCTGTCGCTGTTGGGGGCAAAGTCCGTGTGCCCGCCTTCCGACGGCATGGGGCGGTAGCGACTTCCATCCCAATAGAGAATGCATTCCCCGAGCCCGGTACCGGCTGCGATCAAGGCGAGGGCCTGTTTTTTCTTCGGCGGGGCGCCGGCGTTCAGTACTACGATTTCATCGGGATTCAAGAGGAGGAGCCCATGGGCCGTTGCTTCGAGGTCGTTGAGCAGGCGCACCTGGGGGATGGCGAATCGCTCCGCGAGTGTCGCCCCATCAATGAACCAGGGAAGATTGGTGGTGCGGCAACGGTTATCGATCACCGGCCCTGCCACGCCGAAGCACGCCGCCGTTAATTTGATGGGCTCTGGGGGAAGCTCCGGTGCCTCCGTAGTTCCTTCTGCCGACGCTTCGATGGGCTCGTCTCCCAGCTCGTCTTCTGCTTGTGGCTTGGGCAACGGTGCACTGAGAAATTCTTCGATGATTTCTTCGAGGGTCTTATAGTCCGCGCTATGAAAGCTATCCTCCCGCACCGGCTCGACCCGTTCAGTCGTCCAGTCGTAGAGCGCCAGATTGGTTTTTGTGCCTCCGATATCGCCTGCCAGGATCATGGTGCCTCTTGCGATGACTAATCGTCAGTGGTTGCGGTCAATTCGGATGCCGCGGCGCGGTCAAGATACCACAACAGTCGTCCGGTCTCAGGCCGAATCAAAGCTGCCGGATACGGGCCGGGATCACCGGGCCGCTGCTCCAGTACGCGTCGCACAACCGCGGCTTTGTTCCTTCCGGCGACGAGGAACAGTATCACACTCGCGTGATTGATCACACCTAGGGTGAGAGTCACCCGTGCCCGCGTTCCTTGGGGAGACGTGCTGGGAACTACCCAACGAGTCTGTTCGGTCAGTGATGCCGTGCCGGGGAAGAGTGAGGCGGTGTGGCCATCGTCGCCCATGCCCAGAAGGACAAGGTCCAACCGCGGCCATTGCCCGGGGACGGCTGTGGTGAGGTGACGCAGGGTGGTTTCGTATTGAGCTGCCGCGGTTTCAGGCGGGTCTTCGCCGCGCATCCTGTGAATCTGCGCTGAGGGAATGTGCAACGGGCTGAACAATATGGCGTTCGCCATGGCGAAATTGCTGTCGGCATGCGTAGGCGGTACGCTGCGCTCGTCTCCGAACAGAAAGTGCACCTTGCTCCAGTTGAGTTGCTGTGCGTATTTGTCGTTGGCCAGGATCGAATACAGTGCTTTCGGAGTTGAGCCGCCCGAGAGAGCCACGAGGAAACGATTCCGCTCGGCGATCGCCTGCTTGCCCACTTCCAGGAAGAGACCTGCAGCGGCACGGGTCAGTTCCTGGGCATCGGTGAAGGTGTGGATTGCTGGAGCCTGGGACATGTCAACGGTGAGTGCGGCGTTTGGGCAGAGGACGTTTTTTTGCCGCGGGTTTACGACGACCGGCTCTGGCCGGTGTGAGCATGGCAATGAGGCTTCGGATGGTGCGCACGGGATTGGGTCCGAGGGCGATTCGGACGGCCGGTCGTTGATGGGTCTGCAACGATTGAAGGTCGCCGACGGCTTGCGCCTGTGCCAGCGTGCCGAAGGAATAGAACTTTCCGGGGACCGGAAGGTCGGGTTTCATGCTGTCCACGAGTTCGAGGAACAGGCCGCTGTTCGGGCCGCCTTTGTGGAGTTGGCCTGTGGAATGCAGGTACCGGGGGCCATAGCCTGCCGTGGTGGCGATGTGGTGGCGCAGCATCACCGCTTTGCGTAAGGCTCGTATTGAGGCGTCCAGCTGAGGGCTGGGAGTGGTGTACGCCAGAATGGCCAGGTAGCGATTGGGCGTCGCCTGTTCGAGTAATTGAGTCAGTGCCTGCTTGGGCGTGAGCATCGGCAGTGAGGGGAATCGTCCCTGTGTTTCAACTTCTTTTAGTACGCGTCCTGTGTTGTCTTTGCTCTCCTGCACGTTCGGTTGATCGAAGGGATGGATGCCGAGCGCGTGTCCTGCGACCGCGGTGGCGAACTCCCAACGGAAGAATTCCCCGCCGAGGTCGTAGCGATCCGCCAGGTTCAATCGAAATACCGGATGCCCGGCCCGTTGCAACGTGATGATGGATCGATCCAGCGCGGCATTGCGGTCGCCTTTGAGTCGAAGCGTGACGAAGAGTCGATCGGCTCCGTAGGCGGTCGGGGAGGCCAGGGGCTCACCTGCCACGGGGACGATCCCGGTTCCTTCCTTCCCGGTGCTTTCCGCGAGGAGTTGTTCCACCCAGAGTCCAAATGAATTGAGTGCGGGAGAGGTCAGCAGAGTGACCTTGTCCCGCCCTGCCATGGCCATCGCGGCCATCATCCCTCCCAGGGCTGCTCCCGGGTTGTCTTTTGGGTGAGTGGTGTGTCGGCAGGCCTCACGCATGGCGAGCGCCCGGCTCAGGAGTTTGCTCACGTCGAGTCCCAGCAGTGCGGCGGGCACAAGGCCAAAGTAGGAGAGGACGGAGTATCGTCCGCCGATGTCCGGTTGATTGGTGAACGTACGCCAAAACCCGCGCTCGCGCGCAAGCTCTTCAAGTCCGGTGCCGGGATCCGTGATGGCGACAAACTGGGCTCCGCCGCGATTGCCTTTGGTCCGCCGGACAAGTTCCCAGAAGTGAGCGAAGAGTGACATCACTTCAATCGTTCCGCCGGACTTGCTGGCCAGGAGAAAGAGGGTTCGCGCCGGCTGAATCGCTTTCGTCACCTGACGGACCCAGCCTGGGACTGTGGAGTCCAGTACCCAGAGTTTGGGGGACCCTTTGGCCGAACCAAATGTGCAGCGGAGGACTTCGGGCCCCAAGCTGCTTCCACCCATTCCGAGAAGCACGACGTCGGTGATGCGAGCTTCCCGGGCAGCCTGCTCGAAGCTCCGTAACTCGGCGAGCCCGTCCTGCATATGGTCGAGCACCGTCAGCCAGCCCAGCCGATTATCGATTTCAGTCGGACTGGGCTTCCAGAGAGTATGGTCTCGTGTCCAGATACGCTCGATCGTATGGCTGCTCGCCAGGTCGTCCAGCGTTTTGCTGATGGTTGGGTTGTCGAGCAGGAGCGATGCAGTGGGACGGGTCGGCATAACACGCTCTCTTCCGTTAGTGGAGGAACGAATCGATGGACCTCGGCTCTTTCGTATCTTAGGTTCGAGCGTGTAAAAAGGCAAACAAAGAGAAGCCAGAGACTGCGCAGGAGTTTCTTGAATGAGTGGGTGTGGGTGCTGTGCGGTTGGAGCAGTCGCGCGGAAGGATGGGGATCTAGGTTTCTTCTTCCTGATCACCTAAATCGGCCAGTACGAGAGAAATGGAATTCTGCGATTCCAGTGCGCCGACAATGGTGACAGGTGTTCCAACAGAAACTTGGTCAAAGAGCACAGCAATCTGAGGATTATCCAACAGGATGCTGCCGTACGGTTGATCCGTGATACCTTGTGCGATGCCATGGAGCTGGATCAGGCCGGGCATATGCTGGCTCTTGGGAATCAACCCTGATTGTTGAGCTTCTTCAAAGCGGCGTCGATCGTCGGCATTGGGATAGTCGAGAATCAGGGCGCGGAAATACGGGGTCTGTCCCGACCCGCGTTTGCGGTGAATGCGATATTCGCCTTCGGGCGTCGCGCCGTCGCCGTAGTGCTGTTTTGCCCGGATCCCTCTCGACCCCAGGCGGATCGGATAGGTCAATACTTTCTTGCCGTTTTTGTACAGAGACAGCACTCGGTCGGCCTTGCTGATGACAATGGCTTGCGCACGATGGGTGCGGGACCATTCAATGGTTCGTTGGGCTGATTCTCGCCAGGCTGCAATGAGGTCGTCATCGGCATACCGGCCCAACTCGTTTGTCAGCAAGGCGGTTTGGGTGAGAAGTATTTTTCCCGCACGATCTGAAGCCTGGATGGCATGATCGAACTGTCCCTGTTCAATGAACAGGCGAGCTTGTCGTACAAGCAGTTCGGTTTCAACCGGATGTTCGCCGAGTACCACACGGCTGCCGATATCTCCTACGCGGGTGTTCAAGAGGCGGAGCCGTTGCTCGACCTTGGCGAGTTTTGTTTCGGCGGCGGTGCGTTGTGCTTGGAGGCGCGTGTTCACGTCGGCCACGAGCTGCGACCCTTCGACTTGCAGGCTTTCCAGGTCGGTCTCCAGCTCATTTTCTTCCCATGGCCAACGGACGATATTTTCCTCGGATTGAATGCGGGCTCGTAAAGAGATCCATTCGCGGGAGAATTTTGAATAGGCTTCGGGGCTGATGTCGGATGCCCGCAGCGTGACGAGGTCGCGGTCGATGCCCTCAATGGCTTCGACCAGCTCGTCGGGGACCGTTTCGACACACCCGCCCAGGCTCATTGCCAGGAGTCCGGCAAGGGCTAGACTGCAGAAGGTGCGGAAAATGTGGGTCAGGCGTCTCATCGTTTCATTCTATCTCGCAGGGAGCGTTTCTCGCGAGCTCTTCTCGTTTTTGTCACTGACACGTTCGGACAAGCATGGCCATTTCAGAATGCGTACATCCGGTTTCTGCTGGGGCATCCGCAGGCCGCTAGGAATACCTCCAATCCGTTGTGGTCCACGACCCCGGGCTCTAATTAACGCAAGCTGGATGCCAGGGTGGAGATTGTTGCGGACTGGAACGATTATCTTTCCAGAACAATTAGTTAGATCGATGCGGCAAGACGCGCCCTCTGCCTGTTTCTGTGGCATGTTTGTCACAGTCGGGCAAGAGTGCCTCAAGAGTTCGAGGTTGAGTAGCGATCGCGTGGTCAGAAACCTTTCCCCATTCCAGCTCTGGTTCTCCTTCCGTGCGCCCTTGCAGGGCTGATTGAAGCAAGCAGGTTGATTGACACCCTCCTGTCCCGCCCCTATAATGCGGCCTCTTCATTGAAGAATGATCTCTCGACAAGGAGTGCGCAATGTCGTTCACTTTTAAGCAACCTTCGAATCTCAAGCGCAAGCGGGAACATGGATTTCGGAAGCGCATGAGCACCAAGAACGGCCGAAAAGTTATCGCTCGTCGTAGAGCCAAAGGCCGCGCTCGTCTCACCGTCTGATTCTTTCCTGCCGCTAGGCAATCTGCAAGTAGGCAACATCCAGGTGGTGGATGGTACACCTGGGGTGGGTCCTGTCGTCTTAGCCTGGTCGTAGTAAAAATGCGGCGACGCACAGTCTTGGCACGCGGCCTCTGGTCTTTGAGGCCTGGTCTGGGCTGGTGACCCACAGGCAGGTGTGTTATGTCGGCAGGGCAAAGGGCTGTTCCGTTTTTCTTGAAGCGTAGCCGGGATATCCAGCACATCAAGAAGAACGGCCGACGGGTTTCAACAGGACTATTCAATCTTCAGATTTGTCCGGGTCTGTCCCAGGATGCGATGTTGGGGATTGTGATCGGGCGACGGTTCGGGACAGCAGTGCGTCGGAATCGGGCAAAGCGTCTGTTTCGGGAATTGGGCCGCGCGGTGCGCCCGGCATTAGTCCCAGGTCACGCATTTCTCGTGTTTCCGAAGCGAGAGTGCCTGAATCTGCCGTTTGCGGAGCTGCAGATCCTATGGCGAGGCACATTACAAAGGCAGCGGTTGGCCCGTTTTGGGGAACCCTCGCTCTGAGGCGGCTGTGCATTGTCCTCTTGATGATCTATCGAGCCTGTCTGTCCCCATTGCTCGGGCCTGCGTGCCGGTTCCATCCCACGTGTTCCGTGTATGCCCAGGATGCCATCGAGCGGTATGGCGTTCTCAAGGGGCTTCTCATGGCGGGTAGGCGCTTGCTGAAATGTCATCCCTTCCATCCCGGCGGAGTGGACCCGGTACGGTAACCGTCGTGGCAATAACTCTTCAGCTTCTGTTCAGTACATAAATTCCATGGAAAAACGCGTCATCGTCTTCCTCATCGTCTCCCTGGCCGTGATTATCGGTTACGACTATCTGCTCAAGGGCATGGGGCTGTTGCCGCCGTCTGAGCCGGTGCAGGTGGCTACGAACCCAAGCCCTGCGGCCGAGACAGGCAAGCCTGCGGGGGGTGCGGGAGATCCAGCGAAGGCTGCAAGTGCTGATCCGGTCTCCTCCGTGAATGGTGCGCCCGCTTCTCCCGGCAATGCGACCGGGGCAGCAAGTGAGGAGCAAACGGTTGAAGTGGACACGGAACTGTTTCGTGCCAAATTCAGCAATCGCGGCGCCGTGCTCAAATCCTGGGAATTGAAGCGATACAGCGCGGCTGTCGAGCAGAGCTCGACGCCTGTGCAGTTGGTCTATAGCGGAGGACGGTTCAAGGGACCTCTGAGCCTGGTGACCGGGGATCAAGCCGTGACCAGCGACCTTGGATCTGCCCTCTATCAGGTCACCCAGGATCTCTCGCATCTCGATAGCGCGCATCCTGTCGGTCACCTCACCTTCCGGTACCACGATACCCAGAAGAATGTTGACGTTGAGAAGGAGCTGACCTTTCACCATGGGTCCTACGTGGTGGACATTGCGATTCGTACTCAAGGGCTGACGACTCCGGTGGATGTCACTCTCGGCACCAATTTCGGCATTGTGGAGTGGGGGGAAGGTTTCATCGGGCTCATGGGGTCGGCGTCATTGGTCGACGACAAGGTATTGAAGGAAACGCCGGACGGCGAGGCTGAACGCAAAGGCGACGTGAAGTGGTCGGCCATTCAGGATAAGTATTTCTTAAGTGTGTTGATGCCGCAGAAGGCTGCGGCTGCCCTCGCGAAGAAGGAAGGGGACAAGCTGGTGTCGGCCGGTGTCCGCTTCGCCACGCCCGAGAGCGAGGCAACGATGGCGATGCAGCTCTACGCCGGGCCCAAAGAGTACGACACGCTGAAACGCTTAAACGTCGGGCTGGAAGATACGATCGATTTCGGCTGGTTTGTATTTGGGAGTTGGGGGTTGGTCAAGGCGGTGGCCAAGCCGATTTTCTATGTGCTGCGATTCCTCTACGAATTTACGCACAACTACGGGATCACGATCATTCTCTTGACCATGCTGATCAAGCTGATGTTCGTGCCGCTGCAGTACAAGAGCTACAAGTCCATGAAGCAGATGCAGGTCATTCAGCCGAAAGTGCTGGCCCTGCAGACGAAGTTCAAGGACGATCGTGAGCGGCTGAACAAGGAACTGATCAAGCTCTATAAAGATCATCGGGTGAATCCGGTCGGCGGCTGTCTGCCGATGGTGCTGCAGATGCCGGTCTTCGTGGCGCTGTTCAATATTCTGTATATGACGATCGATCTTCGGCAGGCCCCGTTCATGCTCTGGATCAAAGACCTGTCTGTGCAGGATCCTTACTACGTGCTGCCGATCGTCATGGGCGCCACCATGGTCATTCAGCAAAAGATCACTCCGACCACGATGGATCCGACGCAGGCGAAGATCATGCTGTTTCTGCCGGTGTTCATGACGTTCCTGTTCGTGAACTTCCCCGCCGGATTGGTGCTCTATTGGCTGACGAACAATACGCTTACGATCACCCAGCAGGTGGTGACCGAGCGGCTGTTCGGGAAGAAGTGGCAAGTGGCTGCTGCGGACGCCGATGCTGTGACCGGCGACGAACCGAAAGAGCAGAAGAGCAGCGGCAAGCGGCGCAACAGTCCATCCGAGTAATTCCACACGATTGGGTGCGTCATGCATGGCGCGCTGGACGATACCATCTGTGCTATCGCCACCCCTCCCGGCGAAGGGGGAATCGGGGTCGTCCGCATCAGCGGGCTTCAAGCCGTTGATGTCGCTTCTCAAGTCGTGCGCCTCCGGTCAGGCAAATCCCTTCACGACCTTCAAACTCATGTCATGGCGCTGGCGGACGTAGGCTCGCCCGGCGCGCTCCAAACCGTTCCTCGCGGGACGGAATCACGTCCGCATGCGGTGCTCGATGAAGCGCTCGTAGTCGTGATGAAGGGGCCGCATTCGTATACCGGCGAAGATGTCGTCGAGGTGCAGTGCCATGGGGGGCCGGTCGTGCTGGATCAGCTGTGCCTGGGCTTGATATCCGCAGGGACCAGACTGGCTGAACCGGGGGAGTTTACCAAGCGCGCGTTCCTTAATGGCCGACTGGATCTGGCGCAGGCCGAGGCCGTGCTCGATACGATTCGCGCGAAGACTGCGCGTAGCCTGGCGATTGCACAATCGCAACGGCGCGGCGAGTTGTCCCGTGAAGTGGAGGAGACGCGGTCGGCTTTAGTCGTGGCCTTGGCGCATATCGAGGCCGCGCTGGATTTTGCGGAAGAGGATATTGCATTCGTTCGGCAGGACGAACTTCTGCGGCTCCTTGATGAGACCTTGAGCAAGCTGCGGGGTCTGGTTCAGTCCGGTCAGGAAGGACGGATCTGGAGAGAAGGCGCCGCAGTGGCGATTCTCGGACGTCCAAACGTCGGCAAGTCGAGTTTGATGAATGCCCTGTTACGGAGCGACCGCGCGATCGTCACGCCGATTCCCGGTACGACGCGGGATATGTTGGAAGAGGTCGTCAGTATCCATGGCATTCCGGTCCGACTCTTCGACACGGCCGGCATCCGCGCAACGGATGACCCCGTCGAAGCCGAAGGCATTCGTCGGAGCCACCTCGCATGGGAAGACGCGGATTTGGCGCTGATTCTTCTGGACGGCTCGCAACCGTTGCTGGAGAGCGATCGGCTGTTGCTTCGTCGTCAGGAGGCCGCGCAGGCGTTGTTGGTCGTGAATAAGTGCGATCTGCCATCTCGGATCTCGAAAGAAGACCTTATCCGCGTCTGTCCCGTGAACGCCGGTGTGCTCGATATCTCTGCGAAAATGCAGATTGGACTGGATGGATTGCGAGATGCGATCAGCAGCCGATTGATGCCGAGGGGTTTAGAGTCCCGGGAAGGGGTCCTTGTGACCAATCTTCGGCATGCCGCTGCTTTCGAGCGCGCGTTGCAGGGGGTGGAGCAGGCCAGACAGTCGGTCGAGGCAGGGATGGCGGGAGAATTAGTTGCGATGGATCTTCGTATCGCTGCCGACGCCCTGGGTGAAATTACCGGGGCTATCACGACCGACGAAATTCTGGAGCGCATTTTCGCTGAGTTTTGCATCGGGAAATGAAAGGACTCTTGTCGTGAGTGAACAGTGTGACGTCATCGTCGTCGGGGGAGGCCATGCCGGGTGTGAAGCGGCTCTGGCCGCAGCCCGCATGGGGGTGCGCACGATCCTGCTCACGATGGATCCGGACCGGATCGCTCAGATGTCCTGCAACCCTGCGATCGGCGGCATTGCCAAGGGACATCTCGTCAAGGAGATCGATGCGTTAGGCGGAGAAATGGGGCGAAATACCGACCAGGCCGGCATCCAGTTTCGGATGATCAACACCAGCAAGGGTCCGGCCGTCCGTGCCTTGCGCGCGCAATGCGATAAGAAGGTCTATCGCGAAGTCATGCAGCGCACGCTCCGTGCGCAGCCGGCACTTGAGATCAGGGGCGGGACAGTTGATCGCATTCTCACCCGGGGTGGGGCTGTAACCGGTATCGTCACGGATGCCGGTACGTCTATTCATGCGCGGGCAGTAGTGCTTACGTCGGGCACATTTTTGAAGGGGTTGATCCATATCGGTCTCAATCATTTTCCCGCTGGTCGTGCTGGGGAGGCGTCCGCGGAGCACCTCTCCGATTGCATGCGTGATTTTGGATTTGAGGTTGGTCGGTTGAAGACGGGAACTCCACCCCGCCTCGATCGGGATTCTATCGATTTTTCTGTGATGGAGCTGCAGCCAGGAGATGATCCTCCACCGCCGTTTTCTTACCGAACGCTGCGTGTGTCCTTGCCACAGGTGCCCTGCCATTTGACGTACACGAACTCACAAACGCATGATATTATTGCGAAAAATATTGATAGATCGCCGTTGTTCAGCGGGGTGATTGGCTCTGTCGGTCCCCGATATTGCCCATCGATCGAGGATAAGGTCGTGAGGTTTGCCGACAAAGACCGGCATCAGATCTTCATCGAGCCGGAAGGGTTGGATACGAACGAGTTTTATCCGAATGGAATTTCAACCAGTCTCCCGGTCGATGTGCAAGCGGCCATCCTGAAAACTATTCCCGGACTTGAGCAGGCGAGAATGCTGAAGCCTGGGTATGCGGTCGAGTACGATTATTTTCCTCCCCGCCAACTTCACAATTCGCTAGAGACGAAATTAGTTGCCGGGCTCTACCACGCCGGCCAAATCAATGGAACGTCCGGGTATGAAGAGGCCGGTGCCCAGGGAATTATGGCTGGAATAAACGCGGCCTTGAGGTGGCGTGGTGAAGAGCCGCTCGTGCTGGATCGGTCGCAGGCCTATATTGGCGTGTTAATTGATGATTTAATTACGAAAGATGCCAGAGAACCCTATCGGATGTTCACCTCGCGCGCGGAATACCGTCTGTTGCTCCGCCATGACAACGCCGATCTTCGCCTGATGGATCTCGGGCACCGCATCGGATTGGTATCTGATGAGGTGCGCGGGAAGCTGGAGGCGAAGCGGTCTGCTATTGAACGGGAAGTTCAGCGCCTCAAGGAAACCAGGCCGAAAATAACGTCTGATGTGAAGCGGCTCATGGAAGAGGCGAAGATAGGCACTGTGGCACCAACGCAATCGTTGGCTGAGATTCTCAGGCGTCAGGAAATGACGTATGAAAAGATCGTCGCAGTGTTCGGTGGCGCTAATATTGACGATCTTGATATCGCGGAAGCGATTCAACTCGAAGTGAAATACGAAGGATATATTAAGCGGCAACTGCAGCAGATTCAGCGATCGGAGAAGCTAGAGCACAGAGCGATTCCAGATCAGTTTGATTATGACGGAATAGCCGGTTTCTCAGGTGAAGTCAGGGAGAAGCTCAAGCGTGTGAAGCCGGCATCGATAGGGCAGGCTTCGCGTATTTCCGGTGTGACGCCTGCCGCTATTTCACTTCTGTTGGTTGCAATCGAGAGACATCGTCGGCAACCATCGGCATGAAATGGTGTGCTGGATTGCCGGGAATGGATTCTCGCTAACACTGTGCGCATGATAAGGAAGAACTTGCTTGACCCTGTTGGTTCTTTTCGCGTAAGTGTTCCACGTGGAACACGACGAGCTACAGTTCGAAAAATCTCTTCAGTCTCTTGCCGCTGAGTTCTCCATTTCCATTCATGATTCCTCTGTTTCTTATTTTTGGCGTTACCTCAGCGAGCTGAAAAAATGGAATAGGGCCATCAATCTCACGGCCATCGACGATGATCGAGAGATCCTGGTGAAGCATTTTATTGACTCAATCTATGGGCTTAAAGTCATTGATATTAATAGTGAAATTGAGTTGCTCGATGTTGGTGCCGGTGCTGGATTTCCGGCTCTGCCCCTCAAATTTGTACGGCCTCAGCTGTCCGTTGAATTGCTTGAGCCGAGCGAAAAGAAGGGGGCGTTTTTGCGCTATGTCGTGGGATCGCTTGGTCTGCAGGACGTGACGGTTGCGACGGCCAAGTTGGAAGATTATGCCGGTCGAGGAAATGTTCAGGGGCGGTTTGATTACATCGTCGTGAGGGCCTTTAAGGTGGATCAGTTCGGCGTGGCGCTGTCGACGCTTCTGAAGCCGGACGGAAAGCTTGTTTTATACCGTGCGGAGAAGGTTCCTAGGAGTTTTGAGCTTGTCGGCCTTGCTTTGATCAAGGAAGTCGAGTATGAGCTTCCTGCTAGGTACGGGCATCGAGTGTTGTCCGTGTATTCAAAGGCGTTGAGATGAGATGGTGTTCCACGTGGAACATTGGGGCGCACATATCTTTGTTTGAGTGGATAGGGGAACTACATGGCTCGAATCATTGCTGTTGCGAATCAAAAGGGTGGAGTGGGGAAAACAACCACCTCTGTGAACCTTGCCGCAGCGCTGGCAATCGAGGGAGGATCGGTTCTCCTCGTCGATATTGACCCTCAGGGAAACGCAACGAGCGGGCTTGGTGTGGACGCCATGTCGCTCACGAAGACGATCTACAATGCCTTGATTAGTAAGGAGAGTATTGAGTCTCTGGCTATGCAGACCGGAGTGAACGGGTTGTCGATTGTCCCGGCGAATTCCCACCTCGCCGGTGCAGAGGTTGAGCTGGTAAATATGGAGGACCGTGAGCAGCGTCTCAAAGAGGCCCTGGCTGAGGTGTCTGACCGCTACGGCACCATTCTGCTGGATTGTCCACCGGCCCTCGGCCTCCTGACCATCAACGCGATGGTCGCGGCGCACTCAGTGTTGATCCCGGTGCAATGCGAATACTATGCGATGGAAGGCCTCGGTCGGCTGATGGAGAGTATTCAGCGTCTCCGGCAGTCGCTGAACCCTGGGTTGGAAATCGAGGGCATTGTGCTCACGATGTACGATGCGCGCAATTCGCTGGCCCGCCAGGTGGTCGAACAGATTCGCGGGCATTTCGGGGCCAGCGTGTACCAAACGATGATTCCCCGCAACGTGACGTTGGCCGAGGCACCGAGCTATGGTCGCCCGGCCCTGCTCTACAACATGGCATCCGCCGGTGCCCAAGCCTATCTTTCCCTAGCCAAGGAGTTTGTGGTCCATGGAGAAAAAAGCCCTCGGTAGAGGACTCGACGCACTATTGCCGACCGGCCGAACAACGGCAGAGCCGGAGCGTGGTGATGTCCAGGAGTTGCGGCTCGAAGCGATCGTCCCAAACCGCTTTCAACCACGGCAGCAATTCTCCGAGGTCGAACTGGCCGAGTTGACCGCCTCGTTGAAGCAAAATGGCTTGCTGCAACCGATTCTGGTACGACGAAAAGGTGATGGCATCTATGAGTTGATTGCCGGTGAGAGACGCTTGAGAGCTGCTAAGTTAGCGGGAATGCAGAAGATTCCAGCTCTTGTGCGAAACGTGTCCGATCAGGAGTCGATGGTGTTGGCGTTGGTGGAGAACCTCCAGCGGGACGACCTGAATCCCATGGAGACCGCGCGGGCGTACCAACGCATGCTGAATGAATTCGGACTTACCCAGGAGGCGATCGCTCAGAAAGTGGCGCGCGACCGGTCGTCCGTGGCGAACCTGCTCCGATTGATGTCGCTGCCCTCCGAGGTGCAACACATGATCGAATCCGATCAGCTCTCCACAGGCCATGCCAAGGTCATTCTCGGGCTGATGACACCGGCCGCGCAGGTCAGTTTGGCGACACAGATCGTCAGCGGGCAACTGTCCGTCCGCGAAGCGGAGCGATTGGTACAGGAACATGCGGAAGCGAGAAAGCCGGGGAAACGTCCGGTTCGTGCGCCATTACGATCGGATCTCGAAGAGCGATTGCAGAAACGTCTGGGGACCCGAGTGGATGTTCAGAAGGGGCGGCGCGGCGGCAAGATCGTCATCCATTATTTTTCGCCGGAAGAATTGGACGGCGTCGTCGAGCGGCTGCTCAATTGATGGCAGATGTGTTTTAGGCGAGATTTTCTGCTCGCTGCGAGAGTAAAATATCGGCGATTTTCACCGGATATTAAATGGGGACACTCTTAGTGGTGACCGTCCGGCAGGTAATTGAAAGCCTGCCGGTCCGATCATGGACGACGTTGTAACAGGTGGGAGGTGCAACAAATGGCGTGGATTAATAAGGACAAGCAGGACGGGAAGCGTCAGGCAGGACAAAGCGAGGGAACTGAAATGGAAAATTTGGAATCTACGGCACCGCGCGAGGGAAACGAAGAGATCAATGCCTTTGTCGGAAAAGGTGTCAGCTTCAAGGGTGTCATTTCCTATAACGGCACCGTCCGCATCGATGGCAATCTGGATGGAGAGATTCATACCGAAGGAGTGTTGCTGGTCGGTGAGGATGCGGTTCTGACGGCGAAGATCACGGCCGGTACCGTGGTGTGCAAAGGGAAGATCACCGGCGACATCAGCGCCCGGGAGAAGGTGAAGTTGCGCGCGCCTGCCGTGGTGAATGCCGGCGTGAAGGCGCCGCTGTTGGCCATGGAAGAAGGGGTGGTCTTCAACGGCACGTTGGAGATGAGCCAGTCGGGAACGCGCGAGCCGCAGGGGCAGGGATCCACGCGCGGACAGGGCGTCAAGTTGGTCAACGGATAACTCGGCTCAACGACGAATTTGTTGGACAGGGTCTGGCTTGCCTTGTAAGCAAGAGGTAGGCATAGCAAGGTTCCATTCAGCCTGCGCCCCGGCCTCTAGGATGTGTGGGGTGTGTGAAGGAGGACGCCGATGTGGGGTGAGACCAAAAAGCAGCCGGTCGCGGAAGACGATAAATTTACCTTTCTCGGCAAGGGGACCAGCTTTAAGGGCATTGTTACGTTTGATGGCACCGTCCGAATCGATGGCCGTGTCGAGGGGGAAGTGCATACGGGCGGGGCGGTGATCGTCGGAGAAAGCGCCGTCATCAAGGGCGTGATTGCTGCCGGATCCGTCTCGATCAGTGGACGCGTGAAGGGGTCGGTGACGGCTCTGCAGAAGGTCGAGATTCAAAAGCCGGGGATTCTCATCGGGGATATCCAGAGCCCGGTGATCATGATCGAAGAAGGCGCGCATTTTCACGGCATGAGCAATATGGGCGCCGAAAAGTGGACGGAGGACGAGTCCTCTGAATTCGGTGCTCCGCAGGATCCCGGCGTGCGCGACCTCGTAGCCCATCGCGGCAAAGTCAAAACGCAAGAGCCGTAGGTGCTCGGCGCATTGTTCCTCCGGTACCATTTATGACACGTCAGACCGTACTGCTAGGTATGAGCGGCGGAGTGGATAGCTCCGTCGCTGCCTCGCTCCTCGTGCGGCAGGGGTACGATGTCCACGGCGTCACGCTCCAGGTATGGGAGCATGAGGATGACCAGGTCGCCGTCTCCAAGCGCTGGGAAGAGCGGGGATGCTGCAAGATCGGGATCGCGAAGTATGTCGCGCAACGTCTACGTATTCCATATGAGGTTGTCGATCGTCGCGAAGTCTTTCAGCAGGGCGTGATCGATGATTTCGTCGCCGGGTATGCCTCCGGCACCACGCCCAATCCCTGCGTGCGGTGCAATGAGCGGGTGAAATTGCGCTCCCTGTATGCCTTGGCACATGAGCGAGGCCTGGACTATGTGGCGACGGGGCACTATGCCCGCGTGCAGCAGATCGATGGGCAGTGGTCGCTGCATCGGGCGCTCGATGCGCGCAAAGACCAAAGTTACTTTCTCTATCGGATCAATCCTGCCTGGTTGCCGCACCTGCTGTTTCCGGTGGGCCATATGCAGAAGTGCGATGTGTGGCAAGAGGCCGAATCGCTCGGATTGCCCGTGGAGGAACTCAAGGAAAGCCAAGAGATTTGTTTCGTGAGCCACGGCGACTATCGAACGTTCATCGAGCAGGAAATGCCGGAGGCTAAGAAGCCCGGACCCTTTGTGGGGGTGGATGGCGAGGTCCTCGGGCAGCATGAGGGTATCGCGTTCTATACGCCGGGGCAACGCCGCGGCCTGGGTATTGCCGTGGGGCAGCGGTTGTACGTGCAGAAAGTGGTGCCTGAATCCGGTCAGGTGGTGTTATGTGCGGAAGATCAGCTTGTGCAGTCAGAGTGTCAGGTCGCCGATCTCAGTCTGTTTGATCACGCCCTCGGTCGGCAGCCGGTTGAGGCGGACGTGAAGATTCGTTACGCCACGCCTCCCTGCCCGGCGACCCTTCTACCGTCTGAAAGCGGCACGCTTCAGGTTCAATTTCATCAGCCGCAGCGCGCCTTGAGCCCAGGTCAGTCCGCCGTGTTTTATGATGGCGACCGCGTACTCGGTGGCGGCATCATTCAGCGGTCATAGCCAGTGCCACTCTCCAATTTTTTCTCCAGTAAATCAATTTTGCGAAGCGGGGGCTCAGTGGAGGCCGTGCGCAAGCGGCACTGGCGCGGGTCTCATGCTTGTTGCGATGTCTCATCTGCGGTCTCCCCACGCATCACTTCTTGACAGTACCCGCTTTTGAATGCTAACTTGGCGCGCTTTTTGTCGTGCCCACCGCACGCAAGCTTCCCGTTTGATCAAAACACGGTTAACCGTAGCGGATAGTCCATTGTGATTAAGACAGCCGTCGCACGTCGATACGCAAAAGCTCTGTTCGAACTTCTTGATACCCCAAGCATCGAGCCCGCCCGCTCGGCGTTGAACGGGCTGGGAGAGGCCTTCACGCAGTCCGCTGCGTTACGCCATGCCATCGCTTCTCCTGTGTTCCCGGAAGAAACCAAATTGGGTGCGCTGATTGAATTGGCCACTCGACTCGGATGCCCGCCGGTCGGCCAGAGATTTCTCGAACTCTTGGTCAAAAAGAATCGGGTCAGTTTCCTGCCGGACATCGCCGAGGCCTTCGCCAAGCTCGTGGATCAATCCAAGGGGACGCAGCAAGTGCTCGTGTCATCCGCGAATGCCTTGCCCGCGGCCGAGCAGGATCGGATCACCACCCGATTGCGCGATCTTTTACAGCGCGACGTCGATGTCACCTTCCATACAGAACCTGAACATGTCGCCGGCCTCCACATCCGCCTGGGCAGCACCGTCGTAGACAGCACGGTCCGGGGCCGACTGAGCGCCATGCAGCGTGTGTTGACCAAGGAGTAGCCATGCAGATCAAGGCAGAAGAGATCAGCTCCATCATTAAAGAGAAGATCAAGGGCTTCGATCAACAGGTCGATGTCAGCCAGACCGGTTCCGTCATCCAGGTCGGAGACGGCATCGCGAAAATCTACGGATTAGACGGCGCGATGGCCGGAGAAATGCTCGAGTTCCCGGGGGGCCTGTACGGCATCGCGTTGAACCTCGAAGAAGACAATGTCGGCGCCGTGTTGATGGGTGATGATGTCGGGATCAAGGAAGGCGATCCGGTCAAGCGCACTGGGCGTATTGCGGAAATCCCGGTTGGTGAAGCGTTGATCGGACGGGTGGTGAACGCGATCGGTCAGCCGATCGACGGCAAAGGCCCGATCAATTCCCAACATTCTTCCCGTATCGAAGTCGTGGCACCCGGTGTGAACACGAGACAGTCGGTGCGTGAGCCGCTGCAAACGGGCATCAAGGCCATCGACGCCATGATCCCCATCGGTCGTGGTCAGCGTGAGTTGATCATCGGAGACCGGCAGACCGGAAAAACAGCTATCGCCGTCGATACCATCATCAACCAGAAGGGCCTCGGTGTATTCTGTATCTACGTCGCCGTCGGTCAGAAGCGTTCTACGGTTGCGCGGGTGGTCAAGACCCTCGAAGAAAATCACGCCATGGAATACACCATGGTCGTGGCGGCGACGGCCAGCGATCCGGCGCCGATGCAGTTCCTGGCCCCCTTCTCCGGCGCCGCGATCGGTGAATATTTCCGCGACAACGGCAAGCATGCGTTGATTGTGTACGACGATTTGTCCAAGCACGCGGTGGCCTATCGTCAGCTGTCCTTGCTGCTGCGCCGTCCGCCGGGCCGTGAAGCCTATCCGGGCGACGTGTTCTATCTGCACTCCCGCTTGCTGGAGCGCGCGGCGAAGTTGAGCGATAAGTTGGGCGGAGGCAGCCTGACGGCCCTTCCGATCATCGAGACGCAAGCCGGCGACGTGTCGGCCTACATTCCGACCAACGTCATTTCTATTACCGATGGACAGATTTACCTGGGCAGCGACTTGTTCTATTCCGGTATTCGTCCCGCGATCAACGTCGGATTGTCGGTGTCACGTGTCGGCGGATCCGCGCAGATCAAAACTATGAAGCAGGTCGCAGGTACGCTCCGGTTAGATCTCGCGCAATATCGTGAAATGGCCGCCTTCTCCCAGTTCGGGAGCGAACTCGACAAGGCGACCCAGATGCAGCTCGCCCGTGGCGTACGTATGGTGGAATTGCTCAAACAAGGGCAATACAAGCCGATGCCGGTTGCCGATCAAGTCTTGTCGATTTACGCGGGCGTCAACGGATTCCTGGACGATGTCCCCGTAGACAAGGTGCTGCAATTCGAGGCGGACCTGCTCCATTACGTGGCGCAGAATCACCAGGACATGCGGAAAGATATCGCCACGGTCGGAAAGATCGATGACAAGGTCGGCGGCAAGCTGAAAGAAATCATCACGACCTTTAAGCAGAAAATGGGCTACGGAGCAAAATAGCAATCAGCCTTCGCCTTCAGCATGGAGCTGAGGTCTGAGCGCTGACTGCTGAGAGCGTACAAGAATGCCGAGCTTACAATCTCTCCGGCGGAAAATCGCCGCCTTCAAGAATACGCAGAAGATTACCAAGGCCATGAAAATGGTCGCGGCCGCGAAGCTCAAGCGTTCGCAGGATCGCATTTTGGCTGCGAGGCCTTACGCCCATAAAATGCGCGGGGTGCTCAGCAATCTCAGTCAGCGCGTCAACCGTACCTCCCACCCGCTGCTTCAAAAACGCGAGGGGAAGAAAATCGAAATTCTCGTTGTCACGAGCGACCGCGGCTTGTGCGGCGGATTTAACGGCAACATCGTGCGGAAGAGCTCAGAGTTCGTCCGACAGTGCGAAGCGCAGGGGCTCTCGGTCAATCTCAGCCTGATCGGCCGTAAGGGGCGTGACTATTTCCGCCGTCGTGCCTGGCCGATCCGACAGGAGTGGACCGGAATCTTCGACAAGCTGAGCTTCGAACATGCCATCGACATCGGCGGCGACCTGACGGAAAATTTTGTGAAGGGCACGTTCGACGAACTCTACGTCGTCTACAACGAGTTCAAGTCTGCGATCCAGCAGCGGGTGATCGTTGAGAAATTGTTCCCCATCGATGCGGCCGCCGAATTCGGAGCGGCGCCGACTGCGACCGAGCAGTCCGCAGTCGGCGGTAGTTACTTGTATGAGCCGGATGAGGGCGAGCTTCTGAATGTCTTGGTCCCGAAGCATTTTCAGATTCAAGCCTATCGCATCCTTCTGGAGTCGGCGGCGGCCGAACACGGGGCACGCATGGCAGCCATGGACGGTGCGACTCGCAATGCAGGGCAACTCATCAAAAAAGTCACCTTGTATTACAACAAGACTCGCCAGGCGGCTATCACCAAAGAACTCATGGACATCGTGGGCGGCGCAGAAGCCCTGAAATAAAATGTGGAATGAGGAATGCTGCATCACGGTAATGTGCCGGGTGCATCATTGACGACAAGAGGAGCCTTATGAGCACAGGAAAAGTCATTCAAGTCATCGGCCCCGTGGTCGACGTGGAATTTCCCCCCGGTCAATTGCCGAACATCTACAATGCGCTCAAGGTGACGCAGGAAGAGAACAAGGCAGCCGGGAAGCCGGCCGTGCGGATCACGCTTGAAGTCGCATCGCATCTCGGTGAGAACCGCGTCCGCGGCATCGCGATGTCGACGACGGACGGTCTGACTCGCGGCATGGATGTGCAGGATACGGGCGCCCCGATTTCTGTTCCCGTCGGTCGTGAGACCCTGGGACGGCTGATCAACGTGTTGGGTGAGCCGGTCGATGAAAAGGGTCCGATCAAGGCGAAGAAAACTTACCCCATTCACCGGCCTGCGCCGCGATTGGAAGATCAGGACACGAAGACCGAAGTGCTCGAGACCGGTATCAAGGTGGTCGATCTGTTGGAGCCGTACAGCAAGGGTGGCAAGGTCGGGCTCTTCGGCGGAGCCGGAGTCGGCAAGACCGTCATCATCATGGAGCTCATCAATAACATCGCGCTCCACCACGGTGGATTCTCGGTGTTCGCCGGCGTCGGTGAACGTACCCGTGAGGGCAACGACCTTTGGCACGAAATGCAGGAGTCCAAGGTCATCGATCCCGACGACCATACGAAGTCCAAGGCGGCATTGGTCTACGGTCAGATGAACGAGCCACCCGGAGCCCGTCTACGGGTCGCGCTGACTGGACTCGCTGTTGCCGAATTTTTCCGCGACGAAGAAAATCAGGACGTGTTGTTGTTCGTCGACAATATCTTCCGGTTCACGCAGGCGGGATCGGAAGTGTCCGCGTTGCTTGGCCGTATGCCATCGGCGGTCGGTTATCAGCCGAACCTGTCCACCGAAATGGGTGCGCTACAGGAACGGATTACGTCTACCAAGAAGGGCTCCATCACTTCAGTGCAGGCGATTTACGTGCCGGCCGACGACTTGACCGACCCGGCTCCGGCGACGGCCTTTGCGCACTTGGATGCGACGACCGTGTTGTCCCGGCAGTTGGCTGAGTTGGGTATTTACCCGGCGGTCGATCCACTCGATTCCACGTCACGTATTCTCGATCCGCAAGTCATCGGAGAAGAGCATTACAAGGTGGCCCGCGGCGTTCAGTCCGTATTGCAGCGCTATAAAGATTTGCAGGACATCATCGCCATTCTCGGTATGGATGAATTGTCTGAAGACGACAAGATGGCCGTGGCGCGCGCGCGCAAAATTCAGCGCTTCCTTTCCCAGCCGTTCCATGTGGCCGAGGCGTTCACCGGCGCGCCGGGCAAGTACGTGAAGCTCAAGGATACGGTCCGGAGCTTCAAGGAAATCCTCGAAGGGAAGTACGACCACCTGCCGGAGCAGGCGTTCTACATGGTCGGTCCGATCGAGGAAGCCGTCGCGAAGGCGGAAAAGATGGGAGTCAAGGTTTAGGAGCGCGGAAACCGCGCGTCCTCGGTGCTCGTCGCCACGCGAAGTTTTGGAAGACCTCGTTGAACGCGCGCAGAAGAAGACGCATTGATTCCCGCTCAAGTGGGACAAGGGAGTCGTAAGAGAAGATGGCCGGGAAGATTCTATTAGAAGTCGTGACGCCGGAGAAGTTGCTCCTGAGCCAGGAGGTCGATGAAGTCATCGCTCCGGGTAGCGAGGGAGAATTCGGCGTCCTGCCTGGACACTGCCATCTTCTCTCCAGCCTGCGCATCGGAGAGCTGCGGTACAAGACTCAGGACGCGTGGCACTACATGTCGATCCTGTGGGGCTACGCCGAGGTCACACCATCCAAAGTGACTGTGATGGCGGAGATCGCCGAGAAGGCCGAAGACATCGATGTCGGTCGTGCGCAACAGGCCGTCGAAAAGGCCGAACAGAGACTGCAGGCCGGTGGGCTCCCTTCCGAAGTGAAGGAAGCTCAGATCAGCCTCGAAAAGGCCCGTCTCCGAAAAAAGATCGCGGACCGTGCCAAAAAAGCCGGGCACGCCTAACCTCTCTTCCCGATACTTCACGTAGTCTGCCGATTGCACCTCCCTGATCCGTCGTCGGGGGACCTCCGGTGTTACGAACCACGTCATTCAATTCTTACTTCCTTGGTCTCACGATCCTCCTCTGTCTCGGTTGTACCGCGCCCACGCTAACGAGTCGTGTCATTGAACAGGACTCCTCCTGGTTTGTGCGGCTCGACTCCCTTCTCGAAGCCGGCAGTGCATCCCCACGATATGATCATCCGAGTGTTTGGAGGGATGAAGAACTCTTTGCCATCCTCAGCCGATTGTTGCTTCAGGAACGAGTCGGTCTTATGGATAACGCGAGACCGCCGCGTTCGGTATTCTCGTTGGAAGAGATCAACCTCCTTATGCCCACTGTGCGTAAGTCCTTTCAAGAAGCAACATCCCGTGAATGGATCGTCTTTATGTTGGTTGGCCAAGAGGGGACGGGTCGTGAGACCACGTCCGGCGGCATGTTTGTTGAGGAGGGCAAGCTCCATCTGGTGATCGCCAATCACCGTCTCGCGCTCGCGGAGAATTCGGAAGAGCTTGCGCGTGTGCGGGCGAATCCTCTCCATTCCGTTCAAGGCAGCGGCGGCGCCTTGGTCTTTGACTTACCTCGATTTGTGATCGGGACAAAAGCCAATTGGTCAGGTGGGCATCGAGCGTCCGCCAGCGAATTGATCCTCGATCATGCTGCATTTCTTTCCTCTCTCCAGCACAGGGGATCAGCGGCGGCTCCCGTTCCTGTCAGTGGATCGCACGCGCCAGTCTCGGCACCAGAAGCTGATGCACCAGGGCCGGGATCATTCCACTCCGGCCAGGTGGATTCAGAACAGATCATTCTTCAACTTCGGGAAGAGATCGAAGTACTGAAGCAGCAACTCGCAGACAAGGACGCAGAGATTGATCGATTGAAGCCACGCGAGATCCGCACCACACCGGCTCCCGTGATCCGTACTCCTCCCTGAAACAGACTCGACAAGGTTTCAGGTGAAGGACCGGACCTGTTCCCACCGGCAGGATCGTGGTCCGTCCTGCCGGTATTGTCGTGGCGCCTGAGTGACAGAGTGCCGAACATCCGCGGCATTATTGCCCGACGGGGATCGTAATCACGATTGCACCCATCACATCATTCAGCTTGAAATCACGTTTGGGGCTGTCGGGATGCGCGTTGTGGCAACCGAGGCAGGCTTGGGTGGCCGCGAGATCGGCATACACCGCTTGAAAATAGCGCGTCTCCCCGATCTTCATAAAGCCGGTGTGGGGTCGATTCGGTTGCGTCAAGATGGTTCCGAGCCCGGCCTTCTCAAGCTCGTTCGCCGCGACATTGCGCTTGTTGATCGGCCACAAGCTGATCAGCCGGTACTGAATTCCTAACCCTTTCTTGGCGATGTACCGTCCCGACTCCATCAAAAATTGAGCCGGTAGGGGCAGCGTATTCTTCTGCTCCCAGTTCTCCGATGCCACGACCACACCCTTTGTTTGCAAGCGCTCGACGACATGTCTGGTATACACATCCCGGTCTGCTTCAATCACGGCGTGTAGATAGTTAGCCACCGTTTCGATCGGCAGGGTGACCGGTGCATTCTCAGGCAGTGCGTGACTGGGCCACAACACAGTCGCGCAGACCAATGCGAATCCCAGCAAGGTCGTGACCCGCAGCAATTTTTGAGAGGATGTCATACCAACCTCCTTGTTGCGCACACGGGTGATCCGGTCTGGCCGGCGCACCACGTGAGCAGATGAATTGCACCATACGGTCTGGCCGGTGAGTGCTTGGTGAAGTGGAGAGGACGAACGGGATCGATCGCCGGGTGAATGAGGATAATGAGTTGAGAGGTATCGACGCGGAGGACGGGGCGGAGCGATGAGCCGGGATGCCGGCCCTATCGATGGCCTCCTGAAAAAACGACCGGTCGTGGGAAGGTACCGAAGGCATCGCCCCAGCTCCTTGCCCGTACGAACCAACGTGCCCACCAGATCATACGGTCACTCATCATATTACGCTTCGATCTATACGCTGTCTAATCATCTTATGGGAGGGCACGACACCATCGGTGGCCACTAGGGGAAATACGTCCATTTCTTTACCCGTCATCTTGTCGCATATATCGCAATGGCTCGGGCCATGATGTGAAGTACGACCTTCGGTGCGCACGAGATCAGGGCAACGTGGGCGAGCGGCGAGGTCGCGTCAAACCGTACGCCATTCGCTGGTCAGTGGGGACTCGATCACGACCGTGTGCTCGGTCGACTCCAAGAAAAGATCAAGCGATTGAAACTGCAGATGGCTGAGCCGGAAGCGGAAATTCTTCGATTGAAACGCAGTGGCGATCCTTCCCGGTGATATCGACCTTTGGACTGGGAAGAGATATGTGGCGCGGCCAGTGCATCGAGCTTGGTCGACGGCGCGATTGATCGTGACGTGTCATCGGGACACAGTTTGTCGGTCGTTGGCCGGGCTAGCGGAGAATCGCGAGCCGGACTTACGATGCTGAATTGCCGTGGTCCTGAGGGGAAGAGCGAGTGCCTTTCGGCAGAGCCTCCAGCAAACGATCTACCCACGAGGCGGGAAGCTTTTCCACTGAATCGGCAATGCGCGATTGCCACCAAGAAGAAATCTCAGCTAGGTCCTCTTTTTGAAAGCGGTGTTCGAGAATGTCGAACGTATCGTGCCGATACAGCACGACATCGAGCGGATATTCGACGCTGGTGGAGCTCGTCCGTGTAGCATCGAAGGCGAGGAAGCCGACCTTCAGCGCGAGGTCCATGCTGGAGTTATACCTCAGCACGCGATCGAGGAGCGGCTTTCCGTAGCCGGATTCGCCGATGATACAGTAGGGGGTGCCTTCACTGACTTCGACCCAATTGCCTTGAGGGTAGATCAGATAAAGTTTGTGGGTGAGGTCGTTTTCCAGTTGCCCGCCCACCAGGGCGTGGAGATTGAAGGTCAGTCCAGCATTATATAAGGCGCTTTTATCTTCCTCGGCCACACGGCGGATCTGTGCGGCAAACACGTTGACCGCTTTGAACAGTTTGTCGAACGTTTGGTCGCTCTCGCTGATGGCCTCATCGAAATAGGTCACAGCTTTGTCTCGAACCGATCGTAATCCTGATGTCATGAGAAACATCGAGTGGCGGCCATGTTGATGGATGGATACCTTTCCCGCGGTGATGCATTCCGCCCCTGTCGTCACCCGCGTGTCGGCGATCCCGACCAGCCCCTCCTCCACCTTCATTCCCAAGCAAAACGTCATTGCTCCTCCGTGACGGACTCTGTGTAGTGAACTCGGCGAGGCACGAAGAACGTTTCAGAAATAGCCTCGCCTACTTGGTTGAGTCGTGCTTGAAAGTGGTCCACAAATTCATGCAGACCCCTTGTGACGCAGTCTTCGATGTCGACAAAGTCTAGTTCGGCGCGCAGGCGTCCCAATCGTTTTTCGGCCAAGTTTTGATAGGATCCCCGTTCGGATCCGCTAATCGCGTGCAGGGAGTCCTCCGCTTTAATGAGGCAATAGCGGATTGCCCGCGGGAAGGTGGGTTCAAGGATGAGAAAGGCGGCCACGTCATCCGGAGCGATGCGTCCATACCGTTTGTAATACATCTCTAAGGCGCTCGCGGATTTCAATAAATCCGACCATTGGATGATGTCGAACGGCGTGCCGACTTCATCGGCGGTCGGCAAGAGGATGAAATATTTGACATCGAGAATGCGAGAGGTTTTGTCCGCTCGTTCGAGGAGGCGGCCGAGCCGTGCAAAGTGCCAACCCTCTCCATGGGACATGGTGGCATCGGTGATTCCCCACAGTAGATGGCTCGCGGCTTTGACGTCGGCCAAAAATGCGTGGAGGTCATGGTGCGACATCCCGCGAGTGACGGCGTCCCTGACCATCAGGTAAAAGCGGTTGACCTGTTCCCACATTTCACTGGGGATGATTTCCTTGATCGACCGTGCGTTTTCCCGCGCGCCCAGGAGACAGGACAGAATGGAATTCTGGTTCTCGGCATCCGCCACAAGGAAATGAAGCACCGTCTCCTTCGTCGCTTTTCCATAGCGCGCGACAAACATCTCATGATCGCCCGTCGTCGCGACCAGCGGCTCCCACTGCTCGACCGTGCCGCGAGGAAGGTCAAGAGAGAGATTCAAATTGACCTCGATGAACCGGGCATAGTTTTCCGCCCGTTCGATGTAGCGGTTCACCCAATAGATGGAACTGGCCACTCTGCTCAGCATCGCGGTCTCCGACCAAGGTGTTCGCAGAGCCGCCGGCCGACCGATCGGCAGGAGGCGTGTGCGCGCGCAAGACTCATGACAGCACCCACGTATCTTTGTTGCCGCCACCTTGGGAGGAATTGACGACCAAGGACCCTTTTCTCAAGGCCACGCGAGTCATGCCGCCCGGCAACACATAGAACCCTTTCCCCTGCAAGACGTACGGACGAAGATCGACATGTCGTCCCTCGATATGGTCTTCCACCAGAGTCGGCGATCGGGAGAGCGCGAGCGTGGGCTGAGCGATGTAGTTGCGAGGGTCGGCCTGGATGCGACGGGCACAGTCTTCTCGTTCTTGCTGAGAGGCCTGGGGGCCGATCATCATGCCGTACCCACCGGCTTCGTTCGTCGCCTTGACTACCAACTGATCGAGATGTTCCAGCACGTAGTCTCGATCCCGGCGTTCCCAGCAGACGTAGGTGGGCACGTTGGGGAGTATCGGTTCCTCTGCCAAGTAGTAGTTGATGATCTTGGGGACGTAGGCATAGATCGCCTTATCATCGGCGACGCCGGTGCCGGGCGCATTCGCGATCGCCACGCGGCCGTTCTTATAGGCCTCCATGACACCGGGAACTCCCAGCAGAGAATCGGGACGGAACACCAACGGGTCCAAATATTCGTCATTGATCCGCCGATAGATCACGTCCACCCGTTGAGAGCCCTTCGTGGTGCGCATGTGGACCGAGCCATCGATGACGACCAGGTCACTGGCTTCCACCAGTTCCACACCCATTTTTTGAGCCAGAAGTGAATGTTCGTAGTAGGCGGAATTGTAGCTGCCGGGCGTGAGGATCACGATCGTCGGATCGGGGAGGTCCGACAAGGACCGAAGGGTTTCCAGCAGGCGGCTTGGGTATTCATCGACCGGTCTGACGCGATAGGCCTCAAACAGCTCTGGAAAAGTTCGTTTCATCACCTGTCTGGCTTCCAGCACATACGCCACCCCGGACGGGCAGCGCATATTATCCTCAAGGACATAATAGCGGCCGTCGCTGATGCGCACCAGGTCGATCCCGGCGATGTGACACCAGATGCCGCGAGGGGGATTGAGCCCCCAGCAGGCTTTCAGAAACCCTTTGCTGGAATAGATCAGTTCGCTCGGGATGACGTTATCTTTGAGGATCTTTTGCTCGTCATACACATCATCGATAAATAGGTTTAGTGCGCGCAGGCGTTGGCGAAGGCCAGTGTCGATGAGCGTCCAATCCGGTGCCTCCACAATCCGCGGTACGATGTCGAAGGGAAAGATCTGCTCGTGCCCCTCGTCGCTGCCGTACACGCCGAACGTCATGCCCATGTTCAGGATGACGCGTTCCGCTGCTTGCTGGCGCTTTCTAAGTTCTCCATCGGGGAGCGATGCAAACTTCCGCAGCAGTAACGCGCTTCCCCGCCGGGGCCGGCCGATCCCTTCAAACAATTCGTCGTAGAACTCGCCTGGGTCGTAGGTGGAAAACTTCATGTCAGGTGTCAGTGCCTTCCGTCGTTCTTCGGACGGCTCGGCAGGGAGCGCCGTTTCCCCGCGGCGTATCGACGCTGCCGTCCGAACCTACTCCTTGCTCAGGGGAATTTCTATCACCATCCCGCCCATGACGTCATCGATCTTGAAATCGTGTTTCGGGCTTTGCGGGTGCGCATTGTGGCAAGCGATGCAGGCCTGTGTTACGGCGCGGTCGGCATAGACGGCTTGGAAATAAGACTGACTACCGATGGTGACGGTGCCGGAAACAGACCGTTCGGGGTGGAGTCGCACGGCTTCCAGGCTGTTTCGCTCCGAGTTGCTCGCCGGTGCGTTCTGAGGGTTGATCGGCCACAAGCTCATGAGGCGGTAGCGCACCCTGGTTCCGGTCAAGGTTGCCAATTCACTGGCCTCCCGCAGAAATTGGGCCGGCAGCGGCAACGTGGTCTTGTCCTTCCGCCAGGTTTCCGATGCGGGTGTACCGCCCTGTTTCTGCATTCGCTCGACAACATGGATGGTGTAAAACGTTCGGTCCGCTTCAATCACTGCATGTAGGTAGTCAGCGACTACTTCGGGGGGGATTTCCGGCAGCTCTGCTGCTAGTCCTGTTTTCGCGAGTCCGCTCACCAGGATCAGGCACGTTGCGACGAACGCGAGCTTCCCTCCCATGGTCCACCCTCCTTCTCATAAGTCGAACCGGCCTCGCAACGCTCAGCATAGGCCGATTGTCGTCGAGAGGCAATCGGTCGGCCTTCTACGATTGCATTCGGTTGCCGCGCTGCCGTAGCGTAACAGCGTTATGCAAACGGAATTTGTCATCTCTGCCGGGGAGCAGCCCAAACGGTTGGACGTATTCCTCGTGCACCGCGAGCCGAAGCTCTCGCGCGCGGCCTTGCAGCGGATGATTACTGCGGGCTGGGTGCGGGTTAATAGTCTGATCGCCAAATCGAGTCAGCGAATCAAAGCGGGAGATGTCATCGTCTTTGATGCGCCTCAGGCTGCCCCGTTACGGATCGATGGCGAGACAAAACAGCTGGAGATTCTGTTTGAGGATCATGCGTGCCTGGTGCTGAATAAGCCCGTCGGGATCGTGGTCCACCCGTCCCCTGGACATTGGTCCAACACGCTGCTGAATGCATTACTAGACCATTGCGCCCGCGGAGGTGCGGTGGCGACGCCCGGCGTGGTGCATCGTTTGGATAAAGATACATCTGGCGTGATGGTGGTGGCCAAGACAGAGGAGGCGCATCGAAAACTGTCGGTGCAGTTCGAACGACATTCCATTACCCGTCACTATGAAGCGCTCGTCGTGGGCGTGCCGGCTAAATCGGAAGGCCGGATCGAGGCTGCGCTTGGTCCGGATCGGCACCATCCCAAACGCACCTCAACCCAGACGCTTCAGCCGAAGCGTGCGGTCACAGACTATCGAGTCGAAGAAGCCTTTGGCGAAGCGGCGGCGCGCATCGTGCTCAGTCCTCACACAGGCCGTACGCACCAGATACGGGCCCATCTTCAAAGCATCAACCATCCCATCCTCGGGGACCAGGTCTATGGGGGTGAGCGGGTCGGTGCGATAGCAGGGTATGAGATTCCCCGAGTGATGCTACATGCGCGTCGGTTGGGGTTCACACATCCTGTCACCGGGATGTATGGCGAGTGGACGGCTGCCACGCCGTCCGATTTTGACAGGGTACGAGGAGTGCTATGCGCCGGGCGATTAGAGCGAAAGACCTGAGATGTCGCGGTCCAAGTGTTGGCGCTGGACGAGGAAGTAGGGGAACCGGCCGAATGCGAGGCGGCAACCGACCAGGTAGCGCGGGTGGGTGGTGCCCACCGGGAGGTGAGTGGACCAGCGCACCTCGAACAATGTCAGTGAGCGCTGTCGTTGCAGTGCCGGATTCCGAATGTTGAGTAATTGTCTGCTCTGAGGTTTCTGGTCAAGCAAGAGGAGAATGCCGTCCGAACTGACATTCAACGAATAGGCCTTCCCGAGTATTGTGGAGGCGTCGGAGCCATGTCCCTCCACCAGTTCGTAGACGCAAGGAGTCCTGACGGCAAACCGAGTGTCGATGCGCCGTTCGCGCACGGGGGGTGGCGTCGGTTGCTCAGTCAGGTTGTCCACAATGGCGGGCTGAGCGACCGGTGTTGGAACGAACGTTCCTTGCAGCGACCTGAGGATTCTGTGGATAAAATCAGCAGCCATTGGATCGTCACAATCTTCAACTGTTGAAGCGCCAAACCTTCTTAATAAATAAGCAAGTCAGGTGCCTGTAGCGGGAGAGACAGGCATCATGCTAACAACATGAATTTTTTCTGGAGTGCGAGTGTGCCATCATGCGACATCAGCGGAATGCGCAGTATCATGGTGTCAAATCCAACGCACCACTGACAGAAATGAACAGGCAAACGTACATTCGTGCCGGCGCTGAAGGATGCGCGTGTGCCGCACCACATGTGGATGGATTGTGGACGACATGTGTGTGAGGTGTGCAGAGGATGGGGATGGAGCGGCGGGTACCTTGTGTTTGACCGGCCTCTGTGGCAGCCTATGCCCACGCATGTCGCAGGATGTCAGGCAGTCACCACGTGAATAGGATCAGTAGCACTCCGGTTGAAATTGTCGTGACCGGAGGAGAATCGTCCAAGCGGATCGATGTCTTCCTTGCCAACCGCGACCCGACCTTCTCTCGTTCGGCCTTGCAGCGCTTGATCGGAGAAGGGCGCATTCTCATCAATGGCCAGACGATCCGGCCAAGTCAGAAGATCAAACCGGGTGACCGCATCCGGCTGGAGGTGCCGCGGCCTGAACCGCTGGATCTCAAACCGGAGGCCATCCCCTTTGATATTCTGCACGAAGATGCGGACTTACTCGTGCTCCATAAGCCGGCCGGCCTCGTGGTGCACCCGGCGCCGGGGAATTGGTCCGGGACGTTAGTGAACGCCCTCTTGCATCACTTTGCGACCTCGGGTGTCACCCCGTCGCATATCGGAGGTAAGGAACGCCCAGGACTCGTTCACCGATTGGACAAAGAAACCTCGGGCGTCATGGTGATTGCGAAAACGGACCAGGCGCATCGCGCGCTGGCCGCGCAGTTCAAGCTCCACACGATCACCAGGGTGTACGAAGCCTTGATTTGGGGCGTACCCAAAAAGGGGCATGGCCTCATTGAACTGGCGATCGGGCGCGATACCAAAGAGCGGAAAAAGTTTTCGGCGCGGACGACCAAACCGAAACCTTCGGCGACCGACTATCAGGTTGATGAGCGGTACGGCAAGATCGCGGCCCATGTGCGCCTCTCCCCCAGAACCGGACGCACCCATCAGCTGCGGGTCCATCTCACGTCGATCGATCATCCCATCCTGGGGGATAAGACATACGGCGGGGCCAAAGTGATGTCGGTGGCGGGGGTGCCGATTCCCCGTGTCATGCTCCACGCGCGTACGCTGGGATTTACGCATCCCACCGGCGGGGAGTACCATCAGTTCGATGTGCCCTGTCCGCCTGATATGGAGCAGGTGCAGGATCTCCTTCGCGCAGCCACGGCGCATTAGGAGTCCCGGGCGATCGGCCCGAGCCAGATTGAAGAACATGCCGAACATGACGGTCGGCGAGAGTGAGGAGCGACGAACGATGGAAACCAGTGCCGTGCTTGATCGGATCGGTGAGTTGATCGCGCAGCTGAAAGGGTACGCCTCAAAATTGCCGCCGGTGGTACATCTCGCGTCGGTGCCGACCGGGGTTAAACCGAAACCTGAGGCGGTGGAAGTGTTCGAGCAGGCCCTTCTGCGGTTTCGGGAGCAAAGCGGCCGCTCTCCGTTTAAGAGTCTGCAGGATTATCTGATCGAGTCGCTCGAAGCGTTCGAGGTCGGCAATGTGCTGGGCGTGGTTCAACCGCTTCTGGCCGTCCTTGATCAGGTGGAGCGCATGCATCGGGACAGGGAGATCAAAGTCGGTCCAGCCGAGGAGAAGCGGATGGGGGAGTATCGCGCGGCGCTGGTTAAGATCCTGCCGGGCAGTCAGCCGGAGTTGGAGGGCGCAGGACGGGGCATGTGACGCTCGGAGCGGTCATGTTCACTGAAGCAGGATCATCCGTTCAACATGCCGGGAACGGTCAATGTCCCATCTTCGGGCCGGCCGCGTTGGCGCCGGCGGTGACCAGTTGGAAGCGGACCGTCGATCCACAGTGCGGACATTTCGCGCGGACCGTCTCCTCGTCGAGGACATCATAATGATCCTGCTTCAGCCACATTAATTGAAAACACTTCGGACAGCTTCGCACTTGCGTTCCCATGGTCTTCCCCTTACACTACGGTTAACCGACTCACCCCGTTCGGAGGGATTAATTTAGTACAAGATGCCTCCCGCTCTCAAGACCGATCAGCATCCCATCACATTCTCCGACCGCAACGATTTCGACGCTGCACAACTGATTCATTTGTACCGGCAGGCTCCCTGGGCCAAGCATCGTGCGCTTGAACAGGCGCAGGCGATGCTGGCGAAGACGGATGTAGTCATTTCGGCCTGGGATGGCACTCGCCTGGTGGGCTTCGGCCGCGTGCTGACCGACTACGTATTCCGGGCGTCGATTTGGGACGTGATCGTCGATCGCGAGTATCAGAAACGAAAGATCGGCACCGAGATCGTTCGACGGATTCTCGACCATCCCACCCTTCAGCACGTTGAACTGTTTTGGCTCTGCACGCGCATGCCCGGGTTTTATGAACGGCTCGGGTTCAGCGCGAAAGAGCAGACCGGTATGGTCTGGTCTCGGAAGAAGTCTGAGCCGCAAGCTTCATAGTCCATCCGCCTCCAACGGTTTTCTTTTCCGTACTCATCCAGTCCCTGTCGACGATCCCTGGTTCGCCTATCCTTGCCTGTGAGGGGAACGGTCCTGCCGGGTTGTTCTATGTCGGCTGAATTCGATGCAACCGTTTGGGCGAACAGCAGACCGCGAGAAAGAAAAGGCTGGTGGCCAAGAGGACAATGGACGGACCGGAGGGAAGATCAAAGGCATAGGAGAGCAGTACGCCGCTCACGGCGCAGAAGATGCCGATGAGCATGGAGTAGAGCGTCATCTGAGTCAGGCTGTGCGTAAGCTGGTATGCGGTCGATGCGGGGATCAGAATCATCGCAAACACGAGAATCGCCCCGACGGTTTTCAGCGCAATCACCACGGTGAGCGCCACGAGTGTTAGCAGGAGGTAGAAGATTTGCCGCGCGGGGACGCCGGACGCTGCCGCCATCTCCTGGTCGAAGGCGATGAAGTACAGTTCCTTCGAGAGCAGAAGGATAGTTCCCAGCACCACCACGCTGAGCCCGCCGATGGTCATGAGTTCTTCCGTGGTTACGGAAAGCACGCTGCCGAACAGGTACCCGTAGACCTCGGGGTTATAGGTCTTCATGAGTCCGAGGAAAAGAATGGCCAGCGCCATGGTGGCGGTGTAGAGGATGCCGATGGACACGTCCAGTTTCATGCGCCCCTTCTCCTCGACCCAACCCGTGATCCAGACCGTCGCCAGTCCGAACACAATGGCGAGACTGAGCGGCGGAAGGCCGAGGAGATAGGCGAGGGTGACACCGGCAAATGCAGCATGGGCGGTCCCGGCCCCTGCGAACGCGAGGCCCCGTAAGACGACGAACACGCCGATGACGGAGCAGACCGCGCCGACCAGTGCGGCGGCCAGAAGTGAGCGTTGCATGAAATCGTACGCGAGCAGTTCGAGCATCGTAATATGTGGTGACCGAATAATCTCGTGAATGAATGAGTGCGATGACTGAGTCTAGCCCGGACTATTCATGAATACCTGCTCCGGCGTCCGATCCTCTCGCCCGGCGAGGCTGTTCTCGTTCGGCCTCCTCGACGGACTGCCAGTACGCCTGCGTCGGCCTCACTTGCGAGAAGCCCCGGCGGGCTTCCGTCTCGAACGCCTCGCGACGGTATTCGTGAATAATCCGGGCTCGGCCCTCGAATCAGGACCGTCGCCAGATCGATTCATCGTATGTGCTTCAGTGGTGATGATAATCCTCGACGAGAACGAAGTCCTTGTCCGTAATAACCAGTTCTTTCCCGTATACCTGACTCAGAATTTCCGGCTTCAGAACCTCTTGCGGCGGCCCTTCGGCAAAGAGCTTCGTCTTGAGCAACACCAATCGGTCCACCCGCGACCGGATCATGTTGATGTCGTGAGTGATCATGAGAATGGTCAACTTCAGCTCGTGATGTAGCTGCTGGATCAATTCCACCACACTGTGCTGCGCGGTGAGGTCCAACCCGGTCGTCGGCTCGTCTAGCAAGAGAATCCGGGGCTGCTGCGCCAGCGCCCGTGCGATGAACACACGTTGCTGCTGTCCGCCGGAAAGGGCACCTAAGGCGGAGTCTCTGTGATGATCCATGCCGACCTGGGCCAGCGCCTGACGGGCGATGTCCCGATCCTTTTGTGACGGTCGCCGGAAGAGGCCGAGCGCGCCGTATCGTCCCATCATGGCCGCTTCCAGTACAGTCACGGGAAAGTTCCGGTCGATCATGCCTTTTTGCGGCAGATAACCGATGAGCGCCCGATGGTGACAGCGGAGTTCTTCGCAGGCACAGTCGAGGACACGGAGGGTTCCGCTCAGCGGGGCCATCAGGCCGAGCACGGCACGACAGAGTGTCGTTTTCCCGGAGCCGTTGGGGCCGATCACCCCGACAAATTCCGATTCCGGAATGGTCAGGGAGATGTCCTCCAGGGCCACGATACCGGGAAAACCGAAGGTGGCATGGTCGAAACGAATAATGGGATGGGTCATGCGCGGCGGTGTACGTTGAAAATGCTGGTTTGTCGGTCGATGTCCGGGTGGCTGCGGCGGTCAGGTTTGCTCAAGCGCCTGGGCCAATTGGAGCACATTATAGCGGAGCATGTCGAGGTAGGTCTCGGTCCCCGGTACGCCTCCGGGCAAGGTCGTCAACACGGCGATGCGGGCACCGGTTTCCCGCGCCAGCAACTGTGGAACCTTCTGATTCAGTTGTACCTCGGAGATAATCACGCGGACGTGGTCTCGTTTGATGGTTTCGATCAATGTGTGTAGATGCCGCGCGGACGGTTCTCCCCCCGGTTGTGTCTGAATCGTGCCGGCGATGTGCAGATCGTAGCGTCGGGCAAAATAGGGCCAGGCCGGGTGGTGGACGATTATCGCGCGGCTCGGCAACGAGCGGAGCCGTGCCAGCGACTCGTCCTGCACGCGCGTGAGTGCCTGGAGGTATGTCGCGGTGTTGGTCCGATAGTCGGTTGCATGGGCCGGGTCTGCGGCGGCCATGGCATCGGAAATGTGTTGGACCATCGTGGCTGCGGCCGCCGGATCCAGCCAGACATGCGGATTACCCGCCGCGTGCTCGTGCGAATGGCTCGTCCCTGCCGGCTCGGGGTGATCCTGGATCAGCTCGATGTCTTTGGAGGTCGTCACGACACGCAACGAGCCATTGCCGGCGTTCTTCACCAGTGAGGCCACCCAGACTTCGAGTCCGGCACCGACTTCGAACAAGAGCGCGGCTTTGCGAACCGCGACAAGATCGCTTGGTTTCGGCGAATAGGTATGTTCACTCTCATACCCGGTCATGAGCGAGTTCACATGCACATACGAACCGCCGATTTGTTGCACCCAGTCCTTCAGGACCGGGAGCGTCACAACAACACGAAGCGGTTCGGCAGCGGATGCAGCAAAAGCTGTAGCGGAGGAGCCCCATTCACAGGGCATCGCAAATGCGAGAAACATGGCCAAGGCGATCAGGCGAAACATCCGGCGGACGGTAACACCCGATTTCTGCAAAGTCAACGCGAAGGCCGGTGGAGATTGTGCGCGGATGATACGCGCGATGCTTGACCCGTTGCCGGGGTTTCGATTAGCGTAGCGAACCGAACAGGAAGAAATCTCCCGGTTGTGTGCCGGAGAAGGGGCGCGATGAAAGTTGTCGGACTCATGTCCGGGACATCGGCGGATGGTGTGGACGCGGCGCTGGTCAGCATCGTCCGGCGCGGCGGAACGCCGCGGATCACCCCCCTGGCATTTGCCTCCCTGCCGTACCCGCGCTCGCTCCAGCAACGAATTGTTGAACTCTCGCTCCATGGCCGCGTGGACGACATCTGCCACCTGAACACGTATCTCGGGGAACTGTTCGCCAAGGCGGCTCTGCGGGTCATTCAGCAATCGAAATGCCGCCCGGCCGATATTGATTTGATCGGATCGCACGGCCAAACGATTCACCATTTGCCGAAGGGGCGACGTGAGCCTGGTGTCGGGTTGGTCCGGTCCACCCTGCAGATCGGTGAGCCGGCTGTGATCGCGGAACGCACAGGCATCACCACCGTCGCGAATTTCAGGCCGCGCGATATGGCGGCGGGGGGCGAGGGCGCTCCGCTGGTCCCCTATGCCCATGCGGTGGCCTTTGGCCATGCGCGTCGGGGTCGTCTGGTGGTGAATATCGGCGGGATCAGTAACGTGACCTATCTGCCGCCGGGCGGTGATGTCGCCGACCTCCGCGCGTTCGACACCGGCCCCGGGAATATGGTGCTGGATGCGATTGTGCACGAAACGTCGAAGGGGCAGAGTGCCTACGACGCCGGCGGGCGGCGCGCACGTAAGGGGACAGTGAACCGGCCTCTGCTCACCGAGTTGATGGCCCATCCGTTCCTGACGCGGCGTCCGCCCAAGTCGACGGGTCGGGAAGAGTTCGGTGCGCCCTTTGTTCGAAGTGTTCTCGTGAAACAACGTCAGGCGCGTCTGTCCGTCGAGGATCTGCTGGCGACCTGTGCGGCCTGGACGGCGGAGGCCATCGGTTCGTCCCGACGGTGGGTCACCGGCGAGATCCATGATGTGATCGTCGGAGGGGGCGGTGTGTACAATCGCGCCATTATGGCCTCTCTCCGGCAGGTATTTGCGCCGACATCTGTGTTGACGTTTGACGAATGTGGATGGAGCAGCAAGGCCTTTGAAGCGACGGCGTTTGCCCTGCTGGCTCACGACACCTATCACGGACAATGCACCAACGTGCCGCAGGTGACGGGTGCCCATCACCCCGTGCTCCTTGGCGCTGTGGTTCCGGGATCCCCTCACATGCTGACGAAATGGGCGCGTCTCGCCCGCTGATCCGATTGGCTTGTCATGGAATTGCTGTATCCTATCCTTGGTATCGGGGCGCTGGTGTTTCTGGGAAGCCTGGCCTGGGAGAGTTTCGGGCGGCGCCGTTCACCTGGCGCGTCCACGGCAGAGGCTCCTGCCGGTATGAGTTTTAAGGCCAAGCCGTTGCTGACCGACCAGGAAGTGCAGCTCTACAATCTGCTGCGCCTCGCCGTGGAAGACCGGTACCTGCTGTTCACGCAGATTCCTCTTTGGAGCTTGTTGGATTTGCGTCTTCCCTCGGGAACGCCGCCTGCCGAGATGTTGCGGGAACTGGCGCTCAAACGCGCCACCTTCGTGCTGGTGCATCCGGGCAGCCGTTTGGTCGAGAAGGTGGTACAAGTCGAGCGGCCGGTGCCGGATGATGCCCCGGACGGGTCGCACGATTCACTCTTTGAGTCGGCGCTTCGTGCGGCAGGGGTGCAACTCGTGCGGCTGAGCCCGCTGCATGCCTATACGGTTCCCGGTCTCGTTACCGTGTTGGATCTTGCCGATCCGGACTAACGCCGGTTCGACTGTCAACGGGCCTGTGCCGAAAGGGCGCGCAATCCGGATCAGCTTGGCTCGGCAGCGACCGGTTCACCCTTTGCGGCAGCGGCCTCCAAGGCTTTGCGAGCCACCTCGGCCTCTGTGCTATCGGGGTACTGGTCCGTCACCCGCTCGAACATCATCTGCGCTTTTTCGCGGTCGCCTTGCTTCGTGTAGATCTGCCCGATCTTGAGCGTCGAGGCGGCGAGCTTCTGGCTCATCGGGTAATCGGAGATGAGGTTGTAGAACGAGTCCAGCGCGTCTTTGTAGCGCCCCATACGGTACTGGCACTCGCCTTTCCAGTATTGAGCGTTGGCGGACAGGGACGATTGCCCGTGGAGTTCGAGGAAGAAGCGAAACCCGGCGAGGGCTGCGGCATAGTCCTTGTGGCGGAACTCTTCCATCACGCGATCGTAGAGGCGGTGTGCGTCATCCGGCGGTTGAGGTGAAGCTGCGAACAGAACTGGAACGGTCGTGAGGTTGCCGATCAACGCCAAGATGAGACAGATGCCTCGCACGGGACCGAGCTTGGTATGAGTCCTGGTCATGAGTGCCCCTCTTTCTTCCCTGTTGGACGAGTCTGGGTTCACACGGTCGTTGTGCCTTCCGATATGAAAGAACCGCACCAGCGAGGCTCGACAAGTGAACCCGTTGTGAAATTGTATAGTTCGCGTGGAATTGAAGGCGGAGTGGCCTAGATGTGCCGGAACAACAGGGGCGGAAAGCAGACAGTATTGTACGGAAAGCGCCAGCCATGAGGCGCTGCTCTGGCCGGTTGACAGATCGCATGTTTTCACTTGTTGTCGGTTAGCAGGCAGCCGGCCATGGCGGCGGGTGTGCTGATTCCGAGTCTGTAGAGGATCGAGAAAGTCGGTATGGAAAGACCACAGGAGTCAGGCGCGGTCGGTGGCCGAAGGGAGCCGCTCAGCGAGCCACCTCCCAATCCGAAGGGGGGCCGGACGTTGATTGTCGACGCCCGCGATCCCCACGCCTACATCAGGCCGAGCGCGGCACTGAAGGGGGCCGGTGAGACTGATCAGGTCTTCATTCGACCGGGAGTGTATGAAGACAAAGTCTTTGTCGCGGACCGTCCTGTGCTCCTCATCGGCGCCGGGCGTGATCACGTGCAGATTTACAGCCGTCGCGGAGGGCCGCTCTATCTCCAGCGGGTCCCCTCGGGCATGATCAGCGGGATTACCTTCCGCTATGTGGGCAGTGATCAACATTCCGCGATCAACGTCCTGGACTCAGTCTGCACGATTACGCAATGCCGGGCGACGGAAGGCGTGTTGTCAGGAGTGGTGATTTATGGTCCTGAGGCCCGTGCGACGTTTGTCGAGAATGAGGTCTGTTACAACCGCGAGTCAGGCATTTTTGTTTTTGCGGGCGCACAACCGCGTGTGGCGCAAAACCAGTGTTATGGGAATCATCATTTCGGCTTGGCCGTGCGAGATCCCGGCAGCCATCCGGAATGTGTGCGCAACGTCTGTCACAGCAACATGCTCAGCGGGATCCTCCTGTTCCATCATGCGGAGGCGCTCCTGCTCGACAACACCTGTCGGGACAACCAGCACTGGGGTTTGGTCATGACCCCGGATACGCATCCGACTCCGCCTCGCGAGGACTTGGTCACCTCTAATGTGTTGCTGCCGAATCCCCGAGGGTCGTTGGTCGTGACAGAGCAGCCGCTCGCCGATATCGGTCGCTAAGCAGACATGCCGTGCGGAGGGGGTGCTTGTCGCGGCGGTCGATCTTTGAAGAAAGAACGGCTCCCGAAGCGGCTTCTCGCTACTGTACCGGGGCGGGGGTACCGGAGGGAGGTTGTCCGGTCGTAGAATGAAAGTGAAATCGGCTCCCGCCTTGCTGCTTGGCGGCATACATGGCCTTATCGGCATGTCTGAGAAGTTCGTCGATATCCTCATCGTCTAACGGGTAGAGCGTGATGCCGATGCTCACGCCGATCGAGATCCGGTGCGGTCCGATCTCGAACGGGGTGCTGATCGACTCCACGATTCTTTTGGCCACCACGAGTACATCGGCGACGCCGGAAATACCTTCCAGGATGGCGGTGAACTCATCGCCGCCCATGCGCGCGACGGTATCCACTTCACGAACGCACTCCAGCAGTCGGGTCGCCACGAGTTTCAGCAACTGATCGCCGACATCGTGCCCCAGCGTATCATTGACGGCTTTGAATCGATCCAGGTCGAGCAGCATGATCGCCAGGGGGTGATCTTTCCGTTTGCTGCGCGCCATGGCATGGATTAAGCGGTCGCGGAAGAGGGCGCGGTTGATCAGGCCGGTAAGCTGATCGTGCTGGGCAAGATAGGTCAGGCGTTCCTGTGCCCGCTTGCGTTCGATGGCATAGAGAATCGAGCGTGCAAGAAAGTCGGTTCCGCCTTCTCCCTTCACCAGATAATCCTGCGCCCCGTGTTGCAGCGCTTTGAGGGCCAGCGGGTGATCGTCGTGCCCGCTCAGCACCACCACCGGCACGCCTGGACTGGTCGCTAAGACCTGGGTCACGGTACTCAAGCCATGGGTGTCGGGAAGGGAGAGATCGAGGAGTACCACATCAAACCGGTCCCGGCCTAATCTGGTCAAGCCGTCCGCCAGAATGGGGGCATGGGTGATCTCGAACTGGTCGAGCGGCCATTCGGCCAGGAGGTCTCGGGTGAGCAGGGCATCGACGGGATTGTCTTCGACCAACAGCAGTTTGATCATCGGTGCGTGCTCGCGTCCGTAAGACAATCTGGCGAGGCGATGTGCTGCGCACAAGCGGATGGCTGACAGATCACCGTGATGCTGCGCGCCGGAGCTATCGAGTGTGGAATTTTCATCTCAAATGGTGGTGACGGCCGAGGGGCGTATTCAGTGCGGGAATCTCCCTGTGGCTGCAGGCAGTGCGTGATTGAGGGACCAGCCCGAAATCGATTCTAGCACGTCACTCTGAAGCTTCAAACAAGAGCGCACTTCTTCACGATGATCGTGCGTGATCTGCCGGCATGCCCTGCGTCCTGGTGTCGACCGACAATGCCTCATGTGAAGAAACCTCCTCAGTTCGGGTCTACAGATGCATGCCCTGCCCGTAAATCTGCGATGGCGCGTCATGTTGGTAACGAACAGCAACGAAACAAAGAACAAAATCCGGCCAAATGGTGGCACAAAACGGTTCGGTTCCTCTCCCCGCTCACCAGGGGAGAGACTCCTTGTGAACGCCCTAACCGTACGAAGTTATTGGAGCTGCCCGTTTTTGTACACGTCAGGACGGATGGCATGAAAGCTGCGCTTTAGCCTGGGGTTCGCGACGCTGTGGATTCCCCGGCTATGGGTTGCTGCGGGAACAAGAGGAGGAAGAGATGGATCACGAAAAAGCTGTCCGGCAGGAGTTGCGAGTAGTGAGCCATAACCTTGGCGGCCAGAGTGACGATGGCGGGCGTGTGACTGCCACGTGGGCGCTTCCTCTGGCGCTTGCGGGGGTGCTGGTGGCCGGGGAGCCCGCCTCTGCAGACAGCGAGATTTATGGCTATGTGGGGCCGAACGGGGTGTTCGAAATGACGAATGTTCCGACCGACCAACGGTTTCGCTCGGCGGAATCGCAGGTGCGCCGCCTGTCGCATCGCGCCTCGGCGGAGGAAGTGGAGGAAGCCGTCAAGCGCTACGCCTTCCAGTTTCAACTTCATCCGGCCTTACTGCTGGCGGTGATCAAGGCGGAGTCGGACTTTAATCCCACCGTCATTTCACGATCCGGGGCGGTTGGACTGATGCAGCTGATACCCGAAACCGCCATCAGGCACGGGGTGCTCAATCTCTATGACACCGACGACAACATTCGAGGCGGCGCGCGGCACCTGCGGTACTTACTGGATCGATTTAACGGGAACGTGCGGTTGGCGGTCGCTGCGTATAATGCAGGTGAACGGCGCGTGGAGCGGTATCGCGCAATTCCGCCCTATCCGGAAACTCGCGACTATGTCAGGAAGGTGATGATCTATTACAAGAGCTTCCGTGGTGACTACCAGGCGAGCCCCGGGAAGGCCGTGTTGCTCGCTATGTATCACAAGCCGCTGCAACTTGAGCCACTGCCTGTCTCTACTGATGTGCGAAACTCACCACCTGCGGTCAGGAAATAGGGGGGCCGAGTATCTCATCTTCTCTAACGTTCCCAGACGAGGCGGACAAATAACCAGGCCGACCATTCGGTCGGCCGATACATCACATCCTCAAGATAGGGTTACGAGGCGTAGCGCACATTTAGCAGACCGAATGCGTGGCGTTGGTCAACAGCCACCAGTGCTGGGTGGCCACGACCAGCGTGGCTCTCTTGCCTGTTCAATCTTCAACACTCCCGGCCTTCTTTGCCGTGCAAGCTTGGGTGGTTTCATCAGGGTAATAGGGCGCCCTTCATTCGGCAAATGCTGCGCGCTCGGTCACGCTCAACCGTAACCATGTGCGACCGCATCATCGCACAAGTCCGTCATCACATGGGCCATGAAGTAATGAACTGGTTCGGCTATGATGCGTCACATGTGGTGACGGTTTTGATAGGGCAAACGAGGGGCAAGGGAGAGCTTTGCTGAAGTCGCACATCGCCGAAATAAACGACGGTTTGTGCTCGATAGCAATGCAAATCGCGGCGGACGAGACTGAATAGGGGCACGGTGATCTAGCCATAGCACTTCGCGACATGATTGATGCCGTGAAGGCGAGAATTGTGCGGCGGGGTCACGTTATTACCGACTGACACTGTAATTTCCAGCCGCCGCGGCTCATCCGATCCTCAGTATGTCCTTGAATAGGGGCCTTACTATGATCTCAGTATTCGGTTCATGCGTAGGACAAGAGGAAATTGACGAGATACGCACCAGCTTTGAAAAGCAATGGCTCGGAATCGGTCTGAAAACAAGATCATTTGAATCTCTCTTCGCTCACAGGTTGGGGCTCAAGGATTTCGTGTTTCTGGACAACGGTTCCAATAGTTTATACATGGCTGTAAAACTATTAAACCTATCCCCTGGATCGGAAGTCATACTGCCCTCTTTTACATGGGTCGCATGCGCCCACGCTATCATCCTCGCTGGAGGTATTCCCGTATTTTGCGATGTAGACGTGAATACTCAAAACGTGACTGCTGACACAATTGCCCCGCATATTTCCTCAAAGACCAGGGCTATTATGGTTGTACATTATGCAGGCAAACCGGTCCGTATGGAGCCAGTGTTATCGTTTGGACAACCAGTGATAGAAGATGCGGCTCAAGCCGTAGATTCCAAACTAGGCAATAAATATTGCGGCTCTATTGGAACAATAGGCGTCTATAGTTTTGATCCTGTCAAAAATATAACAACAGGTGAGGGAGGAGGAATTACAACCAGAGATTCCGAATTAATGACTCGGGCCCGACAGTTGCGGTATTGCGGTATTGGACGCGCAGGATTTGAGGCTGCGGCAATGAAAGAGCGCTGGTGGGAATATGACATCGTAGATGTTTTTCCTAAACTTCTTCCCAATGACATTGCGGCTTCAATCGGACTGGCGCAGCTACGCAAGATAGATAAATTTCAAACGATCCGTAAGAAAATTTGGAATATATATCAAGCTCAATTAGCTGATTTCGACTGGCTGATAAGACCTCAAGACCCTGCTTCAGATGAACAGCATTCCTATTTCACTTACTCCATTCGGGTTGCCAAAGGAAAGCGCGATCAATTGGCTAAATACCTCTATTCCCGCGGTATCTATACAACTGTTCGATTCCATCCATTGCATCTGAATCCTATTTATAAATCATCTTACAGGCTTCCCATTTGTGAGCAGCTTAACGATGAAATACTTAGTCTTCCACTTCACCCAAACCTTTCTGATAGCGACATTGATGCGATTTTATTAAGTTTGCAAAAATTTAATGAACAGTACATGTGAATACAGCGTCCGATGTGATCACTGTATCCACGGAATAATTGCGTTCTTCAAAGGCACTGGTAGGTAATCGTGGTTATTGCTGAAGGTCACATTTGCGATAAAAGATGTGTCGGCGCATAAGCAGCTGTGTGACCCAAAGAGGCCGTCAGCCGAGAGGATCGTGCGCCGTATTCGCAGGCCATTCCCGGACATGTTGAGGGCAGTGAGCACAAGGCAGTTATTCTTGTGACAAAGCACTCCAGGGGACAATTGCAACGTTCGCGGGGATCAGAGTAGTTCTTCCCTGATCTGCGCATCGTGCGTTGCAGAGCATTGTTCAGGGAACGCCCGCATGCCACGTGTATCCGTCATCATCCCCGCCTATAATTCTATGCAGTGGGTCTCTGCTGCCATCGACAGCGTCCTGAACCAGGGTTATCGGGACTACGAAGTGGTTGTGATTGACGATGGGTCAACCGATCAGACGGCAGACGTTCTTGAGTCCTACGGCAGAAAAATACGATGTATTTATCAAGCCAATGCTGGTGTATCCAACGCTAGAAACCGCGGCCTGAGCGTATCGACCGGCGAATTTATCGCGTATCTGGACGCCGATGATATGTGGTATTCGCAGAAGCTCGAATGTCAAATCGCGTTCTTGGATGCCCATCCCCAATGCGGCCTTGTGCACAGCGATGTAACCGTTATTGATGAACAGGAGAAGGTCATCCGTGCGCGCTTTAATGTGGAAACCGCTAGGCCCGTTCCCTCAGGCTATTGTCTGCAAGACCTTCTGCGACGCTGTCACATCCAGGTTCCATCGGTCATTGAACGACGGGAGTGTATCGAAGAGGTTGGTGGGTTTGATGAGCAATTTATGGCAACAGAAGATTATTTGCATTGGATTATGGTGTCACTGAAGGGATGGGAATTTGGATACATCAATGAGCCGTTAGCGAAGTATCGTTGGCGAGGCGGAAGCGTTTCGTCCAACAAGCGACTCTTCCTGGAGGAGTATGGGAAGATGTTTGGTGTACTACTGCCCGCTTTATACGAGAATCGTCCCCAAGCACCGGATTTGGCCATCATACGCAAGAGATTTCTGCAGGTTGAACGCGAATTGGCATATATGGATTGCATAGAAGGGCATCTGAGTAGCGCGAGGCAGCGACTTATGAGACTGATACAGCGAGCACCGTTCCGATATAACCTCTATTGGGACCTGGCAAAGACCTACTTGCGCTAGTACGACCGAAACAAAGCTACTTCTATTTGGATCACATTCGGGCACACACTGAAGCCGTTGGAGGCATATCGGGACAGTCCTTGCTGGTAAGCGGGCAAGCCATTCCAGGTAAACCTCGCACCCCTTCCTGCTGGTTCAACATGATTCCTGGCTGATGTCAGCGCTCAAAGTCCCTTTAGACTGACGTCGAGTTCCCTGCGAGCGTCGTACGGCGTGGGCCGCTCCACTGCCACCTGCCGAAAGGTACTGCAAATTCCCCCGCGCGTTTCTTCACCATCCGTCTGGTGCTAAGTGCGCCAATCCGTTGCGTCTCACTCTAGGGGAGCAGTCCATGGCTGCTCGTGCGAGTGCCGATGTCTGGACTGAAACTGCTGTATGTGGTTGAAAGAGAGGAGAGAAGGTTGGTTGCGGGGACTGGATTCCTTCAAACAGTACTTATCGAACCCATTGTTTTATATATATATTAATGCAGTCTCCCTGCCAGGGTTGTAAAATTGTTTACGCCTCTTCGATTGACTGATCCGCGTAAACTAGTTACGCGATCGACCGTAAACGATGCGTAAACGGAAAAACCGAAGGTACAGCGGTACCTTTTACGGTACCTGGTTTTGGGGATTGTCTCTTGGTCTACTTAAGTTTGCTGCGGCATAGTTATCCATTCTGATTATGGCGTTTCACTCAAGTCACTACATGACACAGGGTGCTCCCTGATTAAGAGTGCATCACCCGGGGGTTGTTCAAGCTGTTGGTAGCTTGGACAATCCCCGCACTAGTCCATAAGTCTATGTATCTGTGCTCGTTTCACTCACTGGGCCCTCTGAAGGGATACTCTCTTCCTTCTTAGGATTGTGCTCTTTCTATCCATGTGGAACGGGGATCGAATGAGTATCTGCGTTCTGATTGCGTATTCTGCTCAAACCGGCCACCGATTCTGCTCCAACGCAGCCACTCAAAATGCTGCAAACCAGCCGCCCTCACTGCCCAAGGCGAAGAGTGTCGTGCGAGTCTTGATTGACTCCCCGAATCGGGTCAGGTTGGGCGCTGGATTGAGGTTTGCTCGCTGTTCTGAATGGCTGCTTCCGACCCAAAGCGGAAGTAGCAGGATTCGAAAAGCGGACGTTTAAGGTAAAGTTGAGGGACGCGCCGCTTTTGGCGCGACCCTCTTGAACACCATGGTAGGCTATTGCAATGCCTTAGAGCTCTTTGTAGTAACCGCTGGTTGGATCGCAAGCTAGATGTGTAGCAAGGTGGCTCCAAAAACCCGATGCCACCATGCTTTCGATATTTTTTTTATGATCGGTTTCAGATTCCCAGGTCTCGACCAGCGTAAAAGTACAAGGATCGTTGACATCATTGAATACTCGAAAGACCTTGCAGCCAGCGACTTTAGGGAGATCATTTTTTGCTTGGCTCAGCAGGTTTACAAACTCCGCTAATTTTTCTGGCTTCGATTTAAAAGTGACTATTACATTTGTGCTCATGTTGTTCTCCGTGCGAATTGAACTGAAAGCAGTATAACAGGGGACTGGGTGAGGCGCCACGACCGCTTGCTCTTGCGGGCAAATATCCCAAGGCAGGTTATCTTTGGGCTTGGCAGTTTATCTTTCCATCGACATCGCATTGCCGCGATCCCTATACAGGGCGAACAGTGCGATTCCACATCCATGAGAAGACGCTGCAACGAACGGTCAAGGAAGCGGTACGACGTGCCAACATTGGCAAGCCAGTCGGTTGCCATACCTTTAGGCATGCTTTTACGACTCACCTGCTGGAGGCCGGTCACAACATTCGCGTGGTTCAGCAGTTGATGGGACACAAAGACGTCAAGACTACAATGATCTACACTCACTTAATGAATAATTCGCTGGCGGGAGTGCGCAGTCCGGCAGATATCTTGATGACGTAGTTTCGAGCCGAACGACCGCTTTGGGAAACAAGAGCCACCGACCGGTGTTGGCCGAACTGAGACACTCACCCGGCGGCACATATGCTGCCAACGACCGACTACCGGCCTTCAAGAAACGCGTCAGTTCCAACGATCCGTTTTCACATTTTCAGTAGCGTTTGCCGTGGGCGACAGTGCCCAGGAAGCCGTCGATGACGGGCGGCGCCCATTATGCGTTGTTGCAGTGCGTGGGCCCTATCCGGCCGGAATGACATTCCTCACGTGTCGCCCGTTGTCGAACGATCAGCGGCCAAGGCCGTTCTGTTTCTGCAAGACGGTGGGCCCCTGCGGGCCTGAGGTTCAGTCGAAATTCACGTCGCGAGTAGATACTCCCGAAAAAATCTGGTCAATTCATAGGCAAGCTCAGTTGTCCTCTGGCGGAATACAACGGATGATTTCGCTTAGCCTAAAAAGAGCTCGCATCTCACTGGTCCAGTCTAACATTCACCCTGGACCCAATTTGCCCGGGCAGGTCACGACAACGAAAGGAGCGACATCGAGGCCGCAATAGGGGAAGCCCCCGTCCTGATGACCATGATGTGCAGCAGGAACCGGGAAAGAACACCATACGGAAGTCCGGCCCTCTGTCGAAGAAAAGCTCGGCCACTTGCTGAAAAGGAGATGGGTAATTCTGCTCCTGGATGAGAAGAACAAGATTACCGATGTGGCAATTCCGCCTGAGAGCTGGGATGATTACGGTATGCTGTGTGAGACAAGGTTGCTCGCTCATAAGCTCGACGAACACTGACAGAGGAGGCGAGCCATGCATGGGTTTACAACCAGACAACTGCATGCCGATGGACAACAGAAGCCGTTGAACGCGCATGCGATGCCCCTGTTCCTAACGTCGACGTTTTCGTTCGATTCTCCCGAAGCAGGCGCGGATCTTTTTCTGGGGCGTCGCGCCGGGCATATCTACAGTCGGGTGGGAAATCCGACCGTCGAAGGTCTCGAGCAGGTGATTGCGAACCTGGAAAACGGGGAGGCCGCTGTCGCATTGGGCTCGGGAATGGCGGCTATCCATGCGAGCTTATTGAGTATTCTGAAAGCCGGTGATCATGTGATCTGCGGGGAGGTGCTCTATAGTCCAAGCCTCCATCTGATCACGGAGCGCCTGGCAGATCTGGGGATTACCTCCACGGTGGTCGATACTTCGAATGAGCAGGCCGTAAGAGATGCCATACGGGACAAGACAAAAGTGATTTTCTTTGAAACCCCCGCCAATCCTACGTGCAAGATCACGGATATCCGGGCAATCGCCGAACTGGCCAGGCCCAAAGGCATCTTGACGATTGTCGATAACACCTTCTCCAGTCCTTACTTTCAGCGACCACTGGATCACGGCGCGGATATCTCCCTCCATAGCGCCACGAAGTATCTTAACGGCCATGGGGACGTGATCGGGGGGATTGTTGTGGCGCGCTCAGAGCTGGCCGAAAAAATTCGCATTTATCGTCGTGACACCGGAGGCATTCTGAGCCCGTTCGATGCCTATCTGCTGTTGCGGGGCATCAGAACCCTTTCCTTGCGCATGCTGCGGCATCACGACAACGCGATGAAGCTCTTTGAGTTTCTTTCCAGCGTTCCCAAAGTCGGCAAGCTGTACTATCCAGGCGACCCCCAGTTCCCCGGCCACCATGTCGCAGCCCGACAGATGACCGGCTTTGGCGGCTGCTTCAGTTTCGAGCTTGCCGACGGGTTCGAGGCGGCCACGCGGTTGTTGAGTAAACTGAAACTCTGCACCTTGGCGGTATCCTTGGGCACGGTCGATACGTTGATCGAACATCCGGCGTCGATGACCCATGTCGCGACACCGAAAGACATCATGGAGCGGCAGGGGATTACGAGCGGGCTCGTAAGAATCTCCGTTGGCTGCGAGGATATCGAAGATGTCATCGCCGATCTTGAGGACGCGCTGGAAGCGATTTGAGCAGCCTCACGGGCCGAGCAATTCATCGCCGGCCGATTGAATGACGGACAAGAGGAAGGATCATGAGAGAGCTGGCGTGGGAGAGGCGGCAGGCGATGCAGGAATAATCGGCACATCGGGGCGGGCAGGCGGTTGTGAATCATGAAGGAGATCGGCTTTGCATTGTATCCGGTGCAGCCGTTTCGGCTTGATCTGACGGTCTGGGCGCTGCGCCGCTGCTCCCATATTTTGTGCAGATGGAGCGGGGGATAGGACAAATGATGAGACCTCCCCAGAAACTAGACTGCTGAAAACTGGAAATGCGCTCCTTCTGACCCTTCCCTGAAAACTAGTCCACGCCGTGCTGGAAATTCGATGCTTCCTGCAGCCCGGTTTGGACCGCCTGTTCGACAAACTCCTGGGGCGTTAAGTCCCCCAGTGAACCATGCGGCCGGTGCTCATTGTAATCGATTCGCCACGCTTCAATCTTCTGTCGCGCATCGTGTAACGACACGAACACCTGCGCGTTCAAACATTCGTCTCGAAAGTGCCCATTGAAACTCTCAATCACCGCATTCTCCACGGGTTTCCCGGGCCGAATAAATCGAGTTTCACTCCGTGCTCGTATGCCCAGGCGTCAAGTGCCTTCGAGGTCAAGTCGCTCCCATTGTCCACTGTGATCATCTGCGGGTAGCCGCTCCGGTTCGCCACCCGTTCCAGAGCCGCCACGACTTTCGTTCCCGGGAGGGTGAAATCGGACTCGATTAATTGACTGTGCCGGCTATAGGTATCCACGACGGTCAGTGCGCGAAACCGCCGCCCATCCAGCAACGTGTCCGCCACAAAATCCATGCTCCACCGCTCATTCATCTCACTCGGGTGTGGTGGCACGACCCGCAGATGACTCGACCGTTTGCGACGGCGCGGTAATCTCATCGTAAGCCCTTCTTCCCGATAGATCCGATGCACCCGCTTCCGATTCACTACCCAGCCTTCGCGGCGAAGCATGACGTGCAGACGGAGATAGCCAAAGCGCGGGCGAGCTTGGGCCAGCTCCCGCAGCCGCATGCGAATCGCCGTATCGTCCCGCCCATGGCGTCGGTAATACCACGACGCTCGATTCAACCGCAGGAGCCCACAGGCCCGTCGCACTCCAATCGGACAGTGCCCGAGCACCTCCCGCACGAGGGCGCGTTTGCGCGTGGGCTTCAGGCCTTTTGTGCGAGCACCTCTTGCAGGATGACTTTGTCCAAGGTCAGATCCGCCACGAGCTGCTTGAGTCTGCTGTTCTCTGCCTCCAGTTGCCGTAACCGCCGAATCTCGGCGATCGCCATCTGGCCGTAGCGTTTCCGCCAGACGTAGTACGTCGCCTCACTGATCCCCAGCTTCCGCGTTACCTCCGGAATCAGTGCCCCCGCATCGATTTGCCGCAAGGCCGTCGCAATTTGCTTCTCGGAAAACAGAGGTTTCATTAAACGCACGAAGGAAACACTGTTTTACTGACAATCACTTTTGAGATTGTTACTGCAACGATACTCGCCTTTTCAGGACATGCCCGCGCTGTATCTTTATAAGGAGCTGAAAATATTTGCGCTTTTTCACTGTGGTGAGCCTGGGCAACTAAATAAACAACCGGTCTCAGTGCATGTCTTGGTAAGTTATTGGGCTTTGTGGTCGCGCAGTTCGCGTAAAGCTGCTTCGGATCGCGTGCACTCATGATATTTCAGCCTTGACAGGGTGGACTAGCCCGCGTTAGGTATCTTGGCTGATATGAGTAATCTCTCGGATGCCCGCTAGGGCGTAACAGGGAAGTCCGGTGAAAAACCGGCGCGGTCCCGCCACTGTAAGTGGGAAGCTCCCCCGTTTTAGCCACTCGACAAACTTGTTGGGGAAGGCTGGGGGTAGCGTTGAAGGTTCGACCTTCTGAACCTATGAGCCAGGAGACCTATCCGAGCTGACATAGTACGGTTTCTCCGCGCGGTAACGGAGGATCTCTCCTGCCTTTTTGGCATGCGACCTCTTGTTCCTGTTGTGGAGCTGGAGGTTTTTTTATGCCGGCAGCCTCTCCCACGGTTTGTGTTGCATGACGACGGGATTGCTCATCGTCGGGCACGGCAGTCGTGATCCCAATGCCAATGTTGAGTTCGAGTCCTTAGTCAATGCCTATCGCGTGGCGCGTCCTGATCTCGATGTGGCGCATGGCTATGTGGAGTTGGCCCGCCCGTCGTTGGCCACCGCGCTTCGTGAGTTGGCGCAGCGAGCCGATTCCGTTGTGGTCCTGCCGTTGTTCCTTTTTGCCGCGGGGCATGTGAAGAACGATATCCCGCTCGCGCTCTCGCAGGCTCGGCAAGAGTTTCCCTCCGTCCGTTTTATCGTGGCCAATGCCTTGGGCATCCATCCCAATCTCGTGGAGCTGGCCTTTGAGCGGGCGCGGGCGGCGCTGGAGGGTGCCCGTGAATCCGCGAAGACTGCCGTCGTGGTCGTGGGCCGTGGTTCAAGCGACCCGGATGCGAACGGGGACTTCTGTAAAGTTGTTCGTCTTCTTGCCGAGGGGCGCGAGATCGGGTGGGTGGTGCCCTGTTTCATCGGCGTGACGAGACCGCTGTTTGACGAGACGGTGGAGCTGGTCGCGCGCGCGCGCCCAGAGCGGATCATCGTGGCTCCCTACTTTCTCTTCGGCGGAAGACTGATCACGAAAATTCGCGAGCAGGTGGAATCGTTTCAAGCTCGCTATCCCTGGATCAAGACCGAATTGGCACCCCATTTGGGCGTCGACGACCGGTTGCTCCGCTTGATGGACGAGCGCCTTGCGCAAGCGACGGCAGGGGAACGGCCACTCCCCTGCGATACCTGTCAGTATCGTGTGCCGGTATCCGCTGTGACCGAGCATGTGGGCGGGCTCAAAGCGCTGCTCTGGAGTCTGCGGCACGGATTCACCCATGCGCAGGCCATGCCGCACGTGCATGCCCACCGCCCGCTGGCTAAACATGTCCTGGTCTGCGGGAATGTCGATTGCGCCGATGGCGGGAGCATTCCCCTCATTGCCACATTGCGGCGGCTGTTGAAGGACGCCGGGCGGGATCAGGATATTCGCGTGACGAAGACCTCCTGCATGGGCCGCTGCGGGGAAGGACCGACGGTCGCGGTCTATCCTGATGGCATTTGGTATCGGGGTGTGAAAGAGACGGATGCGAAGGAGTTGGTCGAGGAGCATCTGCTCGGCGATCGGCTCGTCAGTCGCCTGGTCGATAACATTATGCAGTAACGGAGGAGAGACGATGGCCTGTCATGAAATCGCAGGGCTGCGGCTAGGTTTGATGGAAGTGTTGGGAGTGAAGAACGAAGCCGAACGGCAGCATGAGTTGGCGGAGCTGGGGACCGGGGCCGATCAACCGGGACCGATTCGTTCCATGTGCGGCGCCAAGGACTTGGCCACGCTCAAGCAGTTTTATGAGACGGCGGTAGCTGCGCTTGAAGAGCGCGTGTCTGCCACCCGCGCCGACGATCCGAAGCTGCCCTATCTGCGTACGCTGGTGGTGCTCACGAAGAAGGTCGATCTCGATCTGGCCCATCAGATCGAAGGGCTCACTCACCTCTATCGCGACCTCGATGAGATGCATGACTTTGTTCATGAGATTTATCCGGCGGAGTAGCAGCAATGGCCGTAGCGAAGATCGCCAGAGTGGTGGGAACCGAGAGGCTGGGGCCCGATACTCTGCTCCTCGATCTGTGCGCGGCCGAGCCCTTGGGGTTCGTCGGCGGACAGTACCTCATCCTTGATAGTCGAATCGTGTTGCCGAACGGCAAAGCCGTCAAGCGGGCCTACTCGCTCCTCACCGGCGATGCGGAACAATGTCGCTTTCAACTCGCGGTGAAGCGTATTCCCGATGGATTGGGTTCCGCCTTCGTGCACGGACTGGCAGCGGGAACGGACGTTTCGTTCAGCGGACCCTGGGGCAAGTTTTTCCCGAGAGAGGATGTCTCAGGCAGGACTTTGATCCTGGCGACGGATACAGGGATCACCGCTGCGCTGGGACTCTTACGCGCGACCCGTTTTGCGCCGTTGCTCCCTCAGGCCCGGCTCATGTGGCTGCGCGACTCGGCGGAGTATTTTCTCCCGGACGAGTTCGTGAAGAATCAGGTTCCCGCGGCTTGTGGCGAGGTGCGAATCGAGGCGATTCCCGCAGTTGGTCATCCGGAGCGGGTTCCTCATGCCAGAGCCATGCTTTGTGAAGTGTTGTCGCGTGGCGATCTCACTCAGGCCTTCATTGCGGGCGATGGAGTCGTGAACCTGGCATTGCTCGACGATTTGGTGGCGGCAGGAGTGGCCGTGAGCAAGGAGCAGGTGGAGTCGTTCTTCAATATGCCGAAGAAGTCCGCATGACCGGACGGGAGCAGATGCTTGCCGCGCTGGAAACTGCACTTGGGTTTGGGGAGACGAGCGTCATCGTTCGTTCGTCCGGCGCGATCGCCGAGGTCCATGGCCTCCTCACTGTGCGGCAGGGGGCTGAGTGGGTCACGCTGGGCGAAGAGGGACAGACCCATGTGCATCTCAAGATCGAGGCTGGAAGCAGGCTTCTCTATCGACAGCAGGATGAGGCCAATGCGGCGCTGGAATTAGCAGGGCCGGATGGGGAGTTGCTCTGTCGGGTGACGTTCCGGGGTACGAATCGGGCGAAGGCAGAGCATTACAGCCCTGAACGTGCGGCAAAGATTCGTGAGTGTTTTAGTGGGCTAGCGGGACATGAGTGATGGATAAGAGCGTACCGCCGAAAGATCGAAAGGGGCTGCGCACAGGATTTACCACAGGCGCCTGTGCCGCGGCAGCGGCCAAGGCTGCGACCCGCTGTCTCGTGAAGGGTGCCATGCTGTCTGAAATTGAAACGACCCTGCCGAATCGGACGCGCGTCACGTTCGCGCTCGCCCGTTGTGAGCGAATGGACCGCCGCGCGATTTGCAGCATCATCAAGGATGCCGGCGACGATCCTGATTGTACACATGGGGCCGAGTTGACAGCAGAAGTGGAGCTGCGAGCAGAACCAGGCATCGAGATCAGGGGAGGCCAGGGCGTAGCCACCGTCACCAAGACTGGGTTGGGCTTGGAGATTGGCGGGCCTGCGATCAATCCGGTTCCACGGCGCAATATTACGGAGATGGTGGGGGAGGAATTGGCCGGCGCTCCCTACGAGGGCGCGGTGGTGACGATCAGCGTGCCGGGCGGTGAAGAGATGGCTAAGAAGACCACCAACGCGCGGCTTGGCCTCCTGGGCGGCATCTCCATACTCGGCACAACCGGCATTGTGCGGCCCTATTCGACGGCGGCGTTCAAGGCGAGCGTCATGCAAGAGATCGATGTGGCCGCGGCCGGTGGTCTGCGCGAGCTGGTGCTCACGACCGGCGGCAAATCGGAGCAGTATGCGATGGCGCTCTATCCGCAGTTGCCGGAGCAGGCCTTTATCCAGGTGGGCGACTTCATCGGCGTCGGAATCAAACAATGTGCGAAGCGAGGGATCGCGCGAGCCATCATCGTCGGGATGATGGGAAAATTGTCGAAGATGGCCAACGGCAAGATGCAGACGCATGCCGCCGGATCGGAAGTGGATATGGAATTTCTGGCGTCGCTGGCAGCCGAGTTATCGGCGTCGGACGAGTTGGTGGCCGCTATCCGCCAGGCCATTACAGCCCGCCATGTGTTGGAATTATGCCGCGAGGCAGGCCTCGTCGGTATCACGTCGTTGGTTTGCAAGAGGGTTGTCGAACATTGTCAGGTTCACGCGGGCGGCAAGCTGGCGGTGGAAACCTGTCTGGTAGATTTCGGCGGCTCGTTGCTCGGTCGTTACCCGGAGGTTCAGATATGAACGATATGAGACAGATGACCGCGCTCGGACGGAGCATCGAGGATGGCAGTTTCGCGATCATCGACCAGGAGTCGGGTCTGCACGATTTCGGCCCGGACGAATGGCAAGTCGTGCGCCGGGTGATCCATGCTACGGCGGACTTCGAGTTTAAGACCCTGATGCGATTCCATCCCGATGCGGTGCGCGCCGGGGTGGCGGCCCTTCAAGGAGGCTGCCCTCTCTTGGTCGATGTGAAGATGATTTCTGCCGGCCTGAACGAGGAGCGGCTCTCCTCCTATGGCTGCAAGGTCTACTCGTTTATTTCGGACGAGGATGTGATTGCGACGGCCAAGGCCAACAACTCGACACGCGCGATCGAGGCCATGAAAAAGGCGCATCGCCTCAATCTGCTCGATGGAGCGGTGGTGGCGATCGGCAATGCCCCGACTGCCTTATTGGAGTTGGCCCGCTTGATTCGCGAGGAGGGAGCGACGCCGGCTCTCATCATCGGGGTGCCGGTCGGGTTCGTGTCGGCGGCTGAGTCCAAGGAAGTCATATTAGAACTTTTGACTCCTTCTATCGTGGCGCGCGGCCGCAAGGGGGGCAGCCCCATTGCCGTCGCGATTATCCATGCTCTATTGCTCCTATCAGCAAAGGTTCCTGCATGAGTCCAAGGTGCCCCATTACCTTGATCGGGATCGGGGACGACGGCTGTGCGAGCCTGACGAGCCGCGCCGTGAATGCGGTCATGAAGGCGGGGGTGCTCGTGGGCGGGGAGCGCCATCTTGAATTCTTCCCGCAGTTTCAGGGCGAGAAGATTGTCCTCAAGAGCGGCGTGGTGTCGGTGCTCGACCGGGTGGCGGAACTGGCAGAGGAACAGAATGTTTGTGTGGTGGCGTCCGGCGATCCGTTGTTTTTCGGCATCGGCAGCCTGGTGATTCAGCGGCTAGGTGCCGAGCATGTCGAGGTGTTGCCGCAGCCCAGTTCGATGCAATGGGCCTTTGCGCGAGCTGGATTGAAGTGGGACGACGCAGCCTTTGTGTCTCTGCATGGCCGCTCGTCCGAGGGATTTCTCACCAGGCTCAAGGGGCAGGCGAAGGTGGCGATTTTCACTGATGAAAAGAATTCGCCATCGGTGTTAGCTCAGCGCATGGTCCTCCATGGAGAGACGGCCTGGGAGGCCTGGGTCTGTGAGAATCTTGGCGGTCCGGATGAAAAGGTTCGGCGATTCGACATCGCGGCGCTTGCGACTTGTCAGGATGTCGGGCCGCTCAATGTGTTGGTGCTCGTCCGCTCCGATCCCTCCTGGCGCGCGCCCTGCACCATTCCGTTTCTCCATGAGGATCAATTCGCGAAGCGGATGCCGAAGAAGGGCCTCATTACGAAGCGTGAAGTGCGATTGTTGTCGCTGGCCGCGATGGGGATCAGACCGGACAGCGTGGTCTGGGATATCGGGGCCGGTTCCGGATCGGTGTCGATCGAGGCGGCGTTGCTTGCGCCGAAAGGCCTGGTCTACGCGATCGAGGTCGATTCGGAGGGCGTCGAGATCTGCCGCGACAATCTGTTGGCCCATGCGGTGGACAATGTGCGCGTCATCGCAGGCCGGGCGCCGGAGGCGCTGGCAGGCTTGGAAGCGCCCGATGCCGTCTTCATCGGGGGCAGCAAAGGGAGCATGGAAGAGATCATCGACGTTGTCATGGACCGGCTGCAACCAGGTGGACGCCTCGTCGTGAATGCCATCACGTTGGAGAATGTCGCGGAGACCTATCAGACCTTGCGGAAGCGCGGGTTGGTGCCGGATGTCACGTTGCTGCAAGTCTCGCGCGCCGAACCCTTGGCCCATTACCTTCGTTACGAAGCCTTGAACCCGATTCAAATTTTTGCCGTCGAGAAGCCCAGTCAGACAGGAGCGGTCTCATGAACTACGGAACATTATATGGCGTCGGGGTCGGTCCCGGTGCGCCGGATCTGATCACGCTGCGTGCGCTCACCGTGCTGAAGCAGGCGCAGGTTCTTGCCCTGCCGCGCAGCTCCGATTACGGAGAGTCGATGGCCTGGAAAATTCTCAAGCCGACCTTGGGCGAGATTCCCGGACAGGAACGCATCTTTCTGACGTTCCCGATGAACAAGGATCCGGAGCGGTTGCGGCCTGCCTGGGATGCGGCCTTCACGGCTATCGGGGAGCGTTTGGGAAAAGGGCTGTCGGTCGCCTTTGCGACGGAAGGCGATCCCTCGCTCTTTAGCACATTCATCTATCTGCGGCGGGAAGCTCCGCTGCGCTGGCCGGGTATCCGTATCGAAGTCGTTCCAGGCGTCTCGTCGATCATGGCCGTGCCGTCCGTGACCGGCATTCCTCTGGCCGACGGGCAAGAGCGGATCGCCATCCTCCCCGCAAGCTACGGAGTCGAGGATTTGAGTCAGGTGCTGGAACTGTTCGACACCGTCGTCTTGATGAAGATGGGCACCGAGATCCCCAAGGTCGTTGAGGCGCTGGAGCAGCAGGGTCTGACTGACCGGGCGGTCTATGTGTCGAAGGCCACGATGGCTGAACAGCGGATCGTTCGGGACATCCGCACGATCCAAACCGAGCGGGGCGATTGCTTTGCGATGATGATTGTGTCGCGCAAGGAACGGAGCGGATTGTTGGCAGGTGTGGTCCCGGCCACGCCGCGCCCGGCCGTCAGAGAGACCAGGGCATGACCGCCGAACGCACACCGTTTGCCGTCTATGCCATTACGAAGCATGGGATTGCGATTGCCTCCCGCTTGCTGCCGCACCTGTCCGGCGCGGACCTCTTCGTTTCGGAGAAGCTGATCGCCTCGGCGCCGGCCGGTGCGCGACGCTTGCCGCTTCCGATGGGCCCGGCGTTGACCGAGACCTTTTCTGCGTACGATTGCCATATTTTCATTATCAGTGTCGGAGCCGTGGTGCGGATGATTGCGCCGCTCTTGAAGAACAAGAAGGTCGATCCGGCGGTAGTCTGCATCGACGACGCCGCGCGGTTTTCGATCTGTGTCCTGTCGGGCCACGTCGGGCGCGGCAATATCTTTACCGAACGAGTCGCGACCGCCTTGGGTGCGCAGTCGGTGGTAACGACTGCGTCTGATGCAATTGGCACGTTGACCGTAGATATTCTGGGCCGCGATCTTGGATGGACGCTCGACGATATGGACCGCAATGTGACGAGGGGCTGCGCCGCGGTGGTGAATGCGACCAAGGTGCTGTTTGTGCAGGAAACGGGAGAGCCGGACTGGTGGCCGGCTGAGAAGCCCTTGCCGGAAGGTGTCCGCTATGCGACGTCGCTAGAGGGAGTGGATCCGAACGAGTTTGAAATTCTGCTGATCGCCACGGATCGCGAGATCGGCTTGTCGCATCCGGCCCATTGGACGAATGCCGTGATCTATCGTCCGAAGAGTCTCGTGTTGGGGATCGGCTGCGACAGGGGAACGGCTCCCGATCTGGTAGAGCGGGGAGTCTTGGCCCTCTTGGCCAAACAGGGCCTCTCCCCCAAGTCGGTGAAAGAGCTGGCGACGATCGACGTCAAGAAGGATGAGCCGGCATTGCTGGCCTTGAGCGAGAAATATGGCTGGCCGTTGCGTCTCTATCCGGCTGCGCAATTGGACGCGGTGCCGGGCATCCAGAATCCCTCGGAGACGGTGAAGCAGCATGTCGGCTCGCGCGGGGTTTCGGAGCCGGCGGCATTGCTCGCGGCAGGGGTGGAGGAGCTCCTCGTGCCCAAGCAGATTTATACGGAGCCGGGAGCGGGGCGCTCGATGACCTTGGCCGTGGCGCGGCGGGCCTTCGTGAAACGGCCGATGGAGGTGGGCAGCCTATGAGCGAGGCAAGAGGAATTCTTTATGTCGTGGGGATTGGGCCTGGCGCGCAGGACCATGCGACTCCGGCGGCCTTGAAGGCGATTGCCGAGTCCCAGCTCGTGGTCGGCTACAGCACCTATATTAAGCTGGTCCGCCATCTGCTCGAAGGAAAAGAGATCATCAAGACCGGGATGACGGAAGAGATTGGCCGTGCCCGTGCCGCCATTGAACGGGCACGAGATGGCGCGACGGTGTCGTTGATCTCCTCTGGCGATGCGGGAGTCTACGGCATGGCAGGTTTGGTCTTTCAGGTGTTGAAAGAAATGGGCTGGAAGAGGGGCGATTCACCGGAGCTCCGGCTCATTCCAGGGATGACCGCGCTCAATTCCTGCGCCTCCCTGGTCGGCGCGCCGCTGGTCCATGACTCGTGCTCGATTTCGCTGTCGGATCTGCTGACCCCCTGGTCTGTGATCGAGCGCAGGATCGAGGCGGCGGCCAGCGCGGACTTCGTGATCGGTTTATACAATCCGGCCAGCGGCAGGCGCACGAGGCAGATCGTGGATGCCCAGGCGATTATCCGGCGTCATCGTGAGGGAGACACGCCAGTGGCCCTCGTGAAGAGCGCCTATCGCGATATGGAGCAGGTCATTCTGACCGATCTGGACACCTTCTTGGATTACGAGATCGGGATGTTGACCACCGTCATTATCGGGTCGAGCAATACCTTCATGTTCGAAGGCTACATGGTCACGCCGCGCGGCTATACCAACAAGTATCGTTTCGACGGGGCCGTGCTTCCCGGTCAGAGGCCGGGGTTCTCGCTCGTCGTGCCTCCTGCGTCGGAGGCGGACTGATGGCGCTGGTCGGACGTTTAGCCGGGGCCATTCTGGCCGAGACGGAAGGGCAGTTCTTTCTGGTGGGCAATCCCAAGGAGCCCTGCGATTTCGTCGCGGTGGGGTTCGAGTCTCCTGGCGTGATCGATGCCATGGAGCGGCCCTTTATCAGGCTCTCGCCCCTTCGTCCGGTTCAGATTCCGCAACCGTACGTGACCATGAACGTCGAGGGAGAAGTCTTGGTTCGGTTGCTGGTCGATCGGTTCGTCATCCAGCGGAATGGATCGGTGAGCGATCGCCTTTGGCGTTTGGTGACCGATCCCAAGCAGGAAAACCGCGCGGTGCCTGGTGGCACGATCGACGCGCGGTGGCTAGGCGAAATCCCGGCAGAGATTTGGCAGATTGTGCGAGAGACCGTGTTGAAGTGTACGTAAAGGAGTTTTGATGCGTGTCTATATTATTGGAGCGGGTCCGGGCGATCCCAAACTGCTCACGCTTCGCGGAGCGGAGTTGATCGCGTCTTGTCCCGTCGTGCTCTACACAGGCTCGCTGGTCCCCAAGGAAGTCATCGCCCGTGCCAGGGCTGACGCGAAGGTGATGGACTCGTCGGGGATGACGCTCGAACAGATCGTCGAGGTGATCGTGGCCGCCCACGATGCGGACCAGGATGTGGCGCGGGTCCATACGGGTGATCCGATGATCTTCGGGTCCACTGCCGAACAGATGCGCCGGTTGACGGAGTTGGGGATCGGCTACGAGATTATTCCCGGTGTCTCCTCCTTCACCGCGGCGGCGGCGGCGTTGGGCCGAGAACTCACCCTGCCGGAACTGTCTCAGACGGTGATTCTGACCAGGGCGGAGGGGCGGACCTCGATGCCGGAGGGAGAAAAACTGGAAGCCCTGGCGAAGCATCAAGCAACCTTGGCGCTATTTTTAAGTATCACGCTTCTCAAGGATGTCGTTCGTGATTTGACTCCGTCGTATGGAGCCGATTGTCCCGTGGCGGTGGTGCATAAGGCGTCGTGGCCAGATCAGGTGATTGTCACAGGGACCCTGGCGGATATTGCCGACAAAGTGAGAGCGGCCAAGCTCAATTCGACCTCGATGGTATTGGTGGGGCGTGTGCTCACGGCGACCGAGTTTGCCAATTCGAAGTTGTACGATCCAGAGTTTACCCATCGGTTCCGGAAGGGCGAGCCTGCGGTGAAGACGCAAGGAGAGATGCGTGCCGACTGAGCCGGAAACTCGAACAGGCATGGTCTATCTGGTCGGGGCAGGACCAGGCGATCCAGGGTTGCTCACGGTCCGTGCGCTGGAATTGCTGCGTGCCGCAGATGTCGTGGCCTACGATGAGTTGGTCTCGCAAGCTATTCTTTCTCTCGTCAGGTCGGAGGCTGAACTGCTGCCGGTGGGCCGGCGTCATGGTGAGGGCGCGATAGGCTATCGATTGCATCCGGAGGTGCTGGCTCGCGTCAAGGCAGGCAGGACCGTCATTCGCTTGAAGGCGGGAGATCCGCTGATCTTCGGGCGGGGCGGGGAGGAAGCGGAGGAGCTGGCGGAAGCAGGCATTCCCTGCACGATCGTTCCAGGCATTTCTTCGGCTCTTGGCGCCGCTGCCTATGCGGGCATTCCTCTGACCCATCGGCTGCATGCCTCCGATGTGACCTTCCTGAGCGGCCACGATGTCGAGGGGAGCCGGAGTCTCACTGATTGGTCCAAGGCTGCCAGCGGCAAGGGCACTCTGGTGTTGTTCATGGCTGCCAGAAAACTTTCGGCGAATCTTCAGCGATTGATTCAGGCAGGCCGCTCCGCTGAGACTCCCGCTGCCTATATCGCTTCCGCCACCACTTCAGAACAGAACGTCATTGTCGGAACCCTGGCGACCCTTCCGGAAAAAATACAGCACGTTGATCTTGCTATTCCGGCTCTCGTCATCGTGGGTGATGTCGTCGGATTGCGTGAACGGATTGCCTGGTTCGAGCGCCGTCCGTTGGCGGGACGCCGCCTGCTGGTCGCCCGCGCGCGCCCTGGCCGCTCTGCCATGGCTAGCGATTTCCGCGCGCTCGGTGCCGAGGTGCTGGAAAGTCCCGAGGTCGAAGCGGTCTCTCTCAGTGGAGGGTCTCCCCTCGATACCGCGCTAGTTCGCCTCCATGAATTCCGCGGCATCGTCTTCGGCTGCGCGGCCGGTGTCGATGCGATCTTGTCCCATGGTCCCACCCTTGACGTGCCGGTCATCGCAGTCGGGGCAGCGGCGGCGCAGGCGTTGTCACGCCATGGCCTCGCTGCCGAAGTTTCGCTGCGAGGCGCCTGTCAGGAAGCGGTGGAAGAGCAGTCGTCGTTTTTTCAGAAGGGGCGATTCCTTCTCGTAACAGCGGAGGGGGGCCGCCCCAACTTATACAACGAACTCACGAAGGTCGGCGCGGAGGTCGAAGCGGTGGCCGCCTATCGGTATGTGCACCGGATGCCGACGGCTCCCTTGCCGCCAATCGATCTTGTGGTGCTGCCCAGCTCCTCGGCGGCTCGCACCGTGCTTTCTGGTGATGTCGGCAAGCCTCTGTTGGGTCTGCCGATGGCGGCGATCGGGCCTCAGACCGAGGCCGCGGCGCGTCAATGTGGGGCTCGGTCTGTATCGTTGGCGAAGGAAGATACTGTGATCTCGTTGGTCTCGCTTGTGGTGTCGATGGTGGGGAAACTATGACGGATCATGCCTTTCCGGAAGCCTGGCGCCGCGGCCTGTACGAAACGATCACGCGCCGCCGCGACATGCGAGCGTTTCTCCCCGATCCCATTCCAAACGAGATCCTGGCCCGTATTCTCCTAGCAGCGCATCAGGCCGGGTCGGTTGGGCTCTCGCAGCCTTGGAACTTTCTTGTGGTCGAGAATCGTGAGGTTCGTGCGCAGGTGCGAGCCCATGTTGAGGCCGAACGGCTGCGCGCGGCGGAGACGTTCGATCAGGAACGCCGCGAGAAGTATCTCTCCTTCAAGCTGGAAGGGATCCTTGATGCGCCCCTCAATCTCTGTGTCACCTGCGACCAGGAGCGGTTCGGGCCGACGGTGATCGGGCGGAACACCATTCCAGAAACGGCGGTGTATAGCACGTGCTGCGCGATCCAAAACCTCTGGTTGGCAGCTCGGGCAGAAGGGGTCGGTGTCGGGTGGGTGAGTATTATGGAGCCGGCGGTCCTTCGCACGATCCTCGGAATTCCGGAACGGATTGTTCCGGTGGCCTATCTCTGCGTCGGGTTCGTGGAGAGTTTTCCTGAGCGGCCAATTTTTGAGAGTAATGGCTGGTTGCCACGACTGCCGCTGCATGAGTTGGTGTTTCATGACCGCTGGGACGCGCGGCCCAGGCCCGATCTCCTCCGCGCACTTGAGTCGAGCCGGATCGACGGAGCGCAAGCGACACCTGCACCGATACACTCCGCGGAAGGCAGAGCCCAATGACCTATCCATTCGAATGTGCGGTTAAGGCTCAGCCGGAGATTGGTTCGTGACGATTCCACGGCTCGTCATCGCCGGCACTGCTAGCAACGTCGGCAAGACGACCGTCATGGTCGGGCTCGTTCGGGCGTTACGTGCGCGGGGGTTGCGAGTGGCCGTCTTCAAGTGTGGCCCCGATTATCTCGATCCGACCTATCATGTTCGTGCGGCTGATGCGCCGTGTCACAATCTCGACGGATGGATGATGGGGCGTGAGGCGGTCCTTTCGACGTTTATGCGCGCGTCGCAAGGGGCAGACATTGCATTAATCGAAGGGGTGATGGGGTTGTTCGACGGCGCGTCACCGACGGGCGATGAAGGCTCGACGGCCGAGATCGCCAAGTGGCTCCAAGCGCCGGTGCTGCTCGTGTGCGATGCGGGAGGGATGGCTCGCAGCATTGCGGCGCTAGCCAAAGGGTTTTCGACCTTCGACGCAGGCTTGCAGATTGCCGGTCTCATTTGTAACAAGCTCGGCAGCCGCGGGCATTTGGAATTGCTCCGCAAGGCGACGGGTGGCGAGCCTCCCGTCATGGGGGGGCTTCTTAAGGAACCTACTTTGGCGTTCGCGGATCGGCATCTGGGTCTACGCAGCGCAGACCGGGCGACGGTCCCGGAGGATGTCTTTGTGTCGTGGGGCGATCGGGTGAGTGAGTGGTGCGATGTCGATGCGATCATCGCGCTGGCGCAATCCACGCCGGTTCTTCCTGAAATTCCTACCATGGAACGGATCGTCGGTGAGGGAGCCAGCTGTCGAATTGGTCTCGCGTTCGACGAGGCGTTCCATTTCTATTATGACGACAACCTCCGCCGTCTTGAGAGTCTTGGTGCGGAGCTCGTGCGGTTTTCTCCCATTCACGATACGCATCTGCCGGATGTGGACGGTCTGTATTTCGGTGGCGGCTACCCGGAGGTTCATGCGGAGGAGCTGTCGCGGAATCTTTCGATGCGTAGGGATGTGGTCTCGTTTGCCGAAGCTCATGGCCCCATCTATGGAGAATGCGGCGGGCTCATGTATTTGTCCAACGGCATCAAGACGCTCGATGGCGTGCTGCATCCCATGGTGGGGCTCATTCCAGGCGAAGCGGAAATGAAAGATCGTTTGCAGGCGCTCGGATATGTCGAGGTGGACACGAAGGACGCGACGATGCTCGGTCCGGCGGGCTTAAAATTTCGAGGCCATCAATTTCGCTATTCGGACTTTCGCCTTCCGGCAGAAGTCGAGTGCACCTACCATGTCCGCCGTCGCCGCGGGGGAGAGCCGTTTCAGGAGGGCTATCGTCAGGGCAATACGCTGGCGTCCTATGTCCATGCCCATTGGGCCTCGAACCCGCGCTTGGCTCAGGGTTTCGTGCAGGCCTGCTCGGCCCATGCCAGGAGGGTCCGGTGAGCGGACTGGCCCCCACGATCATGGTCCAGGGGACGGCTTCGTCTGCAGGGAAGAGTCTCCTGGTCACGGCCCTCTGCCGGTTTTTCCGCCGCGAAGGACTGCGCGTCGCTCCCTTCAAGTCGCAGAACATGTCGCTGAACTCGGCCGTCACCATCGATGGCCTGGAGATCGGGCGGGCGCAAGCGGTGCAGGCCGAGGCCTCCGGTATTCTGTCCTGCGTGGACATGAATCCGATCCTGCTCAAGCCCGAAGGTGATCGACGCAGCCAAGTCGTGGTACTCGGCAAGTCGATCGGCAGCATGCTGGCGACCGAGTATCACGAGTATAAGCCGCGCCTCACGACCGTGATTGCGGAGTCGTTGACTCGGCTTCGATCGAACTACGATCTGGTTGTGATCGAGGGGGCGGGGAGCCCGGCTGAGATCAATTTGAAGGATCGCGACATCGTTAACATGCATGTGGCCAAGCTGGCGGATGCGCCGGTTATTCTGGTGGGGGATATCGATCGAGGCGGCGTCTTCGCCTCCTTTGTCGGGACGATGGAACTGCTCGAGCCGGACGAGCGGGACAGGGTTGCGGCCTTTGTCGTGAATAAATTTCGCGGCGACCTGGCGTTGCTCACACCGGGGCTCGAGTTTTTGAGCGAGCGCACAGGCAAGCCGGTGCTGGGTGTCGTGCCCTATATCAAAGACCTCCGCGTTGCCGACGAGGATTCCGTATCGCTTGAAGCGCGGATGGCTCGGCGTAGACCCTCCCAGCAGGAACTAGATGTCGTGGTCGTGCGCGTGCCGCACCTCTCCAACTACGACGATGTCGAAGCATTGGAACATGAATCTGGTGTTGTTGTGCGTTTCGTTGAGCAGCCTGACGAAGTTGCGGGTGCCGATCTCGTGATTCTTCCCGGTTCGAAGAGCACAGTGGCAGATCTCGCGTGGCTCCGTGCCAGTGGCTTCGCCGGCGCGATTGAGGCGCGCGCCCGTGAGGGTGGACCGCTCTTAGGTGTATGCGGCGGATGCCAAATGCTTGGTGAGATGATCGACGATCCGCACGGAGTGGAATCGGCGGAGCCTCACGTACGGGGATTGGGACTGCTGGCCCTAGGAACCCACTTCGAGCAGGAGAAAGTCACGACGCAGGTTCTAGCCCGCGTGCTGTGCCCCTCGTTTCTCACCGATGGCGTGGGGCTCGAAGAAGCGGTCCATGGATATGAAATCCATATGGGAATGGTGGTGCCACATAATCAGCAGGCGAGCCCCTTCGAGATTCAGTCGCGGAACGGGCGCACAGAGGTACGCAGTGACGGGGCTCTCAGCAGCGATGGGATGGTGGTGGGTACCATGTTGCATGGCCTGTTCGAGAATGAGGTGATCAGGGCGCGGACTCTTTCTTTCCTGCGTCGGCGCAAGGGGATTTTCGCAGGCGACATCATCCGGCGCATTCCCACGAAACAGGACGAGTACGACCGGCTGGACGCCGTGGTGCGTGGGCATCTCGACTGTGAGCTGCTCTGGCGTCTTACCGGCCTCTGCCCGGTGTTACCACGGTGAATGATGCGTCAGAGTTTTCGGGGTGAGAACTATGGGCCACAAGGGAGCCTATGAATCCAGCTGATGGCAGTCTCTGGGCCTTGCTCGGTCTCGCCTTCGCATTGGGCTTGAGCCATGGAGCCGACCCAGACCATCTCACCGCCATCGATGGCATGACGAGGGCGTCTGTCGATCGGCATCCGAGAATGAGCCGGTGGGTGGGGACATGGTTTGCGTTCGGGCATGCCCTCTCCGTCCTGTTGATTGCGGGGTTGATCGCATTGGCGGCGGAGTATCTGCAATCGTTCAACGACTCTGTGCTGCACGTGAGTGGGGTGTTGTCGGCCTGCCTGTTGTTCGCCATTGGGACATTAAACCTCGCCAGGCTGATGACATTGCCGGCTGGAATGACGGTTCCGAGCCACGGGGTCATCGGCCATTTTTTGCCCAGACAGTTGCTCAACATCACACACCCGATGAGCGCCGTGCCGATCGGCGCGTTGTTCGGGCTGGGGTTCGAGACCGCCAGCCAGATGTCGGCCTGGGCCTTGGCCGGCACGATGGGCTATGGCCTGCTGGGCGCGCTGCTGATCGGCGTGGCCTTCAGTCTGGGGATGGTCGTTACCGATTCCCTCAACGGCCTTGTTGTACGCCGGATGTATTTGGCGGCGACCACGATGGCGATCCAAGGCAATCGCATGATGACGCTGACCGTCGTAGGGCTGGCTTACGTCGTCGGGATCATCAAATTACTCCAGCCCACCTCGTTTGCGTTGCCGATCAGCGATCTGGGTCTCACGATTATGGTGCTCGGCGCGGTGTTGCTGGCGTTTCTGACCGCACTGATCAAACCCAAGTGCCGGGTGGCGTAACAGAAGGGAGGCCTACTAGAGCAGTAACTTTTTCAATCCAATGCATCGATAGCCCATGTACCCCAAGGGAAGCGCGGTAGAAGCCGCCACTGGTCCGCAACTGTGATCGGGGACGAAATCTGCACTCAGCCACTGTCCACAAGGATGGGAAGGCGCAGAGAGTAGGACGAGCCGAGAGTCAGGAGACCTGGGTATATGGAGACTCCAGAAACCCCTTTCGTGATCAAAGGAAGAGCACTATGCTTCGCCGTCTTGTCATGGCCTCAGGAATTGTGTTGTGTCTCATGCCCCTCAATCTTTTTGCCAAGGAAGGTGAAGGGGATCCCGTGGAAGTGCAGGAAGTGACGGTGATTGGACAGCCAGTCGAGCGCCAGGGGACGGGGACGCTCAATCTCGACAGTCTAAGTATGACGTCCAGCCGCTTGGGTCTGACGCTACGTGAGATTCCCGCCAGTATTGAGGTGATCGGTCAACAGACTATTCAGGAGCGCGGGTTTCGGTCGATCTCCGAAGCGATCGAAGGCGCGACGGGAGTGACGGTAGGCGACGCACCTGGAGACCCCGCGAACTTTTCCATGCGGGGGTTCACGAATAACCAGATTCGACTGCTGAACGATGGACTGATGACCGGCCCGGCCAATATGACCTCGCGCCCGCGTGACACGTGGAATCTTGATCGCATCGAGATCCTGAAGGGGCCCGCGTCGGTGCTCTATGGGGAAGGGGCGATTGCCGGCGCGATCAACTTCGTGACCAAGCGACCGGTCCGTGAGTTACAGGGAACGGAGACCTTTCTCTCGTATGGCAGCTTCAATACAACTAGGGCCGGCGTGGGCAGCGGAGGGACGCTCGGGACCGATAAGCTGCATTATCGAGTGGACCTGAGTTATCAGAACTCCGACAACTTTCTGGGCGTGCAGCGGGCACCCTATACCTATTGGAATGGGACCAGCGCCCTCCTCTATGACGTGACCTCTCGTCTCAGCGTTGAAGCGTCCTTCGATCTCGGGTTCGATCGCAGCAAGCCCTACTTTGGCACGCCGCTGGTGCCCTCGTCGTTTGCCACCCAAGGGGTCAACGGAGTCGTAAGCACGCTCGATGGGCGCACTGTCGATAGGCGGATGCTGCGGCAAAACTACAACACACAGGACAGCGACATGAGTGCGCTGACCACGTGGACGAAGCTCAAAACGACTTGGAAGCCGACCGATCTGATCGAAGTGCGGAACCAAGCCTATTACTACACGGCGAGGCGACATTGGCAAAATGCTGAAACCTACACATTTAACACTGGGACGCAGCTTATTGATCGTGATCGATTCTATGTGGCGCATGATCAGACTATCATCGGCGACCGACTCGAGTTTCAGGTCAACCAGCCCGTCGCGTCGTTGAAGAATCGTTTTGTGACGGGATTGGACTTTAGTCGTCTCGACTTCACGAGGCCTAGTTTTTTTAATGGGGCAGGTGGGAGCGTGGACCCGTTTGCCCCTGTCGCCGGACTGTTCGGGCCGATCGCGGCAGCAACGCAGAAGGCAATGGTCACCACGACCGCGCTGTTTGCCGAGGATCAGCTTAGCCTGACCGATCAGCTCAAGCTGATCGCCGGATTTCGACATGATCGTATCGATTTGACTCGGGAGTTGTTCGACACCGCCGGCGTCCTCGATACGTCGAGCAGTTTCTCGCGGAACTTCAATCCCACCACCTGGCGCGCAGGCCTTGTCTATGACGTGCTGCCGCAGGTCACGCTCTATGGGCAATACGCGACGGCGGCTGATCCGGCTGCCAGCAATATTTTCCTCGTGACACGTCAGGAAAGTTTTGCACTCGCGACCGGGGCGCAGTGGGAGGTGGGCGCCAAAGGGGACTTCTGGAACAAACGGGCCGAGTGGACAGTTGCGTACTTTGATATCTTCCGGAAAAACATTCTGACGCAAACCTCGCTGACGGAAGCGGTCAACGTCGGTCGGCAGTCGTCTAAAGGTGTCGAGCTGTCCATGGGGGTGCGTCCCACCGAAGCGTGGCGAGTACAGGGAAATCTGACCTTTCTGTCCGCCAAATTTGACGACTTTGCCGAACTGTCCGGAGGCAGTGTGGTCTCCCGGAACGGCAATCGCCCGTTCAATGTGCCGCAGGCGATGGCCAACCTCTGGTCGATCTATCGGCTCCCAACGGCGGTGCCGGTCGATCTCGGCGCGGCGCTGCGCTATGTGGGAGATCGCTACAACGATGCGGCGAATGCCATACGGATGCATGCGTATATGACGGTCGATGCCTGGATGACGGTGCCATACAAGAATCTGTGGTTCACGCTGCGCGGGCGCAACTTGTTCGATAAAACGTATGCGAGTTGGGGCGATAATTTCTATCCCAGCGAAGTCATCATCGGGGCGCCACGGACGGTTGAATTGAGCCTGATGGCGCGATTCTGACAGGGGTGCAGGGATGCGTTGGGTGAGTGCCGGACTGACAGGAATCCACCGTGTGTTGGGAGTGGGGATCGGTCTGCTCGTCATGCTCTGGTTCGGATCGGGCGCGGTGTTGCTCTTTGTGCCCTATCCGAGCCTGACCGAGGCGGAGCGATTCCGATGGCTTGAGCCACTCCAGTTGGAGTACTGCTGTGTGCCGCTGGAGTCGGTCTGGAATCAGGTTGGGCTGCCCCAAGGGGTCGAGCGGGTGCGTCTGCTGATGGCTGCCGGGCGTCCGGTCTACGTCATCCATTTTCTGGACGGTACGCTGACGAGTCTGTGGGCGGATCGCGGAGAACCCATGTCAGGGATCACACACAGCGATGCCTTACGTATTGCACAACAAGGTGTGCCGTTCGAAGGCGAGATCGCGGCGGAGGCGCTGCAGGACGATCAATGGACGGTCCAACAGCGTTTCGACCCCTATCGGCCCTTGTGGAAAGTCCCATTACACGATGCGGATGGGCATGAGGTATACGTCTCTTCCAAAACCGGGGAAGTGGTGATGGAGACGACGGTGTTCGAGCGAAGGTGGAATACGGTAGGTGCTGTCATCCACTGGCTCTATGTGCCGGTGCTACGTCGGCATTGGGCTGCGTGGGATCAGACGGTCTGGTGGCTGGCTGCGGCTGGCGTGGTCACTGCCGCCACCGGGTTTGTGCTCGGTCTTCAGCATCTTCATCACTGGAGACGGCAAGGCCATAGCAGCCCCTTTTCGGGGATCAAGCGATGGCATCATCTTTTTGGCGTGGCCATTGGATCTGTGGTCTGTACGTGGCTCTTGAGCGGCATGTTCTCGATGGATCATGGGCGCTGGTTCTCGATCCCCGAGCCAACGGTAGATCAGCGTCAACGCTTCATGGGTGGAACGTTGGTGCCTGAAGATATTGCCGTTCCGTTACGAGACGCCATGCGGCAGGCCCAGCTCGGTGATGCCGTTAAAGAGATCCTGGTTAGCAAGGTTGGGGGAGTGAGCTACTATGTGTTCCGCTCAGATCCTGAGCAGCAAGTGGTGATGAGCGCTGTCACGGCGCACGCGCCGTTTCTGGAATTTGGTCTCCAGGCTCTTCGTCAAGCGGCGAAGGCCGTGTTCCCAGCTCATGAAATTAAGAGGAGCGAAATCACCTACGGCGACATGTATTACTACAGCACGACCCACAATCCTCGGCCGCTTCCTGGTTTGCGAGTTGTTTTAGACAATCCGGCACAGACCTGGCTTCACATCGATATGAAGACAGGCCAGTTGATGGAGCTCATGGATCACAGCAGGAGAGTGTATCGATGGCTATTCCATGGTCTGCATAGTTGGGATATCCCGTTTCTTTTGGAGCACGACCGCCAACGGAAGATCTTACTCCTGGTGTTCTGCGTCGCTGGGTTCCTGTTCAGCTTGTCCGGGGTGTATTTGGGGATTACTGTGTTTGTTGGTCGGTCGCAGCCGAAACCACCAGCCACTTAATAGTGCATGGTCTTCCGAGGAGGCGGGAGGACAGATACCATGGTATTGTCCGTGCTTTCATCCGTCAAGATCCACACGATGGTGAACGGTCGTTGACATAGAAATCTGTTTCACAAATGTTTGGTCTCAATAAAGTCGATTGACTGCGGTCGCTCTGCCGATTGGCGACATGGGTCTCACGATCACTGTGTTCGGAGCAGTGCTGTCGGCGTTTCTGGCAGCTCTGGTGAGAGCAAAGTATTGGGTCGCGTAAGTGAAAGGAAGCCTACTAGAGCAGTAAATTTTTCAATCCAATGAATTTCTAACCCATGTACTTTAAGGGAAGCGCGGTAGTAGCCGCCACTGGTCCGCAACTGTAATCGGGGTGACGTATGGCCCCATACTGAGACAGTGCTTAACCAGAGCCGACGACTTTTTCTGACCCTCTAGGCTTGTTAGCTCATATCGGCGTGACGCTAGTCTGCACAGCAGCTCATTTTCGACACGTCTTTTGTGTACGACAACGCGGCGATTTTAAGCGCCTCGGACATGGTTGGATAGACGTGCAGCATGTGGGCGAAGTCGTCGATACTCGCACCAAAATGAAGCCCCATTGCCGCCTCATGAATCACCTCTGCCGCGTTCATTCCGTGCATTGACACCCCCAGCACCTTCTTCGTTGTCCGGTCCGCCACCATCTTCAGAACCCCTCTGGTCTCCCGGACCGCCCCAGCTCTGGGAACGAGAGACATAGGAATAACCCGACAATCGCACGCGTACCCGCGCGCATTGGCCTCCTCGTCCGACAGTCCGACGACGCCCACCTGCGGGTCGGTAAAAATCGCTCGCGGAATCACGGCGTGGTTTACCTTATGGCCCCCTTTGCCGTTGAGCGCATTCTCGGCGGCAATCCCACCGTCCTGCGCCCCCACAGGAGTCGCCATCTGGCTTCCTGTGTTGGAACCAATGACATCTCCGGCGGCATACACGTGCTCGGCAGAGGTGCGAAGCTCCTCATTGACCTTCACGAAACCACGTTCATCCAGATCGACTCCTGGAAGGTCAAGCCCCAGGTGTTCTGTATTCGGTGTGCGCCCCGTGGCCACAAGGAGCTTCGCCGCTTTCAGTTCCTTCTGCCGCCCGTCCACCTGGAGCGTGACGACGACTTGGCGTTCATCGCCCTGCACCCGGCTCACCGTGGTGTTCGTCTGGATGGCAATGCCCTCCTCACGAAATACGTCTGCCACTGATTGTGCAATCTCCGGCTCGTAGGCCGAAAGAATTCGCTCTCCGCGTGCCAGAATCGTGACGCGGGTGCCGAAGCGCGAAAACATCTGGCCCAGCTCAAGCGCGATGTAACCGCCACCGAGTATGATGAGCGACGCCGGAAGCTCTGTGATCTCGATGTCTTCGTGACTGGTGAGCAGGTCGCTGGTGAGATACGGCGTGTCACGAAGCCCTGGAACCTCTGGCACGGTGGGCGCGCTTCCCGTCGCGACAAGGAACCGAGGCGCTGAGAGCACCTGCCCGTTCACTGTCACCTCGTTCTGGCCACTGAAGCGAGCTGCTCCTTCAAAAACGCGGATGCTTTCAGAATTGGAGATAATGCTCTCATACTTCTTTCCCCGGTAGTCTTCAATCACGGCATCCTTCTGCTCGATCAGAGCACGGAAGTCCAGGCCCATCGAGGCAGGAGAGAGCCCTGGGTAGCGCGGATGCTTCGACTCGTAGAGGGTTTTTGCGGCTTCGATGAGGTTCTTTGAGGGCAAGCAGCCACGATTGACACACGTGCCACCGAGCGTTCGCACCTCGGTCATGGCTGCCGTTTTTCCGCGTTCTGCCGCGCGAAGCGCCGCCGCAAACGCCGTCGAGCCGGATCCGAGAATTACCAGGTCAAATGTCTTCGCCATGATTTTCCCTCCTGGGTTGGTTGTCCGGGAATTTTCTTCAGGTCACACGCACGTCTGGCGCCGCACGAAGTAGTAGCCCAGCGCGGCCACGCCGATGAACACAATAAGAAGACCGATCAATATGGAATCATCGAGAATGAACCCAAGGCCAAGCGCGGTGACCAGACCGGCGACCATAAACGGCGCCACGCAGCAGAGTGCGGCAAACGCGGCGCCGCTGATGCCGACCGTCATGAGCGTTCGGCCCAACCATGATGGCGTCTCGTGACTATTGGTTTTCGCGTCCATTGCACCTGTTAGGGATGAACGGTAGAAGGGTAGCCCGCGTTCTTGGTCGCGTCCAGCAGCGCCTCGACCGTGGTCTTGGCGTCATCGAAGGTGACCAGGGCTTCCTTCTTCTCCAAGTTGACCTCGATGTTCTCGACGCCTTCGACCTTGTTCAGCGCTTTCTTCAGCGTAATCGAGCAGGTCGCGCATTTCATGCCGAGCACCGACAGGGTAACCGTTTGCGTGGCGGCCCAGGCGGGCGCGCTCAAGGCGGCCAAGAGGGCCAATACAGTGATGCGCTTGTTCATGACGTGTTCCTTTCAGTACAACAGCGGCAGAAGGTAGGGGAACGCCAGCGCGAGCCCCGTCAGTGCGGCCACGATCCCAAAGATGAGCTTGTACGCCGTCTTGACTTGCGGCACGGCACAGACCTCCCCCGGCTTGCAGGCTTCGGAGGGCCGGAAGATGCGCCAGTAGGCGAAGAAGAGCGCCACGAGTGCTGCGCCGATTAAGATCGGACGATACGGTTCGAGCATCGTCAGATTGCTGATCCACGCGCCGCTGACGCCAATCGTCACCAACACGAGCGGGCCGAGACAGCAGATCGAGGCGAGGACCGCCGCGAGGCCGCCGATACCCAAGGCGCCGTGACCATTTTTCGCTTTAGACCAAGGGTTCTCTTTCTCCGATCTGGACGACATATCTATATGTCTCTGCTCCACCTATTTTCATTCAGAACCCACAGTACAAACGGCCGGACACAGCAGACCACTGGGCCATGGCGGCCAGCACGATCCAACTCGGCGGTCCCTTTCCACTCTATGAAGACACGGCCTGTATCTCCAACTCTTGCCCATTGATTCCAGTCTAAACTCCGTACTACGGTACGGAATCAAGGGAAATCTTCATGGCTTCAGAATTAACGATAGGCCGAGTGGCGAAGCTGGCTGGGGTGAATGTCGAGACGATCCGTTATTACCAGAGACGAGGGCTCCTGGCCGAGCCGGACAAGCCGCACATGGGCTATCGGCGGTATCCGGCGGACAGCGTGAAACACATCCGCTTCATTAAGCGGGCGCAGGCGCTTGGGTTCACGTTGGAGGAAATCGCCGAACTGCTACAGCTGGAGGAAGCCCGTGCCTGTGCGAAGACTCGGACCCTGGCTGCCCACAAGATGCGATTGATTGACCAGAAACTGACGGGCCTCGCGGCGATGCGGAAAGCGTTAGCCGGTCTGGTTCAGCAGTGCGACAGGAAACAACCTGTAGAGGGATGCCCAATCATTCAGGTGCTCGAACAGGATTAAGCGTCCTCTTCATCCGCGAGCTCACTATCCTAAGTCGTGGCTCCTTGTGGGCCTAGGATGTCGGAGTGTAGATCGGAGGAACCTCCTAACCCGCATGTACCGAGGTTCAGGATCAGTCCTTCAATTATCTGATTTCTGGACGGTGGAAGTCGAGTTCTTGGTCACATGAGTTCGAGAACTTGCGGGAAGACATGTGGGCAGGTTTTGTGGACACCGACACCCGTGTTAGATAACTGTTTTACGACCCTCCCCCAGCAGACTCATACCCAATCCAGGCTGGCTTACCGCTAAGCCAGCACAATCTCTCATGAACGGCAGCTTTCCGGCGCGGAGATTGCCGTAGCGACTGTCGCAAAGTGGCCGGATGCCGACGGCCGCAAAATGGCCTTTTATCGTCCATTTTGAGGAAATCGAATTGCCAATCTCACGGGGCTCAAACTTCAAGAGTTTAGAGATAGGCAATCCTTAAGGGTTTGTGGATAGCCTGACGTTCTATGCAATGACCGTCCGGTCATTGCCCATCCAGCGTTTTGGACTTAGTTCCCTAACTTGCCTAGAATCTACGTTCCTACGAGGCTCATGATGTGCGGACGCTTTACCCAAACGGCCTCGCCAGCGGTGATCGCCCAACAGTTTGGCGTCACAGTCCCTCCGCTATTCACTGCCCGGTACAACATTGCTCCCTCACAACCGGTGGCCGCGATACGGATCGAGCCAGGTACGATGACCCGTCAGCTGGTGCTGTTACGCTGGGGGCTTATCCCATCCTGGGCCAAAGACCCCAAGATCGGGAATCAGTGCATTAATGCCAAAGCGGAAACCGTGGCGGAGAAACCCTCCTTTCGTGCCGCGTTCAAGACTCGACGCTGTCTTGTGATTGCGACAGGGTTCTATGAGTGGCAGGTTCAGGGCCTGAGGAAGCAGCCAATGTGGATCGGATTGAAGAGTCACCGTCCGCTTGCCTTTGCCGGCTTGTGGGAACGGTGGCACCCCCCGGAAGGCGCAGACATCGAATCGTGTACGATCCTCACGACGGAACCAAACAAGTTGCTGCAACCAATCCACAATCGGATGCCGGTCATTCTGGCACCCTCGGCCTACGACCAGTGGCTCGACCCCACCGTCCATGACACAGAAAATCTGAAATCTCTGCTTCGTCCCTATCCGAGTGAGGATCTCATGGCCTATCCGGTCAGTACGCTCGTCAATAACCCGCGACATGATGTCCCGGACTGCCTTGAGCCTGTCTCGGTTTAGGACTACACTAGGCGCGGTCAATCTGGTGAGGGTTTCGATGCCGATGAATGTGGATGCCGTCTACTCCCCTGATCTCTCGACGCGCTATGCGCTCCCAGTCTTTCTTGGTCGCCTGCCGGCAGGTTTTCCCTCTCCGGCTGATGACTATATCGAGGGGAAGCTCGATCTGAATCGGCACCTCATTAAGCACCCGGCCGCCACATTCTTCGTACGCGTGACGGGTGACTCGATGCTGGAGGCCGGGATTCATTCGAGTGACATTCTGATCGTGGATCGTTCCCTGGAAGCCGTTGACGGCAACGTGATCGTGGCGGCGCTGGACGGAGAGTTAACGGTCAAACGTCTCTACAGGCGGGATCACACCCTCCGTCTCCTTCCAGCCAACAAGAGCTATCAGCCCATCGAGATTCAGGCCCACCAATCCTTTGAGATTTGGGGCGTCGTCACCAACGTCATTCACGCACTCTAAGCGGTCCCATGCCTCCCATCTTTGCCCTGGTTGATTGCAATAACTTCTATGCCTCCTGCGAGCGGGTGTTTAATCCGAGGCTAGAGGGCAAGCCCATTGTCGTCTTGTCCAACAATGACGGCTGTGTGGTGGCTCGGTCGAATGAAGCCAAGGCGCTGGGCATTGCGATGGGCGTTCCAGAGTTTCAGATTCGCCCGGTTCTCCGAGCTCATCAGGTGCAGGTGTTCTCCTCGAACTACATGCTGTACGGCGATATGTCGCAGCGGGTCATGGAGACTTTAGAGCAGTTCTGCCCGGATCTCGAAATCTACTCGATCGATGAAGCGTTCTTGAGCCTGTCGGGCTTTACCTCACGAAACCTGACTGAGTATGGCCGTACCATTCGCAGCACCGTGAAACGCTGGACTGGTCTCCCTGTTTCAGTCGGCATCGCAGAGACGAAGACCCTTGCCAAGATTGCCAACCGTGTGGCGAAACGCACACCGGATACGAACGGGGTGTTCGACCTCTTGGCCTGTCCGGACCGAGACGCCTTACTAGGCCGAGTACCTGTTGAAGATGTCTGGGGGATCGGGCGAAACCTCACCAGGCTTCTGAATCAGCATGGCATCATGACGGCGCTCCAGCTGCGCGAGGCTGATGACCAATGGATCAGGAAGCATCTGGGCATCGTGGGCCTTCGGTTGGTGATGGAGTTACGTGGAATCTCCTGCTTAGACCTGGAAGAGTGCCCCGCCCCGAAGCAGAGCCTGACGTGCTCGCGGGCGTTTGGACAGCTCATCAGTACCCTGGCCGACATGGAAGAGGCCGTCTCGTCCTATACGTCGCGTGTGGCGGAGAAGTTGAGGCGCGAACGACTGGCCGCGACGGTGCTAACGGTGTGTCTCACGACGAACGAATTCAAAGAAGGGCCGCAATACAGCAACGTGCTGACGCTGAAGCTGGCCGTTGCAACTGATTCCACGTCGGACCTCATCAGGTCGGCGCTGCAGGGAATCCGCACGATCTATCGAGAGGGGTATCGCTACAAGAAAGCCGGGGTGATCCTCACAGGCCTGGTCCCTGCCAGTCAGGCACAGGCCGACCTGTTCGACTATCAAGACAGGGGAAAGTCCAAGCGGCTGATGTCCGCGCTCGATGCGATCAATACTCGCTGGGGTGCAGACACTCTCCACTATGCGTCCAGCGGTATTGGCAAAGCCTGGAAGACGCAATTTCAGCACCGTTCGCCGGCCTATACGACGGATTGGGGTGCGTTGCCGATCGTGACGGCGTAGCGTAAATACAACCAATTCCCCTTTCGGCCCTTGCGCCATCGTTTGTATCCCTCCTAGAATGCGCCATCCTGTGAGGCCCCTATGCCTTTCTCGATTCGCCCCTACCGTTGCTTTCCTGTGCAATACTCCGTCACATACAACGCAGGCCCATTTCAGGGGCAAGGCACCGCATGGAACCTTTTGGTGTTTAATTGGCGTCTTTCTTGGGTTCCGCCGACGCTGCCCTGTTGGATGTTATCGGACAACCACCCAAGGCATTCACGCGATTCATGGCACTTGCAGTTATGACGGAGGCATTCATGGTCGAGCTTCCCGGAGAGTTGGTAATTGACTACTTTCCAGATCAACCTGGGAAGTGGGCGTATCGAAAATTGCCCGATGGAGCCTTGCTCCTCGTTGAACTGTCTAAAGCCGAATTGTCTCAACTACATGAACAGAGTCGCCAAAAATGGATGGACAAGATCCGTGACCTAGACAAGCACCCGCTAAACGCAGCTGCGCGTGTTCTGCTGGAGAGTGCCCGTGAGCACCCACTGGGTAACGAGATTTCCGTGATCTCTCTTGCGCGATTTGCACTAGATGAAGATGTGTCGAGTTGGGATGATGGTATGATGGCTCTGAGCGATTGGGCTCGCAGCCCTGGGACCATGCAGAAAGCTATTTGGGTGCTGGAAGAGGCTGAGGTGACACCCGAATCCTTGCTCTCACTCGCTCTGGAGGATGCCGCTCAATTGGTCTTGGAGCACCTGGGGTAAGATGCGTGAATCGCTCTCCCTACGAGGTCCACATGCCTGTCCGATTCCCCATCTCCCCGTGTAGAGAGGCACACTAAGTACCAAGAGTATGAACTATCGGGACAATATCATCGCCGATCTAGCAAGGAGTGAATGCGAGACTCTTTCTCGAAAGGTGATTCGCTCTCTGACAAAGATGACTGACGGAATGCAGTCGGGTGATGACACGCCCCTCAAGAACATCTGGGACGAAATATGTGTTCAAGTTCAGGGTCAGGAGTCGGTGATGTGGGATGCCTATTTGGACACCATCGAATCCCTCATCCTGGGTGAACTGGTAGGACTTGATTCGGCAACAAAGCAGGCTATTTGGCTGCAGACCGACGATGGCACCGATTGGAGCGTCGAAAACGAGGACCAGGATGGTCAGGATGTTCCGATCGTCTGTGAAGACATCGCCAAATACATATTGGATGGCTTCGTACTTTTGGCTGCGACGAATTGGACCAATAAGCGTATTGAGAAATACCTTGAGAGGGAGCTTGAGTAGTAGCTCAACCTTGTATTGTAGTAGGTCGTAGGTTCGATCACTCCAAAGTCCATCAGTGTTTGATTCCCATCTGGATTGGACCGGAGGATAATGCCTCAGAGCCACGGAGGTACTCTCATGCAAGTCGTCCTTCTCGCCCTTCTCGCTCTTCTCCTGTTGTTCCCACTCACTGTCCAGGCCGAATATCTTGGCGACCTCAGCGAGAATGAGCTGAACCCTGATTCCATCTTTAATGACATCGGGGCCTATGGTGCCCTGAGTCCCACAAGTCCCAGGAACTCGATTGGCCTGTACGGCAGTCCCGTCAGTCCGTTCTCCGCTACGAATCCGCTTGCCATTGATGCTCCTCGCCTCTATGACCAGGAAGGGAACTACCGCGGTAAACTCAGCACGAATCCACTGGACCCCGACTCGGTCAGTAATCCGCTTGGACGCTATGGGAGCTCCCTTTCACCAGATTCACTCAAGAATCCGCTCGGCGCTGGCAACCCGCTCGATCCCGGAAGTCCAAAGAATTCGTATGGGCGCGGCTGGCGAATAGAAGGCGGCCGATGAGCTGGGTGTTCTATTCGGTAAGTGCATTCACCACCGCCTCTAAGCTACTCTCCACAAGAGACAGGAGGCCGTGATGGCAGACATTATTTATCTTTATCTCGGTGGATTGGCAGCCCTGGTTCTAGGCTTCGTCCTGTATGGCGGGCGGGAACGGAGCACGCGGCCTCCCTCGCATTTTCGTTGTGTTCACCACGTAACTGCGTCAGGTGAGCCTATATCCGTACTACTTTCTATTGAGGCCTAACCTCGTGTAGCTTTAGCAACGGGATAGCTAAGGAGGGACCTTATGTACTACGTAAAGGTGAGCACCAGCCCGCTATCTTCAATATGGGGAAAGCCGCGTTCGGTGATCTCTACAGCGCTGGCCAAGCCGTATCCTCTGCCGCAGGAAACATTTCTCGGATTAGAGTATCTGCCAGGACCACGGCGTCCTTCATCGATCTTGAGATCTAAGCAGGACAAACAAAGGCGGTCTGCGGAATGGTAGGTATCCTTTATCTGGGTGCGCTCGTAGTCTTAGTGCTGGGCTTCATCCTGCTGTTTCGAAGGTGGCATCGGAATAAACAGCCTCCCTCGCATTTCCGTTGTGTTCACCACGTCACGGCGTCAGGTGAGCCTATATCCTTCCTCCTTGCTCCACGCGATACGACTGAAACTTAGAGCTTCCGCCTCATCTCAAGGGCCACAGCGTGGATAACCACGGTGTCCCTCATATGCGGCCAACGACCGACTACCGGCCTTCAAGAAACGCGTCAGCTTCAACGATCCGTTTCGCCATTTGCCGCAGCGTTCGCCGTGGGCGATAGGTGGACTGAGCCGTCGATGGCGGGTGGTGCCCATTGTGGTGTCTTGCAGTGCGTGGGCCCTATCCGGCCGGAATGACATTCCTCACGTGTCGCCCGTTGTCGAACGATCAGCGGCCAAGGCCGTTCTGCTTCTGCAAGACGGTGGGCCCCTGCGGGCCTGAGGATCAGTCGAGTTTCACGATGCGAGTCGAGATTCCTGCCAAAAGCTGGTCACTATCGTAGGCAAGCGCAGTTGTCTTCTGGCAGAACACGACGCGTATTGTCCCTTAAGCCTAAAAAGAGCTCGCATCTCACGATGCTTCGCGAAAGTGGAGCGCATGCGGAGAATTGACGTTTGATCTAATGAGATGCCCAGGCTTTGTCCGCCCGAGCCGCCCTGAAGGACCGGTCTCAGGTACACGGGAGACGATGGATACATAGAGTGGGTCGCTATGTCTCTCAATCATCCGATCTGTAAATACCCGTGGCGGTGTCGTCATAACAGACTCGCTTTAAACGTTTCTGGCCACAAACGCAGAGTGGCTCATTTGGAGCAAAATACGCAGTTGGGCCATCACACCATCAGCTCATTGCCCCTCAGCTCTACAGTGACCATCACTTCTCGCGTGCCGTCTGGAGGCTTCACCCAATAGTTTCCTGGCTGTGTAGGGGGAAGGTGCTGACAGGAAGATCGGTTACCTCGCCGTGTCACTACGTGACCGAGAAAATTCTGAAGCAATGCTTTACACGTAAATACAAGCGAAACTGTGTGCGCGCTTGCAAACCAGAATTTGCATGTCATGTAATGTGACTAGTTCCGCCTTCCCGCTAAAATCAGATTAGAGAGGACATCGACTGTATGGCAGTATGAGGAAAGTGTAGTTGCTGGGCTGCTATGCCCCAGCAGCCGGCATAGAGCGACCAACCCATGAGAGAAGGCAACTTCCCCGATCTTTGGTTCCCGTAAGCCGAACAAAAGTTGACGGAGGGCGCTGAGGAGTGGCTCTTCAAATATCTGTTGCTCGAATATGGGGATATTCACTCCATTAAATAAGTCTGGTCTTACAGCCTTAAGCCAACGCAGGAGAAACCAGCTGGCGAAGGAATGCCGCAAGTGGTGAAAACATAGATTTTCGGCGATAACCTCCCGAAGTATTAGTCCAGCAAGCGACGCCAAGTAACTGCTGTCATATGGCTCTGGATGCTCCACCGTCGCAAGCAGTGGGGCGTCCAAGTTACCTCCCGTTTCTCTGTAACGTTGATCTACGAACTGCCAAATCTCAACCAAGTGGTGAACCACCATGAGCTTTGAGAGGTGGAGGTTGCGGATACCAGAAGCCGTCTTAGTGATCCTGATTTCGATCACAGGTTCCGGCTCCCTGATGAAATGCCGCAGTTTCAAGTTGGTTGCTTCCATGCTGCGTAGTCCCAGATCGAAACCCAGGATCATTTTTACTCGGAGCAGGGAGCGAATTCCCGCAGGTATGAAATGTAAGGAACTCGCTGCAAGAGCTGCCTCAAATTCTTGAGGGCTTACCAATGGGACTGGGTAGTGAACGGCTGATTTTCTGAACGCTTGGGCTTGCCAGGGGATAGTGGGCTTCGGAGTCAATCGAGCTTCTGCGAGAAAATCGACAAACCGCCGGTAGCTAGCCGTGGCTTGAGACGTCTCATGATCGTCCATAGCCGAGGCGAGATTCGATATCCAATCCAACTCGCTCCACCGGCAAAAGGGCGAACCGACAAAATATGGGAAGAAGGCAGCTGCTATCGCGGAAGCGCGCGTGGCAACAGTACCGTTGTCGTCTTTCCCTCTCAACAGACGTATCAGCCAAAGTCCATAACACCGAACGTTGTACCCAAGTGCAGTGAATTGCTCGGCCCGATCGACCAGTTCAGTTTCGGTCACTTCAACCAACTGGAGGATTCTATCCGCAATCAATCCTCGGACCTTCTTCGCATCAGCCTGCTCGCGGTGAAGCCGATGACGCGCTTGCTCAATTTGCTGAAAAAGTTCGCCATCTGGTCCATGGGTAGATGCCCGCTGTCGGGGCTTTACTGGTGTCTGGCAGCGTACTAGTGTTTCGGTACCTCGCAAGCTCTTCAGCAGAAACAGCCGATTGAAGCTACCGTCAGTCATGGGGGAAATCGATACTTGGCCAGTGTGTACAGCGACGGCGAACGGGGGCATGTTCTCCAGCATAGCGACTACGGTAGCTACATGGACTAATGTCTCCATTGAGAACAAGGAAGGTGAAAAGGCAGTGTTGGTCATGAGTTCGGCCATGAAATCGATCCACGAGAGGCGCATACGCTTATGCCATCGTGAAGTCCGCCACTCATCTGTGAAGACTGGATCCTTATAGATTCTTCCTGATGCCGGCAGGTCGAGTATCTGTAGAAGGTTCTCGAGATGAAGGGTGCCCGAGTGAGTCAGCGGAAACCTGAGTAGCGAGCGTAGTCCTTGGTCTACCTCTTCGCGTCGTCCATGCTGCGGAAGCTTCAGCCAGCCGCGTTCTTTCAAATCTTCTCTGCGAAGGTGTAATAGGCGACTACGGACATTCGGCAGCAGGACAAAGCTGTCGAGCACGACTGATGTGTAAAAACACATGTAACTCCATAGCTCTATCCCCCAACGCCAGTCTTGAGAAGGCTCGGGTGCAGTTGTCTTTTGCATGATGCGCCGCAAATGGTAGGCAGCAGCCAGCATCGATGGAGTAATCCCATCGAGAGTGGTGACCAATGTGCGAGGTACTTGGTGCGGTACATTGACAAATTTGGAGTGCAGCACGGACTCCTTCGTCAGCTTAAATAGAATGAGATTAAGTGTGTGCTTGGCCTGCCACTGATGAGCGCGTGAGGAATATTGTTTGTCGAGAGTCTTAATGAGGTCGTTTAGTAAATGATCTGGGATGTCATACCGACCATCATCTTTAATCTGGCATCTATCCAATACATTCCGTAGATATGACCACACCGTGAGAACGGTTTGTGGGGCCCGTTTCCCCAGACGATCCAGTTGTTGGGCAAATGCCCTGATCACGCTGTCCAGTTCTTCTAGGGTCTTAGGAGTCATTTTGTCTGTGGGAAATACGGAAGTTTTCTGAATCCAAGATGCGTGACAAGATCCTCGTGATGATCTTGCAACAGTTTCAGCGCCTGCCCTATGAACGCGCTACTAAAAGCGCAGAAGGGCTCTCGTCCAGCTCGTTGATGGCCAATATGGAAATCAATCGTATCGTCGGCATACAAGGGCACTTTGCAGCTTCTATTGTAATGCCGCCCCATGTTTAGAGGCCCTTGGGCTAGGCGGTGCGAACCAAAGGCTGTCAAGAGCTCCCTCAACGTACGCAAACTGAATGACCTGATACTTCCGTTGTCCATCAAGAACACAAAGAGCCTGTCACTCTCCAACTCCTGCTCAGCAGGATATCCAAAATACATCTTCAACATATGGATGAGCCGCTCTCTTCCTGTGGCAAGTTCGCGAAAGAGATGCCTAACGGTGGGAGGAAAACCCATTAAGCGGTCTTCAATATAGAGCGAACTCAATTTGTCGATGATGGGAATGCAAACGAAATCGGCGAGATAATCATTCTGCAAAAAGCCAAAATCATTTCTCGGTCGAATTCCCAGCGTTAGAGCGGCGAGAGCCGCATAGGTTACAGATGCGTTATGATGTGAAATTACCTCATTGGGTTTGCGGGGGTATGACGTTCGGTGGACCGCGTTGCCTACCCTTTCAATTTCTTCTCGTAGCACGGTTTCTCCTAATACGAGCGGAGAGCCGATGCCATAGACGCTCACCTGATCTCGGATATGACCAGCGACGGCGGGGCGATTATTCCACCAACCGGACAATGGAAGATGGGAAGACACATACTTGTGTAGGTCATTACAACACCTTTGATATTCGTCATGGAAGTTGTCAATCATCAAATGGGTATAGCGGGGCTTGACTCCCACCCTGGTTAGCTGTCCACTAATGAAGTAAGCCATCACATCATTCATTCCGAACCCGTGAACGAGCCATCCGCGAAAGCCTCGGCAAAGATCTGATACTCTTGGGATTAGACGTGCATCAACCCCTGCTCTTATTAACAATCCATGAACATCCTTCGCCTTGAGTGTCTTGATCTGTCCTTTTTCATCGACATACTGGAGTATCGGAGAACCGGGAGTGGTTTGACCGACATCTTGGAGCCACGCACAGTAAGTCCTCCATGTATTGAGCAATGGCTGCGGAAGAGGAAATGGAACCCATGTCGTCGATGCAAGCCATCCGCTTGCTTCCGGCGGCTGAAACGAAGAGCGGAGCGTATCCTGATGAAAAAAGAACCACTCCGCACGCACATCAAAGAAGAGGGTAGCGTGGAAATCCAGAAGTCGGCTTTCTGCTTTCGTCGGATACGGTGCAATCACCGCTTCTTCGAGTTCTCGCACATCACGTCCTGTGAATAAAGGCACAAGCAGCATGAGACAAAGGGCCCCGTACTTTGCCGGGTCCAATGGGCTCAAGTGTTCAACCGTCTTATAAAGCTCTACAAGGGTGTGAGGGGCTGGAACTTTAGAGTCCCAAAAGAAGTCGTATTGATACAGGTAGTAGCGGGACTTGTAAGAATATGGAATGGAGGGAGGATGCCGAAGCAGCGGCGCTTGATCGGCCGAGGAAACCCAATCGCTTACGGTCTCTTCTGGTTCGTTTTGCCCTATGGCGCTTGCTGGTTCTTCGTTTCCCAGCTGATCTACTACAACTATAGCCGTGAGCGGGGACACATCTTCTCGAAAGTCGCCGTGCCGGGGAGTTGGGTAGTCGTCAATACGTTCAACGGCGACAGACTGATCCAATGATTGTGATCGCTCGTCCTGCGCGGGGCCGCCTCCACTATGTTTAGACTCACGCACTTTATGCGTGTGGAAAAGTCGAATTAACCGATCACAATGCTCGTCTGCCATTTTCTTTACTGCACGCGTTCGCCGCGTTTTTGGAGGATTAGCGGTATAACCCTTATGGAAGCAATCAACGTGTGTTTCAAACGCTTGAAATGTGATGGGGCCAGAAGGATCAATACATTCGGAATCATGTGGGAACTTGACGAAGAACAGTCGTGCAGATGTTGCATAACCCCGCAGAGTTTCCAATTCTGAAGTAGTGGACTGAATCTCGCGAAGGCCTTTGTGAAATGTTCTTCCCCACAACTGATACAACGGACAGGGTGATTCGTCCTTGGCGATCCAGCGAATTGCGTCGACGTGGAAGGCAAACAAAGGCTCGTATTCCACGCGTGGCCGCAGGCTAAAGAGTCCTTTGTCCAGTTCGTTTTTATTATAGATATTTAGATCCGCGAATAGTCGACCCAGGATGGCGATTGCAACAGTCGTTTCAATAGGCGGGTTCTCTTGAAGAAGGAGTGGAACCCAATAGCGAAACACGCTTTCGGCATGCAAAATACCTCGTAGGTTTAAAGGAATATCAAAAGCTGAGAAGAAGGCATTGGTCCATTGAACAGCGTCCTTCAATGAACACCCGCTGACTTTGTCGGCCAACGGCGGGAGAATGATGCTGAGAGGTAGAGTTTCCTCATACCTGAGGATTGTACTTGGATGAGTGTTAGTCCTCTGGAGGAACTCTATTACCTGGGGACTTAGATCGCAGACAGCCATATCACACCATCATAGATTCGCTCGAATCCACACTCCAAGGGATCCTTTAGCCTATTCCGACACACCTCCCCAATTAGATGACCGCTGCGGAATCTCTGTAAGATAATTCCGAACTGCTTCTTGGCCGCTGCACACAGAGGGCATTCCTCAACCCGTCCATTTGTTCCATATTTGAGACGAATAAAGTGCCATGTTGTTAGGGTGCCGGAATTAAATTCCCGCAATTCTTCGGCATTCAGGAAAATCCGTATGCCACACTTTTTGCAGGAAATGTGACCACCTTGGTTCTGTGAGAGAAGAGTCTTCCAGTTTTTAGGTATGCGGAGCACGTAGTCCTTTCCCGGATGGTGACAGATGACGCATCTCTGGTTTTGGTCGACTCGCTTTTCTCTGGCCCGGATTGGACGCGATGGACCCTTAGCCTTCGAAAAAGCGTTAACCACTGCGGTGGAGATCACCCGATCGAGTTTAGTAAGGAACTTGAGGTTCTCTTCTGTGAGGTCTTGGGACGGTATGACGATAAGTGGGACCTCAGCCTCCGGGTGGTCATGCATCAAAGAATAAGCAACATGGCTCCCAATGAGAGATGGGACCCCCTCCGCAGAATTTTCCCTGGCGATCAAGGGGAGGCGGAGAGAAAGCATTCGCAAATCGTCTATTTGCTTTCTCAGTTTATTTAAGTCATCGGTGGACGCAGTGAAGCCCACTTCATCAACACGAAGACCGATTGATCCAGGCTTCATAGGGATAAACTTCATATCTCGTCCATCAATCAAAGAGTTTAGAAGAGCTGTCACTGGAATCTTTGTTGTTGGCCAGTAAGGACAACGTCACCTCGCACGCGAGAACCAATGCCTTCCCGGCGGTATCCGGCCGACTGAGCTTCTTGATCTTGGCCAGGCATGATTGAACGTTATTTCGCAATGATTCCGGCAAACTATCGTCCTGCTCTGATGTCACCTTCACATAATGGGATAAGGCATTAATTGCATCGCTGATTTCTGTTGGTTTAGAGTTGCGTTTCGGTGTAGTCGATGCAGCCGTTCCTTTGACGATCCTGTTCCATGCCTTCTCATCGTGGTACAAATCGAAAACCTGCTCGGAGATCTTCCGGACGCGGATCATCTCGTCAAGAAGTTCGATCGGGAGGCCCTTTCGGGTCTGGCTCGCCTTCTGTATCTCTGCATCGATGACGCGTTTGGCAGCAAACCAATCAGATTTATTGACCCCGGCCAAGCTCCAGGGATCTTTCACTCCTTTCTCTTCTAAGAGACAGATCCGGACCGTATTAATCACGCGAACTCCTCTCGGAAGCTTTTGGTTCAGATTGTTGATAAAGGTGTTGTCTACGGTGGTGGCAGTCATTGCCTCGACATCTGTGGTCGCTTCATCAAAGACAATAGGAATTGTTTTGATCCCAGCCATTGCCGCAGCGAAAAATCGGTTTTTCCCGTCCAGAATGAAGTAATTACGTGTCACCAAAAGAGGATGGTTCGGACGAAATCCCTCCCGCCGCATGCTTTCCACCAATCGTTCAATCAGGTCCGTGTCTGGAGCCCTCAGCAGGTTAATGGGGTGAATCTTGAGCGAGGTAAGAGGAACCATTTTCATTTGTTGCTTCATAAGTACTTCGTCTCCTTTGTGGTTGACGGTGGGCTTTGGGGAAATAGAACGAGTGATGCGACCTTCTCGGCCGAAGTCGTCGATAAAAAGCAGAGGTTGGCGCACAAGACTGTCCAAAGCGAATGTTCGCTTAGTGATGTGTGCTCCTGGTCATGGCGAATCCCATAGCTTTGACGGACATCACGAATCAGAGCCAAGGAAAATGAAATGGCCGGGACGAGTAGAAAGTGGGGAAGAACCTGAACGGACAGGTCGAAGGATCTTTTAAAGGGATTCATGACACACCACCACGTTTCCGAGCACGAGAATTCATGCTCAGCGTGAATGGCGTTTTATGCGCCGCCTTCACGTTCAGCCACCCGAACACGGTGTGGCTGAAGATGAAGAGGGTGAAGCCCCGAGGTATATGTTGGGCTTCAGGAAGCGGTGAAGCTCGAGGCTGGGCGCCTCTTGTTAAAGACCCACCGGTGAAAGGCACTATAAACGACAAGCAAGTATTATGTCAACTGTGTTGTATATGTATTTTCATTGTTATTTGCATTTTACGTCTGATAACGATTTAATGGAGCGAGCTGATGTGCAGATTCGATTGGGAAGTGTTCTGTCAAGAAACTGTTGAAGATCCGTACAAACGCCTCGTGAAAACGTCTGAAGGAAATGTAAATGAAACTTGACGTGACTGAATTTATCGAAGGGCTCGATATCTTAATGCATCTCCACAAAAAGCTGACTCCAGACGTTATCGTTAGAGAGGTAATGGGTTACCCATGTTATCTCAAAGACTTAATGAGTCCCCCGGCTGATGATCCTCCTCCACCGCCGCTACTCTCAGAAGACAACGAATTATTAACAATAGACATCTTCTTAGGCACATATAATTCAGCCAACCGGTCGATCAAGCTATTTTCAGAGAACATCCAAAGGGCTGCCCGACTACTGGACTGCGAAGAAGAAGATCTTGAGTATGTAGTCCGTTTCCACGAACACGCACATGCGCTTATTCATCTCGGTGTGACTGAAGCGGACAGATGGGAAGGTCTTAAAAACGGAAGATTTGCTGCATCGCGGCTGAAACGCCTGACCACAATATACAACCAGATTGACCCCTTCCTTCACGAACACCTCGCTCAGTTGGTCACTTACCAAGTTCTCAAGAAGCTCTCTGAAGATTCAGAAGATCGTATTGTATGCAAAGCCGCTGGCCGAATGCTTGATATCTTCAATAACCTGATGCGACGACAGCCGCGTGAGTATCGAGTTGAACCGTATTTAGAAGTACCGCTTGAGCGATTACGAGGAACCATTCAGTTAATTAAAAAGGAGGAGCTTGCTGGAAAAGTAGAACCATGGAGAGAGATCATGTCTTGGAAGTGAAGTTTCTAAGCGAGGGACGCCTGACCGATATCCAGAACATGCAGCCAAGCCGTGCGTATCGATTCATCGAACTATCAGAACTGACGCATTTGAACTGATGGGGCGGTTCAGCAAGGAAACCAGGCAGATCGATGGCTTATATGGGCCCATCAGCATGCAGATCGGCTTGATCCACTGACGCCGAATAATTCTCTAATTGCGGCAACTTTGAATTCCTTACCTCCTAAGCCGTGGTGATTTCTGGTGGGGAAAGGGGTATTCTGCGGCGGCTAATAGGCATTCCTGAACAATGGGTTCTGAATTGACGGACCTTACTCCCTACCACTCCAAATTCTTTGCCCACGAACTCACCAAGCGCTGTCCGTCCGACAGCATCGAGAAGCTCGCAAGTGCGCTCGTAGATGCACAAGTCGATCTCAATCCCCATCAGATCGAAGCTGCGTTATTTGCCTTCCGATCGCCCCTCTCGAAAGGCGCCCTTCTCGCAGACGAAGTTGGTCTTGGTAAGACTATTGAAGCTGGCCTCGTGCTATCCCAGAAGTGGGCGGAGCGCAAGCGGCGCATTCTCGTCATTACCCCCTCAAATCTCCGCAAGCAGTGGCACCAGGAACTTCTGGAGAAGTTCTTTCTGCCCTGTTCCATTCTTGAGACGAAGTCCTACAACGATACGGTCCGCCAAGGTCATGTCCGGCCGTTTGAGTGCGACGACATTATCATCTGCTCCTACCAGTTTGCGCGTACCAAGGCTGCGGAGATCAGCCTCATGCGCTGGGACCTCGTGGTGATCGACGAAGCCCATCGCTTACGGAACGTGTATAAGCCGACGAACGTCATTGCTAACACCATTAAGCACGCCCTCAAGGACGCACCGAAGCTGCTTCTTACGGCCACGCCACTGCAGAATTCGTTGCTCGAACTGTATGGACTCGTCAGTGTGGTGGACGACCGCATCTTCGGCGACCTGAAGAGTTTCAAAGAGCAGTTTGCGAATCTTCACAATCAAGCCACGTTCGATACTCTGAAGGCTCGTCTGCAGCCGCTCTGCAAGCGCACGCTTCGCCGACAAGTATTGCCGTATGTGCGCTACACCAAGCGCTTACCGATGATGCAGCCCTTTACGCCGGCTGAAAATGAAGATCGGCTCTATCATTTAGTGTCCGACTATCTCCGTCGGGACAATCTGCAGGCCCTCCCGTCGAGCCAACGGTCACTTATGACCCTCGTCCTCCGTAAGCTCTTGGCCTCGTCTTCCTTCGCGATCGCCGGAGCTCTGGATTCAATGAGTTCGCGTCTCCGTGAACGTCTTCGACTCGCCGATGGGCCAAACCCACTTGAGGAAGCCCTGGAGGAAGACTTTGAGACACTCGATGAGATGGCGGAGGAGTGGGACGAGGAAGAAGCTGCCTCGAAAGTGCTCACCGAGGCGGACCGCAAAGCCATTCAACGGGAAATCGACGATCTCGAAGGTTTCCGCAAGCTGGCCGTCTCGATCACTCACAATGCGAAAGGGCAGGCGCTCCTTACCTCCCTGCGCACCGCCTTTGGCAAAGCAGAAGAATTAGGCGCGGCACAAAAGGCCATTATCTTCACTGAATCACGTCGTACCCAGGAATATCTCCTCCGAGTCCTGGCCGATAGTCCCTGGAAAGACCACATCGTTCTCTTTAACGGATCGAACAACGACCCTCGATCAAAGGAGATCTACCAAGAATGGCTCCAGCGCCATCAAGGGACAGATCGAATCACCGGGTCACGATCAGCCGACCTGCGCTCGGCGATCGTGGATTACTTCAAAGAACAGGGCCAAATCATGATCGCCACGGAAGCGGGGTCCGAGGGCATCAATCTTCAATTCTGCTCGCTTGTCGTGAACTATGATCTCCCCTGGAATCCCCAGCGGATCGAGCAACGCATCGGCCGCTGCCACCGGTACGGGCAAAAGCACGACGTCGTCGTGGTGAATTTCCTCAATCAGAACAACGAAGCCGATCAGCATGTCTTTCGCTTGCTCTCTGAGAAATTCCTGTTGTTTGAAGGAGTCTTTGGGGCCAGTGACGAAGTGCTGGGGGCGATTGAGTCCGGCGTGGATTTCGAAAAGAGGATTGCCGACATCTATCAGCGCTGCCGCACTCCACAAGAGATCAAGAACTCGTTTGAACAGCTCCAGGGAGAGCTTGGCACCCAGATCGACGAAGCCATGACCCGTGCCCGCCAGCTGCTATTTGAACATTTTGATGATGAGGTGCGGGAAAAGCTGCGCGTGAGCGACGAAAGCTCACGGTTGTATCTGAATCGGTACGAACGCATCCTGATGCAACTCACGTGCTTTGAGCTGCGCAACCATGCTGATTTTCTTTCTGACACTTCGTTTCGACTCAACTCCTGTCCTTTCAAAGGAGAGATCCCGTTGGGTCTTTACGAACTGCCCCGTCGAACCGGGGAAGCACATCTCTATCGATTGGCGCATCCGTTGGCAGAACATGTGCTGGAGCAGGCAAAGACCCGCCAGCTCGACCCGGCAGAACTGACCTTTGAGTATGGGAAACATGACGGCAAAGTTAGCGTGCTTGAACCGCTTATCGGCAAGTCCGGAGTCCTGACTCTCTCGCTGTTCACTGTAGAGGCGTTGGATCAAGCCGAAGACTATCTGATTTCTACTGGTGTGACCGACAATGGCGAGGTGTTGGATGAGGAAGCCGTCCGGCGCCTGTTCTCCCTCCCTGCTACAGTCACTCAGCCAGTAAGCTCCATGATTGAACATCCAACACTCAGTAAGCGAACAGAAGAACGTCAGGACGCCATTCGTCGCCACATCTCACAGCGCAATGCGGAATTCTTCGAGATCGAAGCCGACAAGCTGGATGCCTGGGCCGATGACTTGAAAGTGGGCTTAGAGCGAGAGATTAAAGAATTCGACCGGCAGATCAAGGAAGCCAGGAAGGCGGCCGTGGCAGCCCTCACTCTGGAAGAGAAGCTCGCTGGACAAAAGCAGATCAAGGCGATCGAATCCGAGCGAGGTAAGCGTCGTAGGGCCCTGTTCGATGCACAAGATGAGATCGATCATCGGCGCGGACAGCTCATCTCTGAAATTGAGGGCAAGTTGCAACAAAAGGTAAACTCCCAGCAGTTATTTTCTGTTCACTGGCAGGTGCGGTAATAACGAGGACGGCTATGAGTGAACCAACCATCATCTGTCCCAATTGTAAGACCGAGATCAAACTCACGGAGTCTCTCGCCGCTCCGTTGATCGAATCCACACGCCGCGAATACCAGAAGCAACTGGCTCAGAAAGATGCCGACGTGGCGAAACGCGATGCTGCATTGCGCGAGCGAGAAGTAGCGCTTACCAAGGCGCAGCAGACAATCGATGACCAGGTTGCAGAAAAACTCAAACTAGAGCGGGGCAAGATTGCGGTTGAAGAAGCGAAGAAAGCGAAGCTGATTCTCCAAACGGATATTGACCAGAAGACGCAAGCCCTTGCCGATCTCCAAGAAGTCGTCAATCAGCAAAACGTCAAACTGACTGAGGCGCAGAAAGCGCAGGCCGATCTCCTTCGGAAACAACGCGAGCTGGACGACGCCAAGCGTGAATTGGAGCTGACGGTTGAAAAGCGGGTTCAAGAGGGACTCGCGACCACCCGAGAACAAGCGAAGAAAGAGGCCGAGGAAGGGCTGAGGCTCAAGGTCATGGAGGCGGAGCAAACGATCTCTTCCATGCAGAAGCAGATCGAGGAGTTGAAGCGAAAGGCTGAGCAGGGTTCGCAGCAGCTTCAAGGGGAAGTTCAAGAACTAGAGCTGGAAGCCCTGCTGCGTGCGAAATTCCCACGGGATACGATTGAGCCTGTCCCCAAAGGAGAGCATGGCGGTGATGTGCTGCAGCATGTCGTCGGACCGAACGGGCAACCATGTGGGACGATCATCTGGGAATCGAAGCGAACCAAGAACTGGAGTGACGGCTGGCTGGCTAAGCTTCGTGAAGATCAGCGGGCTGCCAAAGCTGAGATTGCCGTGATTGTGAGCCAATCGCTCCCCAAAGAAATAGAAACATTTGGGTTGGTCGAGAACGTCTGGGTGACACATACTAAAACAGTACTTCCAGTTGCTCTCACGCTCCGCCACACGCTTATCGAAGTCGCTTCAGCCCGCCAAGCGTCCGAGGGGCAGCAGACGAAAACGGAAATGGTCTATCAATATCTCACTGGGCCTCGATTCCGTCATAGAGTCGAGGCAATTGTCGAGGCGTTCTCCTCTATGCAGGAGGATCTCGATAAAGAGAAGAAGGCCATCATCAAACAGTGGGCCAAGCGTGAAGAACAAATTGATCGGGTGATGCAGGCAACGGCAGGGATGTATGGAGACCTGCAGGGAATTGCAGGAAAGACGATACAGGAAATCGAGGGGCTAGAATTACGTGCTCTGAATCCACCTGCCTCTCATCCGACCGACGCAGATGATCGAATTGGTAATGAGGGATAGCGCGCAATTATGTCACTACTGACTGATATTCTTGTTTGGTCTAGCGCAAACCTCTTGCCTTGGCAGCGCGATGCCCTTCGACGCTTATTTCAATATCAAGAATGCAGCTCGCAAGACATTGATGACTTGTATGCAACGCTCAAGTCTGCCCGAGGATTGCCTGACCCCCAAAATCGCCAGCCAAGTCCACTCGCAGCAGAACATCTTCCTGTACAGTCTGCCGGTCCCGGCGTTGTGGTTCTTAATGCCCTTCGAGAGTTAAAGCACGTCAATAGAATTGCAGATGGCGAGAAACTCACCTTCGGACCTAAAGGGATCACAATAATCTACGGCGGCAACGGTTCAGGAAAGTCTGGGTACTCTCGTGTGCTAAAGCGAGCTTGTCGTGCGCGTGACGTCTCGGAAACCATCCATGCCGATGCGAGTGATCCGCAGTCCAGTGGGAAAGTCCCGGAAGCAATTTTCGACGTTACGGTGGGCACAGTCCAGAAATCGCTTAACTGGAAACGCGATAGTCCAGCTCCTGAGGAGCTTTCAACGATAGCTGTGTTTGATGGACGATGTGCTCGTGAATACCTGGACGAGCAGGATGTTGCCTACCTTCCCTATGGTCTCGACATATTAGAAAATCTCGGTCAAAAGGTTCTGCCCGAACTATTGCGCCGATTGAACAGCGAAATCGAATCGACAAACACGGACGTTGCTCCTTTTGCTGATCTAATAGGAGACACATCGGTTGGGAAAGTAATCGCATCTCTGAGCGACACTACAAATAGCGAGCTGGTTAAGAAACTGGCAACTCTCACAAAATCAGAAACGAACCGACTAAACGAGCTAGAAAAGACCTTGGCGGAAAATGATCCGAAGACCAAGGCAAAAGGATTGCTGCTCTCAGCCCAGCGCATCGATGGTCTCGCTTCTCGCATTGACTCAAGCCTTCCCTACGTCGATGAAGCGGCAGCCGAGAAGCTCAAAGCATGCGATAGCGAGACAGAAGCTGCGATTAAGGCTGAAGTTCTAGCTGCGGAGAATCTTCGAGCCGGGGAACCCTTACTGCCAGGGACAGGTGATCTGGCGTGGAAGACTCTCTTCGAGGCTGCGCGTAGTTTCTCCCTGGACTCCGCCTACCCGAGTGAAGCCTTTCCACATGTGTGCTCAGGGGCGAAGTGTCTGTTGTGCCAGCAGCCGCTGAACGAAGATGCGGCGAATCGCATGCAACGTTTTGACGGCTTCCTGAAGCAAGAGACTGCCAAGGTGGCTACGGACAAGCGCCAGCAGCGCATGTTAGCTGACCAGAGACTTACCAAAGCCTCTCTTGCTTTCGGATTGGATGAACCGCTTATCGAAGAACTCAAGCAATTGGATCTGGCCGTGCTTCAGAGTGTCGAGGCTTTTGAGAAGCAGGTTGAGGCACGAAGAACATGGCTTCGGGGCTCTCTTAATACACATAATTGGGATAGCCCTTACCCATTGGATTTGGATCCACGGCCAAGGCTGAGAGAGATTTCCAAGACATTGCGTGATCAGTCTGGGGATCTAGAGAATGCGATTGATCAAAATCTCAGGAAGTCCTTCGAGGCTGAACGTGCTGAACTTCGTGCTCGAGTGAGTCTGTCCCCCCGATCTGAAGCCGTGCAAGATCTCATCCGTAGAATGAAGGTCAAGGCAACGTTGCTTAAGTGTAAAGATGATCTGAAAACGAAAGCGATTTCAGATAAGGCAAAGGAATTTGCGAGTCAAGCAGTCACAGCCGCACTGAAGACAGCACTCGATAAGGAATTTGAAGTTTTGGGAGTCGGGCATATAAAGACCAAGCTCATCGAGCGTGTTGAGAAAGGGAAGATGAAACACAAGTTAGTGTTAGCACTTCCCCTTACCACCAAATTGGATGAAATCCTGAGCGAAGGAGAACAGAGGGCGATTGCAATTGGCTCTTTCTTAGCCGAATTGCACTTGGCTGGTCACGGTGGTGGGATTGTGTTTGATGACCCAGTTTCCTCACTTGATCATCACCGACGGCTGCGAGTGGCGCGTCGCCTTGTCGATGCAGCTAAGCAGCGTCAGGTTATCGTGCTGACACACGAGACTGTATTTTTGTGTGAATTGCTTGATGCAATCGAGCAACAGAACATTGACTACCAAATGCACCATCTTGAATGGGCAAACGACCACCCGGGCCATGTCATTGAAGGTCTCCCTTGGGAGCATATGGACTATAAGGACCGGCTAAATAAGTTGGAAGAGGAGCACAAGCAATTAGAACAAAGTTGGCCAGCCTACCCCAACGAGGAAGAACGCTCAAGAATGCGAAGACAATACAGTCGCTTACGTGCCACCATTGAGCGCATTATTCAGGACGTTGTGTTTAATGGAGTCTTGCACCGCTACCGGGACAGAATCAGCATTGATCGACTTAAGCAAGTAGTGGGCTTTACAGAAGCTGAGCTTAAAGAAATTGAAAGGCTTTATAAAGCGTGTTGCGAGGCAATAGATTCTCACGACGCTTCTTCTATAAAGAATGAATCTGTCCCTACAGCCAAGCAGCTGGGACAAGATATTAGAGACGTGAGAGCACTTGCGAAAGCAGTCAAAGACAGGGGTAAGAAAGCACCTGTGACCAACGCCGGAGCATCATCCTAGACATGGCCAGCAACCGTACAAAACTCGAACTCACTTGGATTGGAAAAGAGAATCGGCCGAAGCTGGAGCCACGGATTCTGCTGGAGGACCGCGAGAAGTCCTCCCACGCATCGCACGGTGTCACCAACCATGATCTACTGGTTAACCGGCTTACTCTGAAGTGAAGATATCTCGTGTGCAAATACAAAACTTTCGAGCTCATAAGAGCACTGAATTGGAGTTCGCCGACCATCACGTTTTAGTTGGCGAAAACGGATCGGGCAAGACGGCCATTCTTGAAGCCATAAATTACGCCACATCTACTTACTATCTTTCATCTCGATTAGATGAGCAGGATTTCAATAATGCCGATGCAGACGCCATAAAAATCAGGGTCGAGTTTGACAAGCCCTTCGCCGTCAAAGTTCCAGATGGCTATACTCACCAGACCCTTCTTGCTCAATCGGTAGAGTTAAATGTCAAACGCCGTGAGAAGGCAGCGCCCAGCAAGGCCTTTTCTGATCCTTTTGTTGTTTCCCATCTCTGTTCTCCGATTACCTATCAGAAGAAGCAGGAGATCAACGAACTTACCCTCCCAGAGAGTATGTCATTGGATGATTTGCCTTTATATGTTGTTGAGACAGACCAAGGGTTTTCAGTTGGGAGAAAGTCTGGAACTCCGATGAACCTGCGACGAGATAGCGTTTCACTCGCCAACGATCTAGTGGGGTTCCCCAATGTCTTCTATTTTGATCGACACCGAGAACGAGAGACAAAAGTGGGCTTCAATTCTCTTTTCAGTAAGATCGCCAAGGATCTCAATTGGCGCTACCGCAAGGATTGGTTTCAAGAGCAAGCAAAAGAGAAATGGGATGCTTACTACGAAAGTGTAATCAATGTCGTTGAAGACCCAAAGAAGAGCAAAATTCTTAGCCCTTTGAGAAAACAGTTAAGCGAGTTCCTTGGGGAGGGATTTGAGTCATTGGAAATATCTCTGCTCAATATTGAACAGCCTTTCACTAAAGGGTTTTTGTCATTTCGGGAAGGGTCGAACCAGGTAGATTTGGAGGGGGCAGGATCTGGCATTTCCATGCTTGTCGCCCTCATGCTCCTTGAACAAGTCAGTGAACGCGCTGGAGATGATTTAATTCTGTTGATCGATGAACCGGAGCTTCACCTTCACCCCCAGCTACAATTGAAACTTGCCAACCACCTATGCCAGTCATCTGCACAAACGATCATGACCACTCATTCTCCCTTGTTCATTGACCTGGGGAACTGGAAAAGTATCTCGCGGATGACCTGGAAGGATCAGTATCCCAAGAAGGAGAAGCTCGCGGTAACGCTTGGATCGAAGACTATTGCTGAACACCTCAACGATATACCCAAGTATGGGTATCATCAAACAGCGTTCGCCTCGAATGATAGCGATATTTTCTTTGCCCGGAAGGTGCTTCTTGTGGAGGGACCGGTTGAGAAATACGGGTTGCCCAAGTTGGCCGCAGTAATAGGAAAACAGTTCGATCAACTCTCAATCATAAGTTGTGATGGAAAAGAGAAGATTCCCCATTACGCAACGATCTGCCATGCATTCGCGATACCAGCTTTTGTGCTTTTTGACCTGGATAGCAAGAGCGAGGCGGAGGCTGGGAACCAGAAGATCGTTGCGGCATGCGGAGAGTTTCCCGTTCAATATTTCGAATCGTCCTTCGAAGACTTGCTGGGTGTGGGCGGGGATGTTAAGCACAAGGCGGGTAAGGCTATAAAGAAGATTGACGAAATGCAGACCAAAGATTCTATTCCAAAAGTAATTCAGGCAGTCATTACTGCGATTGAGAAATGGTCTAATACAAAATAGTCATGACTATCCGAAAACATAAACTAGAACTCACCTGGATTGGGAAGGAGAACCGGCCGAAGCTGGAGCCGCGGATTCTGCTGGAGGACCGCGAGAAGTCCTACCACGCATCACACCGTGTCACCGAGCATGATTTATTCGACAGCCGGCTCATCTTTGGCGACAACCTATTGGCACTCAAAGCGCTCGAACAGGAATTTACTGGGAAGATAAAGTGCATCTATATCGATCCTCCGTTTAACACCGGACAGGCGATGGAGCACTACGATGACGGGCTCGAGCATTCTATCTGGCTTTCTCTAATCCGAGATCGAATTGAGTTGCTATATCGCTTGCTGACAGATGACGGAACGATAGTTGTTCACATCGACGACAACGAACTGGGTTACCTGCTAGTCCTTATGGATGAGGTGTTTCAACGCTCTAACCGGATTTCAGTCATCACATTCAAACAGGGAGCTCCGACCGGCCACAAAGCGATAAATCCAGGCTGCGTCAGCACCACTAATTTTCTAATAGTTTACTCTAAGCAAAAGGCCTTGTGGCGACCCAACCGTGTGTTCGTCGGACGAGAACGTGACAAGCGCTACAATCAGTTTCTTCTTAATCCAGACGAAGCGTTCGAGAGATGGAAATTTGTCACGCTCACACGCGGATTCGCTCAATCGCGTGGCATTACAGAGAAAGAGGCTCGGTCCAGTCTCAAGGCGCGACCGGATCTTCTGGAGGAGTTTGTCGTCGAGTTTGCAAACAATGTTATCCGTTTTGCCCAGCCAGACTATGATGCTGTTAGTAGTGCCGCAAGAGAGCTGATCGACGAATCTTCAGCGAATCCTGAGAATATATTTAAACTTCCCCGTGAGGAGCACTCTGATATGTATTTTGTCGGAGGTGAACGAATCCTGTTTTACCGCGACAAGCTCAAAAGCATCGATGGCAAACTCGTAGCTGGAGAACCGTTGACGACACTTTGGGATGACCTGCTTTCTAATAATCTCCACAATGAGGGTGGAGTAGCTTTCCCAAAGGGTAAGAAGCCTGAGTCGCTCCTCAAGCGAATACTTGATTTAACGACGCGTCCTGGTGACTGGGTTCTAGATTCCTTTGGAGGATCGGGAACAACTGGAGCTGTCGCCCATAAGTTAGGTAGGCGCTGGATCATGATAGAACTGCGTGAACACTGCGACACACATATACTACCTCGGATGCGAAGTGTTATTGACGGCACAGATACTAGCGGTATTACAAAAGCCGTGGGTTGGAAAGGTGGAGGTGGATTCCGCTACTACCACCTTGCGCCGTCCCTCCTGGAGAAAGATAAGTGGGGTAACTGGGTTGTCAATAAAGCCTATAATCCGGCGATGCTGGCTCAGGCCGTCTGCAAGTTGGAAGGCTTTACCTATGAGCCGAGCGATTCCGTCTATTGGCAGCAGGGCCATTCGACTGAACGAGACTTCATCTATGTCACGACTCAGAACCTGAGTCACGATCAGTTGCAGGCATTGAGCGATGAGGTTGGCGAAGAGCGGTCGCTCCTAGTGCTGTGCCCTGCTTTTCGAGGTAAGCCCGATAAGTATCCCAATCTCACGGTCAAAAAGATTCCCAAGACCGTGCTCTCTCGCTGCGAATGGGGCCATGACGATTACAGTCTGAAGATCGAGAACTTGCCCAAAGCCCCGATTCCGTCTGGCCAAATGGAACTGCTTGGCGAAGAGGCGAAATCATGAATCGACATGTCAACGCGATCGCTGGACGATTAAGTCTGCGCCATCCGCAACGGCACTCGCTGGAGATTCTCGATCGCATCACGGAGATCGCCCCTCCTAAGAAGGGAGCAGACGTCGCGGCCTCGCTGGCAGCAATCAAGAGCGAATTCCCGAATGTCACTGACTTCGAACGGGATTTTCCCTCTCTCTGTTTTGCGTTGGCTACTGGCGTTGGCAAGACAAGGCTCATGGGAGCCTTCATCAGCTATCTGCATCTTGCCCATGGCATCAATCACTTTTTTGTCTTAGCGCCGAACCTGACCATCTACAACAAGCTGATTACCGACTTTACTCCGAATACATCGAAGTATGTCTTTGGCGGGATTGCCGAGTTCGCGACCGAGCCGCCAACGATCATTACGGGAGACAACTACGAGTCCGGTGTGGCGGCTCGTCACACACCCTTGCCAGGTTTTGGGCAAGAGGTTCACATCAACATTTTCAATATCTCGAAGATTAATTCGGAAGTCCGAGGCGGGAAAGCGCCACGGATCAAGCGCTTGTCTGAATACATCGGCCAGAGCTATTTCGAGTATTTAGCGGGTCTCGACGATCTTGTGTTGCTCATGGACGAATCCCACCGCTATCGGGCGTCGGCGGGTGTGCGGGCCATTAACGAACTCAAACCAGTCCTTGGGTTAGAGCTCACGGCTACTCCGTTTGTGGAGTCCCCCAAAGGCCCGGTGCCATTTAAGAACGTGATCTATGACTACTCATTGGCCAAAGCGATGGCCGATGGGTTTGTCAAAGAGCCGGCGGTGGTCACCCAGAAGAATTTCAACCCGAGTCAGTTCAATGCCGCTCAATTGGAGCAGATCAAGTTGGAAGATGGCGTACGGCTTCACGAGAACACCAAGGTGGAGCTGGAAACCTACGCAAGGCAGACGGGGCAGCGTGTAGTGAAGCCCTTTATGCTCATTATTGCCCGCGAGACGACGCATGCGGGCCAACTGATGCAGCTGATTCAGTCCCCCCAGTTTTTTGAAGGCCGATACAAAGACAAAGTTATCCAGGTGGACTCCAGCAAGACCGGCGCAGAAGAGGACGAGATGGTTCAGCGCCTCCTTGCCGTCGAAAGCCCGGATGAGCCGACCGAGATCGTGATTCACGTGAACATGTTGAAGGAAGGCTGGGACGTCACAAACCTCTACACGATTGTCCCGCTGCGAGCTGCTAACGCGAGAACCCTTATCGAGCAGTCTATTGGACGCGGTCTCAGGCTTCCCTACGGCAAGCGGACTGGGGTCAGTACCGTGGACCGCCTGAACATCGTGGCCCATGACCGGTTCCAAGAAATCGTTGATGAAGCCAACAAGCCCGACTCCATGATCCACCTGACGCAGGTGATTCTCGACCCGGCAACTGATCTACAAAAGACACGAACCGTGGTCGCGCAATCAAAGATTGAAGAACAGTTGCACGGGGCCTCCCTCACTGGCCCTGCTGGTGGGCCACCGCAAGCCACTCCTATCTTTTCAGGAGAGATCGAGCGAGGAATCGCGCAGGCGGCATACAAGGTCATACAGAAATACGAGAACCTGCCGTCTTCGAATGACCTCTTGAAGCCAGAGATTCAGGCACAGATTGTAGAAGAGGTGAAACAATCCGTGACGCCAAGTCAGCAGGCCCTGCCGGGCATGGCTACAGTCCCGAGCATTGCGGAGGTTGTCGCTAAAACGGCGCAACTAGTCGTGCGGCAATCGATCGATATTCCACGGATTCTTGTCGTGCCGCGGGGTGAGACGACCACCGGCTTTCATGCCTTTACCCTGGACTGTTCAATTATCCACTACCAGCCTGTCGAACGGGATCTGCTGATCCAGCACCTTCGGACCCATGAGCAGGAAACCTTGAGCTTTGGTGGACGGATGCAACCGGAGCAGCGGCTTGAAGATTATCTGGTCCGAGGCCTCGTTGATTTTGATGACATCAGCTACGACGAGCACTCTGATTTGCTGTATAACCTAGCCGGGCAATTGGCCTCACACCTCCGCTCATATCTTTCCGAAGAGGATGCCAGGAATGTCCTCATTTACCATCAGAAACAGCTCGCCGCTTTCGTCCATGCTCAAATGCAGGAACATCATTGGGAGAAGGCTACGGGTTACGATGTGGTGGTGAGTAAAGGGTTCACGGACTTGAAGCCTAGTGCCTATACAGCGAGAAATGGTGAACCCGTCCAGGACTTTCGTCAGACCGTCGAGGATCGGAGCCGGATTTCGCAGATGCTCTTTGGCGGATTCCAGCGCGGCCTCTATTCCGTCCAGAAGTTTGACTCCGACACCGAACGACGGCTGGCCATTATCCTAGACCGAGATTCCCAGAAGTGGTTCCGACCGGCCTCAGGACAATTCCAGATTTCCTATAAGCAAGGGATCTCGCAGCACGACTACCAGCCGGACTTTGTAGCCGAGACATCGGACTGCATTTACATGCTCGAGCCCAAAGCTAAGAACGAGATGACCTCGCCGGATGTGCTTGCCAAGAAAGAGGCTGCTGTCACCTGGTGCACCCGCGCCACGACGCACGCCCTCAGCAACGGCGGCAAGCCGTGGAAGTATGTACTCCTTCCGCACGACATGGTCGACCAGAATATTACACTGTCAGGATTGGCAACGCAGTTTGCTGTGAGCTGAGGGCGAATGAATCTCAATTTCGTCATGGCTGTCCCTGCAAAGGGCTGGACCCAAGCGTGTGCATTTTGCGGAGTAGCAATCTCCGATGGGCAGGAGAACGTCGAGGTTGAATCAAAGTGGGATACCCTCGACGGAAGCTCTTTCCTCTTTCGCCGCGTGTGGCATCAGCACTGCCACACGCAGTATTGGGATGAAGGTGAAGAGACATGATTGGCTCAGACGGCGACCACGCTGATCTATCGGATACCGTAGGCGGAGCGCTATGAAAGCAGAAGAAGTCGCTCTGCTGGAACGGTTCGTTCTTGATAACCCAGACCTTGAGCGGCTTGAGGCAATTCTCGACGAATTTAACCCCTTCGTCGCAATGAGGTGGACCCGACAGGAAACCCGTCACTCTTGTTTTCTGCGATGGCTTTTAGATCCTTCAGAAACACATGGCCTGGGCCCCTACTTTCTACGCCAGTTCGTGAAATATATTGCCTCGATATCCAATCAGCCGGCCAGCTTGTCTGTTGTAGATTTGGACAGCTGGTCCTACATGACCACCCAGGTATTGACTGAGTGGAACAACATCGATCTCCTCATCCGTGACGATACCCACAAGCTTATAGTGCTCATTGAAAACAAAGTAGACAGCAGTGAGCACAGCGATCAGCTCAATCGATACCGAAGTCTTATAGAGAAGCAGTTTCCACAGCATCACAAATTCTTGGTGTATCTGACTGTCGATAGCGAAATAGCCTCCGATGGGGCTTTCATTGCCCTTGGATACCCAGATCTCATACGGCTAGTGAGCGATACGATCAAAAGACGACAGGATCAGATGCATCCTTCTGTAAGCGCATTCATGGAGTCGTATGTTGAGATGCTGAGGAGGCATATCGTGGAAGCTTCAGAAATTCAAACGCTGTGTGAAAAGATCTACAAGACGCACAGGCGTGCTCTCGAGATCTTGTTCGAATATCAACCGGACCGAGCGTCTGAGCTTAAGGACTATCTTATCGGCTTGATCGGAAACGTAGCGCATTTGCAGGCAGACTACAGTTCCAAATCCTATATCCGTTTCATGCCCAAGTCTCTGGACTTTCTTCCCCTACACGGAGAGGGGTGGACTCTGTCCAAACGTATGATTCTTATTGAGATTGACCAGTCAGGAGGCGGGATCAAACTCAAACTATTACTCGGGCCTGGTCGACAGGAAACCCGTAAGCGCATTTATGCCTTTATTTCCAAGCAACCAACTGTATTCAATCGTGCTGGAACAAAGTATTACCCACGCTGGTGGTCATTCCATAGTGAAAATTGGGTGACGAAGAAAGAGTACGATGAAAATGACATCGAGGATCTTAAGCAGCGCATTAGCGCCAGGTTTGGAGAGTTTATCACCGGTGAATTGAGACAAATGGTGAAGGTCATTGAAGGTCTACGCGGAGAGTCCTGGGACTAAGTTGAAGTAGGGCTCGCGAGGCAGAAATGGTGACAGGTTTCTTGATTGCCAAGATGATTCACGTACCTGTTTAACCAATAGCCCTCCTTCAGTAGTTCATGTGCAGCGAGATAGATCAGGCGTGTCCTTCCTTTGTTGGGACGACTGATCAAAGAAGATGAAACGCACGCTTCCAGTGATCTACAGCATACGAGTTGTTTCTAGCCCGTAGGCTCGCTAGTGCTTTGTCTCGTGAGCTGATCGCTCGTTGTACAAACTTTTGACGACACTCCGAATCAAGGCCTCCAGCAACATCACCTCCCGTTTCCGCTACATCAGGCACAGATGTTGACCACCCAGATAGGCCGATTCCTACCGACTCCCACTGGAGTACCGTATCCTCGCCTGCGGCATAGGCCATATGGTCCCAAAACCTCACAAGGCCCTCTTCAAGCGACGGAATTCCATACCGCCTAAAAATACGAAGGGCCATAGTTTCCAATAGAAACGACTTTACCTGCGCCGTCGACGGCAATTGACGATTCCAAAGCTTAAGCAGTTTGACTAAAGGTTTTAGCTGTCCATCTCGAGATCGATTTACTTGTGTCGCTTGTCGCGCATGCTCTTTGGGATTGCTTAAAATCCATGTCCTTGCTTGACGGTCCGGGACATAGATCGCTGATGAGTGTTCGTTTGCACTCAACGCAGGAACCACATCTATGTCAAGATCTGAAAGACGAAGGTTTACAGACCGCCGCTGCCCATACACTGACGACAGTGTATACCGATGACGAATGGCCCTCGCAAAGCTGTCGAGTACTTCATATGGTTCAGGACGCCACAATGACGGCCACTGACTCCAGTGAGAGGGCTCTACGATAAACACAATATCAACATCGTCGATAGGGCGCAGTGCGGTGTCTCGGGAATATGATCCAGAGAGATACGAATCCAGTACGGGGAGTCTCGACTCGTGGAGGAGTTCTCGAAGGTGACGCTGGCTAGCAGCCACCTCTTGCTTTTGCAACTCTGTAGGCTCCCACTTTCTGGCAAGATTCGACAAGAATTCTTCTGCTGCCATGTACTAACCTCAGTTGAAATAATTTCCTAAGCTCGCGGAGGATCCGATGTTTCTACCGCGTTTTCAGAACCCAGGGGGCAAAGTCCTGACCATGCTGGCCCACAACATGATCCATAGTGGACGCAAGAGTTTCACGAGCAAAACTACGAACGGATTCGATGACGACTCCAGGATCGACGTAGGCATTGGGCGGAAAACGGAAGAGCCTTTTCCCTAACACGACATAGAGTTCAGTTGTGGGAAACGGTCGGCTGACAATTTTTTCTGAACGAACATCAACCGGACCAGCGAGGGGAGCAAGTTCGACAATCAAACGCTCAGTGAGCATGCGCTCGATCTCTCCGCCAGTCTCTGGTCGTGTTCGTGCACGTGCTAGCTCAAGATGCCATATCAAGTACCGGCGAAGACGTCGTTCTGCCAACCGATCAATACGATTCCCATGCTCGAATCGATCGAACGCCTCGATGCCATTCAGCACCCCCTCCACATTTGCAGAAAGGCAGCGACTGGCTGCATCACGATCATCCGGTTGGCTAAGGCGAATGTCTCGCCTAGTCAGGACGTAAACCGCGACGGCGTCAGCCCAAAAGTCGAGTTCTTCCAATACGACACCGGCTCGACCAATATTGAGATAGTTGGTCGACTGCAGGTTTTGATCAAAATGATAGACCTCGTGGAGGAAGAACAGCGCAGCAATACGACGGACACTTTCCAGACTGCAGTCTCGGAGGGCTTCGAGAAGACCATGCCCCAGAATCATTCGTCCCTGAAGCACGTGGAGTTCAAAAGACTCACCCTCTGGACAACTCGGCAAGGCAACTCTCCGTAGATTATTCAGGAACTGGGACTTGCCTTCGCTCCCCATGAACTCAGGAAGATCTTCTGCTTGGACCGTCGCACGGATATCCTCAATTCCCTTCTTCATTTCTTCCAGGACACTCGTTCGCACAAGTTTATCGCTCTGTTCCATACTGATCGGTCGAATACGTCTCCCTGGCCGTGGCCGTCGCAGAACAATCTCATAGCGAGGCGCCTCATAATAAGCGAATAAGATCTCGGCAAATTGATTGGGGTTTATTGCTCGTCCGACGATATGAGCGAGCGGAGCAGGACCAGCAATAAACACAGCGACTCCTGCAGCATGCGGGTAGGCTCCTGCGATTTGTGACAGAAACATCGTCAGTTGCTCTGAGGCATTCGCAGAATTTGTACTATCAAGATATCGGAGGCTACTGGTTCTTATCTCGACCACCCCAGCGAGACCCTTTCCGTCCTCACGTAACGCAGTTCTGATTGCGTCCTGTGGTGCTGGCTGACCGATCGTCGAGACAAACAATGCGACGTGTCCAGTCCCTACTGCAGGCCCACCTGTCGAAAGACCTTCCATGACATCAAAAAACTGGCCGCTCTTTTCTACTTCCGACCCAACGAGCGGCAACACATCCCACTGCTCCGCTTTTCGACGATTGAGGAGCACCAGGGGGGCTGCCCACGCAGACAACTCACACCCGAGATGTGCGAAAAGAGGAAGGGGTGCTAGCCCGGTAGCATAGAATTCGGTAGGTCGCCCGAGTTCGCGATTCTTGTCTCGCGCAACCGAAATCATTCGCTCGATGGCATCGGCATGACCATTCCAATCTACCGGCAATCGTTTTCCACCTTCACGCAGGACAGCTGCGGCGCCAAAGTCGCTGAGACGAAACGGAAGAAGCTCGTATCGATTGGGAGTGAGGAGTGGGAGTAGCTCCGATTCGGAAACATCTCCATCAACGTTTAGAATGAATAAGATTTGGGTAGGGTGCTCCATAAGGCTCATTTTCCTAAAAACGAATCTGCAATTGATCAGGCATGTTTGAAACTCGATGGCAAATACCGGCGCTATACAGTCCGGACGTTGAGATGCTCACTCGATATCGTCTCATTGCTCTCAGCGGCATGAGTGGTGAAATGGCCACGTCATTCTATGACCTTTTCTTGGAATGGAGGTGTTGGCATTATCGATTCTGCAATTGCTAGCGCGCGCTGAGGGACGACAGCTTGATCAGGGTATGCATCCAATACAATGGCAGGGAGAAGGCGCTGAGTCAGATCTGAAAAGGTGAAGCCGTGATCACGCCCCTTAACAACACCCGTGGCAGTTACGATTGCGGTTATGCTCGTTTGTGAAAAGCCAAGCTGCTTGAGTGGCCGGTCCAGGACTGCATGACGTTGCAACTCATTGGGGCGGTCAAAGGCGAGAATGTCTGCCGCTCGCCGTTTCACGGCAGGGTCGAGCGATCCGAGCCTGTTAGTACACATGATGACGGCGGCGGGAAGGCGACCGTTGCCGATACGGTCGATGCCGCGAATGAATGCATTCACGCCAGCGCGGTCTTCGTGATGCATCTGGGCGGCTTCCCTTGATTGCGCGATGGCGTCTGCCTCATCGACGAGAAGTAGAATAGCGCCTCGCGATCGGTTAGAGGTACCTTTCAGTTTGGTGGCTTCTTCGACTGTGTAATCGAACGCGGCTGATAAGAGCTGTGTCATTTCCCCGACCCGCCCTTGTCCGCGGGTAGAGAGGCTAAGCGGGAAAAGAGTAATCTCGATTTTTTCCTGTCGTGCCACAGCATCGCCGATGGTTTCGGCCAGTTCTGATTTTCCGGATCCTACATCACCTGCAAGAACAACGAGGGGCGGCCGTCGTAAAACTGTATTCAGGAGGTCCGTCGCTCCGTGGTGGTGCTTCTTGGCCCATGTTTCCAGTCCACGGGGATTGACGAGAAGGCCGAGAATTTTCGTGAGACGGGATTTTTGGTCGTCAAGGCCGACAAGGCGGGCAAGACGATCCATCGCGTCAACATCGGGGTATGTGAGGCGCCGTTCAAAGAGTTCATCGAGCGGAGGACGTGTGGTCATCAGAAGCTCCTGACGCTGGCGCGATCAAGTGCCCGGCCACCCGAGGAATATGTTCGATCGCTGTTCAGATACCCGGTGACTCCTGGTTCGGATGCACCTCCCCTCTTGAAAGGAAGGTGGTTTTCGAAGACCTCTCTTTCGGCCTGCGACAGGTTATTCCAGGCGTTACTATAAATAAGGTAGCTGTAAAAGGTCGCGTTGGAGATATCCTTGCCTGGTCGGATACGCCCCGGATCGTCGTCATTTGTGAAGACTTCTGAGAGATCGCGGGCAGTGTATTGAAGAGTCGGTTCGATCCAGTTTCCGTTGCGCTTAAAACCGTACGTGACCTTTCCCAGGTATCCTCCCTTGAGAAGTTCGATGACTTCTTTTTCGAACTGATCAATAAGGAGATCAGGCGGATCGCCATAGAACCCTTGCAACCGCTTGAGGTCAGTTGCGACTTTGGCTGCCATATGTTTGGCATGTGCGACTGTGAAGCTGGTCGTCTCGGAAAGGGTAAAGCTGGTACTCATAGTTCTCCTTATATCTGAAATGTTGAGCCAAAGACTTTCTGCCAGTAGTAGACGGTTTCTTGTTTGGTGGGGGCCCTCAGAGCTGCCTCAACAGCATCGCCCGCATCCAGGGCCGCATCTACGATTGCAGTGACCTGTGTAGTGGTGTAGAGCCGGCTGACATTGTTCTTGGCATTGACCGGATCGATTATCTGTACAGGCTCCTTGAATGAACCCACCTGCGAGGATTTGTAGTAGTCCTCAAACACGATGCGCTCATGGAGATTGGTCTTCGCGACATAAGTGAAGAAGTGTTGCAGCGCTTCCGGGTAATCGGAAAACTTGAGACCTTTGTCGGAAAGATGGGCCAGAATCATTTCGATCATAAAGGACTTAAGCCTGAAGTCTTGGTTCTCACGTTTCATCTTCTGTGCCCAAAATTTAATCAGCCGCACAGTCTGTGCAAAGTGAGTTTCCTGTGCGTCTTTGCGCTTGCGGGTGAAATCAAGGTGGAGCGGGATGCTGGTCTCAAGGAAAGAGCCATCATCCTGGCTGACAAGATTGCCACGCCATTGGGGGTCTCCAGTATAGAGAATCGGCACGACATCAACGTCTAGCCCTGTTCCCCGAAAGGATACCGTGACGCTGTATGTTTGGGCTTTCACTTGGTCCGGAGAAAAATTCGGATACGCCTTACGTAGACGTTCGGCGAGATACTGAAGCAAGGCTGCGACATCGTTAGGCGCATCTGCGCCGCTGATGTAGCAGGCAACATCAATGTCGTTTAGGGTACGCAACGCCGTGCCCTTGGCAAGGCTTCCGGACAGCATCATCTTTTTGAGTGTGAAGTCGGGATGCTCGTTCAGGTAGTTTTCGAGCTTGTCTCGTAAGCCGCGTGCCTGAGTGCGATATGCATCGGCCCTGTCTTTGGGAAGATTTACCTTCTCCTGTGCGAATCGTACGAGATCGCTATGATTAACGTGCTCTCTTGCCATGGCATGGAACCTTCCTTCCCTCACGGTCATTCAGCCGAGACCGCTTGACTCTTTTGTCTGACAGGGTTAAAAAGTGAAGAGCTACCGTCATGTAAAAGTTCACTCGATCAGTATATAATATGAATAAGTGAACTTTCAAGTACCCATATATTATTTTGTTTATCTATTATTTCAATTACTTAGATCATACTAGCAGTTCTTGGATGAAATTCTCCTGAAAGGAGGCGTAGCTGTGAGTATGACAACCACATATCACGAAGGTGCGGCGATGGGGACAATCGGTTCGAGAATTAAGTATCTCCGGGAGAAGCGGGATTGGACGCAAGATCGCTTGGCTCAGGAAGCAGGTGTCAGCAAGAGTTTCATTAGCGAGGTGGAGAACGATCGACGTAACCCGAGTTCAGAAAAGCTGCTCGAGATTGCCGATGTCCTCGGAGCTTCTCTTGATTTCATCATGAAGGGCGAGGGACAGAATTCTGACGGCCCTCCGACACCCGTCACGATTCCCAGAGAACTGGCCGAGGCAGCTGAAGAAATGCATTGGCCCTATCGCAACGTAGTGGCTGTTCTCGATGCATGGAACTCGCTCATAGCCAGACGAAATCCAGAGGGGAAGCCGCAGATGACACGAAAGAGCTGGATCGATTTCTATAACAAGGTACGAGCACATCTCGACTAATGGAACACATGCTATGGGACGGCTCAGAGAAGCCCCAGATGTTATCAAGCTAGCCAAGGATCTTGGACTTACGAGTGAGGATCCAGCAGAAGCGATTCTAGCGCACTGTCGCGAACGGGTAGCGTCGTGGGTCGAAAGTTTCAAGGGAAAACTAGATCTACCGCGGTTGCATCAATTGATTGACAATAAATTGGATGTCCAACACATCGTTGTCCAAAACGACGCAGAACTCGATAATCTCATAGCTGAACAAACCGGACACGGCGAAACAATTTTCGCGACCCTAAAGGAGGAATTCGCAAGAGGGACCGAAGCGATCACCATAAAGCTGAAACATGCCGGTGTAGGCATGAAACGACACCTTGCGGTGATCGACGGTCGCGGTAGCCGGGCAACACGTATCTACTTCGGCAAGCGTCACGAAGGCTCCCATCTACTTTGTCTCTCTCCCAGGCAGCTGAGCTTCGTATTCAGACGTACCCATGCATCAAAGAATGTGGCGGAAGAACAACTGATTGATCGAATCAGTGGTGAATTGGCATTCTACTCGCCGATCTTCAGCCCGTGGCTCGTACGGCTCCAATGCGGGTATGGTCGACCGTGCTTTCACCTGATCGATGATCTTCGGATGCACGTATGCACAGAGGCAAGCTGGACAGCAACCGCGATCGCAATGGTGGAGCAGAACGAATCTCCAGCCATATATCTCACCGCACGATATGCCTCAAAAGCCGGCCAGGTTTCAGGTCCAGGATCCACCAGCTGGGCATTGCGAGCCAATCCTAGATGGAATCGGGCCGCAAAATACGCTGGACTTTTTATTCCATGGAATTATCGTATCCCCTCGTCGTCGGTCATCCATCACACCTTTCACTCAGTACTGGGAAGCATGGATCAAAATGCTGATGAGCGACTGGGGATATGGACGGCTTCAAATGGCTCAAGTCTTTCAGACTTGCCTGTTCGCATCGAAGCACGGAAACATAGTGATCAGGTGAGTGCGATCATCACCCTCCGTTAACCGCCCCCAAATCATTGCCTGGCTTATTTTGATTGCCTGAACTTTGAGTTAGAGCCAGGCAAGGCAAATGCGACTTCTCTAGTATAGGAATTACTGCAACAATACATGACTTTCTTCCCCAGTCGATGGCTCCTTCGCATTCTAATATCGATAAAGCTATGCAGTTCTTACCTGAGTAGGACTGTTATAGGGTGGAGCCAACTCATGGTCTCCGCCTTCTTCTGGGTTCTGCCGCCGACATGGCGGTCAGTTTTTCTCTAAAACGTCACATTCCGCGGATGTCCCTTCGCTAGTTCATAAACATATATAACCTTGTGATCTTGGTTCACGCCTCCTGATCACCACTGTCGTTCTCTCAAACCCGTCTCCTCACGAAGTGATAGGTCACCCGAGGAGCCTCCGTGCCACCTCTTGCCTCGAGCCAGCAGCAATGGATTCTGTGGGAGGGGCAGTAACGACCCTCCTAGCGGTGCTGCTTCTCGCCTACTCCTGATTCGGATACCGGGTCGAGCCCTGAGAACGGCCTCACCAACCATCCCGACAGCATGTCGATAGCTGCACTACAAACACCGCGAGCCATCGCGGCCAACAGTGAAGGTTGATCCAACCGCATCTCTGCAATGGATTCCGATAATCCGATCATTCTCACAGGGAGAAACCTCTCATGCATCACACGCGCGCTCCGTACTATCTCTTCCTGATCTGGCTCCTCTTTAATCAGACATCCTGCCTCACGGTCACCAATCGGGTGATCCCTGGTCCGACCCTCAGGCAGGAATCCGCCGTCACGTCACAGGGGGTGCCTGGTGGTCACCTCGTGATTCATCCGGACCATCAGGGATGGACCGTCAGTCTGACTGAGTCCTTGCTCCGTCATGTCGAGATCGTGCGAACCGAACGGAAAGAGGAGCATTCGTACTACCTGAATCCTTTCGCAATTCCAGCGGGGATGTTCGCCTGCCCATCTTCCGTGTGGGGCTGGTTCTGGAGCGCAGTTGCCAGCATTCCAGATCCTACACGCCAATTTGAACAACGGAAGGCGTTGACGGACTTCACCTTCGCGAGTTGCCTGATGGCGTTGGCAATCGTCCGCACCGATCCAAAAGTAACGGATGTCGAAACGGTCGTCGAGCACAAGCAGGAACCGGATTCGCGTCCTTTCACAGAAGGGCGCGTCACCCTCTCCTGGCAGGGGACACGTGACGTTATCGTGCCATATCCCATCACGGCAGACGGACGAGCCATCGTTCGGGTGAGTCATCTGGCCACGGCGTTACAGCAGCACGAGGTTTCGTTCACGGCGGTCCCGCATGGCCGGATTGAACTGGTCGCGTGGCACCGCGATCAGGTGCTCCGTCGATGGCCTGTTGAGGTCACCGCCGAGCAGCTTGAAGCGGCGGTACAGATGGAGACGCCCGTCATGGCGCCTCGCAGCCGGTGGCCCCGCTCACTGGTGTTCAAGATCGCGACGGAATCTCTGCCTGCGGCGCGGCCCGATCCCGTCAGCACCGTGCAAGATTTGCTCGTGCAGCAGGGTTTGACCGTCGTGGCCTCGGAGGCCCAACAACCCCTCGTTCTGCGAGAACTTATACAGAACCTCACTGGCCTCGTCGAAGACGACCTGGCCATCGGACCGGGCCATTGGCGCGCGGCCACGGTGCTGGTCCTCATCACTGGTTCCTCCGACGCGAACCAATCTGGCGTGAGCGTTTCCTGCATCAACGTGCAGACGCGCGAACTGCTCGCGCGCCTTGATGTGACTGCCGGACCGGAGGGATTCTCCGGCGCCTTGGATGTCCTCGCCATACGTTTCCAGAATGTGCTTCGACACATACCGGATCATGCAATTCCCTCAGGACGATAACCCGCTCCTCACCCCCAACGCGGGCCAACTGCGGCTTGCTGACCATCGTTAACCCTTTTCCACAGGAGGTTCTTATGGATACACAGCTGAGCTTTGACTCCACCAACACCTGGCCCCTCACCGATCTCAATGCGCTCTCAGTGACCGGTACGCTTGTCCAGGAACCTGACTTACTGGTGGGAGCCACGGGCGAATTAGTAGCCGTGGTGGTGCTCGCGATTGAAGGCAAACTGCAAGCGAGCGCTTCCGGCACGATGATCCGGCAAACCTACTTCGTCCACGCGTTTGCCATGAGCCCTGTCGCAGACTGGCTGGCCACGATGCGGGCCGGCACCCGCCTGCGGATCCTCGGGTCTCTGGACTATTTATACCGCGCCGACGCCCCGACGGTTACCGAACGGGTGGTCCTCTCGATTCGCATCGAGGAACTCGCGCTGCATGCCTGACCTCGACAGTCCGTTCCGTTTCATCCGTGCCCTTACGGCTCGGGCCAAGGAAGGCCCGGGCCACCACTGAAGACTTCTTGAACCCTATATCTGGAGGTGTTCGATGACAACCTATCCCCCGTTCGACGCGCTTCGTGCCTGTATTCGTGAGGTTCGTGCCCAAGGCCACGTGGTGACGGCGCCGGCCCTCGCGAAACCGCGCTTTCGTGCAGTGGCCGAGACGGTGCTCGGGCCGATGATCCGCCATGCGGCCAATGTTCTCTTGTTGGAAGGTGTGTCAGCCTCGCCAATTATTGAGTTGGATGTGGATCTTCCACATGTCGCAATCAGCCTGGATGGCTACGCGATGGGAATCTACTTTTGGCCATCATCCGATCCTGATTCTATTCAGTGGGCGGTTCAGAGTGCTGGAGAATATGGCCAGATCCACACCGTGGCGTACCACGCCCTGCCTCCCTCCCGACTGGCATCACTCGTTGAGCGAACCATCGAAGAGCTCTTTCTTCGCTCCGTGAAAAGACAAGAGTTGCCCACAGGGGAACGGGAGCGCATACGGGCCATCTGAGCCAGCACCTGCACATTCATGAGATGGAAGTGGGCTAGATCGCCGTAGTCATAGGAAAGAAATGAGAAAAGGTCGAGAAATACAGAAAGTCCACACCCACATGACAACGCCCCATTCAGTGGGATCTGCCCGAATAACTGCTGTTCCGAGAGGGATTCCGGCTCTGATACAATGTCTCCGCTTATACGTCGCTGCTCATCCAGAGAAGTTTCAGCGGCAGACTCGACAAGTGGGCCAGCGACGCGTTTGCACCGTGACGGTAATTGGTGACGGAAAGGGGTAATCATGAGAATTGCATTTTACGGTCGCTATAGTTCCGACAACCAGCGAGAGGCATCGATCGAAGATCAGCATCGTGTTGTTCAACGCTGGGCGGAACGTAATGGACATGCAATTATCGGGGAATTTTCTGATGCCGCTGTCTCCGGTGCTAGTGCAAAAACGCGAGAAGGTCTGCAAGCCGCACTGGACGCTGCGCACTCAATCCCCCCGGCCTTTGAGGCTCTCGTGGTTGATCAGCTTTCCCGGCTGTCGCGGGATGTTGGCGACACTGACACCATTATCAAGCGGCTGAAATTTGCCGGTGTCCGAGTCATTGCAGTTTCAGACGGGATCGATACCGGGGAGGAGACGACAAAAATCAGTGTGACCGTGAAAAGCTTGGTCAATGAGCTGTTCTTGGACGATTTACGCAAGACGACCAAGCGCGGACTTGATGGGCAGTTCTTGAAAGGTCTTTCCACAGGTGGGCGGACGTATGGGTATCGCTCTGAACCCGTGTTTGACGAATCAGGGAAAACGGATCCGCGTGGGCAGCCAATTCCTGTCGGATATCGCCTGGCCATTGAGCCGAATGAAGCAACAACAGTCCGAGACATCTTTTCACGCTTTCGAGATGGGGAAGGTGAAAAAGCGATCGCGAAGAAGTTAAATGCTCGAACAACAGGCAAAGTGTGGCGGCCGAATACCATCTATCTGATGTTACAGAACTGCAAGTATCAAGGTCTGTTCTATTTCAACCGACGGGAATGGCGGAAACACCCGGAAACAGGCCGGCGCGTTTGCCGACTGCGGCCTCGCGAGCAATGGGAAAAGCGAGAGATTGAAGAGCTTCGAATTATCGACCAAGAACTCTGGGATGCCGTGCGGATGCGACTGGCGTCACGGGAGAAGCTGTTCACACATGCTCGGCAGCGGACGACCCACTTGCTCTCAGGCTTGCTTGTTTGTGATCAGTGTAGTGGCCGACTCGGCATTGCAGCAAAGGACTACTATGCCTGTCGCAACCATGTGGTGCTAGGCACCTGTGAGAATGATCTCAGGATTCATCGAGAGACGATCGAAGAGATCATCGTCCGTGAATTTGCAGCACATTTACCTCAGTACATCGAATTGCTCCGGGATGCCGCAAGTCAAATCATGTCCAATCAGTCTGAGGATGATCGAGATACCCGTGCTCAAATGGATGCCTTGCGAAAGGAAGCAGAGACCATCATGGGGGCCATTGGACAAGGCCGCCTCCAGGGCAGAGCACTTGACGAAGCGTTGGCCACGTACCAGCGTCTCTGGAGCCGTGCAGACACGTTGGAAAGTGAGCAGGTGGGGAAGAAGAAACAAGATCAAATCGAAGTGACGAAGTACGATCCCGAAGCGATTAAGGCCTTTGTGAACGATCTTCCCGCGGCGTTACGGACGGACGTGAGAATAGGGCGTGAATTCCTGAACGAGACCCTCAAGAGCGTTCGCGTTGCCAAGATCGGAAACGGGCGGCCTAATTGCCCCGTCTGCAAGAAGTCCTTTCCGAAACTGACCGTTCAGCATCTCCGCAAGCATCGGCTCACTTTCCAGGAGGCCTACCGTCGCTACCCCGAGGTTGGTTTTACAAAGCGGGCTCGGTTAAGCATTCAACCGAATCCAGAAGGAATTGCGAAGACTGGGAAGGAGTACGGTTTCGTGGTTGCGGGGGCCGGATTTGAACCGACGACCTTTGGGTTATGAGCCCAACGAGCTACCAGGCTGCTCCACCCCGCGACCGGATACTAACAGGCGTGTGAAACGAGAGTCAAGGAACGTCCGGGGAGAATTGCATTCGCGAGGGCAGAATGATAAAGCGTGAGCATGCGTATCGTATTTATGGGGACTCCTGACTTTGCCGTGCCTTCTCTGGAGGCCTTGCTTAAGTCGGAACATCAGGTGGTCGGTGTGGTCACTCAGCCTGATCGGCCGAAGGGGCGCGGGCAGGAAGTGGTCTTCTCGCCCGTGAAAGTTGTCTGCCAGCGGGAAGGGATTCCGGTGCTCCAGCCCCTCAAGATGAAAGATCCCGCCTTTCTCGACGCCTTGCGACGGTGGACGCCGGATGTCATTGCCGTCACGGCCTATGGACGCATTCTTCCCCCGGCCATTCTGACGTTGCCGCCTCGCGGCTGCATCAACGTACATGGGTCGCTCCTCCCGAAGTACCGTGGGGCAGGGCCTATTCAATGGGCCGTCATCAGGGGGGAACAGCAAACCGGCATTACGACCATGTTTATGGCTGAAGGGATGGATACCGGCGACATGTTGTTACAGGAAACGGTGGAGATCCGTGCCGACGATACGGCCGGCACGCTGGCCCCTCGGTTGGCCGAGGTCGGCGGGCGACTGTTGGTTGAAACCCTGCGCCGCCTTGAAGCCGGCACGCTGACGCCGCAACCGCAGGATGACGCACAGGCGACCATGGCGCCATTGCTCAAGAAGGAAGACGGTGTGGTCGATTGGACCTTGTCGGCTATGGAGATTGCGAATCGTGTGCGCGGCCTGTCTCCATGGCCCGGCGCGTATACCCATGTGAACGGGGAACGGTGGGTGCTCTGGCGCGTGGCGGTGGGGCTGGAGACCTCCGGCGCGGTTCCCGGAACCGTGACGAAGGTGAGCAAGGATCGGGTTGAGGTGGCGACCGGCGACGGGACGATCCAGCTCATCGAGATTCAACCATCCAATAGCAGGCGGATGACGATGGCGCAATATCTGGCCGGCCATCGACTGGCCGAGGGCCTCAAGCTGCAAGCTATCCCTCTATCGCAAAGCTAATCGCGCGCCCATCATCGCATTCTATCGACTATCTTCTCGCCATGATCATCCTTTCCGAACATGGCATCTGATCTTCCCCCGTCAAAATCACGCGGGGTTGTATCTGCCGGGCGACGCGCGGCCATGAAGGCGTTGCTGGCGATCGACACAGCGGGCATGTTGGGAGACGATCTGTTCGATCAGGTGTCCACACGCGAGGCGTTGGATCTGCGCGATCGGGCCTTCATGGTCGAGCTGGTGCGCGGGGTGTTGCGGTATCGGGCCACTCTCGACTGGCGCTTAGGTCTGTTGTCGGATCGGCGTATTACGAAACTTCCTACCCTGGTTCAGACCATTCTGCGTCTCGGCGCCTATCAACTCCTGTACTTGGACCGGGTTCCGGATTCCGCTGCCGTGAACGAGTCTGTGCAGATGACGAAGCAGCAGAGCCGTCGTCTGGGTCGGGATTGGAGCGGCTTCGTGAATGCGGTGCTGAGGGCTCTGCTTCGATCACCCGAACCGGTCTGGCCCGATGCAGGCAGCCATCCCGTTGAGGCCTTGGCCGTGCGATATTCCTGTCCGGCCTGGCTCGTGGAACGTTGGTGTCATCGCTTGGGCGTCGAACGCGCTGAGGCCTTGTGCGGTGCGTCGGTGGAGGCGCCTCCGCTGACGCTACGTGTGAATACGCTTCGAACCTCCCGCGCGGCATTGCTGGGCGACTTGGCTGCGGCGCAGGTGGAGGCAGGCCCGACGTCGATCAGCGAAGTCGGCATTCAACTGGCGCGCTCCTGTTCCGTTATCGATCTGCCGGGATACGAGGAGGGACGGTTCTATGTGGAGGATGAAGCCGGGCAGCTGATTCCGTTGTTGCTGGATGTGCAGCCGGGGCAACGGGTGCTGGACGCCTGCTCAGCGCCGGGTGGAAAGGCCACACACCTGGCGGCGCTCATGGAGAATCGGGGAGAGATTGTGGCGGTGGATCGGGCCTCGGCGCGACTCGATCTTGTGATGGCCAATTGCCGCCGTCTCGGAGTGAAGATCCTGACGCCCCTGGCCGGCGACTTGCGCGCGCTGGTCGGTGCAGGGATCGTGTCCCATCCGATGTTGTCACGACCGTTCGACCGCATTCTGCTGGATGCTCCGTGCAGCGGCCTCGGTGTGTTGCGGCGTCATCCGGAAGGGAAGTGGTATAAGACGCCGGAGTCCATCGCGCAGCATCGGCAGATGCAGGTGGAATTGCTTGCGGTGACGAGCCGTCTCTTGCGGCCTGGAGGGGTGTTGGTCTATAGTACCTGCTCGATCGAACCGGAAGAAACCGAGTCGATCATCGACGAGTTTTGTCAGGCTCATCATCAATTTCAGCGTGAGTCGATCGCGCCCTGGTTGCCCCCGGCCGGACTGCCGTTCGTGACCCCTCGAGGGGATCTGTCTACGATGGCTAATAGTAACAGGATGGATCTGTTTTTCGCCGCCCGTGTGCGGAGGAGCGAGTAATGGCCGGTCGGACGGTACGTATTGCCCCCTCCATTTTGTCGGCGGACTTCGCGCGCCTGGCCGAAGAAGTGGCGCGGGTGGAGGACGCCGGAGCCGACTGGTTGCACATCGATGTCATGGACGGGCACTTCGTGCCGAACCTGACGGTCGGACCGCCGATCGTCGAAGCCTTGAGAAAAGTCACCACCCTGCCGTTGGATGTGCATCTGATGATGACGAATCCGGATGCGTTCATCGGGGAGTTTGCCGAAGCGGGCGCCGACTATCTGACCGTACATGTGGAAACCTGCCCGCACCTGCATCGGACGGTGCAGTCGATCAAAGAGCGGGGCGTGAAGGCAGGTGTGACGTTGAATCCTGCCACGCCGGCCGGTACCCTTTCGGAAATCGTCCGTGATGCCGATCTCATCCTCATCATGTCCGTGAATCCCGGGTTCGGCGGGCAGAAGTTTATTGCCTCGTCGTTACGCAAGATTGCCGAGGTCAGGGCTCTGATCGACCGCACCGGGAGCCGGGCGCTTCTGGAAGTAGACGGAGGCGTGAAGCCGGACAACGTGCAAGAGATTCTCGCCGCCGGCGCCGAGGTGCTGGTTGCGGGGTCGGCCGTATTTTCCACGGATGACTATGCCGCTGCCATTACGGCGCTCAGAGCCGGACATGAGCCTGCCGCTCGCACCGCGAGGGTTGCAACCGCTCAGCGATAGAAGAGGCGTCGGACCACACCCTTGTTCATGGATAACCTTCATCCCCTCGAAAGCAAAGTGCTGCTGGCGTTGACCCGGCAGCCGGACGCGCCTCCTACGCTCGATCAACTTGCGGCATCAACCGGGCTGGAGCCGTCGCAGTTGAGCATGGCCGTCGAATGGCTGCTCGCCAAATCGCTGATCGCCGTGCAGGCTGAAACCGTCGCGCATATCGCATCTCTGACCCCGATCGGCGAATTGTTTTTTGAGAAATATGCCCCGATTGAACGAGTGCTCTCTGCGGCGCGGGAAGCCGGCCAGACGGGGAAACGTCTCACGATTCAGGATATTCAGGCTAAGGAAGCACTCGAGCCGTCCGATGTGAGCAAGGCGGTCGGCACCCTCAAGAAAGAGGGCGCGATCCTGATTGTCCAGGGCGGGTGCATTGAAAGTACCGGCCGCAATAGTGCCACGGCCGAGGCCATGCGCTCGTTGTTGCAGGAATTGCGGAGCGGCCAGCGGGAGTTGCAGTCTTTTCCCGAACCACTTCGGAGCGTGCTCCAGCAACATGCGGTGAAGCGTGGGAATGCGCGTGAGCCGTTCCGGATCGATGAGCGGGTAACCCGGTCATTTGTGCTGACCCCTGCCGGGCAGGAGGTGGCGGAGCAGCTGTCGCGGGATGGTGTGGCGGAGGAAGTCTCGCAGCTGACGCCGGAGTTGCTGAAGGAAGGTGCCTGGCGGACGAAGCGGTTTCGGAAATATACGATCAGTTTGCGGGCCCCGAGAATCGCGGCCGGGAAACGCCATCCCTATCGCGAGTTTCTGGATCTCGTCAAACTCAAGCTGGTCAGTATGGGTTTCCAGGAAATGCGCGGGACGCTCGTTGAGACCGAGTTCTGGAATATGGACGCGCTGTTCATGCCGCAGTTTCATCCGGCCCGTGACATTCATGATGTCTATTTCGTGAAAAATCCGACCCATGCCCGCACAATCGCCGAGCCGTACCTGACGCAGGTGACGCAGGTGCATGAAAAAGGGACGGGGGCCGGATCGACGGGGTGGGGCTATGCCTTCGATGCCGAACGGGCGAAACGGCTGGTGTTGCGGAGTCAAGGCACCGCGGTGTCGGCGAGGACATTGGCAGCCGGCGCTTCCGTGCCGGGGAAATATTTTTCGATTGCCCGCTGCTTTCGTTACGACCAGGTGGACGCGACCCATGCCACCGACTTCTTTCAGGTGGAAGGCATCGTGTTAGGGGCGGATATCAATTTCCGGACCCTGCTCGGATTGTTGAATCTGTTCGCCCGGGAAGTGGCGCAAGCCAAGGAAGTCAAATTTCTACCGGCCTATTTTCCGTTCACCGAGCCGTCGGTCGAAATGCATGTGCGCCATCCGAAGCTGGGGTGGATGGAATTGGGCGGCGCCGGATTATTCCGGCCCGAAGTGACGACCCCACTCGGTGTCTCTGTGCCGGTCATTGCCTGGGGTCTTGGCCTCGATCGTATGGCGATGGTGGCGCTGGGCATTCACGACATTCGCGATTTGTTCTCGGCCGACCTCGAATTCATTCGCACCATGCGGGGAAGTTTTTAGGACGACGACACGATGCCCACGATTTCCCTTCAACGAGACGATCTCGAAGCCTTAATTGCCGGACCGGACGAAGAGCCGGCGCGGATTCCGCTCGATCAGCTTGAGCAATGGCTGATGTTGGTGAAGGGAGAGCTGAAGGGGCACAATTCAGAGACCGGCGAGCTGCGGATCGAGTTGCAAGACAGCAATCGTCCGGACTTGTGGTGTTGTGAAGGCATCGCCAGGCAGATCCGGATCAAGCAGCGTGGCTCGGCGATTTCCTATCCCTTCTTCAAGAAGCCGAAGGGAGTGGCGGGGAAGCTGGTTGTGGCGCAGGGAATGGACCAGATTCGTCCGTACGTGGCCGCTTGCACGGCGGTCGGGTATCGCGTGACGGCATCCGGCCTGACGCAGCTCATCCAAACGCAGGAAAAGTTAGCCGATATTTTTGGGCGTAAGCGGCGGTCGGTCTCGATCGGCTTATACCGTTTGGCTCCCATCGTGTTCCCCGTCTCCTACGATCTGGTCAAGCCGGACGACGTGCGATTCACGCCGCTCGGCATGGAAACCATGATGACGCTACGGGAGATCCTCATGGTTCATCCCAAAGGCGTGGAGTATGGCGGCATTGTCGGCGGCCACGACCGGCTCCCTGTGCTGCGGGACGCCAAGGGACAGGTGTTGTCCTTTCCCCCGATCATCAACAGCCGGGAAATCGGCGAGGTCCAGGTCGGGGATCATGAATTGTTCGTCGAGGTGACCGGGACCGATCTTTCGATGGTCGCGCTGACCCTGAATATTTTTGCCGCCAATCTCGCGGATCGCGGCGCGGTGATCACGCCGGTCGAAATTCACTCGCCGGTGAAAACCAACTTCGGGCGACGCTGGAGTACGCCGATCGATTTCGGGGAATCCCGGACAATTCCTCTCAAGGCCATCGAGTCGGCGTTGGGAGAGGCCCTGGGTGGCAAGGAAGTCGCCTCGGCGCTCAAGTCCTATGGGTACACCGTAAAGTCGGCCGGGCAAAAGGTGGCTGTGCAACTACCGCCCTACCGCAACGATCTGCTGCATACGGTCGATGTGGTGGAGGATGTGGCCATCAGTCAGGGATACGCCAGGTTTGCCCCCGTCATGCCCTCGCAGTTTACGGTGGGTGGGCTGTCGCGTTTGGAGCAGATGGCCGACCGGGTTCGGCATCTCATGGTGGGTCTGGAATTCCAGGAAATCATTTCCAACATCATGGGCTCTCATCAGGACTTTTGCACACGCATGCGTCTGGATGGCACCGAGTGGGCGAAGGTGGTGGAAGTGGATAACGTGATGTCTCTCAGCTACTCCTGCCTGCGCCAGTGGATTACGCCATCGTTGTTGCAGGTGGAAACGAACTCTAGTCGGGCGTTCTATCCGCACCGCATGTTTGAGGTCGGGGAAGTGGCTATTCCTGATGCGAGTGCCGATGTCGGATCCCGGACCGTGACGATGTTGGGTGCCGTGATTGCCCATGCCGGCGCGCACTTCTCAGAAATTCATTCCTGTCTGGATCTGTTGCTGTATTACCTGGATCGCCCCTTCACCCTGGAGCCGGTGGATCATCCTTCATTTCTCGATGGTCGAGCGGGGAAGATCGTATCGAACGGTCGGGTCATTGGGTTGTTGGGCGAGTTGCATCCCGAGGTGCTGGAGCACTGGCAAATCGGGGTCCCGGCGGTGGCGCTGGAGGTTGAGATCGATCGACTACTGGAAGAGGTGTGACGGGAAAATCCGTTCGATCAGGATTCTCCCGCCACAGAACGTTCGTGCGGACGTAACCGTTAGCTCGCGGCAGTTGCGAGTTGCTGCTTGGCCACCCCGACGAGTTTCTCAAATCCCGCCATATCCCGGATCGCCATATCGGACAACACTTTCCGATCCAGCAGGATATTCGCTTTCTTCAGGGCGTTCATGAAGCGGCTATACGCGATGCCATGCAGGCGGGTCGCAGCGCTGATGCGCGCGATCCAGAGCTGGCGGAAATCGCGCTTGCGATTCTTTCGTCCGACGTAGGCATAGGCCTGCCCCTTGTCGACCGATTCGGTTGCTGTTCGGAACAGCCGGCTCTTGGCGCCATACTGGCCTTTCGCCAGTTTCAGGCGCTTCTTCCGCCGCTGTCGTGTTTTCGGACCACCTTTTGTACGAGGCATCGGGAGCTACTCCTTTTTCAGATCCTGTTCACGGCACAATCGTCGTTACTGCGGAATGATGCGGTTCAGTGCTGGGGTCGAGGCGGAGGACACCTCAACGGCCCCCTTCAGGTTCCGCTTGCGGTCGCGCGGCTTCCCGGTGAGCAAATGCCGACCGCCGGCCTTCCGGCGAACCAGCTTCCCCGTTCCTGTGCGTCGAAACCGCTTCTTCGCGCCACTGTGGGTTTTCATTTTTATTTTCATGCTCTCATTCCTTCCTTGTGTGCACTCTGCACACTATTTGGGAGCCAAAATCATGATCAGGCTCCGCCCTTCCATTCGTGGCGCAAACTCCACGGTCCCTGCTTCCGTACATTCCTTAATGACGCTGGCCATCATTGTTCGGCCCATCTCCTGATTGGCCATTTCGCGTCCGCGATAGGTCAACGTCACTTTGGTCTTGTTGCCGTCGGCCAGGAATTCCTTGATCTGGCGGATCTTGATCTCGAGGTCATGCTTGTCGGTGCGGGGACGAAGCTTAATCTCTTTGACCTGCGTAGACTTCTGGTGACGCCGGCTCTGGTGATCTTTCTTGCTGAGTTCGAATTTGTACTTCCCATAGTCCATGATGCGGCAAACCGGCGGCTGCGAGGTCGGAGCCACCTCAACAAGGTCGTAGCCCCCCTCTTGGGCCTTGTTAAAGGCCTCTACGGTCGGCAATATTCCTAGTTGCTCGCCTTCAGGACCGATGACTCGAACTTCCCGAATCCTGATTTCCCGGTTTACGCGTAATTTAGGGACGATAGGTCACCTCGTTTGTGAGTGGGTTGCCGTTTGACGCAATGTTTGATTCGCATCTGTGCGAAGAAGTTCCAGGAACGCTTCAATCGGCAGGCTCCCGTGATTCGCGCCACTCCGGCCGCGAACCGACACCATGCCACTCTGCACTTCCTTGTCTCCCACGACCAGCATATAAGGAATCTTGTTCTTTTCCGCCTCGCGGATCTTAAAGCCGATCTTCTCGTTGCGGATGTCCGCCTCAACTCGAAAGCCATGGCTCTTGAGCGTGGAGACGATCTTCGCTGCAAATTCCTGCTGGTTGTCCGTGATCGTGAGGACCACCGCCTGTACGGGGGCCAGCCAGGTCGGGAAGGCGCCCGCATAGTGCTCGATCAGGATGCCGAAGAAGCGTTCGATGGAGCCCATGAGCGCCCGATGAATCATGATCGGCTGATGCGCCTTGCCGTCTTCGCCGGTGTACGCCAGTTTGAACCGCTCCGGATTGTTGAAGTCCACTTGGACCGTCGAGCATTGCCAGGAGCGGCCGAGGACGTCTTTAATTTTGATATCGATCTTTGGGCCATAGAAGACCCCTTCGCCGGGATCCACTTCGTAGGCCACACCGCGGCTCTTGAGCGCAGCTTCCAACGCATTAGTGGCGATGGTCCAGTTTTCTTCGGAGCCGACGGATTTCTCCGGGCGGGTCGAAAGATACACTTCAAACTCTGTAAAGCCGAAGGTGCCGAGGACGAAAAATGTAAAGTCCAGTACGCGGCTGACTTCGGCCTCGATCTGATCGGGCCGGCAAAACAGATGCGCATCGTCCTGGGTAAACCCGCGGACACGCAGCAGGCCGTGCAGCACACCCGTGCGTTCATAGCGGTAAACGGTACCTAATTCGCCATAACGGATCGGCAAATCCCGATAACTCCGCATGTGGGATTTGTAGATCATGATATGGAAAGGGCAGTTCATCGGCTTGAGTTGATACTCGCTGCCTTCCAGCTTCATCGAGACGAACATGTTTTCGCGGTAGTAATCGACGTGGCCGCTGGTCTTCCACAGGTCCAGCCGGGCGACATGAGGTGAATACACCAGGTCGTAGCCGTCCTTGATATGTTGCTCCCGCCAGAAGTTTTCGATGAGCAGCCGGATCAGCGAGCCCTTGGGGTGCCACAGAACCAAGCCGGGACCGATCTCGTCCTGAATCGTAATCAGGTCGAGCTCCTTGCCGAGTTTCCGATGGTCTCGGCGCTTGATCTCTTCTAGCTTCGCGAGATGGGCATCGAGTTCTTTTTTGGTCGGGAAGGACGTGCCGTAGACCCGCTGCAGCATAGGGTTCCGCTCGTCGCCACGCCAATAGGCGCCTCCGGTAGAGAGCAGCTTGAAGGCGCCCACATACCCGGTCGTGGGGAGGTGCGGCCCGCGGCAGAGGTCGACGAATTCCCCCTGACGGTAGAGCGAAATAGGCGAGGCATCGTCGAAGCTGTTGATCAGCTCCACTTTGTAGCCTTCCCCGCGTTCCTGGAAAAATTTGATGGCGTCCTGCTTGGACAGCTCGCTGCGGGTAACCGTCAGACCACGTTTCATGATCTCGATAGCGCGCGCCTCGATCTTTTCCAGATCTTCAGGCGTGAACGGACGGTCGAAAGCGAAGTCGTAATAGAACCCATCGTCCAATGCCGGGCCGATCGTCAGCTGGGCCGTCGGGAACACTTCCTTCACGGCTTGCGCCATGATGTGGGTGCTGCTGTGGCGATAGACCTCGCGCCCTTCGGCAGATTCGAAGGTCAGAGGCTCGATGGTGGCGTCCTGCTCTAACGGACACGACAAGTCCCTTGGCTCGCCGTTGATCTTGGCTGCCAGTACCTTGGCGTCGAGGCGTCCACCTTCCGGAGTGAGGGCCTCTCGGACGGTGCATCCTGCTGGTACTTGTTTTCGAGTTCCGTCAGGAAGGGTAATGTGAATGAACTGTGAGGCCACTCCGGTCAATCCTACAAAAAATACAACACCGTGCCGATCACCATGCTGCCGGGAGTCGGATCACGAACTGTGTGCGAGAATAAAAAATGGTAGGCGCGGACGGTCTTGAACCGTCGACCTCTACCGTGTCAAGGTAGCGCTCTCCCCCTGAGCTACGCGCCTATCGCCCGGCGATGCTAATACAGCCTCACCAAGAGTGTCAAGGAAACCCGGCGGCAAGACAGGCTTTTTCTCTGCCTTCCAGAGGGAGAAACCGTATCACCGGCCAGGCGTCATCGGGTGTATCAGCAAGGGTCTACTTGACCGCTGCTTTGAGTTCTTTGCCGGCCGAAAACTTGGGAATGCGGGCGGCAGGAATCTTCAAGGCTTCGCCGGTACGTGGATTGCGTCCCATCCTGGCCTTACGTTTTGAAATCGTGAAGGTCCCGAAATTCACCAATGTCACGCGTTTCCCCTTTTTGAGCGACGTGGTGACGGCTCCGGTAAAGGCTTCGAGGGCCACTGTCGCGGCGACCTTGGTGATACCGGCGCTGTTCGCCATTTTCGCGATCAATTCTTCCTTGGTCATTGCTTCCCTCCGTTGGTGGTTGGCGACCGGTGGATATATGGGCGTACCGATTTTACGCCTCTGGTGAGGTACTGACGAGCTGAGATGCGCACGAATCTAGCTCGCCCTGGCGCGTTTGACCGGAATATCCAGATCGAGAATCTTTTTTCTCAGCGTATTTCGATTCAGTCCGAGCAGCTCTGCGGCTTGAATCTGGTTCCCCTTGGTCTCCCGCAGGGTCAGCAAGATCAACGGGCGTTCGACGGCGGCGATCAGCATCGGATGGAGGTTTCTTCCTGAGCCGTTGCGCATCCCTTTGACGAAATCGCCGACTTTATGTTCCAGAAAAGATTCCAGACAGACCGATTGCCCCGGTGCATTTCCATTGGATAGCGACAGGTCTGACTCGGGGGCTTTGGCCGCGTGGAGCGACGTTGCCGTCCGCTTCAGCACGGTTCGAGAGCCTACGACCAGGAGCGTGCGCGCAGGATCGATCACCCCAAACAATTTCCCAAGGTCTGCAGCAGACTGTGCTTTCGATTCCACGATGACGGCATCGTACGCACGCTTTGCCGGGTCCTTCGGAAGCGACAATCCGTCACGTCCGATGGTGACCGCTTGCTCGCCGAACAGGTCCTTGTAGTGTGCCTGGATCTCGCTGTCTGTGTTGAGCAAGAGAATATTAAATGTTGATGAGCGCAGCGTCATGAAGGTACCGGGGAAGAAGAGGGCGGGATTATTGCTCAGCCCCTAGATGATGTCAATGACGAAAAATGCATTGTAATGACGCGCAGACAACGGGGGTGAACTCATGGCGCGCGGGTGCGGTCGTGACTGGCTCCTGTCACCAGTTCATCGCGGCTGAAGGCACTGCACTGGCGAGCCACGGTTCTTCAATATGGATCGCTCGCACGGGTGGCTGTCTCAGGCACGTCATGAGCGCTTGGTTCCCAACGGCATGATGGTTTGATGTGCATCTACCCTTGCTTGACAGGAAAGTTGCGCGCAAGGTATAGAGATCCATGAATCCCCATCGGAATACTCGCAAATGAAGGTGAGCCTTCGAGCGACCTACGGAATTATTGCTGCCGTGGATCTTGCGCTCCACCATGCCGACCAGCCGGTCTGCGCGAAGTCGATCGCCAAGCGACAGGCGATTCCGGCCCGGTTCCTCGAGCAGGTGCTTCATGCGATGAAAAAAGCCGGGGTGGTGACAAGTCAGCGCGGGGCTCAAGGCGGGTACGTATTGAGCCGTAAGCCATCGGAGCTCTCCGTGGCGGACATTCTCGATGCACTGGAGGGCCCGCTTCTCGCGACAAATGGAGAGGCCGGTCCTAAACATTCGTCTTCGCGTGGGGCCAAGCAGGAGGCGCTGCTCGCCCACATTTGGGATCGCGTGAAACGGGCGGAATTGAGCGTTCTTTCGGAGGTCACGGTCGAAGAGTTGGCCAAGCGCCAGCGGGCCCTCGACGCGCAGCACACGTTGATGTACCACATTTGAAGCAGCCTGAATCATGCATACGCACAATACTTCCCAACCGACGAGGTCGTCATGATGACTCCCAATACAGTGGCTCTCCGTCCAGCGATTAAAACGGAGCCTATTCCGGCCCATATAGTCGAAGAAATCGAAACGTTTGAAGCGGAAGCCCAACGTGTCCTGGGCGGAGACCTCTCCACCGACATCTTCAAGCCCTTCCGGCTGCAATATGGCATTTACGGCCAGCGGCAACCTGGTGTCCAGATGGTGCGGATTAAGATCCCGTTCGGTGGGCTGACGGCGAACCAGCTGCGGCAAGTGGCCGATCTCGCCGACCAGTATGCCACCGGCGTGGGTCATGTCACGACACGGCAGGACATTCAGCTGCACTTCGTGGAACTCAAACACGTCCCCGAGATGATGCGTCTGATGGCCTCCGTGGGGTTGACCACGCGTGAGGCCTGCGCGAATACCGTACGAAACGTCACGGCTTGTCATTTGGCCGGCGTATGCCAAGGGGAAGTGTTTGATGTGACGCCCTACGCGAAGACGGTGGCCTATCATCTGCTGCGCAATCCGCTGAATCAGAGTCTCCCGCGCAAGTTCAAGATTGCGCTGTCCGGATGTCGGCAGGATTGCGCGCTCACACCCATCCACGACATCGGGTTGCTCGCGGCGAAGCGGGCCGACGGAACCATCGGTTTCCGGATGGTGGCGGGCGGTGGATTGGGCTCGACACCGCGCATGGCCCAGGTGTTACGAGAATTTACGCCGATGGACGAATTACTCCCGACCATCGAGGCGGTGATCAAGGTGTTCGACACGCTCGGGAACCGCAAGAATCGCAACAAGGCCCGCATGAAGTTCGTCATCGAGAAGCTCGGCTTCGACGAATTCAAGCGTCGCTGGGAAGCGGCCTACGCGGCCATGGGTTATGCCGTGCCGACGCACGAGCCGATCAAGCTGCTGGACTATGCCGATGCGCCGCCGCTCATGATGCCGACCAAGGCAGGCGTCCTGTCCAACGGTCATGGCAACGGTAGCGGGGATGGTGCCGTGTCACTCAATGGCCAGGTCTCCGCGTTCCAGGCCTGGAGGCGCACGAATGTCGTGCCACAGCGGCAAGCGGGTTTTGTGACGGCGGCGATCAAGTTGCCGATGGGCGATCTGACGGGCGACCAAATGTGGGTCGTCGCAGACTTGGCCGAACGGTATTCGAACGGCAATATTCGGACGACCATCAATCAGAACATGGTCATCCGATGGATTCCCGAGGGGCGGCTGGAGGAGTTCTATCAGGAACTGATGCAGCACAGCTTGGGCGATCCTGGCGCAGAGCTGGTCGAAGACATCATCGCCTGTCCTGGCACCGACACCTGCGGATTGGGAATTACCTCGTCTAAGGGCATGGCCAGGGCGCTGGCGGAAGTGTTTCCCGCCGGCCAGGTCCCGGAAGATCTTCGGGATGTGAGCGTTAAGATCAGCGGGTGCCACAACTCCTGCGCCCAGCACCATATTGCCACCATCGGGTTGCACGGAGTCGGCAAACGTCTTGGCGAACATACGGCTCCGCATTACGAGCTGCATCTCGGCGGGCATGTGGACGGCACGCCGAAGATCGGACAATTGGCGGTCAAATTGCCCGCGAAGAGTGTTCCGGCGGCGGTGCGCCATCTGGTAGACGTCTATCGTCGGGATCGGAAGGCGGGTGAGAGCCTCCAATCGTTCATTGCGCGTGTCGGGAAGAATATTCTCAAGGACGAACTCATTCCCTACACGATCGTGCCGCCGTACGAGCAGGATTCGACCTATTACTACGACTGGGAAGGTGAGGCGGAATTCGTGCTGGAGGATCTAGGCCCCGGCGAGTGCGCGGGTGGCGCCTTGGAGATGATCGACGACCGTATGTTAGAGGCCGATCAGGAGCTCTATCAGGCGAAATTGCTGGTCGAGAAGCATCAGTATGCCTTGTCGGTGAATAAGTCGTATCGGGCGGTACTGGCGGCGGCGAAAGGTCTTTTGGTGACCGAAGGCCTCGATCCGGCCACCGATGCCGAAACCTTCCAGGAGTTCGATCAACGACTGGCCTGCAAGGGCATCGTCCCGGTCACCTATAAGAATCTTGGCGCCCAAGTCGGCGACCTTGGTTCTAAGGACGCGACTGCCGAGGCGGCGACGGAGAAAATGGCCTTCGCCAAGCGGTTTCTCGCTGTCTGTCGGGCGGCCACGGAACAAATGGGCAAAGATCTGAAGTTGGCCCAGGTGAAGGAAGAAGCCCTGCCGACTGCAGCTCCTGCTGCGGTGCCTGCTTCGCCTGTACCCGTTGCCGCGGCTCAGGCGCCTGTGTACGATCTGCGCGGCGTGGCCTGCCCGATGAATTATGTGAAGACGAAATTGAAATTGGAAATGATGGACAACGGCGAGCAGCTGGAGGTCTGGCTCGACGCCGGAGAACCCATTCGCAATGTGCCGATGAGCTTGCGAAACGACGGACACAAGATCCTCGACGAGGGGCCGTTGGAGCCTGAGGCCAAGCATTTCAAAATTCTTGTGGAAAAGGTCGAGGGGTAAGAAGGGTGAAAGACACACAGAAGCCGGCTGCACGACCCTCCGACGCAGAGCTGAAGACACTGAGTGATTCGTTTGAATCTCAGCAGCCATGGGACCTGCTGGAGTACGCGTTGAAGACCTACCGGCAGCGCATTGTGCTGGCCTGCAGTTTCGGGGCGGAAGATGTCGCCCTGGTGGACATGGTGCATCGCATCGATCCGGACGCACCGCTGTTTTATCTGGATACCGACTTTCTGTTTCCTGAAACCTTCGACGTGCGTGATCGCATTATCGCGCGGTACGGGTTGAAGCAGGCGCAGGTCATTCAAATGAAGTCTCTGTTGACGCCGGAACAGCAGGCTGCCCAGCACGGCGCCATGTTGTGGGCCAGCAAGCCGGATCAGTGCTGTGAGCTCAGGAAAATCGAACCGCTCACTCGTATTCTCGGCGAGTACTCGGCCTGGATCACCGGGATCCGGCGAGACCAGTCTCCCACAAGGGCAAACGCCGGGCTGATCGAGTGGGACAAGAAATTCAACCTGGTCAAAGTGAATCCCCTGGCCCGATGGAGCAGTGAAAACGTCTGGACGTATCTGCAGCTCCATGAGGTGCCCTATAACACGTTACACGACCGCAATTACCCCAGCATCGGCTGTACCCATTGTACGGCGCCTGTCCTTCCGGGAGACGATCCGCGTTCCGGTCGGTGGAAGAATTTCGGCAAGACCGAGTGCGGGCTGCACAAGTAACATCATCGTCACCCTGAAATTAGACAAGGTCATTACCATCCATGCAACATCTGCTCGCCAAAGTCGCTAAAGGTCAAAAAACATCCAAGGATCTCACGTGGGAAGAAGCCAAGCAGGCCATGCGCCTCATGATCGAGGGAACCGCCACCCCTGCTCAAATAGGGGCGTTCCTCACGGCCATGCGATTCAAGTCGGAATCGGTCACGGAATTAGCGGCCTTCACTGCGACCGCGCGCCAATATGTGCCGCCGGTGCCGGTCCGTTCCGGGCTCGGAGTCGTCGATGTGCCCGTCTATGCGGGGAAACGGGAAACCTTTCACGCCATCCTTCCTGCGGCCATCGTCGCGGCGGCCGCCGGAGCCGTCTTGCTGTTGCACGGAGTGGATGGGCCTCCGGACCGGCTCGGTATCTCGTCGGTGCTGAAGCTTTTGGGCATTCCTGTCGATATGACCGCCAAGTCGGTCGGAGCCGAATTGGAAAAGAAGGGATTCGCGTACCTGGACCTGGCGCTGTATCACCCCCCGGTGAGCCGGTTTCTGGAAATGCGGCAGGAGTTGGGCGTGCGCAATTTCTTTCATCCTGTGGCCCGTATGCTCAACCCCGCCCGCGCGACCTCGCAGGTGATCGGGCTGTCGCATCCGCCTTACTTCGAAAAGACGATCGAGGCGCTGCGTATGTTGAGTTGTCCCCGTGCGTTGGTGATTCGCGGAGTCGAAGGGGATCCGGAACTCTCGATCGGCAATTCCACGCGGCTCTTGGAACTCAAGGACGAACGCATCACTCCATTTACATTCCAGCCGAAGGATGCGGGCTTGTCGATGGCGACCTTCCGGGAAATGGCCGGGTTCCCGGTCGAGCAGCGGGAGCGGGAGGCCGATCTGATCAAGCGGCTCCTCGCCAACGAGATTCAGGGCGGGCAACGGGACTGGGTCCTCCTCAATGCGGCCATGTTGCTCTATGCAGCCGGCAAGGGGACGTCGATTACTGGAAATCTTGGGGCCGCCAGAAGCGCGTTGGAGTCCGGTCAGGCCAAGGCCAAACTGGCTGAATTGGTGGCGGTCGCCGGATCAAGCGCGGGAAACGCGCCGAAGGTCGGCATTTCAGCGTAAACGGAAGAGTGTGAACCATGAAACATTTACGTCAACTCGAAGATCAAAGCGTCTATATCCTTCGGGAGGCCTACAAGCATTTCAATCACCTCGCCATGCTCTGGTCGATGGGGAAGGATTCGACGGTGCTCTTGTGGCTGGCCCGCAAGGCCTTTTTCGGGCATGTGCCGTTTCCCTTGCTCCACGTGGATACGAGTTACAAGATTCCTGCGATGATCGAATATCGCGACCGGATTGCCCGCGAGTGGCGCCTCAATCTGGTGGTGGGTCAGAACAAAGAGGCCTTGGCCGCCGGGATGAACCACACGCTCGGGCGTGATGTCTGCTGTACCGCCTTAAAGACGACGGCCATGAAGAATCTGGTCGAAGAAAAGGGCTACACCGGCATTATTCTCGGTGTTCGGGCGGATGAAGACAGTACCAGGGCGAAGGAGCGATATTTTTCCCCGCGCGACAAACACGGGGATTGGGATTTTCGCGACCAGCCGCCGGAACTGTGGGATCAGTTCAAGACCACCTTTCCGCCGGGCACGCATATCCGGATTCATCCGCTCCTTGATTGGACCGAGATCAACATCTGGGAATACATCAAGCATGAAAACATCCCTTTCATGGATCTATACCTGGACAGGGGGGATGGCACACGGTATCGAAGTTTGGGCTGCGCGCCCTGTACTATGCCGATCAAATCCACGGCAAAGACGGTGGATGAGATTATCGCGGAACTCCGCGGGACCAATGTGGCCGAGCGGGCCGGGCGCGCGCAGGACGCGGGGCGGGGCATGGAGATGCTCCGGAAGAAGGGGTACATGTGAGGCGGCCCACGCCGGTTGGATAGCCGGCGGGCATTCGAACGATCACGATCATGAACCGGGGTTCCATTGAACGAGTGAATCATATGACACAGCACGACCAGACCAAGCCGCAGGAGAGTCTCAACATCGTCATCGTGGGCCATGTGGATCACGGGAAGTCCACGCTGGTGGGACGACTCTATGCCGATACGGGCTCCTTGCCGGAAGGCAAAGTGGAAAAGGTGCAGGCGATCTGCCGCCAACAGGGCAAGGAATTTGAGTATGCGTTCCTGTTCGACGCGTTTCTTGAAGAGCAGGAGCAGGGCATCACGATCGATACGGCGCGCACGTTCTTTATCTGGAACGGGCGGCAGTACATCATTATCGACGCACCGGGACATAAAGAGTTTTTGAAGAACATGATCTCGGGCGCGGCCCGGGCGGAAGCCGCGTTGTTGCTCATCGACGCGTTGGAAGGCGTGCGCGAGCAGTCCAAGAAGCATGGCTACCTCCTGTCGCTGCTGGGCGTGACGCAGTTTGCGGTGGTGGTCAATAAAATGGATCTGGTCGGGTATCGGCAGGATGTGTTCGACGGGATCGAGAAGGAATATCGGGAATTTTTGGGTCAGTTCCGGGCGGTCCCCCAGCAGATGATTCCGGTCAGCGCGAAGATGGGTGACAACATCGCGACGCGCAGCAGCCATATGAACTGGTATCAGGGGCCCACGGTGCTGGAGACGCTGGCCCTCTTCAAGAAGGAGCAGGTTCGCTCGGAACAGCCGCTCCGATTCCCACTGCAGGACGTCTATAAGTTCGATGCGCGGCGGATTCTGGCCGGTCGCATTACAGCGGGCCGCTTGAAAGTCGGTGATCAACTGGTCTTTTCGCCGTCCAACAAGACAGCCATCGTGCAATCGATTGAAGGATTCAATGTCGATCCCCCGCGGGGTGAGGCACAGGCCGGTCAATCGGTCGGCATCACGCTCGACGAACAGATTTTCGTGGAGCGTGGCGAAATCGCGTCCCATCGGGAATCCATTCCGCTCGTTTCCACGGCGGTTCGTGTGAACTTGTTTTGGATGGGCAGGCGGCCGCTGGAGAAGGGGCGGAAGTACGTCTTGCGCCTCGCCACGCGTGAAGTCGCCTGCGAGGTGGCCGCGATTCATCGGATTATCGATACCGCCGATCTCGCGCAGCTTCAGGAAAGCCAGGCGGTGGCGAAGAATCAGGTCGCCGAACTGACCCTGCGTGTGAAAGCGCCGCTCGCGTTCGATCTCTCGTCCTCATTCGAAGCCACAGGCCGGTTCGTGCTGGTCGATGAGTACGACATTGCCGGGGGCGGGATCATTACCGAGTTGGTGCATGACGAGCAGGAAGGGCTGCGGGAGGAAGCACGGCAGCGGGAATATGCGTGGCTTACAGGCGATGTCCGGGCAGAGGACCGCGCGACGCAATACGGGCATCGGGCCGCCATCGTGTTGTTCACCGGTTCAGCCCAGACGGGAAAGACGTTTCTCGCCCGACGGGTCGAAGCGTTATTGGTCGCCGATAGCCGCCACGCATACCTGCTGGAAGGCGAAAATCTGCTGCAGGGATTAGATGCGGATTTGTCAGCGGCCGATCCGTCCTTTGCCGCCGAGCGCGTGCGCCGGTATGGAGAGGTTGCCAGGTTGCTCATCGATACGGGGCTCATTGTCGTGTCCACCAGCAAAACCTTCGGTATCAATTATCAGCGAATGGCCGAGATGATACGGACGTTGGTTCAGCCGGCTCCGGTGATTGCCGTGCACATGAGCAGGGCGGGGGAAGAACCGCCACCGAATACCGATCTGCATTTCGCGGGCCCCCAGGATTTTGACGCCGCTGCCCGTCAGATCCTGGAGGAGTTGAAGCGGCGGGGGGTTCTCATCCAGCCCTCCGGAACGAAGTCCACCATCCAATATTCCATCTAGTCGATGGGGGCGGGGCGGTTTGACTCTATTGAAACCCCTGTGGTAGCGTTCTTCATCAACAATTCCGAGGGTTTTTCATGACCATGGCTGCCGGCAAGGATCTCAAGACGATCCTCACGAAGCTTCAGTATTCCGACGACGCGAAAGTGGTGCAGCAGATCACTGCCCAGATGAAGCAGGTGCAGGCTCGAATGGCCGGCATCAAGCAGAAGCTGGTGGTGATGAGCGGGAAGGGCGGAGTCGGCAAGAGCATGACGACCGTCAACCTGGCGTTGGCCCTTGCGCGACAGGGGGCGAAGGTCGGACTGCTCGATGTCGATTTGAACGGCCCCTGCGTTCCACGGATGATGGGTTTACACGGTCAGTCGCTAAGAATGACTCCGGAAGGGGCGCAGCCTCCCGTCGGTCCCTTAGGCATCAAGGTGGCGTCGATGGATTTTTTCCTCGATGATGCCTCGCCGGTGCGGTGGAAGGGCCCGATGGATCTGAGCCCGGTCTGGCTCGGCCTCATGGAAATGAACGTGATCCGCGAGTTCCTGGCCGATGTGGTCTGGGGAGAGTTGGATTATCTCCTCGCCGATCTCCCGCCGGGTGCCGCTGCTGATAAACCGCCGGTCATCGCGGGATTCATTCCCGACCTGGCCGGTGCGATCGTCGTCACGACACCGTCCGAAGTCGCTTCCGACGTGGTGCAGAAATCCGTCACCTACGCGCGGGACATGGGTATCCGGGTGTTAGGTGTCGTAGAAAACATGAGTGAATACCGGTGTCCATCCTGCGGCGCCGAGAATGAGTTGTTCGAGGGGAACACGGAGGCAATGTGCGAGGTGCTGGACCTGCCTTTGCTCGGCCGTATCCCGTTCGATCGTAAGTTTGCCAAAACGTTCGATAAGGGGCAGCCGCTCCTCGATCTTGAGTATCCGACGATCCAGAAATATCAAGAAATCGTCGGGCGGATTCAAGCGTTACTGGATTACAAAAAAGTCCTGGCGGAAAAGCTGTAAGCACACCGACCCGGAGGGGGGATCCTATGAAGTTCGTTTGCCTGAACTGCGAGACCTACATGACGTTTCAGAAGGTCGAAAAACCCGGTGAGGGCTCACTTGGTGTCTTCTTCGGCTGTCCATCCTGCGAGGCGAAGTTCTCCATGGTGACGAATCCTGGCGAGACCCAAATGGTTGCCTCGCTCGGTGTGAAGCTCGGAGGCCGCACAGAGACGGCAGAACCGTTCGAGATGACTCGCGGGACGCTGAAAGAGGAGGCACAGGCCGGCGCAGGGCAGATGGCTGCCTATCTCAACGAGAAGATTCAGGGCGGGCAACCGGTTGCGGCTTCTGCGAAGCCCAGCGCGCCGGATGCCGGTGGAGAGAAGACGTCCGGTGGGTGCCCCTTCTCGGCGATGGTCGCGGAAATGGGATTAACTTCGGGCGGCAAGCCGCAGAATGGAAACGGAACGAGCGAATTCACATGGACTGCAGACGCCAAGGAGAAGTTGGAGCGCTTGCCGTCTTTTGTGAAGCCAATGGTTCAGAGCAGTGTGGAAGCCTATGCGCGCAAGCATGGGTATAAGAGCATTACGCTGCAGGTCATGGACGATTCCAAGAACGATTCGCCCAACGGTATTGCTTGGACCAAGGATGCCGAACAACGCATGGATAACATTCCTGACTTCATTCGTCCGATGGCCCGCCGGGAAATTGAGCGGATTGCCAAGGAGCGCGGCTTGGTCGAGATCACGGCGCAAGTGATGGATGAAGCCAAAGAGAAGTTCATGAAGTTTATGTAGCCGACGAATGCATGCGTGAGACGAGTGCGCGGCCCATCCGGCAGTCCGGATGGGCCTTTCAATTCCTGCCGGTGTTTTTCTCTCGACCGATTCATTGTCCGAGATTCCTGATGCCATGGTTTCCGTTCGTGGGGATGCTGTGTCTGGCCGCCCTGCCGTGGAGCGGTTCATTTGTGATGGCTGGGAATGCCGATCACGGGCATGACGCGGCCGTTCAGGAGCAGGGACATCAGCATGCGGCTGTCAGGGGAGAACTGTGGGAGGGGTCGCGACAGGGCATTGCCTATTCGGAATTCAATCATCACATGGCGGGTGTATTTCTGTTGCTGATCGGGCTGAGTGAAGTCCGTCAGGCCTTGGGGTGGCCGGCCTTGGTTTGGACGAGGTTTTTACTGCCCGGCGCCTTGACGGTGGGAGGTATTTTTCTTCTCATTTGGAGTGATCATGACTCGTGGCCCATCGGGTCGATGACCTTCGCGCAGACGTTCTTCGGGAGCGATGAGGAGGTGCTCCAGCACAAGACCTATGGGGTGCTGGCTTTCGTCGTCGGTGTCGTTGAATTCCTGCGGCGAATCGGATGGTTGGCGCATGCGGTGTGGATGGTGCCCCTTCCGCTGTTTGCGATCGTCGGAGGGCTCATGTTGTTCAGCCATTCGCACGGTGACCATCCTGCCGCCAGTACAATTGTGCTCCATCACGTGATCATGGGCATGATGGCGATCACCGCGGGATCATCCAAGTTGGTCTCCGGCTGGCGAACGCGGTCCGTCCTCACCGAACGTTCGTATTGGGAGTTGCTCTGGGCGAGCCTCGTTGTCTTCATTGGGCTTCAGTTGCTCATCTATTCAGAGTAGGACATTCCCCTGGCCACAGGGGGCCGGCCTCGCGTTGACACTTCTGTGAGGACTGTGTTAGCTCTACCTTTTGAATCAGCATATCAATGAGCGTTGGACTCGATCGACAGGCGGTCGGTCCAGGCCAAGAGGAGTCGCCATGGGTGGCCACAGTCATTGGGCAACAATCAAGCGGCATAAATCAGCGGTCGACGCCAAGCGGGGGAAAGTCTTTACCCGTATTATCCGCGAGTTGACGATTGCGGCTCGATCAGGCGGGGACCCCGATGGCAATCCACGCTTGCGACTGGCCATTGCGAAGGCCAAAGAAGCCAACATGCCCGGCGATAACATGAAGAAGGCCATCCAGCGCGGCACGGGTGAATTGCCCGGTGTGACGTATGAGGAGTTCACGCTCGAAGGGTACGGTCCAGGAGGGACGGCGGTGCTGATGGAGATCACCTCCGATAATCGAAATCGTACCGTGGCCGAGATCCGCAATTTGTTGACCAAGAACGGCGGCAATATGGCGGAGGCGGGCGCGGTGGCCTGGCAGTTCCATAAAAAAGGGGTCTTGGTCCTTGAGAAGGGGAAGGTAGAAGAGGATGCGCTGCTAAGCTTAGCTTTGGAAGCCGGCGCCGAAGATGTGAAAGTGACAGACAAGGCCTTTGAAATCCTCACCGACACCCACGATTTTGAGGCGGTCAAAAAGGCGCTCAGCGATGCGAAAATCGAGTGCACGCTTGCCGAATTGAACTTCATCCCGCAGAATACGATCGCGCTGGAGGAGAAGGCTGCTGAGCAAATGTTGAAGCTCATGGAAATTCTGGATGAGCACGACGATGTGCAGAAGGTCTATGCGAACTTTGACATCTCCGACGAGGTCATGGAGAAGGTGGCTGCCGCTACCGCCTGATTCTGAAGGATTGGCACCGAGCATCGACGCGCACGCAGCCAGCCTCTCGGGCCCTTCGCATCACACCCCCCTGTTGATCACATGATCGCCTTACTGACGGGCCTCATGGCCTTCAAGGCGCCTTCGCACGTCACGCTCGATGTGCATGGTGTCGGCTACGAAGTATTGATTCCCCTCAGTACCTACTATTCTCTTCCTCATCAGCATGAGCTTGTCACGCTCAGCATCCATACCCATGTGCGTGAGGATGCGATTCAACTCTATGGATTTCTGACCGCCGCGGAGAAAGAAGCCTTTCTGTTGCTGACGGGGATCTCCGGCATAGGACCCAAATTGGGACTAAGTGTCCTGTCCACCCTCTCGGTCCGCGATCTCTTTTCCGCCATCCAGGCCGGTGATATTGAGAAGCTGGGTACGGTGTCCGGGATCGGGAAAAAGTCTGCGGCGAGGATCGCGCTGGAATTGAAGGACAAGGTCGCGCGGTTGCATCCAGCGGGCGAACCGGCCGAGCCGGGGAGCGGACGATCTGCGAATCGGCTCTATGAGGACGCCCTGTCGGCCCTTGTGAATTTGGGCTATCGACAACCGGATGTGAAAGAAGCGTTGAAGAGGATCGAAAAGTCCGGCGCTATGGCGCAGGGACTGGAAGGCGCGATTCGTGAGGCACTCAAAGACCTGGCCAAGGGGTGACGCATGATGAAGTCGTTGCGCAGGTGGTGGGGTAGTCGCCGGTTAGTCGGTACGGTGAGGCTGGTCATTGTGGCCGCGATGGTCTCGTCCGGATCCGCCGGGTTAGTCGGCGCGGCCGATGGTGTGGAGGAACCGAAGAGCATCCGCAAGACTTGCGGAATGTGCCCGGAGGGCTATGCCACAACCGGTGTGACCCATGCGCCGGAGCTGTGCAAGGACGGCGAGCCGTCCCTGGTGCAGTGCGTGCCGCTCGGGGGCAACATGCTCTCCGTCTGCGGCACCTGTCCCGAAGGGTATGTAGAAGTGGGGCGCTCGAACGTCCCCTCGCGTTGCGGCTCTGTAGATGGTGGGCTGGTGTCGCAATGCCAGTTACAGAACATGGGATCAACCATGCCCAATCCCGGTCAGGGTGGAGTCAGGTGCCCGCCTGATTGCGGCAGTACGGCTGCGCCAGGTCAAGGGGCCGTGCCGCCGCCGCCGAAATTCAGGCCCTCACCCGAGGCCAGATAACGCCGACGCATTGTCGAACAGGATCGTCCCATGTCTGACCGCACGGTAAGCAATCAATTGACCGACGACGAACGTGGCCTTGAAGCCGCGCTGCGCCCGCACAGCTTGCAGGAGTATGTCGGTCAGTCACGGATGAAGGAATCCCTGGAGATCTGTATCGAGGCGGCCAAACGCCGTGGTGAGGCGCTGGACCATGCCATTTTTTACGGGCCGCCGGGGCTCGGAAAGACCACGATTGCGCATATCATTGCGCGGGAGATGGGCTCAGCGATTCGGTCGACCTCGGGCTTAGTCCTGAGCCATGCCGGGGATCTGGCTGCGATTCTGACGAATTTGCAGGAACGGGATGTGTTGTTCATCGACGAAATCCACCGCCTCCCGGCCTCTGTCGAGGAGGCCCTGTACCCGGCCATGGAGGACTACCAACTGGATCTGGTGGTCGGTCAAGGGGCCTCCACGAGAACCGTGAAGCTGGAATTGCCGCGGTTTACGCTGGTCGGAGCCACGACCAGGGCCGGAGCATTGACGTCGCCGTTGCGGGACCGGTTCGGTTTGGTTCACAGGCTGGAGTTTTATTCGTCACAGGAACTTACATCGATCGTTACACGGTCGGCAGGGCTGCTGAATATTCCGATCGACGAGGCAGGTGCTGCGGAAATTGCTCGCCGGGCTCGCGGCACACCGCGTATCGTGAATCGGCTGATTAAACGTATCAGGGACTATGCCGAGATCAAGGCCGGTGGACGTATCACCAAGCAGGTGGCGCAGGACGCGTTGGTCTGGTTGGCAGTCGATGCCGCCGGATTGGATGAGATGGACCGGCGCATTCTCCTGACCGTCATGGAGAAGTTCAACGGCGGACCGGTCGGGGTGGATTCTTTAGCGGCGGCGGTGCAGGAGGACCGGGGTACGCTGGAGGACGTCTATGAGCCGTATCTGATCCAAGCCGGGTTTCTGGAACGCACCGGCCGCGGCCGGCAGGCGACCAGGCTGGCCTTCGACCATTTCAAAAAACAGAAAGACCTTCTGCCGCTCTCCGATGACGACACATCCGTCACAACTCCTTGAATCCCCACACCTATCCTTGCAATGCCCTCGCCGGCTCCTGTAGGATACTCACTTGTCCAAGTTCATCCCGTTGGCTTGGAATCGTTTCGCGGCCTCGTCTCTCTAAAGGCAGGTGTCGCGAGGAGGGAGTCCCCCCGTCATGTCTGATGACCTGCAAGGACATCGCCAGGAAATCGATCGGATCGACGATCAGATTTTGCGCCTCTTGAACGAGCGCTCGAAGTCCGTGATCGAAATTGGAAAACTCAAGAAACAGAGAGATGCGGAAGCGCATCTGCACACGCCGGCCCGAGAGGCGGCGATTTTTGAACGCCTCAGCAAGCAAAATACCGGTCCCTTTCCCACCGATGCCATCCGGGCGGTGTATCGAGAGATCATGTCGGCCTCGTTGTCCCTTGAGGGGCCTCAGAAGGTCGCCTATCTCGGCCCGCGAGCGACATTTACGCACATGGCCTGCATGCAGAAGTTCGGGTCGTCTGCCCAATACATTCCTGTCAACAGCATCAAAGATGTGTTCAGCGAAGTCGAGCGTGGTCGAGCCCATTTTGGCGTCGTGCCCATCGAAAACACCACCGAAGGCGTAGTCAATCACACGCTGGATATGTTCGTCGATTCCAGTCTGCTCATCTATGGAGAGGTGTTGCAGGAAGTGGCGCATCACCTGATGTCCAAGAGCGGGGTCGCAGGAGAGATCAAGCGGATCTATTCGCACCCGCATGCCATTGCTCAATGTCGCAATTGGTTGGAAACGAATTTGCCTCACGTGCCGGTGTCCGAAGTGGCCAGTACGGCACGGGCGGCTGAACTGTCCGTCGACGATCCGTCGGCTGCAGCCATCGCGTCCGAACTGGCGTCCCAGTTGTACGGACTGAAGGTCATCACGGCCCGGATCGAAGACAACATCAACAACTTCACGCGTTTTCTGGTGTTGTCGCAGAAGGCGCCGGAGCGAACCGGGCGCGATAAAACGTCGCTGATGTTGTCGGTCAAAGATAAGGTGGGTGCGCTATACGACTTGTTGCGTCCGTTTGCCTCCCATGGCCTCAACATGACCAAGATCGAATCGCGCCCCTCCCGCCGGAAGGCGTGGGAATACATTTTCTTTGTCGACATCGAGGGGCATATCGATGAAGAACGGGTCAAGAAGGCGGCCGAAGAGGTGAAGAGCCGCTGTCTCTTTATGAAGATTCTCGGGTCGTATCCCGCCTATTCCTAGAGGTCCGAGTCACGCCATGCCATTGAAGGTGCATCCCGATATCGCCTCCCTTGTCCCGTACGTTCCTGGAAAGCCTATCGAAGAGCTGCAGCGAGAGTTAGGGCTCCCGCGCGCGATCAAATTGGCATCCAATGAAAACCCGATCGGCCCGTCGCCCAAAGCGCTCGCCGTCTTGGGTGAAACCGCTCCGACTCTGCATCGGTATCCGGACGGCGGGGCGTTTCGTTTGCGCGGAGCCTTGGCCGAACGGTGGAAAGTCACGCCGGATCACGTCATTCTCGGAAACGGCTCGGACGAAATCCTCGGCCTGCTTGCGCGAACCTTTTTGTCGCCGGGTGATGAGGCCGTGATGGCTGAGCACACCTTCGTCATTTACAAGATGGAGGTGAAGGCCGCGCACGGTGTGGCGGTGGAAGTGCCGCAGAAGAATTGGCGCCACGATTTGCCGGCCATGGCAGCGGCCATCACCGACAAGACGCGCCTGCTGTTTGTGTGCAATCCGAACAATCCCACCGGCACCATGGCGACCAAGGCTGAGGTGGCGGCGTTGATGGCGCGCGTGCCCGATCATGTGGTGGTGGTGTTCGACGAGGCCTATTACGAATATGTCCGGCATCCGGAATTCCCGGAGTCGCTCAGCTATGTAAACGCGGGTCGTAATGTCATCGTGCTGCGGACATTCTCCAAGATCTACGGCTTGGCCGGGCTCAGGATCGGGTATGGGATGACCACGCCGGAAATCACGAACTACCTGAATCGAATCCGTCCACCCTTCAATGCGAATAGCATGGCACAACGCGCCGCGTTGGCGGCGTTGGACGATGAGGCACATGTGGGCGCGAGTCGGGCCTTGAACCATGCGGAAATGGACAAGGTCCGGACAGGCTTGTTGACCTTGGGCTTCGAGGCCTTGCCCAGTGAAACGAATTTTCTCTATTTCGATGTCGGGAGAGATGGTCGCGAGGTATTCGACGCGCTGTTGCGGAAGGGCATCATCGTCCGCCACATCGACGGCCGAATGCTGCGGGTGACCATCGGCCTTCCGGAAGAAAATCAACTGTTCCTGAGCGCGCTTGCGGACGTGACGCGCGCCGCTCGATAAGGAAAGCGAGACGAGATCATGATTATTGTCTTGAAGCCTGACGCGTCGGAGCGGGAAGTCGACCACATTATCGACCGGCTTCGCGAGTTGGGACTGAAGTCGCATATTTCTGCCGGCCAGGAGCGGACCATTATCGGGGTGATCGGGGACGATCGTATCCTGCACAATCAGCCGTTGACCGCATTGCCAGGGGTCGAAAGTGTCCTGCCGATTTTGGCTCCCTGGAAGCTGGTCAGCCGGGAGTTCAAGAAAGAGAACACGATCATTGACGTGAACGGCGTCAAAATCGGCGATAAGAAAATCACGATTATGGCCGGTCCCTGCGCGGTCGAACGGTTGGAACTGACCGTCGGTATTGCCCACGAGGTCAAGTCGGCCGGCGCGACCGTCCTTCGTGGCGGTGCATACAAACCGCGCACCTCGCCCTATTCTTTTCAAGGATTGGGGCGTGAAGGCCTGGACTATTTGGTCGAAGCCAAAAAACAGACCGGCCTGCCGGTGGTGAGCGAGATCCTGGACACCCGCGATATCGAGCTGTTTCTTGAGAAGGCCGACATCATCCAGATCGGCGCCCGGAACATGCAGAACTTCGAGTTGCTCAAGGAAGTCGGGGCCTACGATAAGCCGGTGCTGTTGAAGCGCGGTCTCTCGGCCACGATCAAGGAATTCCTCCTCTCCGCTGAATACATCATGTCCCGCGGCAACCGGAATGTCATGTTATGCGAGCGCGGCATCCGCACGTTTGAAACCCAGTATCGAAATACGTTGGATATGGCCGCCATTCCGACCCTCAAGAGTCTGTCGCATTTGCCGGTTATCGTGGATCCCAGTCATGCGACGGGCAAATGGGATTTGGTAGCCCCCATGTCGAAAGCGGCGATCGCGGCCGGTGCCGACGGGCTCCTGATCGAAGTGCATTCCAATCCTGAATGTGCACTCTGCGACGGAGAAGAGTCTATCCGGCCCTCGAAGTTCAAGGAGTTGATGGGGGATTTGCGGAGAATTGCTGCGGCAGTCGACCGGACGATCTGATCACCGTTACGAACGTGATCGTCGACCGTGCAGGCGAGTTGAAGATACGCACTCATTCAATGATGGCACCACATTTCAAGCAGGTGGCGATTGTCGGAGTCGGGCTGATCGGCGGCTCGCTGGGGATGATCCTGCGCCGTCAAAAGCTGGCGGATTCCGTTGTCGGTATCGGGCGACGCGTTGAAAATCTCAAGACAGCCGTCGAAGTGGGCGCCATCGATCGGTATGTGTCGGATCCGCGCGAAGGCGTCGAAGGGGCGGACTTTGTGCTGCTCGCGACACCGGTGGATACCTATGAGCGACATTTACGGGAATGGGCCGGTTGCCTGAAGCCGGGCGCGATTGTCAGTGACGTGGGCAGCGTCAAGGGTGAGCTGGTGACACGCGCGGAGGCCTTGCTGCCGCCGTCGGTGCGGTTCGTCGGTGCGCACCCCATTGCCGGCAAGGAAAAGACCGGGGTGGCCGCAGGATCAGAGACTCTCTTCTCGGGGGCGCGTTGCATTCTGACTCCGACGGCCAAGACCGATCCGGAGGCGCTTCAAACGGTTCGTGTTCTCTGGGAACTCGCGGGTTCGATTGTGTTGGATATGGATCCCTTTCTGCACGACAAGATTCTCGGTGCCGTCAGTCACCTGCCGCATGTCGCCGCGTTTGCATTGATGACGGCGCTGGCCGACGTGCGTGACCATGGTTTGCCGGAACTCGATCTGGCCAGCCATTCCGGCGGTGGATTACGCGATACCACGCGAATCGCAGCCAGTTCCCCGGAGATGTGGCGAGACATTTTTTTGTGGAACCGGGACAATGTGGTGTCGTTGATCGAGACGTACGAGCGGCATCTCGGCGAACTCAAACGGTTGATTGCGGCCGGTGACGCCGCTGGGATCGAGAAGCAACTGGATCAGGCCAAGTATGAACGGGAACAACTCACCCCTCGCACATCGGGGAAGAGCTAGGCTGCCATGGCATCCTTAACTATTACGCCGGGCCGTCCGCTGAAGGGCACGATTGCGGTTCCTGGCGACAAGTCCGTTACCCATCGGGCGATTATCCTGACGGCCCTGGCCGAGGGGCTGAGCCAGGTCACCGACTATTGTCGCGGGGAAGATTGTTTGAATACCATGCGCGCGTTCCAGTCGCTGGGCGTGCGAATCGAAGAGACGCCGGAGCGGTTGACGGTCCATGGCAAAGGCATGTGGGGTCTCACGGAGCCGTTCGGCCCGATCGATTGCGGCAATTCCGGAACCGGCATTCGTCTGATGGCGGGGTTGTTGGCAGGCCAGGATTTCTTCACGGTCCTGACCGGAGACGAATCGATCAGACGTCGTCCCATGGGACGTGTCGTGAAACCCTTGCGAGCCATGGGGGCGACGATTGCCGGACGAAAGGGCGGGGAACTGGCGCCTTTGGCGATCACCGGGACCCGGCTGAAAGGCATGTCGTACGAGTCCCCGGTCGCGAGCGCTCAGATCAAATCGTCGCTGCTCTTCGCCTCGCTGTATGCCGATGGCCTGACGACCATTTCAGAGCCACGGCTTTCCCGTGACCATACCGAGCGTATGTTTGCCTACTTCGGAATTCCTTTTCACCGTGACGGGTGTACGGTTCGGATCGAAGGGCGGCCCTCCATACGCTGGAGTGGAAAAACCGTGGTGGTGCCGGGTGACCTGTCCGCAGCCGCATTTTTTATCGTCGGCGCCTCGATTGTGCCGGATTCCGATGTGACCGTGCTGTCGGTCGGCATGAATCCAACCCGGACCGGTCTATTAGACATTCTGCGCCAGATGGGCGCGCACATCGAGGTGCTCAATCCTCGTGAAGAGGCCGGGGAGCCGGTCGCGGACCTGCGCGTACGGTCGATGCCGCTGCGGGGAGTTCAGATCGGGCCGGAACAGATTCCGCAGACGATCGATGAGTTCCCGATTTTGTGTGTCGCGGCGGCCGTGGCCGACGGTGAAACAGTAATCACCGGAGCTGAAGAGCTGCGAGTCAAAGAAAGCGACCGTATCGCGACGATGGCGGCTGAACTCCGGGCGATGGGCGCGCGGATCGAAGAACGGCCGGATGGCATGGTGATACAGGGGCTGGGGCGCAAGGGTGCGAACGGCGCGCTCACAGGGGCGACCTGCGCGAGTCACGGCGACCACCGCGTGGCCATGTCCGTCGCGATCGGTGCCCTGACCGCTGCCCAGCCGACTCAGATTCAGGGCACGGCTTGCATCGAGACTTCGTTCCCGAACTTCGATCGTAAGCTCTTGGAACTGTTGACTGATTCTGGGAAACGTCTATAGTGCGAGGATTACGTGGGTGAACCGGGCACATCCGGCTGCGGGAAGCGCGGGTTGATCATCGCCATTGATGGTCCGGCAGGGGTCGGCAAGAGTACGGTCGCCAGACTTCTGGCCTTGCGGCTTGGATACCTCTATTTGGATACAGGCGCCTTGTATCGCGCCATTGCGTGGAAAGTGCGAGACGCGGGATTGAGCCCTGAGGATCAGTTCGCCATCACCGCGCTGCTTCCCAAGACGACGCTGCATATGGCCTGTGGTCCCGAGCAATCCCATGTGTTGCTGGATGGGCGGGATATCACCGGTGAATTGCGCACGCCCGCGGTGACGGCACTGGCGTCGATGGTCTCGGCGATTCCGGCTGTCCGCGAATGGCTGCTGCCGGTGCAACGGCAGATCGGCGCCGAGGGGTGTGTCGTGGCGGAGGGGCGCGACATCGGAACCCGGGTGTTTCCGGAAGCGGATGTGAAGTTTTTCCTCGAGGCCGATGCGGAAGTCCGGGCGACGCGACGACATCGTGAGCTGGTGGCCGCAGGCCACTCGGTTCAGTTCGATCAGACGAAACGCGATATGACCAGGCGGGATGATCGCGATCGTTCTCGCACGGTGGCACCGCTGATTCCTGCGCCCGATGCTGAACGGATCGATACGTCGAGTATGCCGGCGGAGGCAGTCGTTGAGCACATGCTGGCCGTGATCACGGCGAGATTGTGAGCTCGGCACTGTATGGCCTGTTGTGGGTCATTTCTCGCACCATCGGGTGGCTGTGCTTCCGGTATCGCACCGTCGGGACTGTGCCGCGGCAAGGCGGGTTCCTGATCGCCTCGAATCATGCCAGTTATCTGGATATCCCGCTGCTCGGGTGCGGGATTCCCCGCCGGGTCTGGTATATGGGGCGGCACGATTTGTTTCCGATGCCGTTGCTCAACGGCCTGCTGCAGGCCCTGGGGTGGATTCCATTACGGGTCGGTCGTCTCGATCGCGACGCCTTCAGCAAAGCGGTCTCGTTGATACAGGAGGGGAAGGCCGTCGCCATTTTTCCCGAAGGTGGGCGTACGATGACCGGCGCGCTGAAGCCCGGCAAACCGGGGATCGGGGTGATCGTGTCGCAGACGGGCTGTCAGGTTGTGCCGGCGCATATCGGCGGCACGTTCGAGGTGCTGCCGCCCGGCGCCAAGTGGCCGAGATTTCGTCGCGTGACGGTGGCCTACGGAGAGCCGCTGGATTTTTCCGCGGATGCCGCGCGGTTGGAAGGAAAAGCGTTTTATCAACATGTCAGTCGGACGGTGATGGCGAAGATCGCAGAGCTCGGACAGGTTCCGATTCCGGGGGACAGACCGGCCAACGCCGGGCAGCCCCACGATTCCGCCGCAACACCAACAGCCAAGTCTTGCAACGCTGAGTAAGACTCGGTTTTTCTCACTATCAGCACCCGGCACGAGCCGGAGGACGAGGACCTTTTCATGAGTACTGTCACACCGCAAAGTGAACCCAAGCTGGATCGCGACGCCTTGGCGGCGATGTATGAGGAAACCTTCCGCAATTTTGAGGAAGGCACCATCACCGAGGGCATGGTCGTGGCCATCGGCAAGGACAAAGTCGTGGTCGATATCGGCTACAAGTCGGAAGGCATGATTCCAGCCGACCAGTTCTCGCATGAAGAATTGGCCCAATTGAAGGTCGGGGATCGCCTCCAGGTCTACCTCGAAGAGTGTGAAGACGCGGACGGCAATCTCGTGCTCTCCAAAGAAAAAGCCGACAAGATGAAAATCTGGGAGGAATTGGAGACGCTGCATAAAGAAGAAAAGAGCATCGAAGGCAAGATCATTTCCCGTATCAAGGGCGGCATGATGGTCGATATCGGCGTCAAGGCGTTCTTGCCCGGCTCCCAGATCGATCTGCATCCGGTCCGCGATCTCGATGGGCTGGTCGGCAAGACGTTTCCCCTCAAGATCATTAAGATCAACCATCGCCGTGGCAATGTGGTCGTTTCCCGACGGGTCTTGTTGGAAGAGACGCGCGACCGTCGCCGTCAGACGACGTTGTCGACCTTGAAGGAAGGTCAGTTGATTCAGGGGACGGTGAAGAACATCACCGATTACGGAGCGTTTATCGACCTCGGCGGCATCGACGGATTGCTGCACATCACGGATATGTCCTGGGGTCGTGTGGGGCATCCCTCCGAATTGTTCCAGGTCAGCGACAAGGTCGAAGTCACCGTGCTGAAGTACGATCGTGAAACCGGCCGTATTTCCTTGGGCCTCAAGCAGAAGTCGGCAGATCCCTGGACCGGTGTGGCGGCAAAGTACCCGGTGGGCACGCGCGTCCGTGGTCGGGTGGTGAGCTTGACCGACTATGGCGCCTTCGTTGAGTTGGAGCCCGGCGTGGAAGGATTGGTCCACGTGTCCGAGATGTCCTGGACGCACGAAGTGCGACATCCGTCGCGCGTCGTCTCGGTCGGCGATCAGGTGGAAGCCGCCGTGTTGAACATCGATCCGGGAAGCCGGAAGATTTCGCTCGGCATGAAGCAGACGGCGCCGAATCCGTGGGACATGATCGAGGCGAAGTACCCGGCTGGAACGCGGATCGAAGGAAAGGTGAAGAGCCTGACCGATTTCGGCGCGTTCGTCGGATTGGAAGAAGGTATTGACGGGCTGATCCATATTTCCGACATGTCCTGGACGAAGCACATCAAGCATCCGTCGGAGCTCTTCAAGAAGGGCCAGAAGGTGGATGCGGTGGTCATTCGTATCGACAAGGAAAAGGAGCGCCTCTCGCTGGGGTATAAGCAATTGTCACGCGATCCGTGGGAAGAGCAGATTCCCAACAAGTATCGGGTCGGCGATAGCATTACCGGCAAGGTCAGCAAGATCGCCGATTTCGGACTCTTCATCGAGCTCGATGGCGATGTCGAGGGTCTGATTCATATCAGCGAAGTCGGACTCGATACGAACGTTCGCATGGAAGAGAAGTTCAAGCCGGGTGACGACGTCACGGCGAAGATCATCAAGGTGGATCGCGATGAGCGGAAAATTGCGCTCAGCTTGCGCGATCACCAGATGGATTCCGATCGGCGCCAGGTCGATGAGTTCCACGCCTCTCAGGGCGGGATCGATCAGACCCTGGGTCGCGCGGCCAAGCAAAGCCGGAAGCGGAACCAGAGCGATTCCGAAGCCTAGGTGACGGGAGACCGAATGGGGCCACAAGCAGACACGGCGGTGAGACCACAGCGGAGCCTGCTGCGACGTATCTTCTGGGCCATCGTGATCGGGGGAGGAGCGTTGATTCTCTTGAACGCGCTCCTCCCAGACCTCGATTTCTCAAGCCAGGATCGTGTAGCCCTCATTCGCATCGAGGGCGTGATCCTTGATGCACAAGCGACCATCAGCGAGTTGAAGCAATACAGCGAGAACCCGCTGGTCAAGGCGATCGTACTGCGCATCGACAGTCCCGGCGGCGGCGTCGTGCCGTCTCAGGAAATTCACGATGCGGTGAAGCGGGTAAAAAACAAGAGCAATAAGGCGGTGATCGCCTCCATGGGGACGGTTGCTGCTTCCGGAGGTTATTACATCGCCGCGGCCACGGACCGTATCATTGCCAATCCCGGCACGTTGACCGGGAGTATCGGCGTGATCATGGAAATGGCCAACTTCGAAGGCCTGATGAAAAAGGTCGGGGTCGAAGGGGTGGTCATCAAGAGTGGGCGATTCAAAGACGTCGGGTCCCCGTTGCGGAAGATGAGCGATGAGGAACGCAAGCTCCTGCAGTCGGTGATGGACGATGTCCACCACCAGTTCATTCAAGCGGTGGCCGACGGGCGGTCGTTGGAGGTGTCGGATGTGGAGCCGCTGGCGGATGGACGGATTTACACCGGACGCCAGGCCAAAGACGCGAGGCTGGTCGACGAACTGGGCGATCTGGACGATGCCATCCACATCGCGGCGGACATTGCCGGTATGGAGGGTGAACCGAAAGTGGTCGAGCCTCGCAAGCGGTTTTCATTTCGGGATATCATCGAGTCACGTTGGGCGTCGGTGTTTCCGAGGCTGGAGTTGAATACCGGCGTCAAACTGAAATACCTGATGGCGTTCTGAACGGCCGGAGCGCATCGGTAAGGCAACGCAGCAATTCATCCGTGCGTAAGCCCCACCCACGAGGAGAGGGACGATGACCAAAGCGCAGATTATCGAGCGGGTATCGGAGCAGGTCACGACATTGACGAAGCGGCAGGCGGAGATCGTGGTGAACACGATATTCGATTGTATTCGCGACTCGCTGCGGAACGGGAATAAGACGGAGATCCGAGGGTTCGGGAGTTTTCGTCTCCGCGCCCGGCGGATGAAGGAAGGTCGTAATCCGAAAACCGGTGCGACCGTTGCGGTGCCGGCCAAGCGTGTGCCATTCTTCAAGGCAGGCAAGGAACTGAAGGAATTACTCAATAAGTAACAGGAGTGATACCGTGGCAGAGTCCTCAAATATAACAGCCCCAGAGGTTCGGTGGAGTGACGGCGCGCTCAAGCGAATGGAGCGCGCTCCCATGTTTTTGCGAGGAATGGTCCGCCGCCTGGCTGAGAAGAAGGCGCGAGAGTTGGGCTATCCCGAAATCACCGAAGAAATCCTCGATCAGTTCAAAGGTCAGATGATGGGGACCATGGGCGGTGAGGGCGGCATGGCTGAGGCCGCCGATCAAATGGCCAAGGGGCAGCTGCCTTGGACCGCGGCCGCGAAGGAACGCCTGGCGGCCGTGCCGGAGTTCATGCGCGGGATGATCAAGCAAATCGCCGACGAGATCGCCCGCAAAGGCGGCCACATGGAGGTCAATGTCGATCTCTTTGAGAAGGTCGAGGCCTTGGGTGAGATCCGCGAGCGGGAGGCGGCTCCACTGGAATGGTCCGAAGGCGCGTTGGCGCTCTTGCAGCAGAAGATCAAGGAGTCCCCGCCGATTGCCATGGATTTCGTGAGCGACATGATCCGGCATGATACGGAAGAGCTGGCGCGAGAGAAGGGGTTCACCAGAATCGATGAGCAGACTGCGGTGCAGTTGTGGGAGGCCCCGCAAGAACGTGTCGCCTGGAGCGATGAGGCCTGGAAGCGGTTGCAAACCTCACCGGATTTCGTGCGCAGCGGGATCCGCAAGGCAGCCGAACGTCGAGCCCGCAAGTTGGGGTTGAAAGAGGTCGATTCCGAGCACCTCACGACATTCCGCAATCAGGCCATGATGAAGGCTGTGAAGCGCATTCGGTCGTTCGGCTATAACGAACTCACGTTCGATGCCTTCGACACCGCCCTCCAAAAAACCAAGCGATTGCAGGGGAACGATCAGGCGGAGAAGCGCCTTCAGGAAATCCGGTCACACTTCAGTGACCCGGAGGTTAAGAAACCGGAAGGCGGCACCCTTGGCGCCGACCTCATGGGTCGATTCCGGAAGTTTCTCAAAGGAGAGGGGTCGCTCTAAAGCAGGAACATCAATCTGTTCGGGTTTCCCAGGCCCTGTCGATCCGGGGCCCGTTCTGCCTCATCGCGTGGCTGGACGGGCCTATTCCCCCGCCAACAATCAAATCAACATACTTGAGGCTATCGCAGGATGGCCGCGACTACGCACAGTCTCCTTCGGGAGGGAAGGTATGAGTGGAGCGTTGGGCGCGTGATCTCAAACAGCACAATCCCACAGCAACCCACAGCGCATGACGATCTGTGGGTTGCCGGAAGATGGTGGTCGATCGCGGATAGCCGGGGCTTAGTGAGCTCCGACGGCGTCAGGCCAGAACTTATGTCGAATCTGCGGGAGCGGTTCGTTGTCAAAGTTTGGAATATCGTAAAGACAGCGGTCGATGGTCGATACCTCGTCTTCCGTCAGTTCCAACATGACTTGCTTCTTCCAGAACTGGTCCAGTGCCAAGTAATCATTCGACGTCGGCTTCTCCGCCAGGAGCGCCTGCATTTTCTTAAATCCGTCCGTATCGACACCGCTGACGCGGCCGTTATTGCGATCGATACACCACTTCAACACTTCTGCCACACCGTACATCGACAAAGGAATATTGGCTGTCTTGCTCATGGGCACCTCCTCCACACTTGGCCCGCATTGTAGCCTAAGGCTTTCCAAGTTTTCAAAGGGGCGAAAGGCCTAGATGCTTGAGCCCATTCGGCAAGTAGTCGTGTTCGCCCCGGCGGCATGTTCTCGGAGCGGGCCATTCGTTGCGAAGCCCGAGGGGCCTCTGTATACTCCGCCCAACGGACGAGAACCGGGAGCGGCGAAGCATGGACTTGGCCGGAATGTCATGCCTTTTTCATCGAGATGGATATGACCGCCGACCGTCGGGGCATCAAGATTCGGTCGTTCTTCGGTGTTGGACCGGTGTTATTGGCCGGGTTGATCATGCTTTCCGCCTGTTCGAAGGCCGATCCCTACGTTCCGCCCGACCCTTTCTACTACTTTGCCAGTTACCCGGTCGGTAAGAATCCGACCACCGTCACCACAGCCGACTTCAATCGCGACCAAATCACGGACCTTATCACCACCAACATATCGAGCAATACGATTTCGCTGTTGTTCGGCAACGGCGACGGCACGTTTCGAGATCAGGTTCAGGTGAAGGTGTGTCAGGAGCCCCGCTCCCTGGCCATCAACGACTTTAATCACGATGACCAACTCGATGTGGTGCTTGCCTGCTCGGGGAGTGATCAGGTCTCGATCCTGTTCGGACGAGGCAACGGGAAGTTCGAAGATGGGCCGCAGTATCCGGTCCATCGTACGCCGGTCTCTGTGTCCAGCGAGGATGTGAACGGTGACGGTCATCCCGATCTGGCGGTGGCGCTGCGCAACGACAAAGTGAAGATTTTTCTCGGGAGTGCCGGCGGAACCTTTCGTCCCGGCTTTCAATATGAATACGGCGACACACCCACGTCGGTGGCATTGAAAGATCTCAACCAGGACGGCAAACCGGATTTGGTGGTCACGAATGGCGGACCGATGTTAAGTGCCGTATCTGTGTGGATCGGCAATGGCGATGGGACATTTCGGGATCCCAAAGACTATAAGACCGGGCGCCGGCCGCTTGGCGTCAGCTTCGCGGATTTTAACAACGATTCTCTGCCTGATCTGTTAGTCATCAACGGAGAAGGGGACAGCTTCACCACATTGTTGGGCAATGGGGATGCCACCTTCCAGCCCGGTAAGGATTCCGGCGCCGATGCCAGCCCGAATTTCGGGGCGGCTCACGATTTTGACGGCGACCATATTGCGGATGTGGCCATCGTGAATCTGCAATCGACCGATCTCTCCATTCTCTTCGGGCGAGGCGACGGCACGTTTCATTATCCGCCTCGCAATTACCGTACGAGGAACGGACCCTTTGCCGTGGCGAGTTACCGTGTCTCTGCCGATAACATGGAAGAGCCTGGTCTGGTGACGGCGGATAACGGCGCGGGTAGTGTGTCGGTGTTCCTGCATCACGGGCGAAAGGGGCAAGCTTCGGCGGCCGGTCGCGCGGGCGAATAGCAGCAGGATTCAGGTTTGCGCCGGTTCATCCGAAGAGGAGATAGGCAGTTTGCTTGACACCTCAATAGGGCTCGGATAGAGTTCGAAAAGGTTGCCGGACAAGGATCCGCGCCATGTTCAGCTACTAGACCGCGGGGGCTCGTGCGATCGTTTCTGTGGTGGTTTTGCATGGGCTGCCTGACGACGCTGGCAGTCTTGATGGTTCAAGGTGGGGTGCGCGATCTGGTCTCAGGGACCAACCCGGCGGGAAGTTCGGGCGCGATCCTCTCCTTTAGCACCACAGTCTTCGGGGGCGGGTTGTTGGCCGGCTGCCTCGCCCTGATCCTCAATCGACTCCGCTAAATACAGTGACGACGTCGGTATCGGCCTGAGCTGCGCTGGGCCGACCACGAAACCGATTCGAAGGGGCAAGGGTTGGGCGATGCACTGCCTGAAATGCAAAGGATTCATGATGGTGGAGCGGCATTACACGCTCATGAATCGGCGTCTCTATGCCCGTTGCCTGAATTGTGGATTCTGGATCGATCTCGCCGATTTGCTCCGATTCTTTCATAAGGTGATCTCCAGTAGCCTGCGTGGTACGAAGGTGCGAGAAACCTATACCCTGTGAACGTCAGACTTCGTCTGTGCGTCACAAGAAAGTGCGACTCTCTCCATGAATCGTTTACGTCGAACCCTTTCGATCGGTGCCTTCGGAATCCTGGCTCTGTTGTTCGGCCTCTGGAGCGGTCAGGCGCTGGCCCTCGACAGCGACGTAGACGATGAAGTCATTACGGTGCCCTTCGATCCGCGGCCGGTTCCGTCCGCCAAGCAAGCGAATCATAGTCTCCGGTGGCGGCATGTTCCGGCGCATAGCATTCTGCTCAAGGAACTCAAGACGGGAACCACCCTCTACCAATTTGAAAGTGAAAAGCGGTTGTCGCCGGCCAGTCTGACCAAGATCATGTCGGCCCTGGTCATCCTGGAGTATGGCCATCTGGATGACGAGGTGACGGTCAGCCCCAAGGCCGCGCGCGCACACAAGACGCACTTGCGCTTGCGGACCGGTCAGATTTTTCGGCTGGAAGATTTGTTGAAGGCCATGTTGATCGTGTCTGCGAATGACGCTTGCCTGGCGGCCAGTGAGCATGTCGGCGGGGATGAGGCCAGGTTTGTCGATCTCATGAATGCCAAGGCCGCGGCGCTTCAGTTACACAATACCCATTTCAGCAACGCGTGCGGTTTCGATGCGCCGGAACATTATTCGACGGCGGAAGATCTGGCGAAACTGAGCGAGATCGCCCTGCACCATCCCGTATTTAAGGAATTGGTGCGTGAAGAGCGGGAGATCATCATGCCGATCAATGAGCATCGGGCCTACGTGTTGCGCACGACCAATCGTCTCCTGGGTCGTATTCCGGGAGTGCAGGGCGTCAAGACGGGCTTCACGTCCAAAGCCGGCCGATGCCTCATCGCGAAAGTCTCCCAAGACGGCAGCGACTTGCTGCTGGTCATTCTCAATTCCAAGCGTCGCTGGAACACGGCGACGAGCCTCATCAACTACGGCCTGCGGCTCAGTGACAGCCGGGCTGGTCTTGCCCGTTAACGACGTCTAGTTTTTCCCGGGATGGTGCGCGACGGTCAGTCTTGCTGTGGCAAGCGGGGCAAGGTTGTGCCCATCGGAAGAAGGGCACAGGTCTTCATGGTTTGAGGTGTTGAGGGGACAAGTACGGCGGAACTGAACAGCCGACCGGGCTGTCTTAGTGGGGGAGCGAAAACTCCACGTTCACATCTTTTCCGAGATAGTTGACCTGGAAGCCCTGCTTGTCATAGGCGAGTATTGCGCCCATGACGTTTTCATCACCGTAATCTTCTTTGCCGAGCAACTTGCGCACATCATCCGGACTCTCACTGTTGAGGACGTTGCGAAAGATCCCACGAGTTTTGTAGGCAAAGCGGTTGTTGATGAAAATGAGATCGACTTTTCCGTCCTGTACCCGGACCCCGGCCATCGGGCCGGTCGGTTTGCGTTGATCAAGCAGGAAAATAAACGTCGCTTCCTGTTCGGCCTTGATGCCGGGGATCTTTTCGTTCACCAGCCCCTCCAGCGCTTTTCCTTCATCATCCCCCAACTTGATTCCGAAGAGGGACACGTCCGGGCTCGCAATCCCCTTGGGGTCGGTCAAGTCGTCCTTGCTGAGTTCATAAGGCCCGGCGCTCACCATGGCAGCGAGGTAAAGGGATCCCATCATCGCCACTAAGGCTGTGAACGCCCACTTGCGCTGCATCATGAAGGCCTCCTTGGAACAGATCCTCAGAACTCACACCGTTCTGACAGTTGGTATAGGATTTCGGGGGGATGACTCAGAGAACATGGCATTCTATCCAAGGGGCAGTCTGACTTTCAAGGTCGCGGCCGGTCTTTCAGTTAGAGCGGTAGCGGTTAGGTGAGCGGATAGAGGGGATGCTATTTCTGCCCTGCTGCACGCCTTGTTGGCCGGTTCCGCCTGGACTGTTCGGGATCGGATTGCAGGTCCCGCATCGTCGTGTGGCAGATCGCTGCAAACTCCTCAGCGGCCAGTCCGCGGTGTCGCTTCGTGAGATACGCCAAGCCGACGGCATGACGGGGAGTGGGATCGTAGAGATCGATCACCTGTAGATCCATTCCGGGGAGTCGCGAGCGGACGTAGAGCTCGGGAAGAATCGTGGCTCCCGTTCCCTCCGCTACAGCCTGAAGGATTCCTTCGGGTGAACTCATTTCCAGCACCACCTGCGGATGCACACCCGCCTTGGCGCATTCGGCTTCAACCATTTTGCGCAGACAATAATCGACCGGCATGAGGACCAGGGGAAGCCGTGCGAGGTCTTGGATGCGCGCACGACGTTTCCCGATGTTCATGCCTGCCGGGGCCACGAGGGCCAGGCGTTCTTCAAACAGCGGGACGGTCGTCAGTTGTGGATGCGTCAGCGGCAGTAAGCAGATCCCGATGTCGAGGCGATTGGACAGCAGCCCACTCACGACATCTGCCGAGGCCTGGGCATGCACTTGAAGGTGGATGTCGGGGAAACGTTGCTTGAACCGAGAGACCAGCGGGGCAATGAGGTAGGAGTTGACCGTTGAGAGTGCGCCCACCACCAAGCGGCCCCGTTTTGCGCCGAGCAGCTCTTGCACCACCTGCTCGGCCTGATCCAGCTCTCGCAAAGCCCGCTCCGCATGCACATGAAACAACTCGCCGGCCTGAGTCAGGACGACTTTCCGGCCGAGCCGGTCGAACAGGCGGGTGCCCAGTTCCTTTTCGAGGCCGCCGATTTGGATCGATAAAGAAGGTTGGGAGACATGGACATGTTCCGCCGCGCGGCTGAAGTTTTGGTGGGCCGCCACGGCCATGAAATACTCAATTTGACGCAATTCCATGATGGTTTTTACTTCTCGCTATAGGGGAAAGCTATAGGACATATGAAAACAATATATTAGACGAATAGATCATATCTCCCCTATCGTCTGGGGTCAACCGGTGCGGCTGGTTGAAAACCTCGGCTCATGGTGGGTCGAGGAGGGCCAGCAGTCGGTCACATATTACAAGGGGGGCGGATGATGGTATCGAAAAGTGTTGGAATGGGAGCGATTGTACTCAGTGCACTGGCGGTGCTGGCCGGTTGCGCGGATACCGGGAGTTTGAACGGAGCCGGACACCCGGCGGCCGGTGCGACGGCCACAAAGTCCCTCTATGACCGTTTGGGAGGAAAGCCTGCCATTACGGCGGTGGTCGATCAATTTGTGGCCAACGTGGCGGCGGATGGGCGGATTAATAGCCGCTTTGCTACGACGGACATCCCCAAGTTGAAGGGGCACCTGGTCGATCAAGTGTGCGGCGCGACGGGTGGCCCCTGCAGCTATCATGGCCGCGACATGAAAAGCACGCACCTGGGGATGCAAATCAGCAGTGCGGACTTTGGAGCCCTGGTTCAGGATCTTGTCGCCGCGCTCGACAAGTTTAACGTGCCGGCCGGTGAGAAAAGCGAATTGTTGGGGATCCTCGGTCCGATGAAGAAGGATATCGTCGAGGTGCCGTAGGGAACAGACAGCGGGGGCAGGCCTACCGGTCGGCCCCCGCTGCGCCTCGCGGTGTCGCGGTTAGGTCGCTTGATTCAACTGGACGAGGGCGGCCGCGAGTCGGCGGAGTCGTTGAAAGTAGCCCAAGCTGTCTTCAGTCAGGTCATCGAGCAAGGTATCCAGGTCGGCGACGCAGTCCTGGAGTATCGCGATGCGTTGACTGTCTATTTCCGTCTGCCCGTCGAGGTAAAACACGGCACATCCCCCGATGACGGTATCCAGCGTCATCAATTGTCCTTCGTTCGGGCTGGAAAAACGCGGCCAGCCCTCGCGGCTGTGCTCTTCCCAGAGTGAGGCGATGGTTTGGTGACTCATGACGATGGTCTCGATCGAGGCCCGCTGTAAGCGTAGTTACCGGTGGAGCAACCCTAACGCATGCAGCAGCAGAACGGCAAGCATGCACAACCACAGCCCGAAGAACCGGTAGTCGATGGCTTCGCGGGCGAAACACCAATCCAGCAGCGGCGTGCGCCATGCGGCGGGCCCCCATGTGAGGAAGCACCCCTTGATGATCATGGCGCCACCGGTGATCCACCACAGCGGCTGATAGGGAATCGGCCCAGACCAGAGGATCAGAATGGCTCCGAGGCCGATACCGACGGCTTCCCAGCGGAGCAGTTGTGGGCTGTGCAGGAGGGACTCCTGCACTCTTTTGACGACGAGCAGGGGGACCGTCAGCAAGGCGAGGCCGTCGGCCATCCAGATTCCGGCGATCGCCGCGAGTATGTACCGTGTCATGGCATGAGCGAGGTCTTCGGCATCCTGTCGTCTAAGGGTAGAGCCCGCGTTGGAGATGCGCCTGGGCCACCTTGTCGATGCCCGACATCAACGCGGCCATGCGCATCGTCGTCCGTTTCTCCACCGAGAACTGCAGGGTTCGATGGAAGGCACTGGTGATGATGTCTTGCAGCCGGTCTTGAATATCTTTGGCTTTCCAGAAGAAGCGCTGCACGTCCTGCACCCATTCAAAATAGGAGACGATCACGCCGCCCGAGTTCGCCAGAATGTCGGGAATGATAAACACGCCCTTGTCGGTCAGGATGCGATCGGCCTCCAGCGTCGTCGGCCCGTTCGCGCCTTCCGCCAGAATTCTACAGCGCAACTTGGATGCATTGGCGTGGGTAATTTGCTCGGAGAGCGCGGCTGGAACCAGTACCGTGCAATCGAGTTGCAGCAATTCTTCGTTGCTAATCGACTCGCCCAGCTTGATCTCGCGCAATGGTTCATGTTTGTCACGATAGCGATGGAGCACGTCGGCAATGTCCAGGCCCTTCGGGTTGTACAATCCGCCGCCGACGTCGCTCACCGCCACGACCCGGGCGCCCGCTTGTTGCATGATGAGGGCGGTATTCGATCCGACATTGCCGAACCCCTGAACGGCAACGGTCGCTTTGGATACGTCCAGTTTCAGGTGCTGCAAGGCTTCCAGTGTGACGTAGGAGACGCCGCGACCGGTCGCTTCCTCCCGGCCCAGGCTGCCGCCGATCGATAACGGCTTGCCGGTGACGACCCCCTGCACGGCATAGCCGACCTGCTGGCTGTAGGTATCCATAATCCAGGCCATGACCTGCTGGTCCGTGCCCACATCGGGTGCCGGAACATCTTTGTCCGGGCCGATCAGCGGGAAAATTTCCGCCGCGTACCGGCGAGTCAGGCGTTGCAGTTCCCCGCGGGACAGTTTCTTGGGATCCACCTTCACGCCGCCTTTCGCGCCGCCATAGGGAAGATCCGCCACGGCACATTTCCAGGTCATCCACATGGCCAGCGCGGCCACCTCGCCAAGATTCACGTCCGGATGATACCGGATGCCGCCCTTGCAGGGGCCCCGCGCGGAATCGTGCTGGACACGGTATCCGGTAAACACTTCCACATGCCCGTCGTCCATCTTCACCGGTATGCTGACCAGCAGGGAGCGTTGCGGCAGTTTTAAGCGCTCACGCAGGTTGGTGTCGAGGCGCATGGATTCTGCCGCTTCATTAAACTGGGCAACGGCAAGCCGAAAGGTGTGGGTATCGAATTCGTTCATCACGTAACTCCTTGCTGGTGAGTAGCGCGCAGAGGGAGAGGCCCCTGAGCAATCGTCGGTGAGGCGTCGCTCAGAGCCAAAAACCGATCCGGCCCGATGCGTTCTGCCCAGGCCAGATGAAACCGTTCAGCAAAATTGGCAGCCAGCCTTTCCTGGACTGCGCCCATCTCGGGCGCTTCTCCTAAGAGTGCCGCCATAGACGTCACTCGGCAGTCAGCAATTCCGCAGGGGACGATGTGAGAAAACGGCGCCAGGTCCAGGCAGACATTCAGCGCGAAACCATGCGTCGTGACGCCTTGCGAAATGCGCACGCCGATCGAGGCGATTTTCGACGGGACATCCCCTCGGACCCACACTCCCGGCAGCCGCTCCCGGCGATGTCCGGCAATGCCCCACTCGGCCAGGGTGCTGATGATTACGTCTTCCAATCGATGCACATAGGCCTTCGGTCCGGCACAGAAATCGGAAAGGCGGAGAACGGGATAGCCGATCAACTGGCCCGGTCCGTGGTAGGTGATCGACCCGCCGCGCTCCGTGCGAATCACGGGGATGCCTGATTCCTGCGTCAGGCAGCTCTCTCCCGGCCAATGCTGGTCTTGCGTCGTGCGGCCCACGGTAAACACGGGAGGGTGTTCCAGGAGCAGGAGCAGATCCTCGCAACGGTCGGCCGCACGCTCGGTCCGGCAGGCACGCTGCAGACTCCAGGCTATCTCGTAGAGGAGGGGCTCGCAGCGTATCAGGATGCCCGCTCGGGGCGGCTGAGCCTGTGCAGGCACCTTCGAGACCGGGTGCGCGGATTCCGTCTGGCTGGGCAGATCGAGTTTCATGGGTTACGGCCGAGCCGGACCGGGACGTGACACAGTAATGGTGCCCGTGCCGGCCTTCCCTTGCGTGGTGATCTGAAACGACATCTGGTCGCTTGCGCGACTCACGGCGTGCCAGAAATCTCCGATGTTGTACAGCGGATGGTTATCGATGGCGGTCACCACATCCCCGGATTGCAATCCGGCTCGCCCAGCCGGTTTGGCTGGATCCACCGAGAGCGCGAGGATGCCCCGGTCACTCTCCAGATCGAAGCTCGCGGCGACACTCGGGGTGATCGTCAGCGGTATCAGGCCGAGGTCCGGCCGCAGGACGGAGCCGCGATCCATCATGGATTGAAGATGGGGCGTCACCGCCTCCATAGCAATGGCGTAACTGATGGCCTGCGCGGAAGGAGCGATTGCGACATTGATGCCCACGACCTGACCGTATCGATCAACCAACGGGCCGCCGCTGTTCCCCGGGTTGATCGCGGCATCCGTTTGGAGCAGATCGTACAGGGTCTCTCCCTCCGGCGTGAGCACCGAGCGATCGAGTGCGCTGATGACGCCGACCGTGACGGTGGAGCCTCCCTTCAGGGCGAGGGGGTTCCCGATGGCGATCACGGTTTCACCGATTTCGAAGGACGCGCGCCGGCTGAATTCGGCCGGAACCAGATCCGGAGCGGTGATTCTGACGAGGGCGAGATCGAGCAGAAAATCACGAGCGACGACTCGCCCCGGTGTGAGCCGGCCGGTCGAGAGTCCCACCACGACGCTGGTCACGCCCTGCACCAGATGGTTATTGGTCAAGATGTGCCCGCCGGCATCGAGGATCACGCCGGAGCCGGAGCCCGGCGGGGCCCCGTGTTGGGAGCCTCCCTGGGGAATGCCACGCGTGAGCACGGTGACGACCGACGGACGGACTTTGGCTACGACGGCGGGTACCGACAGTTCCGTGAGCGAGGTCGATTCATTGGGATTGTGGCCTGCGCCGTTCGCCGGCGTGCAGAGGCTGAGGAGGGAGAGTGAGAAAAGGCCCCAGGCGAACCATCGTGTCCGATCGGGCCGGGCGCCGTTGCGACTATAGAGGGCTGTCAGCATAGGGGAGAGCCGTTCCTCCGTTGCCGCATTCTCTCACAATAGGATGCATGGCGAAAGCGCGGCTCAAACAACACGGGCGAGGTGTCACCCCTCGCCCGCATCGCGCTGCCGTATGAAACAGGTCGTGGTTATTTGATGGCCGCGAACATCTCCTTGACCATCGGGGTCTTGAGCTTCTTGAGGGCCTTGGCTTCGATCTGCCGAATCCGTTCGCGAGTGACCGACAGATGCTGCCCGACCTGTTCCAGTGTACGCGCCTGGTCTTCCCCGATCCCGAACCGTAACCGGATGACGGTTTGCTCCCTGGGGGTCAAGGTGCCGAGAATGCGATCCATTTCACGGGTGAGCTCCGTGCGGTTCACATGGGCGTCCGGCGGGACCGCCTGCTGGTCCGGTAGCAGTTCGCCCAGCTCCGTGCCGCCATCTCCGACTCGATGCTCGAGTGCCACCGGTTCCTGGAAGGCCTGGATGGTCTCATGCAGCCGATCGGGGCGCATCCGCATGGTGGAGGCCACTTCTTCCAGGCGCGGCTGTCGTCCTAACTGTTGGACGAGACGGCGCGAGGCCCTGAGAATGCGGTTCGAAGCTTCCGTCTGGTGCACAGGAATCCTGATGGTGCGTGACTGATCGGCCAGGGATCTGGTGATGCCCTGCCGGATCCACCACGTCGCATAGGTACTGAACTTGAACCCCTTCCGGTGCTGGTACCGCTCAGCGGCTTTCATCAATCCGATATTGCCTTCCTGGACCAGATCCAACAGGGTCAGGCCGCGTCCGGTGTAATGTTTGGCCACATTCACAACCAGGCGAAGGTTGCAGCGCACCAGCTCGTCTTTGGCCGTTTCCAGGGTGATGCGCGAGGATTTCAATTGCGTCAAGGCCGCATCCAGTTCCTTGCGGACCGAGACGGGAACTCTGCCGCCGGTGGTGGCATCCAGTTGAAGATCTTCCAGTGCGCGTTCGGCTTGATTGAGCACGGTGGCCGACAGACCGCTCAGGCGGCGCACTGTTTTGAGTGTTTCGAGGCACTCGGTCGCGCGGTCGGTTCGTTTCAGGCGGCCGCCGGTTTTGACCGCTTGTTGAAGGGTCTGCCGGATTTGGCGTGTGCCGAGATCAAGTTGTTTCGCCAGGGCAATCTCTTCATCCCGTTCGAGCAGCGCACGTTCGCCGAACGAACGGAAGTAGAGGGATTCCAGGAGAAAGGGCGAAGAGGCCGAGCGCACAGGCTTCTCAGGCGCCGTGTCCTCGGAGTCTGCTTCGGTCTCGGCCTGGTTGCCTTGCACGATGCTGTCCAGCAGCGTGCTGGCTTCCGGGTCATCGGCATCCGGGTCCACCTCAGCCGCAACCGTTGGATCTGTATCGTCTTGAATCGCGAGCGCATCTTTCATTGTTGTCACCCCTCTTCCCCGTCCTGGGGAGGTTGGCTTCTGGTACAGCTTGGAGAGGCTGCCTGTTCCACTACTACATTAGAGACAGGGGGGTATGAAAAGGATTCGCCGTCGTTCGTCCCTGCTCTCGCCTCATTCACTCAGTGGTATTACGAGACAGCGGGCAATCCGGATTGCCCATGGGACGAGATAGGGCCGCTCCTCGCAGTGTCAAGAGGCGCGGCGAAGCGGCCTGCCGGAAGCGCGTCACCGGTGATTCGGTTGAAAACCCGTCGGCAGTCTCCTAGAATGCCGGACTATGTCACAACTACAAAACGGCGAACGTGTTCATCTGGTCGACAAAAAGGGCCGGCAATATGCCCTGACATTGAAAGCCGGGGATATCTATCACTTCAGCGGCGAAACGATTCCGCACGATGAGCTCATCGGCAAGCCGGACGGCACCGTGGTGACCCTCTCGAAGGGCAAACGGTTTCTCGCGCTCCGGCCGACCTTCGGGGAATATGTCCTGAAAATGCCTCGCGGGGCGCAGGTACTCTATCCCAAAGACCTGTCGTTGATCCCGATGTGGGCGGATGTCTATCCCGGCGCGCGGGTATTCGAGGCCGGAACCGGGTCCGGAGCGCTCACCATGGCGTTGTTGCGCGCCGTGGGGCCGACCGGCCTGGTCGTCACCTACGAAGCCCGTGACGATTTTGCCCGTACGGCATTGACCAACATCGAACGCTATATGGGGCCCGTGTCTACCCTCATGCCCTGTCGCAAGAATGCCTACGAGGGCATCGACGTGCTGGAAGACGGCCGCTTGTTCGATCGTCTGGTGCTGGATTTGCCGGAACCCTGGCAGGTGGTGCCGCATGCGGCAAAAGTCCTGCGCTCGGGCGGCATTTATTTGAGTTTTGTGCCGACCATCCCGCAGGTCATGCAAACCGTGGATGCGCTGGAGCGCACGTCGGTATTCGGCATGATCGAAACCTTTGAAACGTTGCTGCGGACCTGGTCGATTCAGGGGCGGAGTGTCCGGCCCGATCATCGCATGGTGGCGCATTCGGGTTTCCTGACCGTCGCCAGAAAAGTCGAAGAGGGCTGGTGGTCGCGTCCGAGCAAAACGGTCGAGGCAGAGGCAGCCGGCGAGCAGGATGACGAAGCGCACGAGGGGGAGGACGCAGAGGCATGAATCGGTTACAGGGGAAAGTGGCCATCATTACCGGCGGGAATGCGGGAATCGGGGAGGCGATCGCGAAGCTATTCGCGGATGAAGGCGCCTCCGTCGTGGTAACCGGTCGCCGGAAGGAAGAGCTCGACCGGGTGGTGAAGGGGATCGGTGTGAACGGAGGGCGGGCATTGGCGGTGGTCGGATCCGTCACGGATGAGGCCCACGTGCAGGATGTGGTCGCGCAGACCCTGCGTACCTTCGGCAAGCTGCATATTCTGGTGAACAACGCTGGAATCGGCGATTTCGGCAAACGGCTCCACGAAATAGACGATGCCACCTGGGCGAAGGTGCTGGACATCAATCTCACGGGGGTCTTTCGGATGACCCGCGCAGTTCTTCCTGAGCTGTTGAAGGGCGGGGGCGGTTCGATCATCAACATTTCCACCGTGGCGAGCCTGGTCGGGATCCGCGGTCTGTCGGCCTATGCCGCGTCCAAAGGCGGCCTGGACGCGTTGACACGGTCCATCGCGGTCGATTACGCGCAGGACAACATCCGCTGCAACGTCATGAATCCCGGTCTGGTGGATACGCCCATGGCGGCGCCTTTAATGGCCGATCCTGCCAGCCTGGAACCGATCATGGCTCAGTACGCCATCCGTCGGCCCGGCAAGCCGGAAGAGGTAGCGAAGATGGCGCTCTACCTCGCATCCGACGAGGCCACCTGGGTGACCGGAGCGACGTTCCCTATCGATGGAGGCATGACCATCAGCAAGGGGTAAGCAAAAGAAGGCGACCGCTCTGCTGCAGCGGAGGGCAACGACTCGGGAAGAGTGCTGTGGCACCTGGTTGCCGGAAGCAAGGAGGCGATCATGAGTGGCATGTCACGTATGAGCGCAGTTGTGGTTCCGGCTCTCTTCTTGGCTGCGGTCTTGTCAGGATTGCTAGAATCAAGCGTGGAGCCGGTGCGAGCGGAAGGTGGGACGGAATTCGTGGGCACGATCTTGTCGGTGGATACGACATCCGGAAAATTCGCCGTCAAGAAAGACGGCGGAGGAAGCCGGTTTACCTTCGTTGCCAATGAAAAAACCCATTTCGACGGTGGGGCGAAGGCCGTGAAGGATCTGAAGAAAGACGATCATGTGGCGGTGCTGTATCAGGTGCAAGGATCTCAGTATGTGGCCCTGAACGTCGCACTCAAGAAGTAGAAGGTTCTTGCGTATGGACATCACGACTCAGACTCAATGGTGCGGCATCATCGGCAATCCGGTCGAACATTCCCTCTCGCCGGCGATTCACAATGCGGCCTTTCAGAAGATGGGGCTGGATCTGGTCTACCTGGCGTTTCGGGTGGAAGCCCTCGGCGATGCGCTGAAAGGGGTGCGGGCCTTGGGGAATGCGCGAGGATTCAGCGTGACGATTCCTCACAAAGTGGCGGCGATTCCGTTTCTCGATGAAGTCGAGCCCACCGCCAAGCATATCGGAGCGATCAATACCATCGTCGTGGAAGAGGGCAAGCTCAAGGGCTACAACACGGACGCGTCCGGGGCGTTGCGCGCGTTGAAAGAAGGCGGGGCGTTGCTCGACGGGCATCGGGTCTTGATCCTGGGCTCCGGGGGCGCAGCCCGAGCGATTGCCTTCGCGCTGGCAACCGGGACGGGCATCGCCGGGTTGACGATTCTCGGGATCGAAGAGGTTGAGCGGCAGAAATTGGTGAAGGATTTGCGAGAGAAGACGAACCTCCCGATTGAGGATGGCCCGCTCACGCTCGACATGCTTCGGAACTGGGTGCCGCACGTGCGCACCTTGATTCACTGCACGCCGGTCGGGATGTCGCCTCGGGTGGAGGAGTCCTGTGTGCCGACCAATCTCTTCAGGCCTGAACTGACGGTCATGGATATTGTCTACAATCCGCGCGAAACGAAGCTGCTGCAGGAAGCGAAGGCGGCCGGCTGTCGGACGATTTCCGGATTGGAGATGTTCCTCAACCAGGCCGTGTTGCAATTCGAACTCTGGACGAAACAGCCGGCCCCGGCCGATGTCATGCGACGGGTCTTGGAGTCTCGCTTTGGTTAAGACAGCGGTCGGCCTCCCGCAGCAGGAATCCACACAACATCCTCGTGTCAGGGCATGGATCCTCGCATGAATCTCGTGTTGATCGGATACCGTGGGACCGGCAAGAGCACGGTCGGAAAGGTGCTGGCGCGCAAGCTGGGTCGCACCGTGGTGTCGACCGATGCCGAGATCGTGAAGCGGGCACAACTGTCCGTGCCTGAGATCGTCAAACAGTTCGGGTGGGATCACTTTCGCGACTTGGAGTCGGCCGTCTGCCGGGATTTTGCCGCGCGGGACCAGCTGATCATCGATACCGGCGGCGGTGCCATTCTGCGGCCGGAAAACGTGGACGCGTTGCGACGAACCGGGACCCTGGTCTGGCTCACCGCGACCGTGGAGACGATCACGCGTCGGATCGGCGGAGACACCCAGCGCCCGTCATTGACGGGCACGAAGTCCTTCACGGAGGAAATACGGGACGTGTTGAACGAGCGCACACCCAAGTATCAGGCGGCCGCCAACCACGTCGTGTCGACCGATGGGGCCTCGACCACCGAGGTTGCCGAACGCATTCTGCAGCTGATATCTCGTGGGTCGGCTGTCTGAGGCGTTGAGGCCCTCTGCCTGTGAACGCCACCGTTGCGATCCACGTTTCTTGACATCCCCTCGGTAACATGGTTCTTATACCGGCGCGCGCCCGTAGCTCAATTGGATAGAGCATCGGACTTCGGATCCGAGGGTTGGGGGTTCAAGTCCCTCCGGGCGCACCAGATAATCAACAGGTTGCATCGTTTCTCGTTCTTCCCCCTCCGGTTTGGTCACGGTTTTGGTCACGGTTCCAGCCAGACTCCCTCGATTCACGGCGTCCCGAAGATGTCCTGGAGCAAGGTGGGCATACCGGAGGGTCGTTTCAATATCGCGGTGTCCGAGAATCTCCTTCACCGACACGAGATCGACCCCTGCCATGACACGGCGGCTGGCTGCGGTATGCCGGAGTGAGTGCCAGCACGCCCCGGTGATCCCCGCTCGGCGCAAGCCAGGCTCAAAGGCACGCCGGAGGAAGGCCCTGCTGTCCATAGGGTGAGTCACGTCCTTTAAACCTGGGAACACCCAGGCCGACCGAAGAAACGTGTCAAATGACCTCAGGATGGTCTTGGCTCCTTCGCTCAAAGGCACATGCCGGGTTTTGCCTCCCTTCGGCATAGGCAGGGTCAGGACCTCGTTCTCCAGATCGACCTGGTTCCATCGCAGCGAGAACTGTTCTCCTCGCCTCAACCCAGTCTCGACGGCAAAGGCCACCAATTTCCAATCGTCCGGGCTCATCACGCCCCTCAACCGGTCCAGTTCTTCACTCGTCAGGAAGCGCGTCCGGTTTGCTTCCGGGAAGAACTTGAGACTGGACACCGGGTTCTTGGTCAACTTGTCATCTTTGACGGCTAACATGAGCACATGCCGAAGGAAGGCAAAATGTCGGTTAATCGTGGCATCCGCCCACAGTCGTTGCGGTTCCTTCGTATTCATCTTCATCTTGGCGCGCATTTTGGCTTGAATCCGCCGGAGATCGTCTACCGTAATCTGGGTGACTAGGCGACTCCCAATAAGAAGGGACCAGCGCCGTCCATAGAGTACTTCGCCAGCCTTGTTGCGGTTGACAGACCCTTCGAGGTAGCGGTTGATCCAGGCTCGAAGCGTGATGTCCTTCCGGGGTGCAAACTTTTCCGGGAAAAAGGTTCCTTCTCGAATGTCGGCCTTCAGTCGGCCATACAAGGCTTTGGCCTGAGATTTCGTGTCACAACGAAACCAGCGCTGCCGTCCATGTTCGTAGAGGCGGACCCACCACCCTTCGCGGCCCTTCCGCTGGGTGATGCCTCTATCCTTTCCCGCTTTTCTTGCCATGGAGGCTCTCCTTTCGCTCCCCGGTCTTCTGGGCCTCGCGCCACTTTCTCGCCGCGACTCGGTTCTGGCAGCGCGGGTGGCAGTATACCTGGTCCCGTCTGATCGCTAAATAGATCTTGGCGCATTCCGGGCAGCGCCGAATGTAGTCCCCCGACTGGGCCAAGAGGTGCACAAAGCGATACTCGAACTCCTTCGCCTTGCGTTTCGCGCTCACGAAGATTGTCCCGGTCTCGTCGGAGAAGCTGCCCGGCGATACTACGACCAGTGTCATCTGCGGAAAGGTGAAGGCGGTGTATCCTTCATGCCAATAGAGTTCTAACTGCTCCAGGACTGTGGCCTGAATGTCCTGGGCTTCTTTGCGACTGGGTATTGTCTGATAGTTCTTCGCATGGGGTACCCCCTCCACGCTCCAGCCACTTTCCGGGGCCACCATCCCGCCGTACCGGTCCCCCGTCTCATCGACAAAGGCCGCGACTTCAAATGCCACCAGCGTCCACTCGGTTGGTGTCAGGGCCTCTAGCTCCGTCTGAAGAAACTTGAGCACCCATCCGACGGCGCCGTCCGGCATCGTGCGGATGCGTTCGATGGCTTTCTCGTACTCCTGTTGGAATTCCTGCTCGGCCTTCCCCTGTGCGCTCATGCCTTCTGCTCCTTTTTCATGCCGAACCCTCCCCATATGTCTGATCCCAACACCACCGAAAAAAATGTCGTGCGGAAGGGCCGTCTCCACCTGAATTTGTTTGGCAAGTGTACCTCCTCACTGCTAATGGCTGTCAAGAGTAGTCACGCCTAAAAATATATAAGCGTGATCTCTAGACAACCATTCTTTCAAGGAGGTGCCCGATGGTCCCGAGTACAAAATTGATCACCATTCGAGAAGCAGCCAACCGGTTAGGGCTCAAAGAAAGCACAATCAGGAAATACATCCTGAAACGGCAGATCGCCTATGTGAAGCCGTCGGTGCGCGCCGTGCGGATTCCTATCGAAGAACTGGAACGGATTCTGGCTGCCGGCCTTCGTCCAGCCATTCCTCAAGCGGAAGGTGCGCGATGAGCCGCTGGAAGGAGTTCAGGCGGGAACCCGTCGCCGGGGAATGGACCAGGAAGCAGAAGCGGGGTTATCACAGGGTCCGGTCACTGCTCTGGTTCTGGGAATGTCACCAATTCCAAGTGCTCTGGGTCACGCTCTCCACGGCGGAAGGCGGGGACGCCGAGAAGCTGACCTATCACCACAAGCAACTGCGTCAACGGATCGAACGGCAGCTCGGCTTTCAAGGCTTGGAGTATTACCAGGTCCGGACGGAAGAAGGGCATGGCGTGCTCCATATCTTCTGGGCCTGGCGAGTGCCGGACGGGGAACGCGCACGCCGGTTCTGGATCTCGCAGGAATGGCTCTCGTCACAATGGCAAGCCCTCCATGGGGCTCCAGTCGTCTGGATCAAAGCCTATCAGCCCAGCCACCGTTCCCGGAACCGTCTGAGCCGCTATGTCATCAGCCAGTACGTCCAGGATCAATGTGGCTACGTGAACATGTGCTGGTCCTGGAAACGGTCGCTTGGCTTTCCCATCAGTCGGCTCTGGGAAGAAATGCGGAATCAATGGTCTACGCGGAATGTCTATCGCCGGATCAGGGGTGAGATCGAAATCCCCAGGATCGTCTTTCTCAAGACTTGGGAGGATCTGCTCTCGGGCCATCCGATTTGGTTTAGCGGCACCATTCTGCAACTCGTGCTGGGGAAGGGGCTGGTCTATCAGGAGGTGTGAGGATGATCGGGCATCGATGCGATCTGAAGCTGCCGAGTCTATTTGGACCGTCCTGTTGCGGACGGGAAGCGACCACGTACGATCGGGCGCGGAAAGCCTGGCTCTGTCCTGAACATGCCAAGGAACGGCTCTGTGAGTTTTGTCATGTCGAACGAGCCTGGGTGCGGTTCTGTTATGCGGAGAACGACGTGATGTGCGAAGTCTGGCTCTGTGTGGACTGTGCAGGGCTTGCGGGGCGACGGTGAGGCCATCGAATCAATTTGTCCCTGTCACCCGTCCACTATCCGTCACGGGTGAGAGGGAACGATGCTCCGTCCTTGTGCAAGGCGGCGATGCGTCAGCTTGGCCGCCGTTCTGTTTGGTCGTTGCTTGCAAGGACAGGTAAGAGCACAGGGATACTGAAACCATGGGGAGATTAGGAACGCAAAGATTCCGCCCAACGAGGCCGCCCGGCCGTTCCGGACCACTGGACCGGACGGCCGGGGGGATCGGGGGCGCAGCCCCCGCTTCACTTGATCTATTATGGTCAAAGTAGGACGTATACGGTGTTTGACTTCGGTTTGCCGCTTCTACATATGTACAGCTCCACGCTGGGCCTAATCGCGATGTGCCACTGAACTTGGCAGCACTGACCTTAAGCCGACGGGTTCGCCGGCACAGTAATGATTGCCGTAAACCGAATAGACGATGGGAGGGGAAACGATGCCTTTATTCAGAACAGTTTTGGTGCCCCTCCTATTGGGTTGCATTCTTTCATCTTCGGGCTGCGTCTGGGTCGGCTATCGATCGTCCAGTGTGTCTGTTCTTCCTGAGAGTTGCGATCTGGATAGTGATAAAAATCCCTACCCTGCGCTCTCTCTACAGGAATTGAATATTCGACTGGTACCGCACAATGGACATAGTTTTGGTCTAGTCGGACCCGTGGTTCCGCTCGTTCCATTATGGGAAAGACCTAGCCGACGCCCTTTCTGGATCGGAATACTTTTCGATGCGCAGACAGAAGGCATTACATTCGACCCGAACAAGGTCACTCTGATCCTCGAACGAGGGCATGAGGTGCTTCCCACTACGTTTACAGGTCCCTTCTCTACCGAAGAGAAAAAGCGTAACGAACCATGCACAGAGATCTTTGAATCGGCAGCATGGAAAGTTGAACAAGTTCCGTTCTATGTCATAGGAAGAATGTGCATAGGTGTCGCCTACAACATTGACCCTCCCACCCAGAAGGAGAAATTCGCTGTTGTGCTTGATGGCATTGAAAAGGATCGCCAGCCTGTATTGGGCTCGCGGATTGAATTTGAAGAGGGATCGAAGTGGATCTGGGGAATGTGGCCAAGACTGGGATGGTGAGATATCCGCTCCCCAAGGGAATCGATGGGAATACGGTCAGATCGGTTGCCTCTCTGGCAACGACAGCTTCCGCTGCTGCCCCGTTACAAACCGATCGGGTGAGGAGAATGAACGCGTGATAACCAGTCATTATAGACAGCTGGTGCAGCTTCTTTGTCTGGTGTGCGTCCTCGGGGCACAGAATGCGTGTGTCGGTGAACTCTACCGGTCCATTAAAGCTGACCTCGACTTCGAGCTGGAGCCACAAGTACATGAGCGGCTCAAGACCAATCCGGAGGTGGTCGCCATCCATTATGCCCCTGAGACTTTATTATCGGTCGAAGGAGGTGTGTCGCGCCATGATCTGTTCCGCGTAGAAGATCCTCTGTTGACTGTCAAAGACCGCTTTCTCATTACCCTGCGCGAGCAGATGCACCTGACGAATGTTCAGGCGATGCCGGCTCCTCGTTTTCAGCCCTGGGAAATGCAGTACGGAGTCGATGTGCGCGAATTAATCAGACTCTATGATCATGGGCTAGTCCTGGATTTTCAGACACTGCAATGGGCGTTTACCCAATATGGTGAGAACAAATTGTCGAAATGGTCGGACTGGAACATGACGACTCCAACTATTCTGTTCCATAGGGTACGAGCTAGGTTAATCGATCTAGACCAGAGGAAGTTGCTTTGGCAGACGACGTGCTATGTCCATACGCAGCAACATTCAATGCAGGAATGGACGTCGAATCAGAGCCAGCTGGTGAAAGACGAACGTGAGGATCTTGGAGTTCGTTGCGCACACCAACTTGTCGAGAAGTTTGCTGGGACTTTATGAATGTAAGTGCGTCTCTGGCCCATCAGTGAACCACTAATTAACGCTATTCTCGGCTGAAGGCTTCACATTTTTCATGCATGAGATTAAAAGAGCGAGGCGTCGGACGAGAAGCCTCATGGTGAGGAGATAGTCGCCCAATGCGCATACTTACCTTCGTGATGATATCCGTGGTTTTCACCGGATGCATAAACATCACCAACCGCATTACCCCTGAAGATCGCACGGTGCAGCCGCTGACCATTGGTCGCGACTGTGTTCTGTTCTTTCTTGGTTTAGCGTACGGCCTGAACACGGTGGAGCAGGCCATGGCCAATGCGGACCCACCCGCGAAGAAGATTCGCAGCATCTCGATCGATACGCGCATGGGGCCCGTGTTTGGTCAACAGTGCCTGACCGTGGTCGGAGAGCCAGATCCACAGAGCGGGACGACATCGCGGTAGATAACCACTTAGGCTAATTTAACGGACGCATCGGAAATGGACGCAGCAGAAATCTCCCGATTAGTTGAGCGAGAAATTGACGGCAATTGGTCTCGCTCAAACGCACATGGAGTAGACTTGCGGCGATGCCTTGTCAAACCGACAAAGGGGGTTTACGAGGATTGTTCTGGGAGTGGATCAATTGAGTTGTGGCTCATTTTGGAGGAAGTGCCTGAGGATCAATCCGGTTATAAGATTGTCTTCGACGAAAGGACCGGAGTATTTGGTCTAGCAACAAGGAATTTCCCTGGTCGCCCTGACGGATTGATAGGCTTTTATGGCTCCTTTCTTGAGACACTTGAAGCAATGTAAACGAGCATTATCTACTCGAATACTCGAATCCCAAGGTTCGTGCTGGATAAGGGTTGCGGAGGCGTATCGTGTTTCGACTCAAGACCGTGTCTCGTTTTCGAGGAAAATCTCGTCCCGGGTTTGGGTCACGAATGCGGGTATGCCCCCATCACCACTGATCCTTATCGGTTGAAGGTAAAACCTTTGTTCTATAAGGAGAAAATATCCATCTGCTTTCCCTGATCGCTATCAGTCTCTAGGGCCCTTTTTACGTCGTCTTGGCCAATGGTCTCATTTCTTGGGGAGGGTGCGATTGTTCTGACAGATGATTGACTTGTGCGACAAATGGCGTACAATGTGAAACATGAGGAAGGCGTCGCATCTGTCCATGTCAGACCGTATTAATGCCCGTATCGATATCGGCCTTAAAAAGAGAGCCGTGAAAATCTTCGATCGCCTGGGGATTAGTGAGGCAGAAGCCATACGGCTTTTTTATGCTCAGGTTGAACTCCATCAAGGTATTCCCTTCCCCCTCACCATTCCAAATGCCACGACCATTGCCGCCTTTGACGAAACCAACAAGCCGGAGAAACTCCCTTCCTTTAAAACCTTCCGCGCCCTCAGAAACCAGACGGGCGTCTAGCCTTGCTCACCATCAAACCCACCAGCCGTTTTCTCAAAGACCTTAAGTTAGCCAAAAAACGAGGACAGGACATCGATGAGCTCGAGGACATCATTGACCTCTTACAATTCCAAAAAGTTCTGCCTGTCAGAAACAGAGATCATGCCCTTTCTGGGAATTGGAAGCATCACCGCGAATGTCATATTGCCCCAGACTGGCTGCTGATTTATCGAACGGATGATGAATTCCTTTACTTGGAACGTACTGGCTCCCACGCTGATCTGTTCGAGTGAATGTGCCAGATCGTCTCTCATTTGTTAGGAAATCTGGTCCCGGTTTTGGTCACGGTTCGGTCCCGGTTTTGGTCACGATTGCAGGTATGCCTCAGTCGTCGCTGATCTTCATTGATTGATACAAAAAGCATTGATCTATAAAGAGAACATGTCTATCTGTCCTCCCTGATCGCTGTCTGTCTCTAAAGTGCTTTGTGCGCCTTCGGATCCGAGGGTTGGGGGTTCAAGTCCCTCCGGGCGCACCAAGCAGCACAGACATCTTCCTCTCACGTCCACATTCATAGCTTCCTACTGTCCTCAGTTCATCCCCTGCTTCTCCTAGCAGGTCATGTTTCCGCGGTGTTGGCCACGCTCCGCACGATTGCCTCTCAGAATGCCTGAAAATAGGCGGGTTCTTTCAGTTGTCACGGGCGGGTGTCACCCGGAGTTTGCTAGGTAACTGCACGAAATGACGATGATTTATGGCTCACCCATGCGGAATCCTGAGGAATTGTATGCCGGTGCTATATTTGTAACGTCAGGCAGACGTTACACCCCAGCGTGAAGGAGTAAGGTTCATGAAGTACCGTGGCGCATCGCAACTGATGGTGAGCGGAATGGCAATGGTTCTGTTAGCGGCACCAGGCTGTAGCAATATGAAGTGGTTTCAGTCGGGCTCCGATGATCAGTCCATGTCTCAGGAGGGCCGTTCCGGGAGCGAGTATGCGAAGCGCGACGGTGCGCGAGATGGACAGTATCCTTCCCTCGGCCGGGAAGAGGGTATGACGGAGGCAGAGGGCGGCAAGTTGCGCGGCTTCTCCCCGTTGGTGAACGGCCAGATTGCCGGGGAGGAGCGATTAAGCCGGAGCCCGATCGGCAGTATGTTGACGTCGAATGAACGGGATCAGAAGTGGGCGGCAGAAATTCGACGGGAAGAAGCGGCGGCGATGGAAGCCGGCCTCAAGGACGTGTTTTACGGGTATGACCGGTATAACGTGTCGGACAACGACGGCGTGGCTTCGCTGACCACCAATGCCGATTGGCTTAAGGAGAACCCCAAGGCGCTCCTCAAGATCTCCGGGCACTGCGATGAGCGTGGGACCCACGATTACAACCTGGTGCTCGGCGAAAAACGAGCCAAGGCGGCCAAGAGTTTCCTGGTCGATCTGGGCGTCAACGCGAAGCAGGTGGCGATTGTCTCGTATGGCAAGGATCGCCCCTTCTGCGCCGACCACGACGAGGCCTGCCATCAACAGAATCGGCGCGGCCACATGCTGCTGCGTAAATAATCGAGCGGTCCCGGCGCCTTCCCGTGAGTGGGCGTTGGGACCAGGTTTCCAGCCGCCGCGTAGCCAGCTCGACTTCCCCTCCTGCTCCCGATTCCGCATTGTTTTCCCTCCGAGCCGGATCTGCTGCCCACACCTCTAAAACCATTGCGAGCGTCTCCATCAACAGCCGCCGGACCCGTTTCCGGGGGGTAGGTCGTCCCAGTCGACCTGTTCCGGTTTCATTTGGGGTGAGACAGAAGGGTGACAATACTCGGGAGCTTATGGTATTGAGCCACAGCAGGTGACAGACTTTCTGCCCCCTAATTCGCCGAAGGAGTACGATTGTGAACCAGCGCTTTGGAATTACCGTGAAATTCTTGATTTCAGCCGATTCACCCGAAGAGGCTGAAGAGATCATTGAGTCGGCCTGTGAAAAGATGGCGACATCCATTCATGAAGGGGATGTGAGCTATGAAGGCATCGAAGACATTGAAGAGGAAGATGAGTAGTGACGAGGGACGTTTCTGCCGCCGCAGCGGCATGGCTGCGGTACCCGCTTCATTCTGAAGCAGGCCTGCTGGGGTTGGATTTAAGACGCGCCTTCCTCTGGTTTTATTCGGAGCGCCGGGTGTTATGACGGATCACGTGGAGCCTTCCGGAACAGATTCCCGCCCGCCGGGATTTTTGAACCGGATCCATCAATCCAATAAACAGTATCTCCCGCAGTGGCTCGGTGTTCCGGCCCATATTCACCATGTGGCGTATCGCATGGCCAATCCGCCGCTGGAACGCCCCAATAGCCGCCGGGAGTTCCAGCAGCTGCTGCAGGCCCTGGAGATTTCCGAAGGGGCCATCGAGGACCGGTTCGGCTACGGGTTTAAAGTCGCGGCCAACGGTGACCGTCTCGTCGTCGTGTGGGAAGCCCACACTGAGTATTACAGTTACCAGGTGTGGCATGTCGTCCGTGACGCGGCCACCCCGCTCGATTTCGGGCCGATCACGTTTCCCGGCTACATGATGCCGCTGAGCCCGCTCGGCATCCGCGTGAATGCGCTCGACCTGTTATTTTTGCCGCAAGAGCTGCCGCTGGAGCAGGAACTTCCGGCGCGGCTGCCCGGGGCCATGGTCTATGGCAGCCGTATCCTGGGCGACGACATCGTGGCGGTCACGAGTTTCACGCCTGACGAGTTCGATCGGGAACGGTATCTGATCTGCTCGACCTCCGAACAGGCGCTTCGGCAGCAGGTCGCCAAAATCGTGGATACGATCGTTGCCATCGAGAACTATTACCACCTCGTGATGTTGCCGATGAAGGCGTTTTCACGCGCCGTCGATCAAATCCATGACTACGAGCAGCGACATCTCTATCAGCGCGCCGTCTTGATCGAGCAGCTCGGCGGAACGACCCCGCCGACCATGCAGAAATGGTTGACGGTCCTGACCCAGGACCTCTTACAAGTGAGCCGGCTGGCGGAGTCGATGCGATACAGGCTCTCCGCCTCGGTGCCGTACGACCGCATCGTGCAGAGCAACCTCGCGGCGTTGCAGGAGCGACCCTACCCGCCGCTCCGGCAGATCTCAGAGTATGTGAGCTGGAAAATCACCGGCGTGACCGAGGGCTACCAGCAGTTGCTCCGGCGTATCGATGCCATGGAGAAGGATTTTGAAGCGACGGTGGCGGTGCTTCGGACGCATATCGAACTGCGGCTGCAGGAGCAGAATATCCAATTGCAGGATCAGAACATGAAGCTGCTGATCAGTGTGGACTCCACCACGCGGGCCCAGGCGATCCTGCAGCGCACGGTCGAGAGTCTGTCCGTGATCGTGATTACCTACTACCTGACGGGCTTGGGAAGTTATGTGCTGAAGGCCTGTTACGAGATGGGCTGGCTGAAGAATGCGAATGTGGCGACGGCGATCTTCGTTCCGATCGCGTTTGCGACGTCCTTCACCCTCATGACCGTGGGCCGGAAAATTATCGTCAAGCGGATGGCCGATTCCGCCAAGGATCCGGCAGGGCACTGAGCTCTATCCCCCGCATCTCCCGACGGCTTATCCTATCGCGCTCTTCGCTGAGTTGCTCGATGTCTTCTGATTAGGCAGCGGTCAGTTCGTGCCCGTTCGTGCTGGCTTCCATGGTCGACTCTTCGAGCACCTGGCCGATCAGGCGTTGCAGGCGGCTCTGCTCATCCCGACGCACCCGGATAAATTCGATGCCGGCTTTTTTCTCGGTAGCCCAGCGCACTTTTGCGAGGCCCACCGTGAGCGGTCGCGCCTGGTCCGGCGCCATCACATGGAGTTCGAGGTAGTCGCCCGGTTGGACGGGCAGCGTGGTTTCAACCGCGCAGCCGGGTCCGGAGAGGTTGATGAGGGTTCCCTGGCCGATCATCGAGTCGCCCGACAGGCGAACAGGGTAGGTCACTGCGACCCGAGTGGATGAACGAAGATCCATGTCCATAAAGGCCTCCTTGCCTTGGCCCTCGTTCCTGAGGGCGTATGGACCTTTTCGGCAGGGTTTTTCCTGAACTTTAGCGGGACTGCTCCAAACTGAGCCAAGTGCCCTGTGGAGTCGGGGAAACTCTTAACCCGGACTATTGATGAATCCCTGCTCCGGCGTCCGATCCTGTCGCCCGGCGAGGCGGTTCTCGTTCGGCCTCCTCGACGGACTGCCAGTACGCCTGCGTCGGCCTGACGTGCGAGCAGCCTCGGCGGGCTTCCGTCTCGAACGCCTCGCGACGGCAGTCACGAATAGTCCGGGTTAGGATGTCCGGTCGTGGGGAGGGGCTAGCAGGTCAGGACTGTCTGAGAAATGGCGCCGGCCTGTCAGCCACAGCGACAGGGGGATGCTCACAGGGAACGGGATGAGGACAAGGGCGATGACAGCCAGAATCCTACCGGTGGGTCTTCGAGGGGGCGCGATCGGGGTGGCGAAGCGCATGGTCTATCGTCCCGGCCTCAGAGTCCTTGCATGGTGACGGAGGCAGTCTCATTGCTCTTCGGGGCTTGTGGGGCGGTTCCTGTTCGGCATGGTGCGGAGGTCTGTCATCCACTGCCCGATCAAGGCTGCGAAGGCCACGACGGTAATCACAATCTCCGATAGGTGCTCCATGAGACGCTCCCTCTGAGGGTCCCGTTCGGGTCGATCAAACTACTGGTACTCTTGTAGCGAGCAACCCTCGTGCCAGCCGAAACAGGAACCGGCTTTCAAGGAGTGGGTGGCATGCCGGACTGGATATTCCGGTGGTTCAAGGGTGTCTGGTTGTTTCAGCGATGGGCGGGGTGATTCAGGCTGTCACAAGAGATACGGCCTTGTATCCTAAGCGATACGCCGACCGACTGATCGTCCAGGCCTCGAGCGGCAACAGGGCCGGTGCGCAGGCTCGTGATACTCCGGGCAGCACGGTTGATTTCGGGAGCGGAACAGCGTATCCATTTCCGGACATTTTTATGGATCGAGTCCAGATCCCTGATCTTTTGAAAGGCACATGTGGAGCGTCGCGATAGTCCCCGCTATGAAATCGAAGTGCCGCTCACGTTTTCGGGGAATGCGCTTGCCGGAAGCGGGTTGGTCACCAGTCTGTCCAATGAAGGTTGCCATGTCGTGAGCGAGGAGTCGCTCCCTGCACGCGCCTGTCTCTCCCTCCACGTCGAGTTTCCGGCTCCGTATGAACCCATGACGGTCGAGGTCGCCGAAGTGCGCTGGACGAATGCCACAGGCTTTGGACTGGTGTTTGTGCACGTGCACGACGAGGAGCAGACGAGGCTCCAGCGCTTTATCGACTGGCTGAAGCGGACGCACAACAATTAGCGCGTCCGGGGTCCGGTGAGACCCGGTGCCGTTCTAACGGGGAAGGCCGGGAATCTCGACATGCACATCGACGTGGGTGTCGCTGGTTCCGGGCGGAAACGGAGGAAAGGGGTGGGCGTTGACGACGGCCAGGACCGCCGCCTGATCGAGTTCCAAATCCCCTGAACTACGTTCGACTTCGATCAACTGAGCCTCGCCGTTGGCATACAGCCGAAACCCGATCCCCGGCATCCTGCCGATCTCTCTCCCGCGCCGAGTGGCCGCTCCATCCGGCATCCCTTTATGGATCAGTCCCTGCAGCATCTTCCAATAGCCTTCCTGCTGTGGCAGTCCCCCGTTCCCGACCAATTCCTCTTCTTCAACCTGTCCGTCCAGCAACGCCAGGTCGGCTGGTTGGTTTCGGGGAGGCCCTGAACCATTGGCCATGTGGTTGGCGAGATCCGCCCGGCCTGAGCGATGATCGGCGTATCCCGGAATCGCAAGGGTGACGACGACGGTACGGCGCACGAGGGCTTCCACGTGTAACCCTTGTCGGCGGCCGATGAGCACCTGAAGGGCGGTCGCTTTCGGGGGAGTGCCCATGGTGCCTGACAGCCGACCGAGGTCGACGGTGGCGGAATAGTGATGCCGGGCGTGATCGATTTCCAACGGGACCACGTAGGGCGCGGAGGACGGAGTTTCAAAGACAGCAACGAGCGGTTCTCCGCGATTGACCGGTGGTTCCTGGACATGAATCGAAACCGTCAGACTCCGGTTGACCGGTAGTGAGCCGAACAAACTCTCGGCCGGCACTTCGATGCGCACATCCCGGGGGGTGAGCTGCGGCGTCGTGCCGCTCACGAATCCGGCGCCAGCCATCATGGCGAGCATGCCGCAGAGTGCGGCGAAGGTACTCCACCGTCTCAATCCAGGGAGCGGGACTCGGAGAGGAGGAGCAGGTGACGGAGGAGATGGCAGCGGCATGTTGGAGGTGCCCGTCCGGTTGTCAGGTGTGTCGTCCCTTCCATGAGTATCACGGGGCAGGCCGGGCGCCTACTCAAATGGCAGAACCGTCATGAGCCCGCGGAGGAGGTTGCGGTTGTAGCAGGGATCAGGCAGGATGCCCCATGCTGATTGAACGGCCAGAGCGATGAGCGCGGAGCCTCTGATGGACCTCCCCCAGCTGCGCACTCCTTGCGTCATGGTCATCTTCGGGATCGATGGCGACCTGGCGAAGCGAAAACTGATTCCGGCGGTCTACAATCTCATGGCCGGCCATTTTTTGCCGGAGGGGTTCGCCATCGTAGGGTTGGACCGTCCCGAGATGACGACGGCGGAGTTTCGCGAGAAGTTGGATCGGATGATGGGCGACTATCTGCCGGCGACCGTGGATCGATCGGTCTGGCAGGCGTTGTCGGAGCGCGTGCATTACCTGGCCGGGGATTTCCAAGAGGGCGCCACCTATCGACGGCTGAACGAGTTGCTGCAGCAGGTCGATGCGTCCTCGGGTACCCAGGGCAACTATATTTTTTACATGGCCACCATTCCCGGTCTGTTCGGACAAATCGTGACGCATCTGGGAGAGTATGGTCTGACGGTCGAACGTGAGGGCACATGGCGTCGCGTCGTCATCGAAAAACCGTTCGGACATGACCTGGAATCGGCGCGGGCGCTGAACCACGAGCTCCAACGGGTCTTGCAAGAACGGCAGATCTACCGGATCGATCACTATCTCGGGAAAGAGACGGTGCAGAATATTCTGGTCTTCCGGTTTGCCAACGGGATCTTCGAGCCGGTCTGGAATCGCCAGTACATCGACCATGTGCAAATCACCGTGGCGGAGAGTCTCGGGGTGGAGCATCGGGGCCGCTATTATGAACAGGCCGGCGCGTTGCGGGATATGGTGCCGAATCACCTGCTGCAACTGCTTTGCTTTCTGGCGATGGAACCGCCCAACTCCTTTGCCGCCGATGCCGTACGCGACGAAAAGGCCAAGGTGTTGCGCGGGGTTGTCCCGCTGAGTTCGCTGGACGTGCTGCGGTTTGTTTCGTTCGGGCAGTATGGCCCGGGCACGTCCGACGGGAAGGCGGTAACGGGGTATCGGTCGGAGCCGCATGTGGGGTCCGAGTCGATGACCGAGACCTATGTGGCGATGAAGCTGTTCATCGATAACTGGCGCTGGGCCGGGGTCCCGTTTTATCTCCGGACCGGGAAGCGGATGACCAGGCGGTTGACGGAGATTGTGGTGCAGTTTAAGCGGGCGCCGTTCATGTTGTTTAGAAAAACTCAGGTGGATCGATTGGTTCCGAACGTGCTCGTGATCCGCATCCAGCCGGATGAAGGCATTTCCCTGCGTTTCGATGCCAAGGTGCCGGGACCGACGGTCCGGATCGGCACGGTGGACATGGACTTTCAGTATGCCGACTATTTCGGCAACGCCCCCCAGACCGGTTATGAGACCCTCTTGCACGATGCCATGGCCGGGGATGCGACGCTCTTCCAGCGCGCGGACAATATCGAACTGGGCTGGGCTGTCGTGCAAACGATTCTCGACGTGTGGAAGTCCCTTCCCGGACCGGCGTCGTTCCCGAATTACCCGAGTGGAAGCTGGGGGCCACCGGAGGCAGAGGCTTTGTTGAAGCGTGAAGGGCGGGAGTGGTGGAATGGAGGGCAGGCCTAGCCTGCCGGTGCGAGTCAACGACGAGGTGGGACATGGGGCAGGAAACGACGGACATCGCCACATTGGCAGGGGGCTGTTTCTGGTGTCTTGAAGCCGTATACGACCAGGTGAACGGGGTGCGGTCGGTCGAGTCGGGATATATCGGCGGGCAGGTGGATGCCCCCACATATGAGCAGGTGTGTGGTGGGCACACGGGGCATGCGGAGGCCGTGCGGATCACGTTCGATCCGCGGTTGGTGACGTATCGTGATCTCTTGAACGTATTTTTCGTGATTCATGATCCGACGACGCGCAATCGGCAGGGCAACGATATCGGCACGCAGTATCGATCCGGAATTTTTTACCATTCCCCGGAGCAGCAGCAGATTGCTCAGGAGGTGATTGCTGCCGTCACGCGGGAGCGCGTCTATCCCAATCCGATTGTGACCGAAGTGGTGCCGGCGACCCGGTGGTATGAGGCCGAAGCCTATCACCAGGAGTATTTTGCACGGAATCCGTTTGAGGGCTACTGCGCCTACGTCGTCGGACCCAAAGTGGCCAAGTTTCGTCAGCACTATGCGTCGTTGCTCAAGGCGTAACGCCGGGCGGGGAGGGTTCTGTCGCTACGAAGGTTTGAACAGGCGCAGCAGTCCGTCACGTATGTCCTGAAGGATGCTGGGCTGTTGGGTGATGTGGTGTCGTTTGACGAGAAGTTCCGCTTGCGGCGGGCAAAACGGCCACTCGATGGTGCTTTTGCCTTGGACCTGGGCGATGATCACCTCGCCCGACTCATCTTCTGAGGGGGAATGGGTCACAATGAGCGGGTCTTTCGGATCGAGCATGCAGGTCGCCTCGTAGCCGGCCTGCCGGTAGCGGTCAGGTTCAAAGAGCGATACCTTGTGGGCTCCGCTGGAGAAGACGGTATCACCTTCGCGAATCGGCCCTTCAGGCGCAAGGGAATACAGCAACATCGGGGTGAGGATGATCACGCCGGCTGCGGCCGCGATCGACCACAGCGGGGGCTCGGCTGCAGGCCGGCGGGATGGTGTGGACCGCTTCATGTCGCCGGCCGGCCTCCTTCGATGGGACTTGCGTCCCCGTAGCAAACTGATTCACACTCACGTCCCCGCGCACCTCGGTCATCTTACCCGATGCGACGGAGAAAGGCGCGCCGCAAGAGTCCATGGTCTATTGTCCAATGTGTTCAGGTGAGGCTAAGCGAGTGACCCGTCATGGTTGGCGGGATTTTTTCATGCATCTCATCGGGTTCTATCCATTTCGCTGCACCATTTGCGTCTACCGGTTTCGTCTCCGCCGTCGAACCTAGCCGGTCTGAGTCCGGCACACTTCCTTGCCTGGCACGTCTGCGCACCTGATCGACCGACAGCAATTGTGTCACGTTGAGACGACTCCCGTGGCCGAGTGACGACGGACACGTCGTGCAAACTAGACTTGCATGGCCCTAGGATGTTTCAGTAGGATATTTCCTTCCAATCCCGGCCGTTGGAAGCAGTGGACCGGATGTTCAACAAGTGAGAGTGTACGATGTCGTATTGCGGCAAATGTTCAGGTTATACGAAACGTTCCCGCCGCCAGGGCCTGTTGGATTTTTTCTTCTTCCTGATCGGCTACTATCCTTATCGATGTTTGCGATGCGGCCGTCGCACCCATCTCCGCCAGCGTGTCTGACTTCCGGTACTGCTCCGGCAATCCCTTCTAGAGATGTTTCGCATCCGCCGGTCTGTCTAGCAGGATGCGGAAAAATTCCGCCAACGGCGTTCTCGCATCGCATAGAGGCTCAACGCTGGACGGCCATTTTGCGCATCTTGCGGGGTATTCTTCTGCTATGCCACTCGATGTGGACCATCTGAGTGTTCGCATGCCAACCGAGTTTTCCCACAGCCTGCTATAGGCAGCAGCGCGTCGGGCTAGAGCAAATCGTCTTCAGAATCACTCGCGGCTGGTTCTGTTGGGGAGGCATCTGCCTTGAGGGATGAGAAGTCGAATAGGGTTCGATCCAACAGCAGCGACGGTGCGATATTGCCGAGGGCGGCGAACATGCTGTCGTTGGAACCGGGGAACCGTTTATCCCAGTCCTGCAGTAAGGTTTTGACCTGCTTCCGCTTGAGGTCCTCCTGTGAGCCGCAGAGGTCGCAGGGGATGATCGGGAACTGGAGCAAGGCGGCGTACCGCGCCAGATCGGCTTCCTTCACATAGGCCAGGGGGCGAATGACTACATGGCGGCCGCTTTTCGAACGCAGCTTGGGCGGCATGGCCTTCATCTTGCCGGTGAACAACAGATTCAGCAGCAGCGTTTCCAGAATGTCATTGCGGTGATGGCCAAGGGCAATCTTGGTGGCGCCCAGTTCCGTGGCCAGCCGGTAGAGATGGCCGCGACGGAGGCGCGAGCAGAGTGAGCAGGTGGTCTGGCCTTCGGGGATGAGGCGTTTGACGACGGAGTAGGTATCGCGCGTTTCGATATGGAAGGGCACGCCGCGCCTGGTCAGGTATTCCGGAAGGACATGGGCGGGGAACCCCGGTTGCTTCTGATCCAGGTTGACGGCAATGATGTCGAAATGGATCGGCGCACGGCTGCGGATCGACAGCAGGATCTCCAGGAGCCCGTAACTGTCTTTCCCGCCGGAAAGGCAGACCATGACCTTGTCGCCTTCCTCGATCATGCGGTAGTCGGCAATGGCTTGTCCCACCAGGCGGCAGAGGCGGGTGTGCACGCGTTCGATCTCGTTGGAGTGCCTGGTCGGCTGTGCGGTGCCTGGGGATGGTGGGGTGGTTGTGCTCTGCATGGCCCGGCATTGTAGCGCAACCGGGGCCGTGATTGGGATAGCCGTGAACAGGGGCATTCAGACTGACAGGCTGAGGCGATGACGTCGATTCTGTTCGTGTGTTCGGGCAATATTTTCAGAAGCCTCGTGGCCGAATATGCGTTGAAGGCTCAGCTCGGCTCGCGGGTCGGGTACCTGATCGGATCCGCCGGCATCGAGGCGTTACCGCAGGAGATCCATCCCGTGGTCCTGGCCGGCCTTCGTGAGAAGGGGGTCGATCCGTCCCGCCACCGTCAACGGAAGCTGACGCGCGACTTGACCGAGGAGACCGCCGTCGTCATTGCCATGGGCAGGAACCATCAGGCGTGGATTCGCGGGGAATTCGGTCGAGAAGTCCCTCTCTTCAATCACCTATGTTACGGAATCGATCAGCCGATTCTGGACGTGCATGAGATCATCCCCGACTGGCGGGAACAACCGGATCAATCGCGTGACTATCTGCAGTTTGTCATCGACCACATCTGGGGCGGAGTTCCCCATCTGCTCAATCGTGAGCCCGCCCTGTAATCCGTAACCGGCAGCCTCTGTGTCCACAAAGAACCGGCCGGTTCGCATCGCTAACCGCCTGCGGGTTTTCCCTGAGTGTTGCATCGTTGGTCGAAGGAGACCGCCCTGCATAATTTCCATGAGCTGCTATAGTTGAAACAGAACAAAACGGCGCCGAACGGGGCTTTTTGGTGGCTGAACGATGGGGCGGACAAAGAATCATCGCGGACAAGGGCTCGGCGCGACCGATCCTGTTCCGGTTTGGGCGGAGTGGACCGACGAACAGCTCCTCGATCTGCGCATGTGCGATCTGGACCTGCGCCTCGAAGGGACCTTCTATCAAGAGCCCATGGCACAACTCGCTCGTGAGTTGGAGACGCGCAGGCTCACCTTCCGGCCACACTTCTGGATCTCGGACGAATGGTTCACGCCGGATGGTGTGCCTGGAATTGCCGTGCCGTTTTATCTTGCGCATCCCCGGCTGACAAAACTGGAAGCGAGTCAGATGTTGGAAGTGGAAGGCGGCACCAGGGACTGGTGCATGCGGATCCTCCGGCACGAGGCCGGCCATGCCATTGAAAACGCCTACCTGCTTCGTCGTCGTCGTCGTCGCCAGAAACTCTTCGGACGTTCGTCCCAGCCCTATCCCGAGTATTACACGCCGCGCCCTTATAGCCGGAGTTTCGTGCGCCACCTGGATGTTTGGTATGCCCAGAGCCATCCGGATGAAGACTTCGCGGAAACCTTTGCCGTGTGGCTCGATCCGCACTCGCTCTGGAAGGAGCGGTATCGAGGCTGGCCGGTGATAAAGAAGCTGGATTTCATGGACCGACTCATGGGCGAATTGGCGGGTACGACACCGGTCGTCACCGGACGGCAACTGCTGGATCCGCTCCCGCGCATCTATAAGACCCTCCGGGATCACTACGAGGAAAAGCGGAAGCACTACGGGATCGGCCGCACGCCGTCGTACGATACGGATCTGAAGAAGCTGTTTTCCGACGGGCCGACCCATGCCAAAAATCCCAGCGCTGCCGAGTTTCTCCGTCGGACCAGAAAAGAAATCCGTCGCCGGGTCGCTGAATGGACCGGCGAATATCAGTACACCATCGATCAGGTGTTGGAAGGCATGATCGAACGATGTCAGGCGTCGAAATTACACCTGACCCAGCATAAAGAGCAGGCCAAGCTGGATTTTGCGATTCTCCTGACGGTGCAGACCATGAACTATCTGCACAGCGGCCGGCACAAGGTGGCACTATGAGACGATTGCGCGTGCTTGTTTTGATGCACAAGGATCTTGTGCCTCCCGATCAACTGAACGGGCAGGACCTTGAAGGCGCGGCCTGGAAGACTGAGTACGATGTGGTCTCCACCCTCCGGAAACTCGGCCATGATGTCCAGCCGCTCGGGGTCAAGAGCGATCTGGAAGTGATTCGTGCGGCCGTCGAGGATTGGAAGCCCCACATTGCGTTCAATTTACTGGAGGAGTTCGACGGGCGGGCGGTCTACGACCAGAACGTGGTGTCCTATCTCGAATTGATGCGCATTCCCTACACCGGCTGCAATCCACGCGGCCTCATGCTTGCGCGCGACAAGGCGCTGGCGAAGCAGGTGATGTCGTACCATCGTATTCCATACCCTGAATTCATGGTCGTGCCCCTGCATCGCATGGTGCGGCGACCCAAATACCTGCCCTTCCCATTGATCGTGAAGTCGATCAGCGAAGAGGCATCGCTGGGGATTTCGCAGGCCTCGATTGTCGATGACGATGAGAAGTTGCGGGAACGGGTGGCATTCATCCACGACAATGTCGGCACTGGAGCCCTCATCGAGCGGTACATCGAAGGACGCGAGCTCTATGTCGGGGTGATGGGCAATGCGCACCTGCAAGTGTTTCCGGTCTGGGAACTCGTGATGGACAAGATGCCGGATGAGGCCCGCCGCATCGCGACGGAGCGAGTGAAGTGGAGCCGCAAGTACCAGGACAAGTACGGCATCTGCTCGTGCGAAGCGAGGAACCTCCCGGACGGAGTCGTCGACCATATTCAGCACCTGGCCAAGCGCGTCTATCGTGCATTGGGGCTGAGTGGTTACGCTCGCATCGATATGCGGATGGACAAAGACGGTAACGTCTACGTGCTCGAAGCGAATCCCAATCCTCAGATCGCCACCGGCGAAGATTTTGCCGACTCGGCCGAAAAAGCTGACCTCGCCTACAAAGACCTGCTGCAGGAATTGTTGCATGTGGGGTTGCGGTGGCGCCCCGCCCAAGCCGCTTGACAGCCGCTGAAGCGGTTCCCCATCTTCGTTCTCGTCTCGCTCCGGGGCTCAATGTACCGCAAGGGTACGCCTCGCCTCCTCGCTTCGTTGCGGCCTCGCTGGAAATCCGTTTGAGCGGCGGTGGAGTCCGAAACTGAAGTGCTGGATGTGCTTCTGGCGCCGTTCTCGCGGTACTCAAATTTTCGACATGCTCAGTGCAGTTCGCCGGAGCTGTCGTTCACTGTGGCCTCGTTACGGCCCCCAGCGGATACCGAAGAGGAGTGCCACGCTGGTGTTGTCGTTGGCGACGGGTGGCGAGAGGGTGATGTGGTGCAGGTTTACCATGAGGGTGGTCGAGAAGGCGATTTTGGGACCGACCTGATATTCCAGCGACATGCCGAGGGGAATAAAGTGGCTGGTGTCGTTGCGATCAACTTTGGTGGCGCCGCTGCCTCGGTTGAGGTCCGCGTGGAGAATGCCTAGTCCGGCGAACGGCACCAGATTGAATCCGCTATTCAGGCGAAGATGATACTTCGCGACTCCCGCGATGCCGATCTGTGTCAGGTCCCCGACCGGCGTGAAGAGCGCCATCCCGCCGAACGAAAAGTTCTGGTCCATGTAGTAATCGAGCCCGAAGCCGAGTGCGAAGGTGGTGTCGTTGGTGGTGCCGCTCCAGAGGCCAAGATCGGTGCTGAAGCCCCAGCGTGGCTCCTGCACCTCTGCTGCTGTGGTCGGTGCAGCCCAGAGGATGCCGAGGAAGGCGAGGCCGATGAACAGTGCTCGAACAGGTCGCATAGGTGTCATGGTTCTGCGTCTCACGGTGATGAGGCTTTATGTAGCATAGGCCCTTCCGGCGGACAAGCAATCGACGCCGCGTGGCAGTTCACCGTCCAGGGTTGTCAATGCGCGCGGGGCTCCAGTATGCTGGGTTCCCTTTCGGGAGGATGAGTATGCCAAAAGGAGCCATGACGCCGGCCGAAGTTGCCGACGCCTTGTACAAACTGATTCCACGCCGGGTTTCCGTTGAGCTGTTGAGCGAATATGGCATCGAGGGCCAGGAAGAACATGAGGAGACGATGACGCGAGAGCTCCTCTCTTTCACGCTCTACTGGGTTCATGCGGCCGTCAATGCCCACATTCCACGGAAGTACCGCGAGGTCCTGTTTCAGCGGGTGCTGGAATTGATTCAGGCGGATTGGGCTGCGACGTTCAAGCTTGAGTCGGTGAAGTGGGAGGACTACCTGGTCGAAATGGAAGAACGGCGCGCACTCTATGCGCCGGTGGGGGATTACGAAGGCGGCGCCATGGCCGCCTCCGAGGAAATCTCAGATCTGCTCGAAAATCAATGTTTGATTCAACCGGAGGATCGGCCGAAGTTGCTCGTGCTCCTGCCTGATCTGGTGCCCTTGGATAAGTACCAGGAGTTGCTGAGCCAGTGCGTGTAGGCTGTCGGCCGCGCCCTCCTGTTTCCTGTTAGAGATACCGGTGTGACAGCACCTTCCCGTTGTTGTCGAGCTCATAGAGCAGCGGGGCTCCGGTTGGAATGTTGAGTTCCAGGACCTGCTCCCGGGTCAGCTGCTCGAGCTGCATCACCAGCGCTCGCAGGCTGTTTCCATGGGCGGCGATGAGGATCGTTTCTCCTTTGAGCACGTAGGGCTTGATGCGGCTGTCGTAGTAGGGGAGCACCCGCTCCGCTGTGTCTTTCAAGCTTTCTCCGCCCGGTGGCCGTACATCGTAGCTCCGGCGCCAGATTTTCACCTGCTCATCCCCGAACTTCTTGGCCGTTTCGGCTTTGTTGAGCCCCTGCAGCTCTCCGTACATGCGCTCGTTCAGCGCCTTGTCTTTTTCTATGGGAATCCCGGTCTGTCCGATCCCTTCGAGGACGAGGCGCAACGTTTCGTTGGCACGGGCCAGCACGGACGAAAAGGCGCGATCGAATGTGAACCCCGCCAGTTTTTTTCCTGCCGCCTTCGCCTCTTCGATACCTTTCGGGGAGAGGGGGACATCCACCCAGCCGGTGAAGCGGTTTTCAAGATTCCACTGCGACTCGCCATGACGAATGAGAACCAATTTGCTCATCGTGCCTCGTCTCCTTGTCCGAAAGGATAGAACGGTTTCAGGACAGCTTATGCGATTTCCCCTTCGCCCTGTCAAGCGGGATGAGCCCACGGAAGTGCGCCGTGGCTCCGTCATGCTGAGTTGCAATCAGATGAGGCAGCCAGTACCATGCCGCCGGTTTCTCCTCACGCCGGAGCGCATCGATGACGGAACGTTCCCCCTCAGGCTGGACCCCATTGCAGGAGTGGTGGCGCGCAATGGGACGGCGCCTGCAGGTTGAAGACAGGGTCGAAGCCTTTTTTCGGCGGGCGCTCGGGGTCAGTCAGGCGCTGGCTGGTGTCGCGCAGGCCGGTGGCGAGGTTGAATACGTCCTCTTTGTGCTGGTGCGCTACTGGATTCCCGTGGTGTTGCCGCCGCCCGGTCGGGAACGGGCCTCCAAGGGCGATCCGGATTACTGGCTCGAGTCCGAGCAGATTCTCAAAGCCGCCGCCGTTCGGTTGCGTGAGCTCAAGCCGTTGATCGAATTGCTGACGGTGGCCAATCCGTTGAGTACCGGAGGCCCTGACCACAGCCCGGCCCGCTCGCCGGTCGTCGAGGTGGAACTCGCCAACATGCTGCAGGGGATTGCCGAGTCGGCGGGGAGCTACGGAGGTCCGGATTACACGTCGGTCATCAAAACCTTCGACCCGGTTCCACTGCGACAAACGCAGCCTTTCAAGCATAACAAGAAGAACAGCGCCGAACTCTGGGTGGTCTTCCTGCTTCGCGAACATTTCCGGAGCGTCGGTCTTGGCAAGGATCGCTACTGGCCGCTTGTGGCCGGGCTCTGCGCGGCAGCCGGCATCACCAACCCCAACGGGCAGCCCTACGGCCCGGACGAGCTCAAGTCCTGGTGGCAAAAGAACTGGCCGCGCACCTACACGCAACTGGAGCAGACCCAGGCCGCGCCTGATCTGAGTGGAGCCGCCTACCAGCAGGATTTCGACTGGTTCGTATCCTGGATCGAGTGGCAGCGGCAGCGTCTGTCCGAATAGCGAAGGCCGGTGTTTCATGAGTCGAGCTGGAGGGTGGATTCCGCCCCCGAGGGTTCGGGTTAGGTAATGGCTGTCTGGCAATTTCAAATCGAGTTAGTGCCGAAGGCGGTCGCAGAGGCGAACTCGTTGCGTGCAGGGATGGTTCTCACTGAAGAGCAGCGAGAGTCCGTTGTGTGGTGGAAGGATCAGCGGCTACCCGTTACGCTGTTGCGCGATGTGGAAAAGATGCTTCCGTCTGGGAAGACATGGTCGAAGGATCTTGAGGTGCTTGGTAGCCTTGAGACGTCGTGTTTAACGATTTTGCGAGAGGGTGAGTCTCTTGTAGAAGTCCAATTCCGTTTTGACTTGAGGGAGACAACGATTGAGTTGCTGGAGACTGCAGTGCAGTTTTCACGCGATCTTCAGTGCTGGCTCATCAGTGAAGGCGGGAAGGTGATAGAGCCTGGTTTGTCGGCTTTGAAAGATGAAATCCGGGAATCCACTGCCTTTCAGTTTGTAAAAGATCCGTTGAGCTTCTTATCCCGCCTGAAATAGGCGCCTCAGATTTGTGACAGCTGTTGTCAGAAAGCTGGAGCCGACTTGTGAACGTTGTTTTGCTAGACGTGCGTGACGCTGGCGGGGTGGGGTTTGGCGGGAGGATTCTTCGACCCGTCAGGCGGTCCGTCCTTGAACATGGCGACGACCAGGCCGATCTTCAGGACCAGGAGGCCGACGCCGACCCACACGACGTACGGCTGCACGCCGCCTAATTCTCCCAACATCTGCTGTCTGGCTTCTCCACCCGTGGCCCGTTCGCCTTTGATCTTGGCGAGCTGTTCCTTGGCATGCCAGAAATAGATATAGTTGGCGCTGGCGCCTGCAATGACACGCCAGATGAGGTCGGCGGAGAGGTCCTGGGTGATATAGAACGCCATCGCCGGGCCGATGGCATAGATCAGCGCGTAGACGTACATCTTCCGGTAGAGAAACCAGAGGAAGGGCTCAAAGACGAAGGCTGGCCAGTGCCAGGTCAAGGCGAATTTGGGCCCGGACGGCCCCGTGAATTTCTTGAAGGTCTCCAGGTAGCGGTCGGCATTGGGGCCGATGAAGGCTTTCCAGAGCTCTGCATCCGTCTGCGGCGAAGGTGCCGAGTCCGCCTCCACCACAGTTTCCTGGCTTTCAACGGCGAAGGCGCCGCCGCATTGGTGGCAAAAGCGGGCATCGTCCCGGTTTTCTTGTCGGCATTGTGAACAGGATTTCATACGGTCACCTTATCCCATCCGCCGTCTCTCCCCGTCAAGGGCGGCCCTCCGTAAGCGGCAGGGTTCGAAACAGACCGCCGGCCGCGCCAGGAGCTGCTGACAGGCGTGCGTTCGGTTGCTTTCACCTGTGCCCTATGGTAGCTTCGCCGACTCACGATGGGAGAGGTGTGCCATGCCGACGGGTGAGTTGCGTCTCAATGCCGAACAGTACTTGATGAACACCTATACGCGCCAGCCGATTTCGATCGTGCGGGGACGTGGCTCGAAGGTCTACGACCTGGAAGGCCGGGAGTACATCGACTTTGTGGCCGGCATTGCGGTCAATCTCCTCGGTCATGGACATCCGGACCTGGTGCTGGCGATTCAAAAACAGGTGCAGCACCTGATCCACACATCGAACCTTTATTATACCGAGCCGCAGGTGCGGCTTGCTCAGACCCTGGTCGAACATTCGTTTGCGCAGAAAGTCTTCTTCTGTAACAGCGGCGCGGAAGCGAACGAAGCGGCGATCAAGTTGGCCCGAAAGTATTCGTACGATAAGTACGGAGCAGACCGCTACGAGATCGTCACGATGACGAACTCCTTTCACGGGCGCACCATGGCCACCTTGACCGCCACCGGTCAGGAGAAGGTGCAGAAGGGATTCGCTCCGCTCATGCCGGGGTTTTCGCATGTGACGTTCAACGATCTCTCGGAAGTCGAGCGCGCGATCACATCGAAAACCGCCGCCGTCCTGTTGGAGCCCATTCAGGCTGAAGGCGGAGTGCATGTGGCCGATCGGGGCTATATGCAGGGCTTGCGCGACCTCTGCCGGGAGCGCGATGTGTTGCTGATTTTCGATGAAGTGCAAACCGGCATGGGGCGCACGGGCACGCTTTTTTGCTACGAGCAGTTCGGTATGCAGCCGGACATCATGACCCTGGCGAAGGGGCTGGGCGGTGGTGTCCCGATCGGGGCCTGTCTAGCGACGGACACTGTGGCGCAGGCCTTCTCTCCTGGAACCCACGCCTCGACCTTTGGCGGTAATCCTCTGGCCTGTGCGGCCGCGCTGGCGGTATTGCGAGTGCTGCTGGAAGGGAAGATTCTGGACCAGGGACGGCGCATGGGTGAGACGTTGGCCAAAGGGTTGGCTGTTCTGAAGGACCGGCATCGTTGCGTGAAGGACGTGCGCGGACTTGGTCTGTTGCAAGGCGTGGAATTGGATATCGATGGGAAAGCTGTTGTCGCCGATTGCCTGGCGCGCGGATTGTTGATCAATTGCACCGGCGATCGGGTTCTGCGCTTCGTTCCCCCACTCATCATCACGGAGCGCGAGATCGATCGCTTGCTGGTCGCGCTTGCGCAGGTGTTGAGTCAGCGAACTACATCAAGCCACCATTAATCCTGTAGGGGCGCGTATGTCGCGGCGTCCGCATCGGTCATCCTCCCGGGCCGGTCTCGGGAAAGATTTTCTGGAACTGCTCTCGATCCCCGTCGCAGAGCTCACGGGGTTGTTGCGCCTGGCTGCGCAACTGAAAGTGAAGCAGCGTCGCGGGGTGTCCCATCCTCTGCTGCAGGGCCGCATGTTGGGCCTGCTGTTTCAGAAGCCTTCGACCCGGACGCGGGTGTCGTTCGAGGCCGGGATGAATCAGCTCGGTGGGCAGGCGATGGTGTTGCCCATGGGCGATATCCAGTTGTCGCGCGGCGAGAGTGTCGCCGACACGGCGCATGTCCTGTCTCGGTATCTGGATGCAATTGTCCTGCGCACCTTTGATCACGCGATTGCCGAAGAATGGGCCCGCGAGGCGAGCATTCCCGTCATCAACGGGCTGACCGACTTGAATCACCCCTGCCAGGCCCTGTCCGACCTGTTGACCATTCAGGAAAAGAAACGGCGGCTGAAAGGCATCAAGATCGCGTATGTCGGCGACGGCAACAACGTGACGAATTCTCTGATCGAGGCGGCGGCGAAGATGGGGATGACGATCGCCGTCGGTTGCCCGCTCGGATATCAGCCGGATCGGGGCATTGTGGATCGAGCCCGGGAGGAAGCCCGGCAGACCGGTGCGGTGATTGAAATCGGCGCCGATCCGTTTGTGGCCGTGAAAGATGCGGATGTGGTGTATACCGACGTCTGGATCAGCATGGGGCAGGAGCGGGAGCAAGCCAAGCGTCTCAAGATCCTGGCGCCCTATCAGCTCAATGCGCGACTATTGAAATGCGCGAAGCCGGATGCGCTGGTCATGCATTGTCTGCCGGCTCATCGCGGTGAGGAAATCAGTGCCGAGGTGTTGGATGGACCGCAGTCGGTGGTGTTCGATCAAGCCGAGAACCGATTGCACATGCAGAAGGCCATTCTGGTCAGGCTCCTCGGAAAGAAACCTGTACGGAGCACGTAAGTGAAAGGGAGTCGTATGAGTCGGTCATCGTACAAAAAAGTGGTATTGGCCTATTCGGGGGGCCTGGACACGTCGGTGATTCTGAAGTGGCTGGAAGAGGTCTATGGCTGCGAAGTCATCGCGTTTTGTGCCGACCTGGGGCAGGGCGAAGATCTGAAGGCCATCAAAAAGAAGGCGCAGTCCCTGGGCGTGAAGAAAGTCTACGTGGAGGATCTCCGCGAGGTGTTCGTCAAGGACCATGTGTTCCCAATGTTGCGCGGGAATGCGATCTATGAAGGTAGCTACCTGCTGGGCACCTCGATCGCCCGTCCCTTGATTGCGCGGCGCCAAATTGAAATTGCGGCCGATGAAGGCGCCGAGGCGGTCTGTCACGGCGCGACCGGCAAGGGTAACGATCAGGTCCGCTTCGAATTGACCTATATGGCGTTGCATCCGCAGATCAAGATCATTGCGCCCTGGCGGGAATGGACCATGCGCTCGCGGCGTGAGTTGATCGAGTACGCGGAGAAGCACGGCATTCCGGTCACGGCCACTAAGGCGAAACCCTACAGCATGGACATGAACCTGTTCCACACGAGTTATGAGGGCGGCATTTTGGAGGATCCCTGGAAGGCCCCCCCTGAAGAGATTTTCGTGATGTCGGTCTCGCCGGAGCGGGCGCCGAACAAGGCCCGAGAAGTCGAGATCGACTATGTGGCGGGCAATCCGGTGGCGGTGGACGGCAAGAAGATGAGCCCGGCCGCCTTGCTGGCCCATCTCAATAAATTGGGCGGCGAGCATGGTGTCGGTCGCGTCGATCTCGTCGAAAACCGCTATGTCGGGATGAAATCACGCGGAGTGTACGAAACGCCCGGAGGCACGATTCTGCATGCGGCCCATCGAGGCCTGGAGTCACTCACGATGGACCGGGAAGTGCTGCATCTGCGGGATAGTCTGATCCCCCGCTATGCCGAGCTCATTTACTACGGATATTGGTATGCTCCGGAGCGGGAAATGCTCCAGGTCGCGCTCGACGAAGCTCAGAAGGATGTTACGGGCACCGTTCGAGTGAAGCTCTACAAAGGGACCTGCACGGTGGTCGGGCGGAAGTCTCCGCGCTCGCTCTATCGGCTGGACATGGCGACGTTCGAAGAAGACGACGTGTATCGTCAGAAGGATGCGGAAGGGTTTATTCGTCTGAGCGCGCTCCGGTTGGCGATTCGGGCCCAGCGCAAGAAGAGGTCGACGCGGTAATGGCGAAGTCCCAATCTGCCGGCGCGCGTGCCCGCAAATCTGTCACTGCTCCGCAACGGTCCCGTCGTGCCTTGCCCAAAGGCAAGGCCTGGGGCGGCCGGTTTGCCGAACAAACCGATCGGTTGGTGGAGCAGTTCACCTCCTCCCTGGCCTGTGATCGTCGGCTCTATCCCTACGACATTCAAGGCAGCATCGCCCATTGCAGGACGCTCGAGCGCGCGGGGGTGCTCACTGCCCGTGAGTCGGCGCAGCTCGTGCGGGGACTGCAATTCGTCAAGGTGGAGTTGGATGGCGGGCGGTTTCCCTTCTCGCCGCAGGACGAAGATATCCATATGGCGATCGAGCGCCGCTTGACTGAGTTGATCGGCCCGCTGGGTGGAAAGCTGCACACGGGTCGAAGCCGCAACGATCAGGTGGCTCTGGATCTGCGTCTATTTTTGCGCGATGTGCTTTCGACGCTGATGGGTCAATTGCAGGAATTCCGTCGAGTCCTCGTGGGGCAGGCCCGGGCGCATCTGGATGTCGTCATGCCCGGGTATACACATTTGCAGCGTGCTCAGCCGGTGCTGCTGGCGCATCATTTCCTGGCCTATGTAGAAATGTTCGATCGTGACCGGGGTCGGCTTCACGACTGTCGGCAACGGCTCGATGTGATGCCGCTGGGGTCGGGGGCGTTGGCGGGATCGAACTACCCGGTCGACCGTCGATATACAGCTGCACTGCTGGAATTCCCTGCGGTGACGCAGAATAGCCTCGATGCCGTCTCGGATCGTGACGCGGTGGTGGAGACACTCAGTGCCTTGTCGCTGATTATGATGCACCTCTCACGCTTGAGCGAAGAATTGATTCTCTGGGCGTCGCAGGAATTTCGTTACGTGGATCTGCCCGATACCTTCTGCACCGGCAGCAGTATGATGCCGCAAAAGAAGAATCCGGACGTGCCGGAGTTGGTGCGTGGGAAAACGGGTCGAGTCTATGGACACTTGATGGGTACCCTGACGCTGCTGAAGGGATTGCCACTGAGTTACAATCGCGATCTTCAGGAAGATAAAGAAGCGTTGTTCGACGCGGTGGATACGACGGGGCAATCGTTGGCGCTTTGCACGGAGTTGATGCGGAGGCTGGTGGTCAATAAGACCGTCCTGGCTGAAGCGGCCGAAGGTGGCGGAATGCTGGCGACGGAGTTGGCGGACTACCTGGTGACGAAGGGGGTCCCGTTCCGGGAGGCCCATTCCATTACCGGCCAGATTGTGCGATTCTCACTCGAGCAGCAGCGGCCCCTTCAGCAGTTGACCTTGAAAGACTTGCGAGGTTTCTCCGCCCATTTCGGTGAGGACGTCCTGAGTTGCCTCACCGTGCGGGGCGCCATCGACCGGAAAGGTCAGATCGGCGGCACGGCGAGACGGCGTGTGGAGGCACGGATCAAGGAGCTTGAGAAGGCGTTGAAGGGATGAGGCTCGTCAGGGCCTGTGGCCCGGGAGTCAGGGGTGGTGCCGTCGGTGCAGTGTGGATTGTTGTGGGACTGGGCGGATGCGGGGTATTGGGTGCGCCGATCCCCCCTGAAGACGTCGGTGTGGCACCGGTGATTGAGCGGCAGTTGAGACGTGAAGGGCTGTTAGCGCCAGGCGCGAATGTGTGGGGATCTGCTTCCAGGCCCAGCGCGCCGAGTGCAGTGACCGTTGAAGAAGCCCCGATTCCTCCGGATCCCGACCCGTTGCCGACTCCGCCACTGAGGACGATGGGCACGCGATAGACGTGAGTCGAGGTTGTGGTCGTGGTTTCGACCGGTTGGCGTTGTGGCTATTGGACGGATTCTCCGAGGCGGGTATAGAATTGTTGATCGAGGATGACCACCATGAATGACTTTCAGTATCGGGAAGGTGAGCTCTATTGCGAGGATGTGCCGCTCTCGCGCATTGCAAAAGAGGTGGGGACCCCTTGTTACGTGTATAGCCACCACACACTCGTCCGGCACTTCCGTGTCTACGATAGTGCCTTTCAGAACATTCCTCACATTGTCGCCTTTGCCATGAAGGCCAATTCCAATTTGGCGGTGCTTCGTCTGATGGCCAAGGAAGGGAGTGGCGTCGATATCGTGTCGGGCGGAGAACTATTTCGTGCGCTGAAAGCAGGGGTGTCTCCCGCCAAGATCGTGTTCGCCGGCGTTGGGAAAAAAGCGGAGGAAATCCGCGACGCCTTGAAGGCGGATATTCTCATGTTCAATGTGGAATCGTCTGCGGAGCTGCAGGCCATCAATGATGTCGCGGCGTCCATGGGCGTCAAGGCGCGCGTGGCGTTGCGCATCAATCCGGACATCGATCCCAAAACGCATCCCTATATTTCCACGGGTTTGAAGAAGAGCAAATTCGGGATCGCGGCGGATCGTGCCATCGAAGAGTTCAAGGCAGCCGCAACGTTCAGCCACATCGAGGTGGTGGGTTTGCACGCACATATCGGGTCGCAATTGACGCAAGTGGCCCCCTTCGTCGAGTCGCTGAAGAAAGTGTTGGCGATGGTGCAGACCCTGGCCGAGCAGGGAATTCCTATTCGTTATCTGAACATCGGCGGTGGCCTGGGGATTACGTATTCAGATGAAACCCCTCCGGAACCGAAAGATTTGGCGGCGGCGATTTTCCCGCTTGTGCGTGACCTGAAGTGTATCCTGATCATGGAGCCTGGTCGCGTGATTGTCGGGAATGCCGGCGTGTTGCTCACGAAGGTGTTGTACACGAAGGACGGCGAAACCAAACGGTTTCTGATCGTGGATGCGGCGATGAACGACCTGATTCGCCCCAGCCTGTACGATGCACATCATGATATAAGGCCGGTCTATGAAAACGTCGCGCGTGCGGCGAAGCAGACTGTGGATGTGGTCGGGCCCGTGTGCGAGTCCGGCGATTTTTTGGCGAAAGATCGGGTGATGCCGGAAATGAATGCCGGAGATCTCATGGCCGTGATGAGTGCGGGCGCCTATGGGTTTGTCATGTCCTCGAATTATAATTCGCGACCTCGTGTGCCGGAGGTGCTGGTTCATGAGGGACAGATCCATATAATTCGAGCGCGAGAGAGTTACGACGACCTGGTGCATGGCGAGCAGATACCGGCGTTTCTTTCCTAGGTTTCAGTATTTACTGTCTTCCTTATGGAGCCTCCCATGTTCACAGGATCTCTGGTCGCCATTGTGACGCCGTTTAAGAACGGTAAGCTCGATGAAAAGTCCCTCGGGGACCTCATCGAATGGCAGATTACCAGCGGTACGCAAGGGATTGTCCCCTGCGGCACTACCGGCGAGTCTGCCACGTTGACACATGCCGAGCACGATCGTGTGGTGGCGTTTACGGTCGAAGTTGCCAGACGACGAGTCCCGGTGATCGCGGGAACGGGATCAAATAGCACTCAGGAAGCGATTGCTCTGACCAAGCACGCGAAAGCGGCGGGGGCCGATGGCGCACTGCTGATCACGCCTTATTACAATAAGCCTACGCAGGAAGGGCTGTTTCTGCACTACAAGGCGGTCGCGGAGGCAGTCGATTTACCCCTTGTTCTCTATAACATTCCTGGGCGAACCGGCGTAAATATGATGCCAAGCACCATCTCACGATTGACGGTGTGCCCAACGATTGTTGCCATTAAAGAAGGAAGCGGCTCGGTTCAGCAGGCATCCGAAATCATACAGCTTTGCGGGGAGCGTCTGACCGTGCTGGCGGGAGATGACGCGTTGACCCTGCCGATGATGGCAGTGGGTGGCAAGGGAGTGATCACGGTGACGGCCAATCTGGTGCCCAGTGATATGGCCGAGTTGGTCAATGCATTTTTAGCCGGTCGAGTTGATGATGCGCGGGCGATGCACTACCGGCTCTATCCGCTGTTTACGGCCCTCTTTTATGAAACCAACCCCATTCCTGTGAAAGAAGCGCTGCATATGATGGGCAAGATCGACCGTGAGATGCGGCTGCCGCTGTGCCCGATGGGAACCGACAATAGAGAAAAACTTCTGCATGTGATGAAAGAGGCCGGGCTGGTGTAGTCGGTCTGCTGCTGGTAAAGGTTGTTGCCATGATCAAGGTTGTTATTACTGGTGCTGCGGGACGGATGGGTTCTCGCCTCGTGTCCTTGGTAAAAGATTCTGCATTCTTGACCCTTGCAGGAGCTGTGGAGGGCAAGGGGCATCATGCTGTGGGGGAAGACTCCGGTGAAGTGGCTGGTTGTGGGCGAACAGGTGTGCCGATCGTCGACGATCTTTCCAGTTTGATGGAGCGTGGGGAGGTCGTGGTGGATTTTACAACGCCTGCGGCAACTCTTGGGCATTTGAAGATTGTGGCGCAGCACCGACGTGGCATTGTGGTTGGGACAACCGGGTTTTCATCGTCAGAGTTAGATGAGCTCCGAAGTGTGAGTAAGCAGATCCCTTGCGTGTTTTCCCCCAATATGAGTGTGGGGGTTAATGTGATTTACAAGGTGATCGCCGAAATGGCCAAGACCCTCGGGGAGGACTACGATATTGAAGTGATCGAAGCCCATCACCGCCTGAAGAAGGATGCACCGAGTGGTACTGCACTCAAAATGGCGGAGGTCTTGGCTCGCGCAGTCAATCGAGACCTTGGTCAAGTCGGCGTTTATGCGCGAAAAGGACTTATCGGTGAGCGGAAGAGGGGCGAAATCGGAATTCAGACCATTCGAGCCGGAGACATCGTCGGAGACCATACCGTGATATTTGGAACGATGGGCGAACGAATTGAGCTCACTCATCGTGCGAGTAGCCGGGACACATTTGCCAGAGGAGCCCTCCGTGCCGCCCGCTGGGTTGTGAAGCAGCCACCCGGTCTCTATGACATGCTGGATGTATTGAGCCTCAAGTAAAAAATCCCTCCGAGGCTACCTCTTTTTCATTCCAAGACGCCTGGAATGATTTTGTGCTCCTGATATGAGAATTCGTTTGTTGCTGGGATCACTGCGTGAATATGTAGAAACGTAAAATCTTGGGGATTGGATAGAAAAGCTGGGCGGACCTGGCAGTTAGCTCAACGCATTGGCTAGTAGGATAAAGTGGAGGATTGCTCTGCGATGAGAGGGGCATCAAGTCCAGAGTGGACAAAATGCCAGAGGAAGTTGGGGTAAACCAACTTCGGCTCAACGCATGTGAGCGTCCTGTGAAGGATTATTATTGCGACGGGTTAATGTCGTGACGTGATCGGTCTCGGTTCTGCGTCAGCTGCTTTTCGTCGGCCACAGTTGAGGCACGCAAGGACTGTGATCGCCAAGCCAGCATTCAGGTCAACCGCCCGTTCCGGCAACATTGTTCCGCGGCATTTGTCACATTTATGCATTCCTGGCTTATAACATTGCGCTGTAGGATAAACCATCCATCTGAAGTACTGTATAAGGATGGGAAAAGGCCCCTCATAGACACAAAAGCATCTGGGCCATTTGGTCCTAAGATTGCCCCTTACGGGATTGTTCCATGCTAGTAAGATGGCGGGGTAGGGTTCGTCGCTGTTTTCACGTCATGGACGATGGCCTAATATTTAGTGGCGCTGGCAGGATGCACTACCATGTATAGATTATTGCTGGTTTCCGGTTTGCTCGTGCTCCTCTACTACCTGCTTCGCAGGGCAATTAGAAAAATGAAAGAGGATGGCGGGGCGGTGAGCCTTCAAGAAGAGCAGGCGGCTGGAAATCAAATGATTCAAGACCCGGTGTGCCGTGTCTTCATCCCTCGTGGCAATGCGGTGAGAGAGGAGATTGGAGGGCAGACCTATTATTTCTGCAGTCGTAGTTGCGCCGATACATTTCAGAAGCAACTTTCTAGCTAGCAGCCGGAATAGCTAGAGTCAGAGACCATTTCGTCCTTATTAAAAAACAGGATCAACTGACATTCGTTTGCTTTAAAATTAAATAGCGGCGGTCCTGCCTTCCCCCCCGCAATTCGATTGTAGGTCCACTTCTCTCCACCGAAAAATCGGGACGTCTTGGCATCAGGAGCGCCCAATTCCTTTTCAATCCACGCACGATCTTTTCCTTGATAGCGAGTGAGAGAGGCATCTAGGTATGGATTGTGACTGCAGGCTCCGGACAGGAGGGCGATCGCTATAAGCCACGCGGATTTGCGCATACAGGTTGTCCTCCTGAATCAGGGGTGTGAAGCGCGACATTATTGTCTATTGCGGAGAAAATCTTAGCGTTCACCATTCTCATCTGTCAAACAAGTCTAGCACGGCAGCCCTGACTTATTGCCTTGGTATCGAGTTGCTTCTACAATAACTTGAGGAAAAGTGGGTTCGAATGCTCAGAGCGAGGAAAGGATCTTCAAATGCAAATCTATCTTGATACGGCCAATGTGAAAGAAATCCAAGAGGGTGCCAACCTGGGCCTCATCGACGGTGTGACAACTAATCCATCTCTTGTTGCCAAGGAAGGGCGCAGTTTCAAGGAGATGCTTCTCGAAATCTGTAAGATGGTCGATGGCCCGATCAGCGCAGAGGTGGTTGGTGTCGAATCCGAGGCCATGATCAAGGAAGGGCGAGATCTGGCCAAGGTTCACAAGAATATCGTGGTGAAGGTTCCCCTTATCCCGGAAGGTCTTCGGGCCACAAAGAAGCTTGCGGCAGAGGGGATTCGTGTGAATGTCACCTTGTGCTTCTCCCCGACGCAGGCCTTGCTGGCCGCGAAGGCGGGCGCGTGGTGTGTCTCGCCATTCATCGGTCGTCTCGACGACGTGAGTTCGGATGGAATGGCACTGATTCGCCAGATCGTCACGATTTATAAGAACTACGATTATAAAACGCAGGTCCTCGTCGCGAGCGTCCGGCATCCGCAGCACGTCGTCGAAGCAGCGTTGGCCGGGGGGCACATTTGTACGATGCCTTACGCCGTGTTTCAGCAGCTTGTGAAGCATCCGCTGACTGACAGTGGGCTGAAGAAGTTTCTGGCCGATTGGGATGCAATGGGAAAGAAATAGACTCTCGAAGCGGCTAATCGCGCAATGGTGCCTCGGCGAGTTTCTGCTGGGCCTTGAGAAAAATGCGATGGAACATTGGTCGAGTCAACTTGCCGGTGAACGTGTTTTGCTGGCTGGGATGGTATGAGCCGATCAAGGTCACGCCCCAAGGTAAGTCGTAGACGACTCCGTGTCCAAATTGAGGGCGTAGCCCGGGAGTTCCTAGCCCCAATTCACGGCTCGCCTTGAGATAGTGATCGAATGCAATCTTGCCCAAGGTGACGATCACACGCATTCGCTTCAATAGCCGTAGTTCGCGCAGGACAAATGGCCGGCAGGCCGTGAATTCATCCGGCGTCGGCTTGTTTGCCGGAGGCGCGCACCGAACGGTCGCGCCGATATAGCAGTCGGTGAGAGTGAGGCCGTCACCCGCATGTACGGATGTCGCCTGGTTGGCGAACCCGAACCGGTGCAACGCTTCATACAGCCAATCCCCACTACGGTCTCCGGTAAATACGCGTCCGGTTCGGTTCCCCCCATGTGCCGCGGGCGCGAGGCCCAAGATATAGAGCCTGGCGTTGGAATCTCCGAATCCAGGGACCGGCTTACCCCAATAGGACCACTCGCGGAATTGGCGTCGTTTATCCCTGGCAACAGCTTCTCGGTAGGCAACCAGTCGGGGACAGCACGTGCAGGCGACGATCTCGTTGTTGAGCATTGTCAGGGCGGACATAGGCGCGAAGTGTACCAAAACCAGGAGATGCTTGTCCCACGGCGAGCTTGTTGCTAGCATGAGCCATCAGTCGCGACGAAAGGATGACAGGGGCATGTGGAACAAAGAGCGGGGTGTTCAGGCATTTCTAGCGTGCGTCACAATGCTGTTCGGCCTGTCTTCCGCCATGCCGGTTTTATCGGCGGATTCGAGTTCTGCCGCGTTGACCGGCGCTAAGGCGGAGGAGGGCCGGAACGCCCAGGAGTCTGATCAGGTGCCGGTCGCGCCGCCGGGCGAGTCGGAGTTGGTGCCTGAGCTTGAAGATCGACTGGTCATCCTCCCCGAAATCAAACGGGAGGGAGAGCGCTTCTTCCTCAGCTCCTTCAAGTTGCCCGATAAGCTGACGTTCGCCGGGCAGGCGATTCCGTTGGATAACTGGCAGGTACGCGAGCGGATCGAGTACGAGTTCTATCAGTTCCTCGAGGATCAAGGTGAAAGTATCATTCTGGCGAAACGGACAGGTCGATGTTTTGCGCCGGCAGAAAAGCAGTTGGCTGAGGCCGGATTGCCGGATGACTTGAAATATATGTTATTGGTCGAGAGCAAGTGTATAGCGGCCGCCTATTCCCGGGCCAAGGCATCAGGTCCCTGGCAGTTCATTAATTCCACAGGGCGACGGTATAAGCTCCATAACGAACGCTGGCTGGATGAACGCCGCAATCTTGAAATGTCCACCGAAGCCGCCATCAAGTATCTACGGTATCTGCGGGATCTGTATCAGGGAGATTGGTTCCTGGCGATGGCGTCCTACAACGCCGGGGAAGACCGCGTGCGGAAATTGATCAAAGAACAGAAGATCAATGACTACTGGCGCATGCACGGCCCACGAGAGACCATGCGGTATGTGGCACGCATTATTGCGGCGAAAGAGATCTATTCCCAGCCGGAGAAGTATCTTGGTCTGACCAAGAAGGATCTCTACCCTCCCCTTGAAACAGAAACGGTGACGGTTACCATCAAAGAGCCGCAACGCCGCCTCACGGCGATCGCTGAGGAATACGGAACCTATTTTCTTGAATTGAAGATGCTGAACCCCGAATTCACGAAGGACTACTTGCCAAAGGGTACCTACCAGCTTAAGGTGCCGCGACAAACCTGTCCGAATCGCTGTTTCAAGCAAGAGAAGCTCCCGTAGTGCCCATGATACAAGTCGTAGTCTCGCAGCTCAGGGCACGAGCCCTCTTCACAACACTGTTTCGTGCGGGACTGCAGGCCGTCGACCCCTACGAGGCGGTGTGCCGTCAGGTCCGCTTCCGGCGCGGGCAACTCACTATCGGTTCGGAGCGCTATCCTCTTTCACAACATCAGCGACTTGTAGTGGTCGGGGCCGGGAAGGCGTCGGGTCGCATGGCTCAGGCGTTGGAGCGGCAGCTGGGGGCGAGGATCGACACCGGACTGGTCGTGGTGAAATACGGGCATGGTGCTCCGACGAAGAAAATTCGCATCCTGGAAGCCGGGCATCCGGTTCCGGACGAGGCGGGGCTCCAGGCCAGCCGTGCGATGATGGCATTAATCGGGACGCTGAAATCGGACGACCTGCTGATTGTCCTCTTGTCCGGCGGTGCCTCGAGTCTCCTTCCCTCCCCCGCTCCTGGGGTCACCCTCAAGGCCAAGCAGCTGACGACTAAGCTGCTGTTGCGGTCTGGAGCGACCATTCACGAAATGAATGCGGTTCGCAAGCACTTGTCTTGTGTAAAAGGCGGGCAGCTTGCCGCAGCGACCTCCGCGCGTGTGGCGAGTGTGATCCTCTCGGATGTGATCGGGAACGATCTTGGTACGATCGGGTCTGGTCCGACCGCTCCTGACCCCACAACATTTCGGGACGCTTGGAGAATTTTGGAGCGATACGAGGTTGCCCGGAAAGTTCCAGCTTCGGTGCGTCGACGCCTGGAGGCGGGCATGAAGAAGACCCTGCCCGAAACTCCCAAAGCCGGCGCCGTACTCTTTCGCCGTGTAGACAATCTGCTCATTGGAGACAATCAAGCGGCTGTCGATGCCGTCGTGAAGGCCGCGAAGGGGAAGCGGCTACAGACGCTTGTCCTTTCCACTACCGTTACGGGGGAAGCTCGCGAACTCGCCAAGTTTTTCGGTGCGATAGCTCGGGAGATTGCGACGCATGGTCGCCCTTTGGCTCGTCCCTGTTGTGTCATCGCCGGGGGAGAGCCTACGGTGACGATTCGAGGGCAGGGAAAGGGCGGTCGAGCCCAGGAGTTCGCCTTGGCGGCGGCATTGGAGATTGCCGGGTTGTCTGATGTGTGGGTGGCAGGTTTTGCGACTGACGGCACAGACGGACCGACTTCCGTCGCAGGCGCGGTGGTAGACGGGGAAACGACTGCGCGGGCCCGGCGCGCCAAGCTTGATCCGCCTGGTGCGCTTCAGGGCAACGATGCCTATCCGTTCTTCAAGAAACTCCGTAGTCATATTGTGACTGGCCCGACCGGGACCAATGTGAACGATCTTTACCTCCTCCTCGCACTCTAGCTAGTATCCCCCTCTATGGCTGATCCGTTCCTCCTCTCTCTGTATGAGAGCTGTGCTCCCTTTCTTGTCGGCGGCAAGGCTGCAGGCCTGGCGAAGGTACTCACTGCTGGCCTTCCTGTGCCGAAGGGGCTGTGTGTGACGACTGCAGTCTATCAACACGGCCTGGATCAGGCTGGTGTCGATGCGGTGGCACTCTGGACGAAGCTACCCCACTTGTCTGAAGGACAACGGGCACAGGAGCTGGCACGAATTCAGCGGCTCTTGCTGGAGCAGCCCTGGCCGACAGGATTCCCGGCCGACCTGGAAACACGACTGACAGGGCTGGCCGGGGATTCCTCGACACGCTGGGCCGTCCGGTCCTCCGCCACGAATGAAGATGCTGCGGATATGAGCGCTGCCGGTCTGTATCGCACGACCCTGGGCGTGCCCCTGGCGGCCGTGCTGCAATCTATCCGTGACTGTTGGATTTCGTTATGGGACGAGCGGGTGTTTCGGTATTTTCTTCGTTCCGGTGCCGACCGGCCTTGTCCCGCCATGGCAGTCGTCATTCAACCCATGCTGAGCGCACAGGCAGCAGGCGTCGCATACTCTATTCACCCCGTCACGGGTCGAACCTCTCAGGTGTCGATTGATGCCGTGCCAGGATTGGCTTCTTCCCTGGTCAATGGAGTGGTGACGCCGGATCAGTATGTGGTGGAGGTATACGATGACGATCATCGGCCGTTCCGCGTACGACGACGCATGCTTGCCTGGAAACGGAATAAGCTGACCGCCACCCCTGGAGGTGTGCGGGAAAAGTCGATTCCCGAACCGGAACAACGGCAGGCCTGCCTGACAGACAAGCAGCTGTTCGAGCTCGCACGGTTGTCGAAGCGCATTGAAGTCGCGTTTCGTCAACCGGTCGATCTCGAATGGGTGTTGGATGTGGAGCGACTCTGGATCGTGCAGGCCCGTCCGATTACCGCCGTTCGACCGTGGCCCTCTCTGACCAATGACGAATGTGAGTGGACGCGGGCTAATTTCAAAGAAACCTTGCCGGAATTGCCCAGCCCGTTAGGGCTGTCGTTTCTCGAGCGATTCATGGATGCCTACATCATCACCCCCTATCGCCGACTCGGTTGCACGGTCCCCGAAGGGCTCTCGTCGGTTCGTGTGTTCCATGGACGTCCCTATCTCAACGTGACTCTGTTTTACACCTTGGTCATGCAGCTTCATGGGAATCCGGCGTTCTTAACCGAACAGATGGGTGGTGAGCCCCTGATGTTTACCCCGTCGGTACGGCCTCTCGGGGCGCTCGCGCTTCTTCGTGCCGGAGTCGGTATGCTGCGGGAGTGGCGTAAGGCCGCGAAGCAGGGGCCGAAGAATTTTTCTGCCATGAAGGCCATGGCGCAACGCTACCGCTATGATCGCATCCAAAATCTGTCGGTGCAGGAATTGGCCGCAATTCTCGACAGCATAGGGCGGTGGCTCGACGATCATGAGGTGACCTTCGCAATCGCGGGTGGAGTGGCGCAGAGTCTTCAGGCTATGGGCACGGTGCTTCCGGGCTGGCTTGGTTCAGACTGGCGAGAGTTGCTCAATGGGGCATTGCAGGGACAGGGGACCGTCATCAGTGCCTCCCAAATTGTCCGGCTGGCTGAGCTTGTCGTAGCTGCACAGCAAGAAGAAACGGTTCGACACTGGTTTTTCTCGGAGGAGCGGGCGGCGTGTGGTTATCGGGACGCGATTCAGGGGACGGAGTTCCTGCGGCTGTTTGATCAGTACTTAGCCGAGTACGGGCATCGTGCAGTCGGAGAGTCCGATATCATGTCCCCACGAATTGCAGATCAGCCCGATGCCGTGTTGGCCCTGTTGCGGGCACAGGTGCGCGCCGGCGTGACGGCGCCACCCCAAGAAGTTCTTTCCCGCCAGGCTCAGCGACGCGAACAGGCGCTCAGTGAGATCGCCCGGCGATTCGGGTGGCGACGCCATCGTTGGCTCGTGTTCCGTTGGTGGTATCGGAGGCTCAGTCGCTTCTGTGCCTTGCGAGAGGAGAATCGCCATCACCTGATGTATTACTCCACAGCAGCCCGCCATCTGTTGCTTCGGCTCGGTGAGCGGATGGTGGAACGTGGAAGCTTCGCCGTGCGGGAAGATGTGTTTTATCTCACGCTGGATGAACGCATCGCACTGACTGATGGCGCAAGTCGTGATTGGCAGAGCCTCGTGCGTCGGCGCCGCGAGGAACGGCTTCAGTATGAGGCCCTGCAGGTGCCCGACACGATTCGGGATTGGGAGGCGGTCGTCGAGCAGGGGGCGCAGTCAAGCGATCAGGGGCAGGGAGGCGTGTTACGGGGTATTGCCATCAGTGCCGGGGTTGCCAAAGGACCGGTCCGACTTGTTCGGTCGACCGCGGATTGGCCACGGGTGCGGGCGGGAGACATCCTCGTTGTTCCGGTGATCGATCCCGGTATGGCCCCTTTATTCGGAATGGCGGCCGGTCTCATCGCCGAAATGGGAGGGACGCTCTCGCACGGGGCGATCATCGCTCGTGAATACGGCCTTCCGGTCCTGGTCAATGTGCCCTATGCCACCAGTCTATTGCGCGAAAATGAACAGGTCGAAATCGCAAGTTCCACAGGCCGCATCAGTCGATTGGTCTCTTGACGTTTCTCCTGGATTCTCGTACCCTCTACGCGATTTCCCTACAACAGTTAGGTGAATGGATTTCCAGTCAGTCGGTGCATTCGTAGGGAAGCGCCATGATCGACCTCACTTCCCCAACGTTTTTGGTCGGCACCGCCGTTGGTCTCGCCGTGGGCGTTCTGGTGGCCGGATGGTGGGTGACCGTTCGTGTCCAATCACGCCACCATGCCCGGTTGCTTGAGAGCGGAGAGCGCGCGCAGCGCGCCGATGCTGTGGCGGCTTCGCTGCAGCAGCGAGTGGATGATCAGCAGTCGGAGATGGGGCAGTTGCGCGACGCGCTCGCCGAGTCGCAGCAGGGCCGGACCAAAGCCGAAACCCGCATAGAAGAGGTCGCCCGCAGTTTGGAGGACCAGAAGGCGCTGCTGGCGCAGGCACGGCAAGAACTCCACGACTCATTCGAGGCCCTGTCTGGCCAGGCACTGAAGCAGAACAATGAGGCGTTTTTAGACCTCGCGCGCACGTCGTTTGCCACCTTGCAGGCAGAGGCCAAAGGCGAGTTGTCGCAGCGGCAGCAAGCCATCGGCGAACTGGTCAAGCCCTTGGAGGAATCGCTCCAGCGATATCAAGAACAGCTGCAGCAGGCTGAACAGGTTCGGCAGCGGGAATATGGAGGACTCGACCAGCAGTTGAGATTCATGGCTGAATCGCACCAGCGGCTCCAACAGGAAACCGGCAATCTGGTGAAGGCCTTGCGGGCTCCGTCCGTGCGTGGGCGATGGGGTGAGATGACGCTGCGTCGCGTCGCTGAACTTGCGGGGATGGTGGCCCATTGCGACTTTGTGGAGCAGGATACGATCGGGTCCTTGGAAGGGCTCATTCGTCCGGACATGGTCGTGTACCTGCCGGGGGGCAGGCAGATCGTGGTGGATGCCAAAACGGTCTTAGCCGCCTACCTCGATGCCTATGAGGCGGAGGATGACCGGCAGCGTCAAGCGCATCTGCTCCGCCATGCCGGTCAGGTGCGGGCCAGGATGGACGCGCTCAGTCTCAAGGCCTACTGGACGCAGTTCGGACAGACGCCTGAATTCGTCGTCCTTTTTCTGCCGGGGGAGCAGTTTCTCGGTGCGGCGTTGGAGCAGGATCCGACGCTGATCGAAGACGGGTTTGCGCAAGGGGTCGTGCTTGCGACGCCGACGACGCTGATGGCGCTCTTGCGCGCCGTGGCCTATGGCTGGAAACAGGAACGGTTGAACGAACATGCCGAGCAGGCGGGACGACTGGGGAAGGAATTGTACGAACGGATGGCCGTCTTGACCGATCATCTGAACGAGATTGGCCAAGCGCTTGGCAAAAGCGTGGGTGCATATAATAAGGCAGTCGGATCTTTGGAATCGCGGGTGCTGCCGGCGGCTAGAAAATTCAAAGACCTCGGGATATCATCTGATAAAGACATTGCGTTGCTGGAAGCCTCCGGCATCGAACCAAGGACGGGAGTTGCGTTTGCGGCAGAGAGTAGAGGGACGTTAGGATGATGGATCCGCAGGCGATGGTGGAAGAGTTTCACCGCAAGTTCGATATAGCCGTCAGCGACCGGCCTTCTCTTCCGGAAGAAGCGACCCGACAGCTTCGGGTGCGGCTGATTCAAGAAGAGTTCGAAGAGCTGCAGGAGGCCATGGTCGCCCAGGATCTCCCCGGGGTGGCGAAGGAGCTGGCCGATCTGTTGTATGTGGTCTATGGCACAGCCGTGTCCTATGGATTGGATATGGATCCGGTGTTTCGTGAGGTGCATCGGTCGAATTTGAGCAAAGTGGGTGGCTACAAGCGAGCCGATGGCAAGTGGGTAAAACCGCCGACCTATTCTCCGGCCCAGGTGGAACCGCTGCTTGCGGCGCAATCCTCCGGGAGTTTGGCGGGCCGATCGCAAGTGGACACAAGAATGCAGGAGTCAGAGTCGTAGCATGAAAGAACTGTATTGTCCGGCGTGCGGCACGCCCTGTGTCAGAGTGACATCCGGGACGAATTTGATGGAGAAGACACTGAACCGCTTGTCCATCTTTCAAGTTCGTTGCCAGCTCTGCACGGCTCGCTTTCAGGCCCGCCGGCCGGGTAACCGGCAGACCTCCCAAGAGTTTGATCGGCGTGAGTACCGCCGGCTGCGGGCGAACTTTTCCGCGTCGCTGATCCTGGACCAGCCGGCAGTCGGGGGGGTGATCACCGATATCTCAATGGGCGGCTGTACGTTGCAAGCATCCTCCTCGCTCCCGCGGGGTACGTTCGTGAAACTGATCGTGCATGCTCCTGCCGGACAGCCCGATATCAAAGTCGACGCCGCTATGATTTGCTCCATCCAGCCGCTGTCGATCGGGGTGAAGTTCCTGGAGTTTGAACCTGATGACAAGCAGCGTATGGGTCAGCTGGTCCTCGAACTCCTCGCGCATCAACAAGCGCCTCCCCGCGTCAGCGCATAACAACCACACGGTTCAACTTCGTGGCATTCGCCTGACTCCCGCCTCCTTCCGGCGTCGGGTCGCGATTGCGCGTGAAGCTTCGATGTTAGGGCTTGCGGCGGAATGACGTCAGCACATTGTCAAGGAGGCGTACCGTCCCGATGCGGATGGCCCCGAGTAGGACAGCCTGGCGCTTGAGCAGAGAAAGCGGCTCGAGAGTCGCAGGATCACAAACTGCAAGGTACTCCACAGTTGCGAGCGGCTCTGTCGCGACCACGCGCAGCATGTGGCGCCGGATACGCGTTCCATTCCGTTCTCCGGCACGAATCGCCGCTACGCCGGCCTGGAGTGCGCGAGAGAGCACAGGCGCCGCCTGCCGCTCTGAACTCGACAGGTAGACATTGCGTGAACTGAGCGCCAGCCCGTCGGCCTCCCGCACGATCGGATGGACAATGGGAAGCCCGGGCAAGTTGAGATCCTTCACGAGTTGTTGCACCAGGGCGGCTTGCTGATAGTCTTTTTGTCCGAACCACGTCTTGTCGGGCCGGACCAGGGACAGCAACTTAGTGACGACTGTCGCCACGCCTTGAAAATGGTGCGGTCGCGCTTCCCCTTCCCAGCGCCGGGCTATCCCCGGGACAGTCACAACCGTTTGAGCGCCGGTCGGATACATCGTCCTGACGGTGGGGGCAAAAATGACATCCACACCTTCCTTTCGGCACAGTGCTTGATCACGTCGAAGCTGGCGTGGATATTTCGAAAGGTCTTCCGTCGGCCCGAATTGTGTCGGGTTCACAAAGATGCTCACCACAACAGCGTCGCAGGCCAGTCGGGCGGCACGGATCAAGGCGCGGTGCCCTTCGTGTAAGGCTCCCATCGTCGGCACGAACCCGATCGTGATGCCTTCTCGATGGAGTCGGCGGCTCCAGTCGGCCATGGCCGGCGTCGCGCGAATGATCTTCACGCTTGTGGCCCTGCTGTTGGGGGTGCGCTGCAGGTTGGACGTGATCCATAGCGGGAGTTCGGTTGGGGCTCGAGCAGGCGAACGATCGATGGATCAGTGAGTTGCGATAAGAGATCGCGCAGGTTTTGTCCGAGCACCGGATGTCGTCGCTCGGGATCGAGTTCGACCAACGGGGTGAGCACAAATCGTCGTTGATGCAGGCGGGGATGCGGGACGGTCAGGGCCGGCTCGGCGAGAATGCAGTCATCATACAACAGTACGTCGAGATCCAGGGTGCGAGGCCCCTTGCGGTTGTCTTGATCGCGCCCTAGCGCCCGCTCGATCTCACGGCAGATTTCCAGCAGACTCTTCGGGGCGATGTTCGTTTCGATCTGTACCACACCGTTGAGGAACCAGGAGGGGCCGGGGGCGGCCCCATCCTCGAGCGGTTCGGTTTCGTAGAGCGATGACACCGCCTCCAGCCGTGAATGTGGGAGCAGGCCGAGCAGTGTCACGGCCCGATCACAAAAGTCGATCCGGTTTCCCAGGTTAGAGCCGAAACCGATGAATGCTGTGGCCATCGTGGTCCTGACAGGGCTCAATGGCACATGAGGATATTCGTATCGGGCCCCTCTTCTTAGAATGGAAGAGGGGCCGTCACGCTTGCCTTAGAATCCGGCTTTCTTGATTCGTTCGACTGCTTCCGCCAGTCGTTCCTTCGTCGTGCACACCGTCATGCGAATGTAGCCTTCGCCCGGGGCACCGAACCCGTTCCCAGGTGTCGTGACGATACCGGCCTTCTCCAGGAGATGGGCTGTGAAAGAGGCGGAGGTATAACCTTTGGGAACCGTCACCCAGATGTAGAAGGCCGCTGGAGGCGGATCGACTTCCAGGCCGAGCTTCTTCAACCCGGGCACGAGGGTATCGCGCCGTTCCTGATAAATCTTTCGCAGTCCATCGGTGACCGAATGGTCCAACCCGAGCGCGGTGATTCCCGCTGCTTGCACAGCCTCGAATACGCCTGAGTCCAACTGGCTTTTCACGCGGCCCAGTCCGGCCAACACGCCTTTGTTCCCGACGGCGAATCCGATCCGCCAGCCGGTCATGTTATAGGTCTTGGAAAGCGAGTGGAATTCCACACCGACATCCTTCGCCCCGTCCACTTCGAGAAAACTCGCGGGACGTTTGCCGTCGTAGTAAATCTCCGAGTAGGCGGCATCGTGGCAGACGATCACCTGATTCTCCTGGGCAAATTCCACCACGCGCTTGAAGTAGTCCTTGCTCATGATGACCGAGGTGGGATTATTGGGTGAATTCAGCCACATCAGCTTCGCTTTCTTCGCCACCTCTTTCGGGATGGCGTTGAGGTCGGGCAGGAAGCCGTTGGCCTTTGTCAACGGCATGGTGTGGGAGACGCCGCCGCAAAAGGTTGTTCCCACCGGATAGACCGGATACCCGGGGCTGGGGACGAGGACGATGTCTCCGGGATCGATAAACGCCAGATGGACGTGGCCGATGCCTTCCTTCGATCCGATCAGGGTCAGCACCTCATCCGCGGGATCGAGCGCCACATTGAAGCGTCGCTTGTACCAATCCGCGACGGCCGTACGAAACGAAAACATGCCTTCATACGAGGGATATTGATGATGTTTCGGGTTTTTGGCGGCTTGGGCCAGGCTCTCGATGATCGGCGTGGGCGTGGGGAGATCGGGATCACCGATACCGAGGTTGATGATATCGACTCCCCGAGCGAGGGCCTCCTGTTTCATCTTGTCGATGGCTGCGAACAAATAGGGAGGCAACGTCTTGATGCGGGTTGCGACTTCGATCGGGAAACCGGCCATACGCGGGAACTCCTTTGTTGACCTGAGCGCCAGCGCTCAGCTGTGTGCAATCGGTGAGCGGCTGTCAGCCGTCAACCCTGGATCAGTCAGGGGCTAGGGTACCGCAGGATCAGTCCGGCAATCAACGGAGCGCTACGGGAAGAGGCGTGATGTCCGGTTGGTGGGTGGGCGAGGGGCTGGGAGCCGGACTTCCGTACGCGTAAGACATGCACCGGTCAGGTTGCGGGAAAGCTTAGACAAATGCGAGCTCCTATGGTCTCATCCAAGACATGGATGCTACCAGCCTGTGGCCTGCTGTTGCCGCGCTCTTGCTTGCAGTGGGTACTGCCACACTTCTTCCGGACATCGGCCATCTTCGTGCCACATCGGCAGCCCGATATTCGTGTATAGATGGACTCCGGGGATATCTGGCGTTCGCGGTGTTTCTCAGCCATTCTTCCATCTGGTATTTCTATCTGCGCTCCGGCACGTGGGATGTCCCTCCGTCTAATTTTTACACGCACTTGGGACAGAGCAGCGTGACCCTCTTTTTCATGATTACCGCCTTTCTCTTTTGGTCCAAGCTACTCGATGGGCGAGTGCAACCGGTCGATTGGTCGCGACTGTACCTTTCCCGGGTATTTCGATTGGTGCCGCTGTATCTATTGGTAGTGATCGGTGTGGTGAGTATCGCGCTCTATCGTGCCGGATTTCGATTGCAGGAGTCGATGGCCTCCTTTGCGCTGCACATGGCGAGCTGGCTCACATTTACGATTCCTGGGATTACCCCTGTCAATGGTTTTGCCGAAACGATTCCCTTGGCCGGCGCCGTGTGGTCTCTGCCGTATGAATGGTTATTTTATGCATGCCTTCCCCTCGGCTCATGGTGCCTTCGCGCGGCGACGCCGACCTCATGGCTGCTGTTCAGTGCCGCGGCAGTTGTGACGCTTACGACGGTGATGCCGGACGTTCGGGGCCCTGTGTTGTATGCGTTCGGTGGAGGGATCGCGGCTGCGAGCCTGGCGCGTGTTGATGCCATACGTACGAGGCTCGCCCATCGAGTCTGGGGGTTGGTCGTGGTCGCTTGTCTTGGGATAACTATGTGGCTCTTTCCGACGGCTTATACATTTCCCGCGTTGATGCTACTGACCGGCGCGTTCACGATTATCGCCTGTGGGAACTCAATCTACGGCATTCTTGAATGGCCGACGTCTGTCCTGTTGAGCGAAATGGGGTACAGTCTGTACCTACTGCATAGCCTGTTGTTGTTTGCCGCCTATCGGTTGGTACTTGGCGAATGGGCGTCAACTCTCTCGGCCGCTGAACATTGGTCCATTGTGCTAGGCCTCGTGCCCGTTCTCATTCTGCTGTGTTTTGCCACGTTTCGCCTGATCGAACAACCGACGATGGCTGCCGTACCCCGGTGTCATGCCTGGTTGGTTGCTCACCTCAACTCAAGCCCATAGGCAGGAGCTTGCCAGACCTCTGGTACAGCGGTTGACAGGAGAGGGGCCTCTCATTACAGTTCAATAATCAGGTGTTAAGCCTCGTTGGGATATTGGGGGTAGTGTATCTGGTCAGCTGTCTCCGGCTTGGAGCCCGTGCCCGTAGGTACTATATATTGTTGATAACGCAATGATCAGATCACTCCAGCCCTGCCCATCCAGTCCGAATTGTGTGTCGACTCAGGCATCCGATCAAGGCCATGGAATCGTGCCGTATCGATACCAGAAAAATCTGGCAGGGGCCAAAGAGACGCTCAAAACCATTGTGGCCAATCTACCCCGTGCGAAACTCGTTGAAGAGGACGAGGCCTACCTCCATTACGAATTTAGGAGCCTGCTGCTTCGATTCGTGGACGATGTCGAATTCGTGTTTGATGATGAAACGAAGACGATCCATTTTCGGTCGGCCTCCCGAACCGGCTATAGTGATCTTGGCGTCAATCGACGGCGGATGGAGGAGATTCGAGTGGTCGTCGAAGGCAGGTTGTAGTGCAAAGCATGACACTGAAGAATAGGATACAAGAGTTTCCGGATTGACGCCGCAGTTGGTGGCGGGTACCATCGGGACACGGAGTGATTGGGGGTTGAATTGGACCTCCCAAGCCGTCACTATGGAACTCGATCAAGCCAAAGTGGTCGGAGCCTGGATCGTTGGACATGAATATTCGAAATAGAGTCATGATGAAGCAGGCTTCCCGCCTTGCGTTGATCCTTTTTCTTGGGTTGTCGAGCGCCTGTGTCTCCGTGCAGGTGGATCCCTTGACCAGCAAGGCGTTCGAGCCTCGACCTGGAAGCGAGGACGTGACGACGTTACAGCGCGAGCCCAATCATGGACACGTGCAGATCGCCCGCATCATTGCGACCAGTGAGTATGCCAGCGAAGACACGTTGCGTGATCGGATTCTCGCCCGGGCGAAAGAGTTGGGGGCCGATGCTGTTGTCCTTGGAGATGCGGACGTGCGGCGCCTCGCAGATCGAGGCCCAACATTCCAATCGACCATGGGCACGGCGGTACCGGGAGCGACGTCGGGTAATTCGTATCGCAGCGGCTATTGGAATCCGTTTCGAATGGATGCGTGGAGTTTCACGCAGGGAGCCGGTGGTGGGCAGGGCTGGATGCTCCACATGTCCGGGTTAGCGATTCGGTATGTCTCTGCCGACGAACTGCGTGCCGCTCCAAAACCTGTCCCTCCTGCACCGTAGCCGATCGTTTCTATTACACGTGACTGCTCCCAACCCTGTATCCTTCCTCATCCAGAGTCATTTGGTATAGTTGATTCTTCAAGGTATTGCCTGGCAATTGAGGTGATGGAGTTTTCCTGGTGGGCGTCCTGCAATTTCCGCCTGCTCGACGTGGGGCCGGGATTCGGCGATCCATGCAGTGCTGGGGCCCCAAAGGGGCATAACAGTTCGAATTTCTTGACCAAAGCGGAAAATTTTGACATAAACGATTACAGTCGGTTCGAGTTAGAACCAAGTGTAATGTGGCTGTGAGGCCCTCTTGTTTTTGAGGCGCGGGGGCCAGTCTTTCGATACGGTTGCCGTCGGTGTGAGGATCATGAGGAGTGACGAAATTGCCATGTCCGCGTTGACTGTCGACCAGAGGCCATCGTCGACCTTACCGCACGTGCGTATCCAGCCTGCCCGCGGCCTATTGGATTTGGATTTGGCCGCGCTCTGGCAGTATCGCGAGCTGATTTATATTCTTGTCTGGCGTGATGTGACCGTGCGGTACAAGCAAACCCTGCTGGGAGTCGCCTGGTCGATGTTTCAGCCGGTCGCGACCATGCTCATTTTTACGGTTGTATTCAGTGTCATGGGGAAAATTCCATCCGACGGATTTCCCTACCCGGTGTTCCTCTACGCAGGCCTGCTGCCGTGGTTCTATGTGTCTCAGGCGTTGAGCAGGGGAGGAACCAGTTTAGTGGGAGAAGCCCCGCTCATCAGCAAAGTGTATTTCCCACGCCTGATTCTGCCCCTTTCGGCCACCATCGCGCCCCTGGTCGATCTGGTCTTGGCATTTGTCGCGTTTCTCGGCCTCATGGCTTGGTTTGGAATCATCCCGACCTGGCGGATTCTGTCCCTGCCGTTGTTCGCCGCGCTGGCCGCCACGATTACGCTGGCCGCCGGGCTCTGGATCTCCGCGCTGTACGTGAAGTACCGGGATGTCGGGCATATCCTACCGATGTTCATCCAGCTGTGGATGTTCGTGTCGCCCATCCTCTACCCCGTGAGCAAGGTGCCGGAGTCCTGGCGAGCGCTCTATGCGCTGAATCCGGTCGTGAGTGTGGTCGAGGGATTTCGCTGGGCACTCATTCCCGGGTTTCAGGTCGATTTTATGATGTTCTTACCAAGTCTGGGTGTGGTGTTCGTCGTCTTTGTCGGCGGACTCATCTATTTCCGTTCGATGGAACGAACGTTTGCGGACGTGATTTGAATGAGCGATATTGCCATCAAAGCAGACAGCCTGTCGAAGCACTACCGGCTCGGAGCCGCAAGCCATCAGCATAATACCCTTCGGGATCATCTGATGCATCGCCTCCGAGGCCTGACGCGATGGGGTGGTGTTCCACCGGAGTCGAACCCTTCGTTCTGGGCGCTGAAGGATGTCTCGTTTGAGGTTAAGCGAGGTGAAGTGCTGGGAATCGTCGGGCACAACGGCGCGGGGAAGAGCACCTTGCTCAAGATCCTTTCCAGGATCACTCAGCCGACGACGGGAACGGCGGATATTTACGGGCGTGTCAGCTCGTTGCTTGAAGTGGGTACGGGGTTTCATTCCGAGTTGAGCGGTCGCGAGAACATTTACCTGAACGCCGCGATGCTAGGCATGCGACGAGGGGAAGTGCGGCGAAAGTTCGATGAAATTGTGGCGTTCTCGGGTGTGGAAGCGTTCATCGATACACCGGTCAAGCGGTATTCGAGCGGGATGTACGTGCGGCTGGCGTTCGCAGTCGCCGCACACCTCGAGCCTGAGATTCTGATCGTGGACGAGGTGCTGGCCGTCGGCGACGCCAGTTTCCAGCAGAAGTGCCTGGGAAAAATGGAAGAAGTGAGCCGAAGCGGGCGGACGGTGCTGATCGTCAGCCACAACATGACCGTGATCGAAGGGTTGTGTGAACGCGCGATTCTTCTCGAGAAGGGGCGTGTCGCTAAGATCGGCAACACGCACGAGGTCGTTGAGGGCTATGCCGATGCCATTCGGGGTCTGGCGGGGACGGCGATCGAAGCGCGTCATGACCGGGAAGGACTCGGCGAGATCCTGCTCACCAGGATCGAAGTGATGGATACTCAGAGGCATCCTGTCGCAGCGGCGATCACCGGGCGAGATGTGGTGATTCGTATGTACTACCGTTGTGCGGCGGGAAAAGAATTTTTGAATTGCCGCGTCAGCATTTCCGTGAATGGACGGAAGGCGCAAGACCTGTTCGTTTTATCCACCGACATCGTCGATCCGAAACCCTTGACCTTGCGTGGTGAAGGGTATGTCGATTTCATTTTGCCTGAGTTGCCGCTCACCGGTGGCGCGTATTTCTTCCAATCCTATATCGAGTCGAACGGCCATGCCCAGGACTGGATCAAGAATGTGGCGCCCTTTTCCGTGCTGGACGCCGACTACTATGGCACAGGCAAGCTGTGCCCGCCGGGATGGGAGGCTAACGGCGTTCTTGTTCGCTATCGCTGGGAGGCAGGAGAGACACGTTCGACCAACGCATTGCCGATCCGCGCCCGCGCGAGTTGATCGTCTCACGCTCCCGGTGTATTCATCCAATTCGGTTGATCCCCCTCCGCTCACCTTCTCTGTCGATAAATCAGTAATCACTCCGTAATGGACCGAGAGTGCGTTACGATTTGCCATCTACTGCCGGATGGCGATCGACTGAGGCGTACGCATGGGTTCCGGGTTTGAGGATGGACAGCAGGCTCAGCTAGAGCTGGCTGGATTGAGGCGGTCGCTGAAATGGACGAATATCCAACGGGAACAATTGTTGGATCGTCTCGATCTGCTGCGCCTCGACAATCAGCGTCTCCAGGAACGTGTGGATGAGTTAGAGCGTCAGTTGGCCGAGTTCAAGCAGCAACAGGCTCTTTTCTAGCGATCGCTCGTCGTCGTCTCCCTCCTTGTGTTCTCTGCTTCACGCGCTCATCGACGGTCCCGGCATGATAAGGTGGAAAGAGTGCGGCGCTCGGATAACGCCACCTTGGGGAAAGGCCGTGGGATATTCATGACCCATTCGATCAAGACGGTGGATGATCTGCGTTGGTTCCTGTCGCGCACGGCGGGGTTTCGCGGCGGGCACATTACCGATGTGCATCTGTCCAAGCGCCGGATCTTCGACGAAGCCTCAGGTCGCGAGGTGATGGCTGGGAGTATGGCGACGGTGGTCGTGCGGTATCACACGCAGGGCATTCTACGGGTCGCCAAACTTACCATGCTGGGCGTCATCGATCTTTCCCTCTTTGAGCAGGACGACAGCGACTGCTCTTCTCTGGGGGTGATTCAGGTGGAGATGAGCGAGGGGAAATTACGCTTCTGGTTCGATCCCGACGGGAATCTTTATGTAGTCTGCGAAGAAGCAACGCTGGAAGAAGTCTCGTTGCCGGCTAGTGAATCGGACATGGGAGGCGAGATTGCGCAATGGACGTTTCAGGCCGATTCCGGTGAGGCCCCCACAGTGGAATGGCTGCTTGCCCGGCTGGATCAGGCGGGTGTGCCCTGTATCTGGAAGGCAGCGACGCGTCGGCAAGGTCGGCACAGTCTGATGTGTTGGGAGGGAGAGTTAGCGATGGCTGCCGACATGGCGGCCGGTGCTGCAGCGGCGCTCCGCGTGGAGGCGTATGGGCCCCTAGATGGAGCCGGATTCGGACTCCGCCTGCAGGCACGTGACGCTGCCGGTCGCTTGGGTGGTCGACTTCTGAGCCTGGTGACCGACCTGGTCACGCAACGGTATCGCGGGACGTGCCTTGTAGGGCAGACGTTTCTCTCACACGAGGAATGGGTGAAGTGGAACTCATTCAGACCCACACATCAGGCCAGCGGATGAGGTGGAGACTAAATCAGCCTGTTAGCTGTGATGTCCGTGCCTTCCGTTCCCATTCACGCTCCCGTGTCCATTCACGCTGCCGTTCTTGGCACCCTTCTGGTTGACACATTCCACCAAGTGCCAGAACTTCATCGGGTTGACTTTTTCTTTACGGGCGACGTGGAGGTTGGTCCCTTCGAGCACGGTGTTCAACGAGAGGTCGGTTCGGAAGCCGATATGCTTGCAGAGGGGAGAAATCACTTTTTCCACGGCAGCAATCAGTTTGTTGCCGTTGCTGAAGTGGTTCAGCATGATGATGCGTCCGCCTGGCTTGCAGACGCGAATCATTTCGTTCACGACTTTGCGGTAATCCGGTACGGCAGTCACGACATAGGCTGCCATCACGGTATCGAAGCTGTCGTCGGCGAAGTCCATTTTCCCGGCGTCCATCAACATCAGTCGCACATGGTCAAGATGATAGTGCGACTGGCGCTGTCTGGCCTTCGCCAGCATCCCTGAGGAGAGATCGATGCCGATGATTTCGCAATTCTTCGGGTAGTACTCCAGGGCGATTCCGGTTCCCACGCCGACTTCCAAAATTTTCTCTTCTGGTCGGATTCTAAGATTGCGCACGCACGCTTCGCGCGATTCGTGGAAGATTTTTCCGAAAATATGATCGTAGACGCCGGAATAACTGGTGTACACTCGCTCGACTTTGGCGATATCCATCGTCCCTCCGCAAAATCACGCCTCTCCGCCCGCACACTCTGCAGTGCAGAAGCGACGGCGATGAGAAGTGTGGCGTGGAAAAATCTATGAAGGCGGGACCGCAATCCGGATGACTCGTCCTCACCCGCCGGACAAGAACGGGCTTAATGTAGCCAAAGCACTCATGGGGAGTCAACTGGTTCCTCGGGTTTTTGAGTGCTCCTGTATACCGTCCGGGCTTGATTCTCCGTGAACCCCTATGGGAAGTTTCCGCTATGATCTTGGCCGGTGCGTTTGCCATCGTGTTGTTTGTCGGGTTGATCGTCGGTGACTGGATGTACTTTGCCCGTCTCTCGTCCGACGCCAGTCGGTACGGGTACGGGATCGGGCGGGTGCAGGACCGGTTCGCTGCGCTGACCATTCCCCAACTGCTGCGCACCTTCGATCAGAACGGCTTCTTGAGTCTGCCCCACGGCGTCGCACGGGTCTTTCCGGAGGCAAACCGGATGGTCATCAGGCCGACCCATCGCCTCTTTTCCCTGCGGTTCAGAACGGCCTGGCCGCTGAAGGGCTCCATCGAATGGGCGCCGGAACCGGAGGGCCTGAAGCTGGTGTGCACGAAGCGGGTGCCCTGGTCCTCTTCGATTCTCACGTTTCTGTGGTTCAGTCTGGTGGGGCTCGGGACGCTCGGGTTCGTGATTACCTATCTGCTGCAGGGCGGGCTCGACTCACTGGGGAGTGTCCTGCTGGGCATCGGCGTTACCGGGGTGGGAATGATCGTGGTCGCATTCGGCCTGCTGACGATTACGGTGGCCTATCGCATCGAAAATACGAGGCTGATGCAGGTCTATACGGAGCTGCGCGACGTGGCGTTGAAGAGTGAAGGGGCGGCCTAGCCCGCATTATTCATGATGGTTCGTCGCGAGATTGCGGAGTCGCGATGCGAGACGAGCGGCGTGCCCGCCCGCCGATAGGCCTGTCGCAGCTGCGAATCCGCGATTGCAGCAGAAGCGCTCATGAATAATGCGGGCTAGCTGGTCGGACGATAGAGGTTGAGCAGGGGCTCGAATTCAGGCGGCAGGTCCAGTGCCGCTCCGGATCGTGCCAGGCCGGCGATGATCCCGCGATGCTTCGCGCTCAGGCCGGATTCGACGAAGGCCTGCCGGAAGCACGTCCATCGCAAGGACGAGTCCGTGGATACCTGTTGGAGTTCTTCTGGCGACAACGTTTTGAGTCTCGCGGTCAGGGCTCCCAGGGCTTTCTCGACCGTGTCGTAGGGCGCGGCCAGCTTGAGCGTGCTGTAGAATATGTGGAGATGCTCCCGGAATTCGTCCCGGAGCGATTCCACCGAGCCTGTTCCCTGCCGGTGGTCCTTCTGTGTGCCCATGTCGGTCTCCTGTGCGGTGCCCTGTTCAAAGGAAGCTTACGGGAGGAACGACGTGCGGCGCAACGCGTTTTCGTGCGAGGCATTCATTTTTCTTATGTATGGAGGCTGTAATGCGTTATCGATCCTTGGTTGTCCTCATCGCCGTGCTTGTGACCGGATTGACCGGTTGTTCATCCCATCACCACGGGAGTTATGGACATGGGAAGGGCGACTATTATTGGAGCAAGGCTTCTCAGGATGTGAACGGCTTGGTTGAAAAGCATGTCAAAAATCCGGAGACCGCGAAGCAGGTCAATACGGTGATGGGAGAGATGATCACGGAGATCAAGTCGGCACGGGAGCAGCATCGCCAGTCTCATCGCGCGCTCTACGAGCTGAACGCCAACTATGCGGCGACGCCGGAGGAGTTTACGAAAATTCTGGACGAGTTGAACAACAACCGGATGCGTTCGTCCGCACGGATGCTCAGCCTTCGGTTCAAGATGAAGTCCTTGCTGACAGCCGAGGAATGGTCGGCATTGTCGGAGGAATTGAAACGGTATGGCAGCCGGTACTACGGCAAGGGCGCAGAAGCTGCGGCCCCTGCTGCCGCCCAACCCTAGAAGGTAGGGTGGTCGACTACAGAAGCGTTTCTAAGCCGGGGCGATGGTTGAGGAACAGCAGCTGGGCTGCGGTGCCTGTCAGGTCCAACCCGCTGACCGCCACGTGATCGATGCGAGCCTGGCGGATGATCGCCAGGTCGAGCTGCAGGTAGTGCGCGAGAATCGCCCGAATGACATCCCCGTGGGACACGATCACGACGGGGCTGTCGTGGGCGGGCGCGAGGGCTTGTTCCACTGCCGCCACCGCCCGCTGTTGCACCTCGCGCAGCGTTTCTCCGCCGGAAGGCCGGGCCCGGTCCGGGTGGGTGTACCACTCCCGCTTGGCCGGGTCGTCGGCGAATTCATGCCAATAGCGATTGATCCAATTCCCCACGCCGATCTCACTCAGCCCGGGAACCTGATGTAGCGGGATCTCCTGTGGCCCACGTAGAATCTCGGCGGTCTGCGCGGCCCGCAGGACCGGGCTGGTGTAGATGGCCGCGATCGGGGTGCGAGACAGGATGCCGGCGCAGGTGCGGGCCTGTTCTTCGCCGGTCCGGTTGAGGGGAATCGGTTGATCGCCCATCACCCGGCCGGATCGATTCCACTCCGTTTCTCCATGTCTGATGAGCAGGACGATCGGCATCGGGAGATCTCGCCAATCCTACGGCGCGGGCGCCGCTTGCGCGTGACTGGTCAGGGGGATCGGGGTCCACTGTGCGCCGCCGTTGATCGACCGATACAACCCGCTACCATTGGTCCCCAGATAGAGCAGTTGAGGATCGCTCGGGCTGAGGCTGATCGTCCGCACATTCATGGTCGTCAGTCCCTGGTTGTGGGCTTGCCAGGTTTTCCCGCCATCGACGGTCTTGAGAATACCCTCCGGGCCACCGATGTACACAATGTTGGGATCGGTCGGATGCAGGGCCAGGGTGCTGATGAATTGATTGGCCAGGTTCTGGCCGATCTGTTCCCAGTAGTCGGCCCGGTTGGTGGATCGAAAAAGCCCCTTGGTGGTGGCGGCGTAGACGATGTCGGAATTACGCGGATCGACCGCCAGCATATTCACCCCGAGCGCCATGGCGGCGTTCAGCACATCGTCAGGTATGAGTCCGTTGTTTTTCTTCTGCCAGGTCGTGCCGCCGTCTTCACTGCGATAGGTGCCGCCTGTCGTCCCGGCGTACAAGACGCGAGGGTGTTGATGATCCATGGTGATGCAGGTGACGATATGCACTTCCTTCATGCCCGCCATCCGCTCTTCCCATTCCCGGCCTCCGTTTTTGCTGACAAAGGCGCCGACCGTCGTGGCAAGGTAGATGAGCTCGGTATTGTCGGGATGGAAGATGATTTCATTGACGAAGGACACATGCTCTTTGAGCCCGACATTGTGCGGGAGCCAATGCTGCCCGCCGTCCGGGCTCTTGTAGATGGCATCGCCCATTGTGCCCGCGTAGACCGTGGCAGGGAGTTTCGGGTCGATCGCCAGGGTCGTCACGCGGCGGGCCGTGAACGCCTGAAACTGTTCCCAGGTCGCGCCACCGTCGCGGGTCTTGTGCACGGCTTCGTTCGTCGCGACATAGACGATGTTGGGGTTCGACGGATGGAGCGCGATCGAGACCACCGCCGCTTCGCGCGACCCGCAGGCCAGGAGGAACAAGCCGACCAGGCAGACGGATGTCCGGAGCAGGGCAGCCATTCGAGTTCGTCGTGTCATCACAATGGCCGCAGACCTAACCATAGCGTGGCGATTGAGTCAAGGTAGACATCAGGCGAGTGGCTACAGTCGCTGGGTGAAGCGCTCGGCGTATCCCGTGAGTTCGACATAGCCACGTCCCGTGACGGCTGTGCCGTGGGCCTGTCCGGTGGCGGATACGGCCCCTTCCCAGTACACCACGCGGGTGCTGCGCGCGGTATTCAGTTCCTGGTCGGCGAGCAACGATCGCACATCCAGATTGAGTCCCAGGCTGGGCGCCGTGATTCGCCACTGTTGCGGATACTGCGCCTTCGATCGCGGGCTTGTCCAATAGTCGAGCGACTCAACGGTGAGGTCCCGGGCCGTGAGCGGCTGAGTTCGTCCATCGGCAAAGACCAAGGTGCCGCTGGAGACGGGGTCCGCCGATCCATCGGCCCGCCGCAGGGAATACCACATCAGTTCGGTCGCGTCGCTCAACTGCAGGCTGAACCAGTCCCATCCCACGACATCCCGCTCCAGATCGGCTGAGCCGAATTCGTGATCCATCCAGCTGAGACCGGAGACGGAAAAGGTGTCCGCGCCGATGCGAATCTCCCCCTCGGTTGTCAGGTGGGTGAACGAATAATAGTGAGAGGCCTGCTCAGGTCGCGCGCCCTTGCGGCTGATGCCCTCCCGGCCGTGGAGCACGAGCGACTTCCCCGGGGTGACCTGCAAATCGATCGCAAATGCATCGGTGGCGGCCTGGAGCTTCTGTCGGGACGACGTGGGATCATCCATGGTGGCTGACCAGCGATCGATCCAGACATGCAGCCGGTCCGTCTCCGCGCCGGCCTTTCCGAGACCTTCGCGACTGAGTTTATCGGCAAAAAGGAATCGGTTGCCGTCGAGGTCGGTGAGGGCGAAGTGGGCCAGATAGAGTTGTTGAATCGACCACTGCGAGGGCTGAGTCCGGACTTGTTCCGGTGGAATGCCTCGCCTGAAAAAGGTGAGCTCAAATCCGAACTGCCGGCCTCCGGCAGCCGTGAGATGGCCGGTGTAATACCACCATTCAGTACGAAACCGTTCGTGGGCGCCATGGTCTTTAGGAAATTCATACCGGTAGCCGGGCTTGGCGGTGTCAAATGACGGTGCCTGGTTGTCCGTTGCCACAGAATGAACGGTGCCGGTCAGAAGCACGACCATAACCGCCAGGGCGGCGAATGCAGAATGGCGCACTGTGATCACGTCCGACTCACCGGCTGTCGCCTGTGCGCGGTGAGGAGTGGCGGCCTATGATGCGGTGCCATATTTGATGAGGGACCGACGGAACGCCAGTATTCATGAGGGTTTTGCGAGGGTCATTTCCGTGACTGCCTTGCCCGGAAGCGTTGACAATTTTGCAAAGCATCAGCTATCGTGAGCCATGTTTCTTGAGCCCGAACGTGACCAGTCGAGCCGGGAGTTATCGGGAAAGGCGCAGCCGTTTCCGGTGCCGGAGCGCATTCCGTTGTTTCCCCTTCCCAACCTCGTCTTCTTTCCCAAAACCTATCTGCCGCTCCATGTGTTCGAACCGCGCTACCGCCAGATGGTAGCGGATGCGGCGGCGGGAGGGCAATGCATCGGGATGGCGTTGCTTAAAGAAGGATGGGAAGAACAGTACGACGGAAATCCCCCGATCTTTTCGATCGGGTGTGTCGGACGGTTGGCCAGTGTTCAAGCCTTGCCCGATGGCCGCTCGAACATCCTCCTCCAAGGCCTTGAGCGCTATGAAATACACGAAGAGTTTTATGAGAAGAGTTATCGCGAAGCCCGGGTCGCGCTGAAGCCGCGGGAAGGCGCTGTCTCCATGGAGCCGGCGCTACGCCGCTATCTGACGGACGTGCTCGACGAATATCTCAAGGCCGATGAGGAAGCCTCGCCGCTGCACAGCCTGGTCCGGCCCGATGTGAGCGACGAGGTGTTCGTGAATTCCCTCTCGACGTATCTCGACTGCACCCCGCTGGAGAAGCAGTTTTTGCTGGAAGCGGACCATGTGCCGCAGCAGGCCCGCCGTCTCAGCGACCTCATCCAGTTCAAGCTGGCGGAGCGGCACGGTGCCGGAGGGTGGGGCTGATGTCGCGGGCGGTCGCCATCGAGGTGTCGCATCTCGGGAAAACGTACGAGAAGGTCCGTGCCGTTGATGACCTGTCCTTTCAGGTCTATGCGGGAGAGATATTCGGTCTGCTCGGCCCGAACGGCGCCGGTAAGAGTACCACACTCCGTATCCTGATCACGCTGCTCCATCCCACATCCGGGTCGGCGACGATTCTCGGCATGGATTCGGTGAAGGATGCCGACCGCGTCAGGAAGACGATCGGGTACGTGCCTCAGGAGCGGGCGATCGATCGGTTCCTGACGGGGCGGGAACATCTCGAGCTACTCGCCGATCTCTATCACCTGTCGCCTGAAGACGCGTCCACACGTATTCCCCAATTATTGAAGCTGGTTGAATTAGAGCAGCAGGCTGATCGTCCCGCAAAGACCTATTCCGGTGGCATGAAACGGAAATTGGATATCGCCTGCGGTCTCTTGCCCGACCCGAAGATCCTCTTTCTCGACGAGCCGACGCTCGGCTTGGATGTACAAAGCCGGTTGCGCATTTGGGATCATGTCCGGGCCATGCGGGAGCGGGGCATTACCGTCGTCATGACCACCAACTATCTGGATGAGGCCGATCAGCTCTGTGATCGGATCGCTATCATTGACGGAGGTCGGATCAAGGCCCTGGGCGTTCCCAACGAGTTGAAAGCCGGTTTGGGCGGAGACTTGGTGTCGCTGACGGTGCGGGAGCATGAACGTGTCGAGTTGCTTGCGGCGGCGGTGAAGAATCTGCCGGCCATTCGAGCTGTGACGACCACCCCGACCGGGCTGGATATTCGAGTCGATTCTCCCGAGAAGGCCCTGCCGGCCATTCTTGAAGCGGCGAATCGTCTGACCTGTCAGCTGGAGTTCATCGACTATCACCGGCCGCGATTGGATGATGTGTTTATTGCCCATACGGGGCGGTCTATCAAAGACGACCAACCGAAGGCAGAGGGTCAGTAAGGCTCGATCAAGAGCGTTGTGAAGGGTCTATGAAAGAATATTGGCAGGAGATTCGGGCACTGACGATGCGCTGGGTGCGCCGGCTGAGCCGGGAAAAGTTCAGCATGCTCTTTACCCTGGTCCAGCCGATGTTATTCTGGTTGATCTTCTTCGGGAATTTGTTTCAACGCGCCGCAGACATGCAGGTGACGCAAGCGTCGAGCTACATCAGCTTTCTGACCGCCGGTGTGGTCGTTATGACGGTGTTGAACAACGGATTGGCCGGTGGCGTGGATCTGCTCTTCGACAAGGAGAACGGGTTTCTCGAACGGCTGATGTCCACCCCGATTCACCGCACGTCGGTGATTCTGAGCCGGTTCATTTTTGTGACGACCATCACGTCGCTGCAAGTGCTGGTCATTCTTGGTGTGGCCTGGTTGTTCGGGGTGCAGCCGGTCACGGGATTGTTGGGGGTGGCGACGATCTTGTTCATCGGCATGATGTTCGGTGTCGGGCTGACGGCGATTTCCATGGCCATGGCCTTTTCAGTGAAAAGCCACGGCGATTTTTTCTCGGTCCTCGGGTTTCTCTCCCTGCCCATGATTTTCTTGAGCTCGGCCCTGGTGCCGCTGGCGGCGATGCCGGGCTGGATGGGTTTTCTCGCGCAGTTTAATCCCATGACCTGGGCGATTGATGCCGTGCGGCCGCTCATTCTGCAGGGATGGGCTGAAGCCCTGCCCCATGTCGGCATGGTCATCGGGGTGATGGTGTTGTTCGATGCGCTGTGCCTCTATGGCGGCGCGCGCGCTTTCCGGCGGGCGATCGGGTGAATGGGATTGCGCAGCGGAGTCCTTCCATGTTTGTGAATGAAAGCCAAATCCGCGCCTTGATTCGACTCCTCGGCGATGAGGACGAACGGATCGTCAAGACGATCAGCGGGAAGCTCATCGATTTCGGCGACTCCGCCGTGCCGCTCCTGCAGGAAGCGGAGATCGAGCAGCCGGAGATGGCCGATCGTATCGTCACGGTGCTGGAGGAAATCCGCGGGACCAGGCTGGAAGAAGAACTCCGGGATCTCATCGCCCTTCCGGAAGATCACATCGATCTTGAAACGGGGGCGTTCCTGTTGGCGCGGTATGCCTATCCGACGCTTGACGTCCAGAGCTATCAGCGACAATTGGATCGTATGGCTCAGGATGTGCGGGAGCAGATCGGGTCCCGGGTCTCAGGGGAAGAGACTGTCAAGGCGCTCAATCGCTACCTGTTCACCGAAGCGGGGTTTAGAGGAAACACCAAGAACTACTATGAGGTCGAGAACAGTTATCTCAACTGTGTGATGGACCGGCGAACAGGAATCCCGATCAGTCTTTCAACCGTGTATCTGCTCATTGGAAAGCGGTTGCACCTGCCGGTGCAGGGGATCGGCATGCCGGGCCACTTCCTCGTGAAGTTCGACTCCGATCGGTATAAGATCTTCATCGATTGTTTCAACGGGGGCGCACTGCTGACGGAGAAAAACTGCGCCCGTTTCCTGACGGAAGCCGGTTACGGATTCGAAGACCGGTTTCTCCAGAAGAGTCCCACTCGCGCGATTCTCGCCCGTATGATCAAGAATCTGCTCGCCATCTACAATAAGCTCGATGAGCCGCTGAAAAAGACCCGCCTGCCTCGCTTCATTGAAATATTGGGGTGTGAGCAACGAGAAGAAGGGCTGTAGCAGGATGCTGAAAAAGTCCGTCAGCTTCGTCTCGCTTCGTCCAGATCCTCAACGTACCGCAAGGGTACGCCTCGGATCTTCACTCGCTGCGGCCTTGCTGGACGGGCTTTTTGAGCATCCTGCTCGTCTGTTCTCGCCAGCGTGCCTCTCTCTTTTATGTTCTAGAACGAACCACCGACGGTTCCTAGCTAAGCTTTGAGCTTGAGCAGGTCCCGCGCCATCCGAATGCGTCCTGAGAAATAGTTTCCCGCCTGTGCGCAGACGTCATACCGTTCTGCAATCGGATAAAAATGGGACAGTACAAGTTGGTTGATGCCGGCTTCCTGCGCCACGCGGCCGCAGAGCCCGGCGTGGAGATGTCCTGCGCCCGGGCGGTTTTCCGGAAAGGAACAGTCCAGAATGGCAAGATCCGCCTCGTGGCAGAGACGGACCAGGTTGTCGCAATAGAGGGAATCTCCCGAGTAGGTGACGACATGGTCCTGATATTCGATGCGGTAGCCTACGCAATGCAGTCGAGGCGCATGGGTCACCGTCCCGGGTTTGATGCGGGTATCGCCGAGGCGGAAGGCGCGATCGGAGACTTCTCGAACCGTGACGCGAAACGGTGCGCGGTTGAAACTCGGGAATGTCGTCATCATCGCGCGCATCAACTTGGCGGTGCCATGCGGACCGATCAGGGTCAACGGAGGTCTGGTGCCGCCTTGGTACTTGCAGAAGATGACGGCATCGAAGAAGAAGGGAATGAAATCCGCAAAGTGGTCGGCGTGGAAATGAGAAAACAGAATATGTGTAATCCGGTGCCGATCGACACCGCTGGTGATCAAGTTGCTGAGCGTGCGGGGTCCGAAGTCGAGGAGAAAAGTCTGGTCGGTCTGAACCAGGTACCCGGCCGCAGCGCGTGTCGGGTGAACGTTTGTGCCTGAGCCCAGCACCGTGACCCGGATCATGCCGTCGGCTTCTCCTGAAAGCTCCGGTGGAGGCGGCGGAGGAGCGTGCGCAATTGCTCCGCTTCTGCGGTGGTGAGCGCTCGTTCGAAAAAGGGGCGTAAAAATGCGATGTGGGCCGCAAATGTTTTCTTGAACAGGCGGTCGCCTTTCTCGGTCAGGCAGATGCGCGTGCTTCGTCGGTCATCGGCGACCGGCGTGCGTCGAATCAACCCCTTATCCTCCAGGCGGTCCAGCACGCCGGTCAGGGTCCCCTTGGTCACCAAGGTGGCGGTAGAGAGTTCGGCGCAGGTCAGTCCTTTGGTATCGCCCAACGTGGCAATCACGTCGAATTGGGAGGGGGTCAGCTTCAACGAACGCACGTGACGGCTATCCATGCGCCAAAAGGCGAGGTAGGTCTCGACCAACGGGCGCAGGACTTTGAGGTGTGGATCGTCTTTGAGGTCGGGTAACTCCATTGCGCGCGCAGCCTAGTCATCCCATCGGGTAGCTGTCAAGAGTCGGCCGCCCAAGGTCGCGTTGACGCCGCACAGACCGTCCCCCTATCATGTCGCCTGCCATGCCTCGTCACGCGCAATCCGGCCAAGCCAATCTGACCACGATTCTTCTCCTGCTGGGTCTTGTTGTATCCGGCGTTTGGGTGTGGAAGCGTCTGTCACCGGACATGCAGGACCTCATCATCGACCAGGCGCTTCCCCTGGCCGCCCTGTCGCTTGCGATCATGGCGGTCGCGTGGATCCTCATTGGAAAGATCGTCAAACGCCGTCGAAGGAATCAGCAGCGGGCGCGATTGATCAAGTTATTCGAGAGCCAGACCGCCTCCGACAAACGACTCACGCTGGCATTCGCGGTGATCGAGGTGAACGAATACCGGCGGGTTGGGCTCGAAGCGATCGCATCGCAGTTCCAGGAATTATTTGTGACGACCCTCAAGCGGGCGTTGGGAGACAAACAACATCAGGTACGGGGAATGGCGGCAAGCCACCTGGGAGTGATCGGCGACGACGCGGCTGTGGCCCATCTCCTGGCGGCCTTGGAAGATGACCATGCTTATGTGCGATCCAGCGCGGCATTGGGCCTCGGTCGGTTGCGAGCCAGCGCGGCCAAGGACAAGTTGGCCTATGTCAGCAAGGAAGACTGGGATCAAACGGTGCGGAGTCGGGCACGCGAGGCGTTGGAACGTATTCGATGAGAAGGTAACGTAGCGGGCAGAGCAGATGGTCGAACGATTACGCGGCCCATTCGAGCAGAACGATTTCAGGCGGGCAATTCAACCGCATGGGGATGACCGACCATCCGATCCCACGGTTCACGTAGAGCCGGTGGGTGCCTTTGGTATACATGCCGTTTGTCCGCCCATGGCAGCCCGGCGGCAACCAGAACGTGGGAATGGAGGGGATCCGCCACTGCCCGGCATGGCTGTGTCCGCAGAGGGTCAAGTCCACGTGGTGTTCAGGCGCGAGCTGGTCCAGGATATTCGGCGCATGCGCCAGCACGAGAGTGAATCGTCCCGCCCGCGATGAGGGAATGCAACGGAGATCCGCACGGTGCAGTGACGGATCGTCAAGCCCGACGATGGCCAGTTCCCCTGTGTCCATCGGCAGGAACGTGACTTGGTTGAGCAGGAGCGTGACCTTGCGTCGGTCGAATTGCTCGGTAAATTCGTCCACCCGGATGCCACTGTAGTGGTCGTGGTTACCGAGCGTGACGAAGACCGGTGCCAGACGCCGGAGTTCCGTCAGAAAGCGAAGCACATGCGGCAGGCCGTCGCGGACGTTCAGGAGGTCGCCGGTGATAAAGATCCAATCCGGCCTCAAGTCGGCGACGGTGCGGACGAGCGCCCGGTGTCTGGGGCGATAGCGGTCCAGATGGAGGTCGCTGAGATGCACGGCTCGCCGGCCCGCCAGCGGAGCATGGATGAGGGAGAGGCGGGTGATGGCCGGCGCGGACAGCCCGATTTCGACCCCCGGCATCACATTGAACAGATGATGAAAGGGGCGGCTCAGCCAATGGCCGATCCAGACGCGCGTCAGCTCCTGCCACCGCATCAAGGAGGAGATCATTCCATCACTCGATTGAGATGCGCCTTGTCTGCGGTGGTAACGCGGTAGCCCTGGTCATACAGTTTGCCCATGCCGGTCATGAGCGCTTCCATGCCCCGGGCTTCGTGTAGGGAATCGAAGTGTGAAGTGAGGGAACGGAGATGGGCATCCGCTCCAAGCGATGGTTCAGCGGCCAGGTTCAGCGCCATCAGCATGTCGTGCAGTTCACGGCTGCTGTAGGTCGAGTTGTCGTCGCCGTCCCCGACCAGGGCGAACTCGTAAAAGGTCAGGCTGAGGGAGAGAAACGCCTGGGTGCGTTGGAAGTCGTTGCGAACGGCGTCGATCCCGCCCGGGTAACGCGTGCGGCAGTCGGAGCCTTCCTGCTCTGAAGAATCAGCGAAGATCCATGGTGACGTTGTCTGTCGGCTCCAGGCAATGTTCTGCACGGCAGGCGGGTCGGGTTTGTGCCGCTGCTGCTTGTAGAACCAGGTCATGCATTGACTGGCCACAGCAAAGGCCTGCTTGTCGGTGTCAGCCTGGCGGCGGATGTGCTGGGTGAATTGGGCGAAGACATCGATGCCGTTCAACCGGGTCGCGGCCATGGATGAGGGGGCGAAGCCGGCCGTCATCGCGCAGCACAGCAGCCAGACGGCGCAGCAGATATGACCAAATCGGATCGACATCGGGTTCGTCTACAGATAATTGCAGGAGTCGTGGACGGCCTCATTCGAGTATAACACGGGTAGGGCCTGTGCCTACCCAAATGACCGCAATTGTGCCCGATGAAGCACGAGAAGGAAACCTATGCCGCCTCCGTCCTGGCTCGATGACACGGTGCCCTATTTGACCGCCTCGGTTCCTGCCCTCGGCGGCCGGATTCGCAGTACTCCGGATGATTTTTGTGTGGAGGAACGGCCACTGTATTTGCCTTGCGGCGAAGGTGAGCATCTGTATATCCGGGTAAAGAAACGGGGGCTGTCCACGCCGGATCTCGTCTTGCGACTTGCCTCCCAGCTCCACGTGAAAGCCCAGACCATCGGGGTGGCCGGGCTGAAAGATGCGCAGGCCGTGACGACGCAGATGTTGTCGTTGCAGGGAGTGAAGGCAGAGACCATCTCGGCATTACCCACCGACGAGCGGTTGCTGGCGCTGGAAGTCCTGGGGCGCCATCGCAACCGGCTTCGTAAGGGGCATCATGCGGGCAACCAGTTTCGTCTGGTGATCCGGGATGTTCGGGAGCGCAGCGAAGACGACCTGCAAGAGTTGTTCGATGAACTCGTGCGGCGGGGCGTCCCCAACTATTTTGGTCCGCAACGGCAAGGGCGATCGGGGACGAACTTTCAATTGGGTGCCGAGTTGCTCCAGGACGCGGCCCGTCGGAACAAGATGCCTCGCAACAAACGCATCTGGTTCATGAATGCCTACCAGTCCCATGTGTTCAATCGCATCGTCGCCAAACGGATCGAGAGCATCGACCGGGTGTTTCTGGGCGACTGGGCGATGAAATCGGACAACGGTGCCTGTTTTCCTGTAGAGCAGCCGGAGGTCGAGCAGCCGCGTGCCGACCGGTTTGAGATCAGTCCGACCGGACCACTCTTTGGCTCCCGCGCACCCTGGGCGACGGGGGTCCCGGGTGACATTGAACAGGCCGTGGTGGCTGAGCTGGGCACCACGCCGGAGCTTCTGTCGAAAGCCGGCGCCGAATGTGGATTCCGTGGCGAACGGCGAGCCCTGCGCGTCCGTCTCAACGAGTTGTCCTGGTCGCTGGAGGGCACTGTGCTGACCCTTGGCTTCTGGCTCCCTCCCGGTTCCTACGCCACGAGCGTCCTGCGGGAAGTGGTGAAGAAAAGCGACTGACCCTCGCGCCTCATTCCTTCCGGCAGATGGTAGAATTTACAGAGTCAGGCATGTTCCTCCCGGACGCCTTCCGCTCCGGCGCCGGCACGAGTCGTGAGAGGTCCGTCATGACCGCATCGCAAGAAACCGTGTTCCTGCAGGGGCACATTATCGATTCGTTGATCCTGGCCAAAGTCCTGGATACGATTCTGATGATGGGCGGTACTTTCGATCTGCAGGACGTCAAGATCGGCGCGACCAGGGATGCCTCTTCCCAGGCGCGGATTGTGGTGCGAGCCCCGTCCGGCCGCCTGTTGGCCGAAATTCTGCGGGCCATCCAACCTCACGGTGCCGCCATTGAGCGTGAAGCGGACTGTCGCTTCGAGCCGGCACCGGCTCCGGGAGTGTTTCCCGAACAGTTCTATGCGACGACACATTTGCCGACCCAGATTCGTCTGGATGGCGAGTGGGTGGAGGTGGAGGGCATGGAAATGGACCTTGGCATCTGTGTCGATCCGGCCAAGGCCCGCGCCAGGACCGTTCCCATGGGGGCGGTGACAGCCGGCGACCTCATCGTGACCGGGCGGGAGGGAATCAGGGTTACACCCCTCGCTCGTCCTGTCGAGCGTGACGTGTTCGGATTTATGGAATCTGTGGTGTCGTCGGAGCGGCCGCATCACCCTGTCATTGCCGACATCGCTCAGCGCATGCAGAAGTTGCGCGAATGGCATCGACAGGGGCGCGCCGGGGCCAAGGTGCTCTTTGCCGGCGGCCCGGCGATCGTGCACGCCGGGGGGCGAGAGGCCCTGGCGTGGTTGATCGAGTCCGGGTACATACAGGTCTTGTTCTGCGGCAATGCCTTGGCTGCGCACGATATGGAAGCCGCACTCTACGGCACGTCGCTCGGGTATGGGCTGACGGCCGGCCGTTCGGTGCCGCACGGGCATGAGCATCATCTGCGCACCATCAATCGCATTCGTACCATCGGCAGCATCGAGCAGGCTGTGCGGTCGGGCGTCATCACCGGCGGAATCATGGCGGCCTCTGTGCGGTGCGATGTGAAGCTGGTGATGGCGGGCACCATTCGCGACGACGGTCCCTTGCCCGGGGTGCTGACGGACTCCATGGCGGCGCAGCAGGCCATGCGCGCGGAAATTCCAGGGGTCGGACTTGCCTTACTGGTTGCATCCACGCTGCATGCGATCGCGACCGGCAATTTGTTGCCGGCCACCGTGCCCACGGTGTGCGTCGATGTGAATCCGGCGGTGCCGACGAAATTGGCTGACCGTGGCAGTTTCCAAGCCGTCGGCCTTGTCATGGATGCCGCCTCCTTTCTCACGGAACTCGCGCGTGAACTCGGGTGGCGTCCATGAGCCGCCTGCTCGTGTGCCCCCCCGATTATTTTCAGATCGATTACGAGATCAATCCCTGGATGCGGCGGGAAAACGGTGTGGATCCAGCGCGTGCCGTCCGGCAATGGCAGGCGCTGATGACCGTGCTGGAGCAGGATGTCGGTGTCGGGGTTGAGCGGATGCAGCCTGTTCAGGGGCTGCCCGACCTGGTCTTTACGGCCAATGCGGGAGTCGTCGTCGGTCGTCGCGCGCTGGTGAGCCGCTTTCGCTATCCGGAGCGACAGCGGGAGGAAGCGCATTTTGCGCGATGGTTCGGTGAACGCGGATATGAAGTATTGACGCTCGACCCGTCCCTGTATTTCGAAGGCGCCGGCGATCTGCTGGGATTTCCGGACACCTGGTTCGGCGGATACCGCCAGCGGTCGGATATACGGGCGTTTCCGAAGTTAAGCGAAATCTTCCAGCGGGAAATCATTCCTCTCGAATTGATCGACAGCCGCTTCTATCACCTCGACACCTGTTTTTGTCCGCTCAGCGGCGGGGACCTGCTCTATCTCCCCTTGGCCTTCGATTCCTACGGCCAGGCGGCCATCGCGGAACGGGTCCCGGAGGATCGTCGGCTCGCGGTGCCTCAAGAAGAAGCGCTTAGATTTGCCTGCAATGCGGTCTGTATCGGCAAACAGGTCGTGATCCCCGCCGGTTGTCCGCTCACGACGAAGCTCCTGGAAGATCGAGGCTATCGCGCCCATCCCGTTCAGTTGGACGAATTCATGAAGTCGGGCGGCGCAGCCAAATGCCTGACTCTCGCCCTGGATTAACCCGGAGCATTCATGAATGCCGTCGCGAGGCGTTCGAGACGGAAGCCAGCCGAGGTCACTCGCACGTGAGGCCGACGCAGGCGTACTCGCAGTCCGTCGATGAGCGAACGAGAAAAGCCTCGCCGGGCGAGAGGGTCGGACGCCGGAGTAGGTAGTCATGAATAGTCCGGGTTAAGCAGAAACGGCAACCGTCATTGGTCAAGCGCAATGGTGACCGGAAGGACAGTCCGTTCACGGGTGACGCGTGACGTCCGACGATGGACCGGCTATTGTCTCGTGCGGAATAGAAACGACAGATACAGGCCGGCGATGGCGGTGGTGGTGAGCTCAATCGTGAGCAGCAGCCGGCTGACGAGGGCATCCGGTTGCGGCGGGGAGAGGATGAAATGAAACCCGAGAAAGGCCGCCGGCTGTGAGGGGGGCGTTTCCCAGGGCGGCATGAGTAGGGAGACAATCAGGACGGTCACCATGCCGTACAGGATATTCAGGTTCAGCTGTTCCTTGGCCGGTCCGGGAGGAGTCGCCGCCGTTCTCCGGCTGGTGTCAGGGCTAACACCTGCTCCGCAGTGGGTGCAATAGCGGTTGATTTCCGGTAGGCCACGTCCGCAGGCAGGACAGGGTTTCATGACAGTCGTTCCAGATGAAGTCTGTAGCCTAACGCGACGGCGGCAGGATTTCCAGTGGCGAGAGAGGGCATCGCTTCGTTGACAGCTTTCAAAGCCCCTTCCTATAATCCGCGTCCATGAAGTCTGCATTCTGCATTCCAGCTGCCGGCCCGCTCTGCCACGTCATGGTGGTGGGGCAGTGATGGAGCAACCGGCCATCAAGCATGTGGCAGTCATCGGCGCCGGGGCCTGGGGGACGGCGTTGGCCCGGCATCTGGCCGAGAAACAGGTGCCCGTCTGTTTGTGGGCCCATGAGCCGGAAGTCGTTCAGGCGATCCAGCTCAGGCGTGAAAATACGGTGTACCTTCCGGGCGTGTTGCTTCCGCCGACCCTCTCGGCAACGAATGTCTTATCCGACGCCATCGCAGGCGCTGATTGCCTGATTTTTGCGGTGCCCTCGCATGTAGCGAGAACGGTGCTGAGCCGGGTTGCAGTCTTATTGCCGCAGCCCATTCCGCTGGTCAGTGCGACCAAGGGGATCGAAGAAGAGACGCTTGCGCTCGTGACGCAGGTCATGCAGAGCGTGTTGCCCTCGCACATGCAGGGTTCCTTGTTGGTCTTGTCGGGACCGAGTTTTGCCAGTGAGGTCAGCCGTGGGAAACCGACGGCGCTGTGTCTCGCCGGGCAGGATGCCGGTGTCGTCAAGGCGATCCAGTCGCTGTTCATGACGCCGAACTTTCGCGTCTATGCGGACGATGACTTGATCGGCGTGCAACTCGGCGGCGCCTTGAAAAACGTGATGGCCCTGGCTGCCGGTGTCGTGGATGGGTTGGAACTCGGGCATAACGCCCGCGCCGCGCTCATTACCCGCGGCCTGGCCGAAATGATCCGGCTGGGTGTGGCGATGGGTGCTGATCCACGGACTTTCTATGGCCTCTCAGGGGTCGGTGATCTCATTCTGACCTGCACCGGTCCCTTGAGCCGCAATCATTCAGTCGGGGTGCGGTTGGGTAAAGGCGAACGCTTGGAGGGAATTCTCGCGAGCATGCAGGCGGTGGCGGAAGGCGTGCGCACGGCCAAGGCGGCATTGGGGCTCGCCCTGCGCTGTGGGGTGGATATGCCGATTGTGCAGGAAGTAAACGCGGTGCTCTTTGCCGACAAGTCCTGTCGTCAGGCGGTCGGTGATCTCATGGAGCGCGAAGCCAAGGGGGAGAAGAGCCCGTCATGAATCAGGACCAGCTCCAGGCGTTGCTCACGAAGGTTCAGCAGGGCGCTCTTGCGGTGCCGGATGCGCTTCACCGGTTACGCACCCTGCCGTATGAAAACTTGGGATTTGCCTCGCTCGATCACCATCGCGCGCTACGCCAGGGGTTTCCGGAAGTCATTTTTTGCGAAGGCAAGACGGTATCACAGGTGGTTGCCATCGCGAAGACGCTCTTGAGGAAGAACAACGCCTTGCTGGCGACGCGGGTGGAACCCTCGGTTGCGCGGGCGCTCCTGCGCGTGAGCAAGCGGGCGGTCTACCACGAAGCGGCGCGGGTCGTCGCCATTGCGCCGCCCAAGTTGGTGCGCCGGGGGGCCGTATTGATCGTCACCGCCGGCACCGCCGATATTCCCGTGGCGGAAGAAGCGCGTGTGACGGCCGATATCATGGGGAGCAAGACCGACACGTTGTACGATGTGGGAGTGGCCGGCTTGCATCGCCTGCTGGGGCAGCAGGAACGGTTGCATGATGCCCGGGCCCTCATCGTGGTGGCCGGCATGGATGGCGTGCTTCCAAGCGTGGTCGGCGGACTGGTTCGGCAACCGGTGATTGCGGTGCCGACGAGCCGGGGCTACGGCGCACACTTCGGCGGGTTGGCCGCATTGTTGACCATGTTGAATTCCTGCGCGGCAGGAGTCGGAGTCATGAACATCGACAACGGTTTCGGAGCCGGTTGCCTCGCGCATCGAATCAACATGGTGGGGGAAGCATAACGAAGTGCGCTGACCGGCGGAGTGGGCCGGTCGGCGTTCCGGAATCGACGGCTTAGTTCTTCACGACAAACTTGCCGCGTTTGGGCCACGACAACATCTGCGTGCGTTGGCCCTTTTCTCCGTTACTCAGTAATTTGACCCGCACTTCATATTCATAGGACCCGACCGGCACTTGCTGCTTGTTGTGGTCCAGTCCGTCCCACACGAGATCCACCTGCACATGTTTCTGTGGCGTGTCCCCAGCGGCGCTGGTGGCTGTCTGCGCATGTTCATTGACCGGCTGCCGGATCGACAGGAAGCGGAGCGAGGTCATGGAGGAGGAGGTGACAAGAGCGGACACCTCCAGCATCAATTGTTCATCGACTTCCTTGGGCAGTTGCACGGTCGCGATGAAATGAAAGGGCCCGTCTTGCGGGCGGTAGGGCATCGGCGCGGCATGCAGCGAGAGAATTTTCAGGTCCGGCTCCGGGCGCGGGACGCTGCTCTTGCCCTTGGTTTTGGCCAACGCATCCATGGGATGTCCTCCCAGCAGAAGGGCCGCACCTAAGAGAAACAGGAGGCCGAGTCGTACGGCACGCAATGCGCGAAGGACAATCGTAGAGCTGAATGGTGTGGCATTGATCATGGTGTTGAAGTCGCAGCGTGTGGGCCGGTGGTCCGATGGAATGCGTCTCTTGATTGGGGATAACACAGCATCGAAGGGCTGTCAATGAACGAGCGGAATGATTGCTGTCTGGATGCGGCTCCGGTAAGATGCCGCTCGCTCGCAGTGGATGATGAATCGTAGGAGTGACGTGGCCACACATCTTCATTTCGACTGTTTCTCCGGCATCAGCGGCGACATGACCTTGGGTGCGCTGGTCGATGCGGGATTGCCGTTTAAAGATCTCGTGCGCGGGCTGGCCTTGTTGCGGATCGAGGGGTTTCGCCTGACGCGGAAACGGGTCGAGCGCGGGGCCCTCACTGCCACTAAAGTCGATGTGCTGGTCGAGAAGGGCTTTCGCGCCCCGTTAACCCTGGCGCAGATCAAACGGATTCTACTGAAGAGCGGCCTGCCCCCGGCGGTGAAAGAAAAGAGCCAGGCCGTGTTCGATGTGCTGGCTCACGCTGAGGGGAAGGCCCATGGCGTCGAACCCTCGCATGTGCATTTTCACGAAGTCGGCGTGATCGATTCGTTTGTCGATGTGGTCGGCGGGGTCCTGGGGATCCATCTCCTGGGGGTGCAGCGCGTGACGGCCTCCGCGATCAATGTGGGATCGGGCACCCTCATGTCGGCACACGGATCGTTGCCTGTGCCGGGTCCGGCCGTGGCTGCGCTGGCAGTCGGCCTGCCTATCTATGCCGGGGGGCCTGAGCGGGAACTGGCGACTCCGACGGGAGTCGCGCTGGTGCGAACCCTGGCGACAGAATTCGGTCGCTTGCCTCATATGCAGGTGCGCCGGGTGGGGTATGGGGCGGGAACTGCCGATCCGGCGCATTGGCCGAATGTGTTACGAGTGTTCGTCGGTGAAGAACCGGCCGCCGTAGGTTCGCTGGAAACCATCGTTGAACTTCAGACGAACATCGACGACTTGAATCCGCAGGTCTACGAGACCGTGTTCGATCGGGTGTTTGCTGCGGGAGCCGTGGATGCGACCCTGGCACCGGTCACGATGAAAAAGGGCCGTCCCGGGAATGTACTCTCCGTGCTGGCTCCCCAGGAGAAGGTGGAGGCCGTGCTGGCCGTGTTGTTCGCCGACACGACGGCGCTCGGGGTCAGGACCCATGAGGTGCAGCGACGGGTGCTGCCACGACGATTTGTCCCGGTACAGGTCCATGGCCACGAGGTGTCTATCAAGGTGGCGGACTCCCAACCGGGTCGGAGCAAAGCCGCTCCTGAGTATGAGGATTGTAAGCGGATTGCCGAACAGAGCGGCCGTCCGGTGAAAGACATTTTGGAAGAGGCCATGCAGGCCTATCGGCGCACGGCAGGACATGCGAAAAAGGAAAAAGGGAGCAGGTGAACACAGAAACTGCCGCCGTTGTCTTCTCGTTTGAGGTGCCTTCCTCGCGAGGCCTCCAGTGACGATCCTGCTCTATGTGGGATTGTTTGTGGCCTCGGTCGTCGTCACCCTCGCCGGGTGCCATCTCTTTACGAACGCCATTGAATGGCTCGGCAAGCGTCTCAACATTTCTGAAGGCGCGGTCGGGAGCGTCTTCGCGGCGGTCGGGACGACCCTACCGGAGACGTCGATTCCGATCATCGCGATTTTTTTCGGGGCCGGGCGAGAGCAGATGGAGGTCGGTCTGGGCGCCATTCTCGGGGCGCCGTTCATGCTCAGCACGCTGGTCCTGCCTATTCTAGCGCTGCTGTTGCTGCTCTACGCGAAGCTCGGTAAGCGGACGGCGACGTTCAAGCTCAATTACGGCGAAGTCCGCGTCGATATCAGCTTCTTCCTGATCAGTTATGCGCTGGCGTTGACCTGCGCGGTCATCCCCTCCAAGCTCTTTCACGTGGCTGTCGCGGCAGTGCTGTTGGGCATGTACGTCTATTACATGAAGCTCAAGTTCTCGGCCGAAGATGAAGAGGGTGAGGGAGGTGGTGAACTGGAGCCACTGTTGTTCGCACGCCGGTCCTCTCGTCCGTCGTATCTGGTGATCGGCGCGCAGGGAATCGTGGGCCTGCTGGGCCTGGTCGGTGGGGCCCATCTGTTCGTGACGGCCGCGAATTCCATTTCAGCGGAAATGCAGGTCTCGCCGCTCATCCTCGCGTTGCTGATCGCTCCGTTGGCCACTGAGTTGCCGGAGATGTCGAACAGTTTTCTCTGGTTGTATCGGAAGAAGGATCGGCTGGCCGTTGGAAATGTCACTGGTGCGATGGTGTTTCAGGGCTCGATTCCCGTCTCTGTCGGGTTGCTGGGCACCGAATGGACGCTGGGGCCAACGGCGCTGGCGACCATGGTGCTCGCCGTGCTCGCTATGAGCTTGAGTCTACTGCAGGCAGTCTGGTCCGGACACTGGCGGCCCTGGTTGCTCAGCGGTAGCGCGCTGCTGTACCTTGGGTACACACTGTTCTTGTACGCACATGGCTCCTAAACGCACGACCAAGACAGCGCGTTCTGTCCTGGGTCTCACAATGGGAGATCCGGCCGGGATCGGACCGGAAGTCATCGCCAAGGCCTTGGCCGATAGGGCTCTGATGCGCCTCTGTACTCCTGTTGTCGTCGGCTCCCGTCACGTCATGGAACGGACGATCGCCTGGCTGAAGCTCCCTCTGCAGGTGGTGGACTTCAATCCGGCGAACGGCCAGCGGTTGAAGGCGGGGCAGGTGGCCGTGGCAGACCCGCTGGAAAGTCCGTTACCGAAATTTCGCATGGGTGCCGCTACCGCGGTGACCGGTGCAGCCTCCATCGCATTCATCAAGGAAGCGGTGAAGCTGGCGCAGGCGGGGAGCCTGGGTGGGATCGTCACGGCTCCCATCAATAAAGAAGCCATGAACATGGCCGGTTTTCACTACCCGGGACACACGGAACTGCTGGCAGATCTGACCAAGACCACAGAGTTCGGGATGATGATTGTCGGCGGGCCGCTCAAAATCATGTTCACCACCACCCATGTGGCGATCAATGCCCTGTCCCCGCTGCTGACCACGGAACGGATCAGCAAGGCCATCCGCCTCGCACATCTCGGGTTGACGAAGTATTTCGGCATTGCGCGTCCCAGAATCGGCGTGGCGGCGTTGAATCCCCACGCTGGAGAGCATGGTCTGTTCGGCAACGAGGAGTCGACCAGCATCGCACCGGCCGTCAAACTGGCCAGGGCGGCGGGTATCAAGGCCAGCGATCCGCTTCCAGCCGATACCCTGTTCGGGAAGGCCGCCCGCGGCGACTACGATGGTGTGGTGGCGATGTATCATGATCAGGGGCTTATTCCTCTGAAGCTGGTCGCGTTCGGCACCTGCGTGAACTTGACCGTCGGGCTCCCGATTATCCGGACCTCAGTGGATCATGGAACGGCCTATGACATCGCCGGAAAAGGGGTTGCCGAGCATGGGAGCCTGCTGGAGGCCGTGAAGGTGGCGGCCCGCCTGGCCGAATCCTGGTCACCGGTTACCAAAACGTCCCGATAGGAAAGAAGGGGAATACGTCCATGGCAGAGACAGGACTTTCCGCGGCGACGATGATCGATCAGCAGGTGAAGGAATTGGATGCGATCGCGACAAGGACCATTCAGGATTTCAACACCACCTTGGGCACTGAACGCATGGGGCAGTGGAAGATCCGCACGGTGGCCCTGCTCCAGCAGCATGCCGGACAGAGTGCGGCCGATGAGTTGGCGCGAAAAAAGCCCGGTATGGCGTTCACCAACGATTTGATCGAAGAGTTCACCGACGAGGTGGAAAGTTATCGCTCCTACCTCGTGACGCTTGCCAAACGCATTCGGGCCGCGGCCCCTCCGGCCGCCGGTTAGCAGGATGCGGAAAAAGTCCGCCCGCGGCGTTCTCGCATCGCTCAGAAGCTCACCGTACGGCCCGAGTACGATTCGCTTCCTCGCTCGCTGCGGCCTTGCTGGACGGCCTTTTTGCGCATCCTGCGGTGATTCTGCCGCCGACACGGCAGGTGAGCTGATCGCGACGTATGATGCAAAAAATGAGTTTTTCCGCATCCTGCTAGAAAGCTGTGCGAGATGATGGCTCCCTCCTTCCCTCCAGCCCTGAAACGACTCGGTCAGAATTTTCTCATCGACCCGAACATTATCCGCAAGATCGTGTCCCTAGCGGCGCTTGGCCCGGAGGACACTGTCTTGGAGATCGGACCGGGGCGTGGGGCCCTGACCGCCGGTTTGTGTGCCGAAGCGGGACGCGTCATTGCCGTTGAGATCGATCCACAGTTGCAGCCTCATCTGCAGGAAAGTCTGGGGCATTGCCGAAACCTGGACCTTCGGATCGGGGACGCCCTCGCCTTTCCCTTCGAGACCTTGCCGCTGCGTACGGTGGTGGTGGCGAATCTTCCCTATTACGTCTCTACGCCGATTCTCTTCGCGCTGCTCGATGCGCGTGCCCGCCTCGATCGTCTGGTACTTATGCTGCAGACGGAAGTGGCGCTCAGGCTGGCGGCCAAGCCGAACAGCGAGGACTACGGGGTGCTGTCGGTATTGACCCAGGAGGCGGCCGAGGTGGAACTGGCCTTTCGTGTATCTGCGAATTGTTTCCGTCCCCGTCCGACTGTCGGATCGGCGGTGGTGCATCTTCGGATCAACACGCAGGAAGGGTTCGAGCCGGTCCGGCACGAACGGTTCCGGCGGCTGGTGCGCGCGTCGTTCGCCCATCGCCGCAAGACGCTGGTGAATTCCCTGCGTGATGAAGGCTATCCTTCCGAGCAGATTGCGCGGGCCACTGCGGAAGCCGGCGTGCCGCCGCAAGCTCGAGCGGAGATGCTCACGCTCGACGACTACCGCACACTTGCGCGCGCGTTCGATCGCGATCCGGTCTGACTCCGGTCCCTGTGAGCGTGAGTAAGCGCGGCTTCATCGGCTTGCGCAACATTCCCCGTTTGTTTGAAAAGGCGTTTTCCCTGTGCTACGATCCGCCGCATGGGTGTATCCACCACGGCAAAGCGCGGTGACGCCCGCTCAGCCCCTTCCCGTTCCTCTCATGTGAAGCGCGAAGTGATCGGGGTTCTCCTGATCGCAGCCGGTCTCCTGATCCTGCTCAGTCTGGTGTCGTTCGTTCCCGGCGACGCCAAATCGATTGCGGCATCCGGAGCAGCCGGCAATCAGCCCAAAAACATGATCGGGTCGGTGGGCGCGCTGTCGGCGGCCGCTTGTTTTTTCATGGTCGGCGGCGCCGCCTACCTCTTTCCCATTCTTCTCGGACTGCTCGGCGCGCGTTGCTTCACGCCGATCCCGCTCACTATGCGAATCAGAAACGCCGGCAGCGGTCTGGCGGCCATGGTGTTCTTGAGTGCCCTGCTGCATTTGGAAGTGACGGCGGTGCCCACGATTTCCAGCGGCTGGGTCAATCGAGGTCTGGCCGGCGGGATTATCGGGCAGGTGTTGGCCGACGGGGTCCGAAGTTACTTTGCCACGACCGGCGCGCATATCGTGATCCTCGCCGGCTTGATGGTGGCGCTCCTGTTTACGGTGCCGCTGTCGCTGACGGCGCTGCTGCAGCGGGTTCCCGACTGGTGGGCGGCCGCGCGCGAGCGGATGGCCGGGCTGGTTCCGGAGTGGCCGACGAAGCAGGAGGAGGCGCAACCCAAGCGAGTCCGTGAGAAGAAGTCGCGAGCTTCGCGCGAGGTTGAGGAACAGGACTTTGACCGCGAAGTGCAGGTGGTGGCTGAAGCGGTGGAGCAGATTCCCGTTCCCGTCATTCCCCCTAAGATTCAGCCCCCGATGAAGGTCGAAAAACGCGCGGTGTCGGCGGACGAGCCGGCAGCAGCAGTTGCGACCAGTCCCTCCGTATCTGACGGCTATGTCCTGCCTGATCCCCAGGAACTGCTGAGCGATCCCTCCGGCCCGCTTGCCCGTCTCAGCGACGATGAGTTGAAACTGCAATCCGAAATCCTGACCAAGGCGCTGAAGAGTTTTGCGATCGAAGGGCGGGTGACGGAGGTGCGACCGGGTCCGGTCGTGACGATGTACGAGTTCGAGCCCGCGCCGGGGACGAAGGTCGCGCGCATCGTCAACCTTGCCGATGACCTGGCCCTGGCACTCAAAGCCATCAGCTTGCGTATCGTGGCGCCGTTGCCCGGGAAGTCGGTCGTCGGGATTGAAGTGCCGAATCCTCATCGCGAAATGGTGTCCATGAAGGAAGTCGTCACCAGCGACGCCTTTTCGCGCTCACGCTCCAAATTGGGGCTCGCGCTCGGGAAAGATATCTTCGGCGGTGCGGTCTGTGCGGACCTGAGAACGATGCCTCACCTGCTGGTTGCCGGCGCGACCGGAGCCGGCAAGAGCGTGGGGTTGAACACGATGTTGTTGAGCATTCTGTTCAACGCCCGTCCGGACGAAGTAAAACTGCTGCTCATCGATCCGAAAATGCTGGAGTTCCAAAGTTACGATGGCATTCCGCATTTGCTTCGTCCCGTCATTACCGATCCCAAATCGGCGGCGCGCGGGTTGGGGTGGGTGGTCCAGGAAATGGAGCGGCGCTACAAGCTGCTGGCTGATGCGGGGGTGCGGAGCATCGATGCCTACAACCGACGGATTTCCGAGGTGCAAGGGGCCGTGTCGGATGTCTGGCAATCCGGCAAGCCTGAGCAGGTCGAACTGACGTTTCTGTCCGAAGAGGAGCGTCTCTCCAAGGGAGAAGATGCGGAGCCCGCCGGCGACAATGGGCCGACTGATTCGGTCAAGCCGAGTCCGCCGGAGCCCCTGCCCTACATCATGGTCATGATCGACGAGCTGGCGGACTTGATGATGGTAGCCCCGAAAGATGTGGAGGACAAGATTGCGCGTCTGGCCCAGATGGCGCGCGCTTCCGGGATTCACCTCGTGTTGGCGACCCAAAGGCCATCGGTCGATGTGTTGACCGGCCTCATCAAGGCCAATTTCCCGGCGCGTATCGCGTTTCAAGTCTCGTCCAAGACCGACTCGCGCACGATTCTGGATGCCAACGGCGCCGAGGCGCTGCTTGGTCGCGGCGATATGTTGTATCTCGCCTCGGGGACCGGGAAGCTGATGCGGATTCACGGGTCGTATGTGTCGGACGATGATGTGCGGCGGGTGGTCGAATTCGTCAAGAAGCAGGCGTTGCCCTCGTACTGCCGGGAACTCCAATCGCTCAAGATCGAAGAGGCGGAAGAGGAGCAAGCCAAGGACGAAGTCTACGAACAGGCCAAGGATCTGGTATTGTCCACCGGCCAGGCTTCTGCTTCCCTGATTCAACGGCGTCTCCGCGTCGGGTATCCCCGGGCGGCCCGTATGATCGAACAGATGGAAGCGGAAGGTGTGGTCGGAGCAGCAGGCCGGGACGGGCGTCGAGAGGTCCTCGGCCGTCGTGGGCCGGTCGGTGGAGATGAGGCATGATGCGGATATTCTTAATCGTTGCGGTGCTGCTCATGAGTGGAATTCCGGCAGTGGCTCAACCGGTGAAGCCCGATGAGCCGGCGGTGGACCTCCAGTCTCTGCAGGAGGTCCAAGAGGTCGTGAAGAAGATCCAGACCCGCTATGAAAAGACCAAGGACTTGCAGGCCTCGTTCACGCAAAAAACCAGGATCGAAGGATTTTCGACGCCCGTGATTTCGACCGGACATTTCTATATCAAGAAGCCCGGGCGTCTCCGATGGGATTATATCGAACCGGCTACGGAAGAAATTTACGTCAACAAAGACGACGTCAAAATGTATGTGCCGGAGCACAAGCAGGTGCTGGTGGGCAAGCTCACCTATATGGCCGCTTCCCAGGCGCCGCTGCAATTGCTGCAAGGGGTGGCCAAACTGGATGAAGAGTTCGACATCGAACCCACGGCGAACAAGGACCGTGGCGCAGGGGGCATTCTGCTGGTCTCTTTGACTCCGAAGCAGGGACGGGCCGAACCGGAGCGCGCGATTCAGAAGATTGTGATCGAAGTACAGCCGAAGACGTACTTCCTCAAGACGATCGCCCTGCATGAGGTCAGCGGCAATATCGCGACCTTTGAGTTTTCAGAGTTGAAGCCGAACAGCGGACTGAAGGACGACCTATTTGATTTCAAGGCCCCGGCCGATGTAGAAATCGTGCGGGCGCCGGTGCTGAGCAGACCCTAGCTCTCGACATCCGTGACGCGTGAATCGTGAAGCGTATCTCGTGAGAGATCGGAGCGTATAGCTCATGGCTTATAGCATATGGCTGAGGATGGTATGAGAAGCTCTGCGCCTCTGATTTCGGACTCCCTGTCGTCGGCTATTGGCCATTCGCTCTGCTTCGCCGACTGCTGCTACCAGCTATGCGCCATACGCTCGTTCTCCGGACGAGATACGAACGACGCTTCACGAAAGGCGAAGGTATGAGCCCAACCTGTACAAGCAGCGTGACCGAGGCGGTGGAGCGGGCGATTGCGGCGCTGGATCTTGACCGGCTTGAGCGGGAATATTGGGATCAGAACGAATTCCTGTATATCCCAGAGTTTTTGCCGCGCGATTTTGTGGAGGCCACCCTGGCTCAGCAAGCCCAGATGCTCAAGTCAGGGTTGAACCGCAATTATATTCCCGGGCATAAGAAGGGCGGCAGTGTCGGCTATTATGCCGTGATGGAGAAAGCGCCGCAGTTCATCGACCTGTATCGCTCGGACGCCTTCCGGGCGATGCTCAATCGGTTGACCAAGGTGAATTTGCTGCTGTGTCCCGACAACGATCCCCATTCCTGTGCGCTCTATTACTACACGGAAGCCGGCGATCACATCGGGTATCACTACGATACGTCCTACTACAAAGGCGCCCGGTACACCATTCTGATGGGCTTACTCGATCAGTCCAAGCAGTGCCGCTTAGTCTGCGATCTTTTCAAAGATGTGCCGGGGAAACAACCGGTGCACCGTGAATTGGCGACTGCGCCAGGCGATCTGGTGATCTTCAATGGCGACAAACTCTGGCATGCCGTCACGCCGCTCGGAGAGCAGGAAGAGCGGATCGTACTGACCATGGAGTATGTGACGAATCCCGACATGGGCGCGTTCAAGCGCCTGTACTCCAACCTGAAAGATTCCTTCGCCTATTTCGGATTGCGCTCGGTATTTAAGCGGGCGTACGCTCCTCGCTCACAGTCCTGATATCTGTCGCGGTTTCAAGTTTGCCGGCTGACTCCTCGCGAGGCTCTTCTCGTCAGGCTACAATCGAATCATACCCTCATCGTGACGGTTTCTCTTACTGAACGAGTGCCGGAAACCGTAACCGGAAGGTGGTGCCTCCGCCTTCGGTGCTGTCCACCGTGATGGTTCCGGCATATTTGGTCACGATCTTGTGCACGATGCTGAGTCCGAGTCCCGTCCCTTTGCCAGCTGTTTTGGTGGTGAAGAACGGATCGAAAATCCTCGGGCGGATGGAATCCGGGATGCCCGGACCGGTATCGGCAATGGTCACCTGGATCCATCTGCCGTCCAGACCGGTCGCTAACGTCAAGCAGCCGATCCCCTCCATGGCCTGGATAGCGTTGCCGATCAAGTTGACAAACACCTGATCGACTTCTCCCTTTCGCGCGCGAAGAAACACAGGGGCTTCGAACTGTGTGGCGATCTCCACGTGGCCGAAATGAGGCCCTCGCCGGACCATCTTGACCGCTTCGAGCAAACGTTCTGCCACATCGATTTCCGTCGCTCCATCCCTGCCGGCCGCGCGGGCATAGCCGGAGAAATCCCGCACAACGGTGGAGACGTGACGGGCGTAGCCCACAATATCGGCGGCAAACTGTTTTATCGTGTCCGGATCGTCCTCATCCTGGATCAACTCGGCCATGCTGAGGATAGCCTGGGCCGGGTTGTTGATTTCGTGCGCCATACCAGACACCATGGTGCCAAGGCTGGAGAGTTTTTCAGCCTGGATCAGTTCATCCTGGAGTTGTTTGTCGTCGGTGATATCCCACAACAGGATGCCCACTTGGTACTGCGGGGATTCCGGGGTCGAGACCGGAAAAAACCGATAGCGATACAACCGTGCGGCGACTTCGCACTCACGTTCAGAGAGCCGATGAGGCGAGTCTGCCCTGTGCGTGTTCCATTCCACCATCAGCTGTTGGAGCGCGGGCTCGCTGAGGGAAAGACATTCGCACAGCGGACGGCCGATCAGCGATTCGCCGGGAGGCGCAAAATACTGATGGGCCAACGCATTGGCATACTGAACGTGCCAGTCGCTTCCGCACAGGAAAATGGCGCCGGGCAGACTGGCCAGCAGGCTCTGAGTCATGTGATGCGCCGCACGCAATGCCTGCGCGGCTCCTGTGCGATCGATGAACTGTCCGATCTTCATGCCCGTGTCGGCGAGGATCTGAATCAAGTGGCTGTCGGAGGCCCGCCGCTGTTCGGTATACAACTCAAGCACTCCGTGGATGATGCTGCCGGTCCGGATGGGGACGATGCAGGCCCCCTGAATACCCAGGCGAGAGGCGGTCGGTGCGCGGGTGAATCGGGAATCCGCCAGGACGTCCGATATCCAGAGCGGAAGTTTTGAGGCCCAGGCGATGCCAGGGAAATCCATCCCCGGCGGGAACTCACTGTTGCGACAGACCGAGAGAAATTCATCCCATCGATGTGAGGGACGGATCCAGCCTCCCTGACAAGTCAGCTTGTCTCCCATTGGCCCGCATTGCCACAAGAGCGCCATATCCCACGCACCCATTGTGCCTGCGACGTGGAGAAGTTGCGGGATGGCTTCTTCGACGGTGCCGGCTTGCGCGAGGATATGGCTGACGGAGAGTTGTGCCTGCTGTAGGCCCTCCTGCTGTTTGCGAGCGCTGATGTCCTGGAAGACCACGACTGCGCTGACCGGCCGGTCTCGCTCACGGATGGGACTGGTGACGTATTGGACGGGAAACAGCGAGCCGTCCTTCCTGGCGAAGGTCTCGTTTTGGATGCGGTGAATGGCGCCGTCATGAAGCGCTGCGCGGAGACAGAAAGGGTCTGAGGCGTACAGCGCATTGTCGTTGCCGATTCGATAAAAGAGCGGTGCCAACGGCTTGCCGATCAGTTCTGCCGCGCTCCATCCGAGCATCCGCGCCGCAGTTGCGTTCACGAAGGTGGCGCATCCTTGCGGGTCTAGTCCGAAGATGCCTTCCCCGGCGCTGTCGAGAATCAGCGCGTTCTGATGGCTCAACCTGACGACAGACTCTTCGGCGCGTTTGCGCCGCGCAATATTGCGAATGATGCCGCTGAAAAACATCCCTTCACTCGCACGCCAGGATGCCAGCGAGAGCTCAATCGGGAATTCGTCTCCGGTTTTTGTCAAGCCGACCATTTCGATGGTATGCCCGATGATCGTGGCTGTTCCACCCTGGGCGAGACGTGTGACGCCGGCCGCGTGCGCGGCGCGAAACCGTTCCGGCATCATGATGGTCAGCGGGCGCCCGAGGGCCTCTTCTTTGGTGTGACCGAACATTCGCTCGGCGGCGCCGTTCCACCAGATGATGAGGCCGCTCTGGTCGGCGAGCACCATGGCGTCGGTCGCCGACTCCACCAACGCCCGGAAGCGTTCTTCGCTGGCCTGCAGCGCCTCCTCTACATGCTCGGCCAGGACGGCCAGCCCTTTCACCGAGACGGCCCGGCGAAGGATGGCTTTGAGTTCTTGGGAATTATAGGGCTTGGTCAGATACGCGAAGGCCCCTTTGGCCAGAGAGCCGATCGTGTTTTCAGGCGTGACGTTTCCGGTCAGGATGATGACGGGGAGACTCGCATCTAATTCCATGAGCACTTTCAAGACCGAGAGTCCGTTGAGGTCGGGCAATTGGATGTCGAGGAGCGCTGCGTCGTAGCGCGTCTGTTTGGCTTGTTGAAGGGCGTCGGTTCCGGAGGCGGCGCTGTGTACGAGGTATCCCTCGTGACCTAACATGTCCGTGAGAGATTCCCGGATATCCGGATCGTCATCGACTATGAGAATGGGAGGGCGCATGGTGCGACTGTTCCGGATTGTGAGAAGTCTTCACGATTTGCTGTGAGCGCAATACCTATGCCGCCGGTGCGCCGATGAAGCGTGAGCCAACAGAGCGGGAACCCATTGATTCTGTGAGGAACAGCGAGAGAGGGAAGCCGTGTGCGCCGTGTGGCGCTGCCTGCGAGTGTTCAAATAAATGCGGGGTTTATCGGATCGGATACAGCCGAGGGGACGCTGTCGCACTACCACATAGCCTGCTACGGCGTCGATGCGGGTGAGTTGTCGAGAGGCAAGGTGAAGTAGAACTGAGTTCCGACACCGAGCCGGCTTTCCACACACATCTGTCCGCCGTGCAGGGCCACCAGACTCTTCGTGATGAAGAGCCCGAGTTGCGCCCCTTGTGAAGAGGGCATGGCTGATTCGACCTTGGAGAACTCATTAAAGACATGGGGTAACTCGTCGGGGGCAATTCCGCAGCCGGTGTCGGCCACCGTAATCTGGGCGTACCTCGCGTCGCAGATGCTGCAGCTCACTGAGACATGTCCTGAAGGTGGAGTGAATTTGATGGCGTTGCCGACCAGATTCCAAAGAATTTGCTCCAGCTTGTCGCGGTCGGCACGCACGGTGATCGGTTGTTCGCAGGACAGGACTTCGAGGACGATGGATTTTTCGGCGGCGAGTGTCTGAAAGCTCTCCACCACATCCCGGACGAACTCATCGATGTGCAGTGATTCGGGCTTGATCTCGATCCGGCCGACATCCAGGCGAGACCAGTCCAGCAGTTGATTGATGATTCGTGTGAGTCGATCCACATTGTGTTTCACCCGCTGGAGATAGTGCTCTTGCCGCTCTGAGAGTTGACCGGTGAGGCCGTCCAGCATGTTCTCGACGAAACCTTTGATGGAGGTCATCGGCGTGCGTAATTCATGCGACGCGACCGACACAAATTTCGAGCGCCGTTGGTCGTGCTCCTGCAGGCGCTCGTTCACCGCTTGCAATTCATGCGTTCGTTCCTGAACGCGTCGTTCGAGATGGTCCGTCAACGTGGCCAGTTCGGTATAAGCGCGCGCATTGTCCACGGCAACCGCCACGTGACTGGCAATGGTGACCAGAAGATCGAGATCTTCCTGGCTGCAGGGATGGGTGCCTCGGTCGGCGCCCAGGTAGCCGAGAATCCGCTGTTGACTCCGAAGAGGCGCAGCGACGAAGGAGGAGATTCCCACCTGACGAAGCCAGGGAAGCACTGCGGGGGAGATGCGATCGGCGACCGGCTCAATGCTCGGAACGAACAGGGGCTTGCCACGTATCAGAAGTTCGGCGGCAAACCCGCCGTCTTCGCACACGGGAATCTCAAGCCGCCGAGCGGCTTCTTCCACTTCCGGGGGCATGCCCAGCATTTGCCCCACCGTCGCGATGCCTCGCTCGCTATCCCATAAAAACAGGACCATCCGGGCGAATCCCAAATTTTCACTGAGCAGCTGCAATACAATTGAGAGGAGCCGGTCAAGGTCGAGCGTGGAGGTGATGGCTGTGCTGGACTGATTCAAGGTGGTCAGTTGCGTGACATGTCGCCGGATGGTTTCAAGGTTGGCGGAGATGGCCTGATTGCGTTCTTGAAGAGATTTGGTCATCAAATTGAACAGCGCCGTCAGTTGGCCGACTTCGTCCTGGGTCGTCGGAACGACAAAGGTGGAAAGATCGCCCTCGCTGACTTTGCGTGCGCCTGCGGCGAGATGGCGCAAGGGAGTGATGATCCGGCGGGCCAGCAGATTCGTGCAGAGAATGCCGGCCGTGATGATGCCGAGGGTGAGCAGGAGAAAGTTTCGCAGAACTTTCGCCAGTTCTCGTTGCATCGGCACCTCGGTCAAGCCGATTTGGACGACGCCGAAGACCTGAGGGGTGGTCGGTGCGTTCGCCGCTTTGCGTGTTTCTTCCTCCTGGAGCGCCAGCGCTTCCAGGCGGGATTCCGAGCGCTTCATCACCGGGATGGCAAAATCGTAGAACGTCTCTTCGTGAATGCCCGATGTCGAAATTGGAAGGGTCGAGTCCTTCTCCCGCAGAGGGATTGTGTTCGCACCGCTGAGCCTGAGGCGCGTGATGGTCGGCTCCGTGCCTGAATGCTTGATCACCGCGTCCGCAATGTCAGGACGCGGATAAAAAGGTCGTTCTGCCGATCGGACGGTCCCGAGCGGGCTGTCGAGTTTGCCTTTGCTCTTTGCGGCGAGGATCTGGCCGTCTGCGCCGGTGATCAGCGCATAGACCACCTCGTCGACTCCCATGACACCGTCGATGAACTGCTCCAGGATGACTCGTTCCTGGATGATGATGCCGTATCGTACGTTGTGGGCGAGATTCTTGACCAGAATAGTTCCGAGATCTTGCACTCGTTCGGTCATGGCGATGCGTTTACTGTGAATGAAGTACCAACTCATTCCCGAGCAGGTCAGAATAATGATCAAGCTGAAAAATACGACGAACTTCGTCCTGAGACTGATAAATCGTCCCGGGCCGCTCGGGTACAACGAGGGTGAGGTGAGGTAGTGCGCGGGGCCTTTCACGGTGGGTCCTTTCATCAATAGAGCTCGTCGGCCTTTTCCTCGAGGTCTCTGGGGATCTCGATGTCGAGGAACTTGGCGGTTTTACGATTCAGACTCATTTCGATACGGTCCGGGTGTAAAGGTTTTGCGGGGAGTGAGAGGTGACCGTCCAGGATCTTGCGGGTGAGTTGCCCCGCTTGTCGTCCGATATCGCCATAGTTGACCGACAGGCACAGCAGGGCCCCGCTTCGGGCGAACTCGCGGGAAAATCCGACCACCGGCACGCGTTCCTCCAATGCGGTATTCAAGATAAAGCGTAGTGATTCATCGGTCAGTACGGTGGAATCCGGGACGAGCCACAATGCGTCGATCGACGGCAGCAAGGTGCGCAGAGCGCCCGGCACATCCCGCTCGTTGTTGAGCGGGATCGGGACAAGTTCCGTCCCGTTGGATTTGAGCAATCGCCGCGCGTCTTCGATCAGCGTCGCGGTTTTGGATGGATCGTACAAGGTCCCGACGTGTTTGAGACGAGGCAGCAGGGATTTAATCATGATGAGCTGCCGCTCCATTGGAATTTCCATGAGCACGCCCGTCATGTTCGGGGCGTTAAGCCCGTACTTGGCCGGATCCAGCACCATGGCATAGACCACTGGAATGTCGACGATCTCGAGTTGTGCTGCCTTCGCCGCCTTCAAGCCGACGGCGAACACCAGCGCCGGGTCGGCTGCACGGATCTTGCGGGCCAGTTTCCGTCCTTTCTCCAAATCACCTTGTAAATCATATTCGGCGAGCACGACGTCGTTTGGAAGGGCGGCTTTGAAGCCGCTGATGGCTTGGTTATAGGCGGCGATGTCCGACGACTTGAGAATGACGACGTCCGTGGCCGAGGCCAGCCCTGGACTGAAGAGTAGACAGACGAGGGCGATGACGGTGCAACTCAGGCTCCGTCGAAACCGATCGGCGGAGCCCGTGGTGGAGGGTGATTGTACGAATGGGAACGTCACAGTCTGCATCCTCGTCGATCCAGCCGGCCCCGTGAGCGATTGCCGAATGCCCCCTGTCTACGTGTCCGAGTGACCCTTTATCGCGTGAACGATACCGAGGACGCGTGTGGCGACCCCGTCGGCGTTGCGATGAATACGGCCGGTCCAGGCCAGCCAATGGATGCTGTGATCGGTCCACACGACGCGATGCCGGATGTTGAGAGTGGCCTGGTCGTGCAAACTGTGTTCGATCTGCATCAGGACCGACCCGCGATCCAGCGCATAAATCAGGCCGATATAAGCGGCATAGGTGCCGGGAAAAGACCCGGGGGTCAGACCGAACAAGACCTCGACGTCAGGTGACCAGTAGAGACGGTCGGACTGCAGATCCCAATCCCAGATGCCGACTTCCGATTCGGTCAGGGCCCTGCGCAACCGTTCTTCGCTGAGGCGTAGGTGCGCTTCTGCCTGCTTGCGCTCCGTGATGCATTGCAGCGAGCCGGCCATGCGGAGCGCATACCCGTGCGCATCCCGATCCAACACTTCGGCCCGCGCGTGAAACCAGCAGTAGTCACCCTGCTTGGTCAGCAACCGGTAGTCGACGTCGTAATGAGAGCTGCCATTTTTGAGGCAGTCCGTGAGCCGATCGAATACGATTTCGCGATCATCCGGGTGCAGTCGGGAGGCCCAACTGTCGAGGATATCGGGAAATTCTTGCTCGTTGTATCCCAGCATCTCACGCACGCGCGGCGACCACCAGACCGGCGTCATCGGCGAGTACCAGGGCTGGTCGGGAAGCACATGGCCGTCCCAGAATCCATCGTTCGATCCGCGGATGACCGATTCGAGTCGCTCTTCGCTGGCGCGCAGCGATTCCTGAACCTGTCTGTAGTCGGTGATATCACGGGAAATAGCCAGGAGGCGTCGGGTATAGCCCCGCGTGTCGAGCATGGGGGTGACCTGTACATCCCACCACTTTGCGATTCCGTCGGTGGTGGGGCAGAAGCCGACGAACTTTCCGACCTCGCCGGCCTTGGCCGCTTCCAATGCAGCCAGGGCGGCATTCCGATCATCCCCCTCCCAAAGATCCACCCAAGGTCTATTGAGGTAGGCATTGAGATCCCTGATATGTAAAATCGTCTGCCCGGCGTCGTTCATGTATTGGAGCCGGCCTTCCAGGTCCAACACTTTGATGCAGTCGGCGCTGCTACGTAAGATTTGATTCTTAAATTCTTCGCTGTCGTGGAGGGCGAGTTCCGCCTCTTTCATGGCGGTGATGTCTTCGCACACGATCAGCACAACCGGAGCCTGTTGGTCGTTCAGCACAGCCTGGGCGGTTTCTCGCACCCAGATGACGCTGCCATCCTTCCGAACCTTGCGAAACTCCCAACCTCTGGGCCGGCCCATTTCGGAAAGGCAGGCGGCAAGGTTCCGGCGTACGTCGTCCTGATCGTCGGGGTGGAAAATGTTCAACACGGACGATCCGAGTAGTTCGGGGACGTCATATCCGAGACGATCGGCGCCGAAGCGGTTGACCGACAGGACGATGCCTGCGGCGTCCACCATGAAATACATGGACGGATTGTCGTCGAACAGGACCCGATACCGACGTTCGCTTTCGATCAGCGCCGCTTCAACCCGTTTGCGCTCCGTCACGTCCTCCGCGAAGCCTGCGATGCGATAGACCGTCCCCGACGCGTCACGAATCGGGAATGCGCGATCCCAGATCCATCGCACCGATCCATCGGGGCGGAGGATGCGATATTCCTCACTGTACGCTCCCGAAATTTGCCGGCTCATGGCCGCGTCCCGGACCCGTAGCCGGTCGTCTGAATGGATGGCGTCCATCCACGAGTCCGGCATCGCGTAGAGGCTTTCGCAGGAACGCCCCCAGACTTCTTCGTACCCGGGACTGATATAGAGCACTCTGGTCTTGGCCGGATCGGTGATCCAGAACACTTCCCGGATGTGCTCCGCCAGCTGGAGGAATCGCTCCTGGCTTTCTTCGACGGCAAGTTCGGCTTCCAGTCGCTCAGTGATGTCGCGGAAGACGACCACGGCCCCTGCCACCGTGCCCTTCTCAATGATCGGGGTGCTCACATATTCCACCGGTATACTGGTGCCGTCCTTTCTCCAGAAGACATCGCGCGGCACACGGTGGACTACGCCGTCGTGAAGGGCCGCATAGATCGGGCAGTGATCGGCCGGATAGGCGCTGCCGTCCGGCCGGGAATGGTGGAGCCGTGTGTGCATCGATTGGTCGATAAGTTCGGATGGGTCATATCCGAGCACTTGAGCGGCGGTCTGATTCACGAAGGTGGTCAGGCCGTCGCGATCCAGTCCGTAGATGCCTTCCCCTGCTTGCGTGAGGATGACTTCGTGCAGATGGCGAAGGCGGTCGAGAATCTCTTCTGCCTTGCGCCGTTGAGTAATGTCGCGAATGATGCCGCTGAAAAAGACGGCGACATCGGTTTTCCACATGGCCAACGACAGCTCGATCGAGAACTCGCTGCCGTCCTTGCGCAGGCCCTCCAGCTCGACCAGACGACCGATAAGGCGGGACTGACCGGTGTCCTTCACGCGGGCGAGCCCTCGCTCGTGAGCGACGCGATACCGTTGCGGCATCAACATGGTCAGGGGTTTCCCTCGGACTTCGTCATCGGTATACCCGAACAAGCGGGAGGAGGCTTGATTCCAGGAGAGAATATGACCGTTGTGGTCCGCCAGCACGATGGAGTCGGTGGCGGCCTCGACCAGAGATCGAAATCGTGCTTCGCTTTCGCTCAGCGCATGTTCGGCGTGCTCGGCTTTGGCGGCGAGCGCCTGGATGCCGATCGCCCGGCGCAGGACGGCCCGCAATTCGTCCCGGTTATAGGGTTTGGTGAGGTAGGCGAATGCGCCTTGTGTGAGTGAACCGACGGTACGGTCGGCGCTTGTGTAGGCCGTGAGGATGATGACCGGAAGCTGCGGTTGTTGTTCTTGCAATGTTCGCAGGACCGAGGAGCCGTCTCCGTCCGGCAAGCCCAAATCCAGCAAGACGGCATTGTACTGATGCTCATGCGCTTGCGTGAGCGCTTCTGCACAGGTGCCGGCGACGTTTACCTGATAGCCGTCGTGGTCGAGTAAGTCTTGTAGCCCGAGGGCGATGTCTGGATCGTCGTCCACGACGAGGATCGAATGGCCGGGTGTAATGGCTGTCATAGCGGCCTCGCTGTCACTCCGGAGTTCTCATGGCCTGAAACCTTGCTCTGAGCATGCCGATGATTCCGTCAAAATCTCACAGTGACCCATCCCATCGACCGACTGCCGATCCGGTCGCCGAGCGGATGCTCCCGATGCTTGTCGTTCAGTGCATTGAAGATCGAGAAGGCGACTTCCGCGTCGCGCATGTACCCGGCGGCGGCCTTCTGTTGCCAGAATCGATATCCGACGCGGAGATTGAGCAGGTTGTAACTGTCGACGCGATCCCCCGGCGCGATGACGCCGGTCGTCGGAATACTCGCCAATGTCGTGAAGGTTTGTGCAATGGGATACGTGGTTGCGCCGACATAGTAGTAACTGATTTCCCCGCTCAGGCCGTTGTCCCATTCGGTTCTCAGACCCGCGCTGACTTTCGATCGCGGGGCACCCCGTTTGACCGTCCCGCTGAACGACTGGCCGATTTCCTCATAGGCATAGTTGGCAAATCCGCTGAGCCAGCGGCTGGCGAGAAATTCAATTCCGGCCTCGCCGCCATAGATGTCCGCAGAGCCCTGGTCGTTGACGAATTCGGAAGCGCCGCCGGAGGTGATTCGGCTGCCGATCAGATCGGAGACATGGTTGAAAAATAGGTCCGCCCGCACCCTCAAGCGATGTTTCCAATACCAGCCCTGATAGCCGGCCTCATACGAAATGATCTGTTCAGGGGCGAGCCGGGTCGAGCCGCTGATCGGAACCGTCGACGAGATTGAGGGCGGAAACGGCACACCAGTCGGAATGGTCGTGGTCACGCGTTGGTTCTGATGGGATTCGAAGAGGGTCGGGGGCCGGTAGGCAGCCGATCCGGAGAGGTGAAAGGTGTGGCCCTCAACGGGCTGGTAGAGGATGGCCACACGCGGGCTCCAAGTCCCGGTGATTTGTGTGTGGAGATCGTAGCGCAGCCCGGCGACGATCGTCAGCGAAGATGCGGCGCGCCATTCATCCTGGATGAAGAGCCCCAGGCGGTCTTCACGACTGAACCGGTCGATCGTCGTGCTCGACAATGAGTTGTGGCGATACGTGGCGCCATAGAGCAGCCGGTGAGTCGCCCACAGATTGGTTGCATGTTGCACATCGACGTTATAGGTATTCCCGGAGAAGGGATTGGTCGATTGTCCGTTGCGGTCGGTAATGCTCAGGAGATCGACCAATTGAGAGTTGGGAGTAATCGTTGCGTTGTCCGTGTATCCTGACCACCAGGCTCGAATGAGAAAGGCGCCCTGCTCATAGAGGACATTGGCGTAAGCGAGCGATGGCCGGATCGAATTGCTGGTGACTTCCCCGACCTGCCCGTCGTACCGATTGGTGTCGACCAGCCCGCCTGATACCTGCAGTTTGGAAGTCGACGACAAGGCGTACTCGGTTTGTACATTGAACTTATTCGACCGAAACCCCAGAGCATCACGATCCCGCCACTGTTGTGTCTGATCGCGACCGATGGAGAGGCGGTAACCGAACTTCCCGATGGTCCCGGCATGGACCGCGGCGCTGCTGATCGTGCCGAGTTCACCTCCTCCGAATTGCAGGGTCGTGCCTTTCATCTCTTCAGGCGATTTGGTGATGATGTTGATGACCCCGTCGAAAGCATTGAACCCATACATGGCCGAGGCGGGACCCTTGAGGACTTCGATGCGTCTAATTTCAGGTAGGGTGACCGGAATGGATTTCCAGAAGACGGTCCCCTGGACATCGCCGTAGATGGATCGTCCATCCACCATGACGAGCATCTTGTTTGCGAAGGGCTGGTTTCCTCCCCTGGCACTCACATTGAAGTCGCCGCCTGTCATCTGCATGATTTCCAGGCCCGGAACGCGGCGAAGGACAGTCGGCAAATCAATAGCGCCGGATTGCCGGATATCTTCGTCCGTGATCACATACACGTTCGACGGAGCCTGGGAAATCGGCTGTTCATAACGAGATGCAATACTCACGGTTTCTTCTTCTTTCAAGAGTTCCAGTTCATTGCTGACGGCGGAAGTCATGGACTCGTCGATGACCGGCGGCGGTTCGGCAGCCGCAACGCTGCTGAGGCACAGGAGCAACAGCACTGCCGACAACGGATACCAGGCTGTGTTCAATTCAAAAGACGTCACGTTCAATTTAAAACCTCAAGGTGACCCAACCCATCACGCGGCTCCCGAGCGTATCGCCCAGCGGATGTTCCTTGTGTTTGTCGTTGAGCGCGTTGTAGACGGCCACGGCCAATTCAGCCTTGTCATGCCAGAATCGGTATCCGCCACGCAGGTTCAACAGGGTGTAACTATCGACTGTCGGACTGGTGGGGCTAGGAAGCACCGGTGCGAGCGCGGTAAAAAATTCGATCAAGGGGTAAGTGGCGCTTGCAACGTAATGGACTGCGATTTCTCCGTTGAGGCCGTTGTCCCAGTCGCCGCGGAGGCCCACGTTCGCTTTCCAGTCCGGGCCGCCGCGCCGTGAGACGCCGGTGAAGGTTTGTCCGATCTTCTGGTAGGACACATTCGCAAAGCCGCTGAGCCAGCGAGTGGCGAGGAACTCCAAGCCTGCTTCGGTTCCGTAGATATCCGCCTCGCCGCCGTTGACGAGCGTGCGCGCGGTGCCGACGGTTTGGAAGTTGATCAAGTCGGAGAGGTGATTGAAGAAGAGGTCGAGCCTGGTCCGGAGCCGGTGTTTCATCCACCAGCCCTGGTATCCCGCTTCGTAGGAAATGATCTGCTCAGGATTGAGTGTCTGTGAGCCAAACAGCGGGATGGGTGCGAACAGCGGTGGAACGGTCGGCAAGATGCGAAGATCAAGATTCGATTCGAATAGGGTCGGGGGGCGGTAGGCGACAGATCCGCTGACGCGAAATGTATGCTCCGGCGTTAGGTTGTAGACGAGGGCGACACGCGGACTCCAGGTGCCGTTGATTCTTGTGTGCAGGTCGTAGCGGACTCCGGCCACGAGGGTGAGAGATGGACGTATCTTCCACTCGTCCTGGAGATGGACCCCGAGACGATCTTCTCGCCCTAATTCTGAGACGGCACTGCCGTCGACTGTGTTGTAACGATAATTGACGCCATAACTCAGCCGGTTGGCCGAGACGAATTCGAGGCTGTGTTGTGCCTCTATGTTATAGGTGTTCGTGGTGAAAGACACATTGGACCCGTCCGTCGCGTTCGCCTGTCGGACAAATTGCGAGAGAAGCGGATGTGTGGCGGAGTCGACGGGGATGTCATTGCCCTGCCACCAGCCGCGCACGGAGAAATTGCGGTACTGGTAATGCACGTCCGTATATCCTTGATTGAATTGGGAACGAGGAATCTGGACGTTTGAAACGGGGCCGTCGAAGCGATTGGTATCGATGAACCCTCCGGCAACGCGCAAGGTGGCGTCACCGGAGAAGTTGTACTGCGTCTGCACGTTGAACTTGTTCGACCGGAAGGCGAGTGCGTCATGGTTGCGCCATTGTTGATTCTGGTCATGGCCGATGGAGAGACGGTAGTCAAGTTTGCCCGCTGATCCAGCCTGGACAGCGGAACTGGAGATGGTGCCGAGTTCCCCGCCGCCGAACTGCAACGTCGTGCCCTTCATGTCCTGAGCGGACTTCGTGATGATGTTGATCACCCCGTCGAAGGCATTGAAGCCGTAAACAACAGAGGCGGGTCCTTTCAGTACCTCGATGCGTTTAATCTCCGGAAGGGTGACCGGAAGAGATTTCCAGAACACGAGGCCCTGGCCGTCGATGTAGATCGAGCGACCGTCCACCATCACGAGAATTTTGTTGGCGAAGAGTTGATTGTCGCCTCGTGCGCTGACATTGAAGTCCGCACCGGTGACCTGCATGACATCCAGCCCGGGTACGCGGCGGAGAATAGTGGGAATGTCGGTCGCGCCCGAGTGCCGAATGTCCTCGTCGGTGATGACGTAGACGTTGGAGGGTGCTTGCGAGATGGGTTGCTCATGGCGAGTGGCGATGCTGACGGTTTCTTCCTCTTTGAGCAATTCGAGCTCTTCGCTGACCGGTGCCGCTGCTGTTGGAGTCGTCGCGGGAGGCGATGCGTCCTGAGCATGAGCGCCGATGGCACAGCAGCAGATCAAGAGCCCACCACATAGTGGAGGGGCAGAGTGTCGTAACCGATTCCTGGTCGGTCCTGCCGCCACAGGGTGTCGCTTAGCCGGCGGAGAGGGAGATAGGGGGGAGGAGACGGTGCCGGGGGGGTGCATCAGAGGGCGCATGGCATACCGTGGATCCCGGCCCGGCGGTGTCGGGCATGGTTGGACAGAAGACAAGCACGAGGACCATATGATTAGAAGTACTCTCACGCAAAATGCATGCTTATGGGATTCTCGGTATGCGGAAAGCAGACGCGTGAATTATCGGGGGATTCACGCGATTTCGGCCGTCTACGCAAGGAGCGAGGTCGAGAGAGGAGCTCTCGGATCGAAGCACGTATCTAGTTGGATACAGTCTGTATGTCTTCAGATACAGGCGCCCGATTGGTTTTATTTGCGCGCGGACGACCTGGTTTCAAATCTTGAAGACGTGGCGAAAAAGGTCGGCCATTCTGCGATTCCAGATTATGGAGGAGATCTTCGATCGCGGATGAAATGAGGCCGGCCATAGTGGTGCCCGATGTCCAATAAGCGGCATCGCGCATGCGTTCCAGGAGCTCGGTCGGCAGGCTGACGGTCATACGTTGGCGTTTCTGGGATCGCAGATAGATAAATCGATTCATGGTGCCACTCCTTTGCACGCGAACACTGATGTTGAGCGCTTGGCCCGGCGCCTGCGTCATATCGATGCGCGAGTCCGTTGCGCAGGGATATGGTCAGTGTCATGAAGTTCACCGCTGCGGCGGATGTGTTTCAGGCTGCTGCGGGGCGGCGTCTTTCCATACGGCAACAATCAAGAGAGCCAACATGCCACTGACTCCGATCAGGAGACCACTGATGACGAGTTCCATGTCAGGCTCCTTTCTGTACTGAATAGATATTTCCGGTTACCTCAAGAATGCAACAATCCCTATACACCCCTGGAAGTAGCAACAGCCGTGCCGTACGTGCCTGAGAAAAAAGTGTTCGCCGATTCTCCCAAACCTTTTGAGAAATTCTGCATTGGGAGAGCGATCTGACAAGAACCGTTGTCTTTACGCGGGGGCGCCTCGCGAACAGCGCCTGTATCGGATCTCATTCACCGCGTATCAGATTGGATAACGGGGCTGAAGCAATGCAGGAAGAGGATCTTATGTAGGCAGGTTCACTCCGGACTGTTTCAAGAGGTGATGAAGCATTCGCTCCAACGACTGTTTGTCCCCCTCATATGTTATGAGGTCGAGAAGACAGGCGATGGCGTCGTACCAGAGGCCGGATTCGGAATAACGATAGATCGCGTCACGATCGCAAGAGGTCCAGGTGCATGGCATGCCCAGCGAGCAGGCTTCACTATAGGGGATCCGTTCGATGGTTCCGCCTGCGACAATGTCCCGTGAAGGTTCATCAGGATCCACGACCAACGTGACGAACCATCGGTAGGATTCCTGGTCCTTGAATTCAATTCCATATTCCCGAAGCCCGGTACAGTGGATGCCTGCATGAAGGGGTGAGGGGCGACTCGCGGGCGAGATAGAGAGATGTGATTAAAAAGTAGCTGGAAAGGACGGTTCAGGATCTGGCCTGGAGAGAGGTTGCCGCGTCTCCTGTGATGGCGAAGACGCGGCAGATGGCGTGGAGAAGGCGGTCTGATCAGCGCTGGATGGGCACGACAGGAGGCCTTGTCATGCGGTTGCTCTTGGTTGACAACCGGCGACAGGAAACCGGCTCTCTGCCACGCCGAAAAGGCACGAGCACGATTCGATCCACCTGTTCCCTCGGCTGCATTGACCCATGGCAGTGGAAGAAGCAACCGTCATGCCGTCGATGCCTGAAGATGAGGCCATCGCGGCGCATCGACGAACGGTTGTCCCGAGGCCGAAGAGCCTCTGCCGTAGGCGTGGGGCATGTTGTGCCTGAAGGGAAGAAACGGGGCAGGACATAACGATCGGAGCCGGCAGAAACGTGTTGGACTCAGTAATTGAACCGCAACGACAGCGAGCCGACATGAACCATGCTGTCGTATCGGCCATTGACGGTTGGGTTTTGGTTGCCTGCGATGGTGCGTACTTCATACAGACCCGCTTGATACGCGAGATCGATGGCGAACAATTTCGGCTTCAGCGGGCCGATTCCCAGTTCGCCGCAACGCACCAGCCCGAGGAACGAACCGTTTTCATGGCAGGCCAACCCGATCCCGACGGAGGGAATGTGGGTATTGGCTGAGGGGACTCCAGGATTAAAGGTGCGATCGGGTATTTGTGCCTGCTGGTTCATGTAGCCGGCCCGAAGGGCAATGTCCCAATCCGGCATCGAGGCCAGGCGCAGCCATCGGTATTCGGTGCCGATCATGACGGTATAGGTGCTCTGCCAATTTTGCGGAAACGGCAACAGGGCGCCGTTCGTCAAATGGACATCGAGGTTCCTGTTGGATTTCCATCCCGTGTAGTCCACATCGAATTCCAGTTTCCATTCGCGCTCGGACGTACGAACCGGCCAGATGCCGATGCCGCCGGAGAAGACTTGCGGCAGGACGAAGGTGGCTGTGGCGCCGGCGACTGATGCGCCGTTGGCGAGAAAGTTGCCCGTGAGATGAAAGGTGGCTTGACTGCGATAGACCATGCCGATGTTGACGAGTGGTTTCCCGTCGCTGTTGCGGAAGGGGGTGTACAGGAGGCTGACGTTAAATCCTGCCGTGGTGTCGCTTCCGTTGATCTCCATCAGGGAGCCGGCCGGGATGCCCAGCCCGCCGGGCCAGATGGATTTCTGTTCGAGATGGCCTTCTCCGAAGAGCCCGGAAAAGGTGTAAATATCCGCGCCCAATCCGAACGAGAGTTGGTCGTTCAGTTTGTAGGCGATGGTGGGTTTGATATCGAGTAACGGCAAGGTGGTGAAGGTGATGGCCGTGCGAAACGGCCCATCGTTCGGATATCTGGTCAATGAACCGAACGGATTGTTCATCCCGATACCGGCGGTGAAGTTCCCGAGTGCCGACAGGCCGAGGTCCTTGAGATTCGCGACCAGGTACACGTGGCCGGGAGGGGGCCAGGCCACGCTTCCGTTGCGATCGCCTGTCACTTGTGCGCCGGTGGGACTCGTGAACTGGGTGGTGCCCCCGATCAGCGTGGTTCCGAACAGGGTTTGGAATCCATGCAATTGTGTCATGCCGGCGGGGTTGTAATGAAGCGCGGAAGGGTCATCGGCCTGAGCGACGAAGGCGTTCCCCATGGCGGCGGCGGCAGCGGACTGGCCCTGGAGCCGTGGGGTTTGAGCGTTGGCGGAAGCGGCAGCGAAGACGAATCCGGCGGCCGAACACAACAGGCAGAGAAGCAGGGCGCGGCGGAATCGCTGAGCGAGAGGCATGGGGTTACCGTCCTATCGGAGACTCGGATTGACCGGAGCCGATGACGAACCAACGATCGACGATTTGCCGCAGCCTGGTTCCATCGAAGGGCTTCAGGAGGTAATCTTGAGCGCCGGATTCCACTGCCGCCATGGCGCGATCCAGCGCCTCCACGGCCGTCATCATGACCACCGGCAACGTGGGGTGAGTGGGACGCAACTGTCGCAGGACTTCAAACCCGTCCAATTCCGGCAGGGCGATATCAAGCAACACTCCATCGACCGTCGTCTCCGCCAGCATCCGTAATGCGGCGCGACCGTCCGCCGCGGTGCAGACATGAACGCCTTCCGCCTCCAGGCGATCCCGCAGCAGGTCACAAATGTCAGGATCGTCGTCGACGACCAACACCGTGCGGCGAACGGCGGGCAACTGGCCGGCGGGAGATGGTTCGCGCGAATGCAGGGGAAGGGTGAAGGTAAACTCCGTTCCCTGATCCACCTCGCTACGAACCGTGATGCTGCCGCCGTGTAGATCGACTAAGTCTTTGACGATCGCCAACCCGAGTCCCAATCCCTTGGTTTGGCTTCGCTCTTCTTGCTGCACGCGGAAGAACGGATCAAAGAGTTTGGGAAGCGCATCCGGGGGGATGCCTTGGCCGTTATCACGGATGACGATACGAGCCATGTCGTGCGTATCGACCGAAAGCTCCACCGAGACCTGTCCTCCGTCAGGAGTGTACTTGATAGCATTATCCAATAAATTCGTCAAAATCTGACTGAGCCGGTCCTGATCCGCCCACACCAGCAGTTCTGGATCCGGACTGTGAAGTTCGATATTGAGGTGCTTGGTGATGGCGAGCGGCAGGAGTTGTTCGATGACGTCGCTCACGATCGTCGGAAGGCACACCTGTTCGAAAGAGAGCACGAGTTTACCGGCCTCGACACGCGAGAGGTCCAGGAGGTCGGTGATCATGCGGGCGAGTCTGGTGCCGTTGGCTTTGATGCGGGTGAGGTACTGCTCCTGCTTCATGTTGAGGGAGCCGACGAGTCCCTCGAGCATATTGTCCGCGAAGCCGACGATGCTGGTGAGGGGCGTTCGAAGCTCGTGGGACACGTGGGCAAGAAATTTCGATTTGAGCCGATCCATCTGCTTGAGTTGCGCGTTGGCGGCTTCCAACTCCGCCGTACGCTCGCGTACGCGGGCCTCCAGGCCGGCATTCAACGATTCGATTTCTCGATACGCCTGGGCATTGTCCAGCGCGATGGCGACCTGGCTGGCGAGGGTGACCAGGACATCGAGATCGTCCTGGGTCAGGGCCTGATTGTGTGTGCGGTCGACCGAGAGAGAGCCGATGACGGCATCTTGTGTCTTGAGTGGAACGGTAATGAACGATTTTACATTCACCATCGCGATCAACTTTTGATCGAACGGGTGCAGCCGGTCCCAGATTTCGTGAATGTTGTTCGTCAGGACGGGTTCGCCACGCAGGAACACGGTCCCTTCCACACTGTTGGGGTCGGTGACGGGCACTTCCTGCGTACGCAGAAAATCCGCGACCTCCAGCGGCATGCCGCGCACTCGAAAGTCGTGCGACACGTTCCTCGTGCGATCGAACTGCGTGATCATGGCGCGATCGTAGTGCAATTCACGGACGATCGTCTCCAAAACATTGGTCAGCAACTCTTCCCGATCGAAGGTCGAACTGAACAACAGTCCTGCGCGATGAAGTGTCGTCAGGTCATTGATTTTTCGTCGTAAGGTGACGGCGGTACTCTGTTGTTCGAGGTAGGCCTCGCGCAATTCCTCATGCCGCGCATCGACGACCTGCTCCTGATCCTTGATCAACCGTTGCAGCGGTTTGGCGGCTTGTCGCATGTGATTGGTGATCATCCACCACAACAGCGACGCTGGAATAGCCGCGAGCCCCAGCGCTTCCACCGTCGGCACGTCAGGCTGGCGAAGATGCAGGTAGGTGAAGGTGCCTCCTGCGACGAGCATCCACATGGCGAGCGGCACGGAACTACGGACTTGCGGCGTCCATGTGAATTCCCATTCGCAATAGGGATCGCCGTTGGCGGTGCAGGAGAGGTCCCTGACCGTGGCGGCCGGTGTGCCGTGCATTTGCGTCTGCACCCGCGCGATACTGCTCTTGCAGGAGAGGCAGATTACATCCACGCACCGCTTCCGGTAGGGACCGAATTGCACAAGGGCCCGATCGGTGAAGGTCATGCGGAGGACCGCCGAACGTCTGGTCACCCGGCCGACCTCGAACTCCAACACACCCCGGACGTACTTGCTGCCGAAATAGGGCCACATTTTGTAGAGCTGTGGGGTCGAAAACGGACGACAGAGGATTTGAATCAAGGGGGGGACTTTCCTGTTCGTTCCCACGTTGACGTGAAATTGAGGATCCCCGGACAATTGTTCGCAGAACTCTCTGAGGTAACAGACGAATTCGTAGGAGTAACTATTCCAGATATTGCGAAGCGAGTCGGGGGTGACATGGTAGGTGCGGTCCGGAAGGCGGGCGTTGAGCAATCGGCACAGTTCATCCAGCGCCTGAGTGGCGGCGGCTTTCCCGTCGGTGCGACTCAGATAGTCGCACATGTAGTCCACATTCGATTGAACGATGACCCCGCTGATGTCGCAGATCTTTTCGCCTTGGTCGTTGAGGCCGAAGGGGCGAAACTCCATGAACGGTCGTTCGAGAATGGAGTGTTCTTTGGAGAGAAGGTCGGTCATACGGAAGCCGCCCGATTCGGTCGATGCCGCGTGACAGAGGAGTGCCCCGGCGGCCAGATCATAACGTACCTGTGCTCGGGAGGCGAGGCCCTCCGTGCAGCGTTGCGTCTGTCGGTGCGCGCCTGGTCACCCGGCTGTGATCCGTTATTCAAGATCCCGGCAGGCCGGGGCATCATGTAAGACCAAACGGTCGAGGTCACAGGTCTTCAAGTATTCGACGATGGCCCAACGATCAGCGACCGGTATCGCACATCCTAATACACCGGCGCCCGCCACCACAGACCCACAATCAGATCCTTTGAACTCATGCCCTTCCATGCTGTTTCCCGGAAGGTGAGTTTTAAATTCAAATCCTACCAATGGATCGCGGAAGGTCGGAGAATCGTTGCATTCCGAGACGACGAACCCGACCTTCACCGGATCGAACTCCATGTTCGGACTGAGATAGAAGCAGGCCGGCCGTTCCTTAACCGGAGAGAGCAATGTGTAGAGGTTGGGAACGGACCCATTGTGAAGGAATGGAGCGGTTGCCCAAACGGCAAGATGCGGGCGCGCGATGTATTGGGCCTTGTCACGCCATGTGTTGGTGAGATGCTGGTACTCAGGGTCGCTCCCCGCGCCGTTGAGGGTCATCAATTCCGTGGTGACCAACTGGGAGGCGTCTTTTGCCGATAATCGGCCCAACCCAAGACGTTCTAGGTCGACGGTACGTCGGGAGAAATTCTCCAGATACAGGCTGTCCGTGCCGACCTCTTTCTGGGGGATCATCGTGACGTGCAGGCTTGGGCCGTTTGGGTTCGGCGAATCGAGCTTCGTGGCGACATGGCAATGGGCGCAGAGATTCGGAAGGCCCTTCAGCTTGTTGCCGTGATAGAGATCTTTCCCTCTTGCAGCCAACTCTCGATTGATCGGAGGGAAGCTCTTCGGCCACCTTGGTGGGTGCAGCCGTTTCGCAAGCCCCTCCAATGTTTTCAATGAGGCCACATCAATAGACGACCGAAAGATCTCCTTCTTTTCTGAAGGAGGCTGAGGGGAGGTTCTTGCCCAAGAGAAGAGTGCGGCGTTCACCCCAATGACTTGGGCGATATTTCTGGCGAGCGGATGTTGAATGGAGCCGGCCCACTGCACCCAATCATATTCCCATACTCCCCAGAGCGGCGGAATACTCACCGGTGCATTGGCAGGCCTGAGGTTGTCCGGATTGAGCGGCGAGAAGACCGTATTGCCGCCACGACCGAGCGCATCGAACCGTCCCGGGCCCCACAGTGCGGGTGAGGCATCTCTTCCCCCTCTAGCGACGAGATCCTTCATGACCTGTGAGAATTGGCCGGCTAAGGTAGCGATATTCTCTTGAGTCACCGCCTGTCCACGGCGTTGCAGTACACGAGCTGCAAAGGCCTGGAATTTGTCGGGGGCTTTCAACTCTCCAAGACTCTCCAGGAGTACTTGTAGGAACCGCTGGTTGTATTGGAGGGACGGACCCCCTTCGATACGAATCGGGTTGCCTTGGTAGGTGAACTGAGTCGTGTGGCAGAACGCACAGGTCAACCCGACAGTCGGCTCCGGGACGTTCGGCCCCTCGGTCTTCGTGAATCCGATTGGAAGTCTGTCGGGATGGGTCTGGTCGGGGATGATGCCGGTTCGGGCGAAGCTGTTCTTGAGTGGCTCGTCCTCCAGGACGACAAACCAATCATAAGGGAGCAGCTGGGTGCCGGCGGACGTATGGTACCACTGTTGCCGGTCCTGCTCCGTCCATCCTTGGGTGTCGGATGAACTGACTGTGTGGGGAGGGGGCAGATCAATCGCCTGGCAATGTACGGTCGAGAGTGCAAACAGCAGCCCGGCAAGTACCACGATACGTTGGGAGTAGAAAGGCATGGTCCATCTCCTCATGGTGGGCGAGATTATCTGAACGGGTAGTGCATGATTGATCCAGGGGTTGGTCAACCTGACGCGCATGCATCATTCATTCACTGATTGCGACGGCACTGATGGAGGCAAGCGCCGCACTCACTCAGGTGCTGAGAAGCAACTCATATGCCATAAGCGCGGGAAGGGTACCTGGATCGGTACACGAAAGCCATTTATTTTTTGAGTGCGATGCGTGGCGGGTGGCAGGTTTGAAGCCCGTCTCGTCCGGTATGGAAAGGGAAGAGCGGGTCAAGCGCATGGGGTATCTGAAGAGATACAGCGCAGTTGATGAAAACGATATGCGGAAGAAGCGAACTTGCTACTGGTGGAGATGTTTCATGGCAGCGGCGCAGAGGATGATGAAGAAGCCCATCCAGAGCGCGGCGCGTTGAAACGGAATCGATTCGTAGTTTTCGCCTTCCTCTTCCTCGTCCTGATCCGACTTGAAAATGACGGTGTAGAGAAACAGCGTGAGCAGGCACAAGACCAGAATCAGCTTGATGCAGAAAATCCAGAGGTACTTGGGATGGTTCTGCATGCCCTGGCCGGTCTGCGAGACGAAGATCTGATTGACGTAGTGGAGGTTGATGCCGCCCGTGAACAGCAGGACGACCAACAGGATCCCCGCCACCCGCTTGTAATGCTTGTAAAAGGCGTCGGTGATCGGGCGGACATATTCCTTGGGTAGGGCGGCTTCTCGAAGCCCCGGCTTGACGGCCATCACGATGAACGCGAGGCCGCCGATCCAGATCACAGCTGAGAGGAGATGGAGCCAGTGATTGACGATCGGAATCAGTTGATTCAGATCGAGGAAGATACTTTGTACGGAATCCATTTATAGATCGGTCAGGGGCGACCAGCGAATGTAGCTGGGGCTACCGTAGGTCCTGCGTGGCGCCCGGTCCCTAGTCCTTCCCTCGCATATCGAAATTGAAGACCGGCGCGTCGTTTCCAAAGCGCTTTTTCCGCAGCTCTTCCATCAACTCAACGGTAATCATCGCGATTCCGGTTTCTCTCGCATGGCGCTCCACGCCCTTCTTGACCATGGCCCGCAGGAAATAGGGGATTCGGCTGAGTCGAAGCGCCGAGGCCTCATCCCATGCAATATCGGTCTCTTCCGGAGTGTTGAAAGCGACCTTGATCTTGTCTCCGCCCTTGGGGGTGTACAGGCACCATTGGTCTTCATCGAGCCAGTCGCCGTGATCTACGTAGGGTCGAGCCCGACAGCCGCCGCAGATGTCCGTGTACTCGCAATCGCCGCATTTGCCCTTGAGTTGGGGGTAGCGGAAGGAATTGAACACATCCGAGCGTTCCCACAAATCGACAAAACTCGTCTCGCGAACATTTCCGGCCGATAGCGGCATGTAGGGACAGGGGGTCAGTTCCCCGTTCGGAGTGACTCGCGCGTAATTCGTCCCTGCCAGACAGCCTCCGCCCATATATCCGGTGGCTTTGGTCAGAGGGGAATTGGGATCTTTTTCGTAGGCCAGTCGCTTGAAATGCGGAGCGCAGCGGGCGCGTACCAGCATATCTTTGTACTGGTCCTGGCAATCCACAAGATAGCCAAGAACCTCTTCGTACTGTTGGGGTGTGATATCCGTCAGTTCTTCGCCGCGTCCAGTGCAGACCATGAAGAACACGTTCAGGACCCGTGCGCCGAGGGTGTGGGCCCATTCCACGACTGCAGGCAATTCCTGATAGTTCATGGGCTGCGCACTGAAGTGAACCTGGAACTGCAGACCATTGCGTTTGCAGGCCTCGATGCCGGCCAATGCGCTGGCAAAGGCACCGGGGACACCACGGAACTGATCGTGCTTGTCCGGATCAAGCGAGTCGATGCTGATGCCGACGCCCATGACACCGATCTCGACCAGCGTTTTTGCCATGCGATCGTTGATCAACATGCCATTGGTGCCGAACACGACGATGAAGCCGAGCCCCACGGCATGTCGGGCGATGTCCAGGATGTCGGGACGCACCAGCGGTTCTCCGCCGGTGATCACCAGCAGGCATCCTTTGTTCACCTCGGCGATTTGATCGATGAGACGGAAGCACTCTTCCGTACTGAGCTCATCCGACCCGCCGCCGGCTTTGGTCGTAGCATCGAGATAACAGTGATCACACTTGAGGTTGCAGCGCTTGGTGAGGTTCAGCGCGACCAGATAGGGTTTAAAGTCATCGACCGTGCGACCGTCGTTCGGCGCAGCCGAGGGGGAAGTCGGGGAGATGAACTTCGAGATTTGTTGCTGGAGAGACTCCAGCTTATCTCCGAGGAACGGGAAATTGAGAACCGGCAGTGACTTTCCCATCACCGGTTCGCCCCGGTTTTGCTGGAGGAGCCGGTCAGGTTGGCGATCATATCTTTCAGATTGCCGGTCTTCATGGCATCGGCCATGTAGCCCTTCGCCTGCTCGATTCCCTCAGTTGCCACTTCCAGGGTGATGACCGTCGTGCCGATTTTATCGGCATGTTTTTCGATCAGGGCCTTGGTGCATTCCCGCATAAACCCTTCCGGTGCGCGGTCCAAACGACCCTGAGCATCCGGCGTCCAGGTATAGGGCGACACGGTTTCCTGAGGAACCGGAGCCGGTTCTTCGCCATGGCCGTTCTTGGCATGAGCGTCGGCTCCGTTGGTTTCGGCTGCCTCAGGGGACTGTTGAGGAGTGGTTCCCGTACCCTTGTTTGCAAAGATGGGCGTATAGTCTTCCGCTGCCGCCTCTTGAATCATCGGACCGGCATATTCCAGCGTAATTGTGGTCATGCCGAGCTTGCGGGCACTCTTTTCGATTTTGGCTTTGGCCCGGCGACGTTGGAACCCGGCCGGGACGGCGCGAATCGCTTCCTTCGCATCCTTGGTCCACTGCATCGGGACATCGTCGTAGGCGAGATCGGTCTCAAGCCCACCCTCGGCCTTGGCGGCCGCTTCGAAGATCGTCTTGTCGACTTGTTTAAAGCGATCCCCTTCGGCGCTGCACACCGGGCATTTCACCGGCGTGTCGCCCTTTCCGATATATCCGCACCCGTCGCAGACAAAGTAGTTCTGGCTCATGCGATCCAGATAGGCCTGGGTACCGGGGCTGTTGACCGGCTTTTCCTCGACCACTTGGGTCATCATGCCGCTCAAGGTGGAACCCATCAGGTCCTGTGCGACTGAATCGTCGGCCTGCATCTTGTCGCGATCGATTCCGGCGGCATCCAGATTCCCGCCCAACGCCCGCATCGCATCCATCGCTCCCTTGGGGAGAATATGTCCGACGGCAGAGTCGACGACCGTATTGCTGATAATCGTGTGGCCCTTCTCAATAGCGTACCGGTGAATGGCGGTCTTAGCCACTCCGCGGGCAAACACGGGAATCCGTTCCATCCGGCGCAGGGCTTCTTCGGTCCAGGCAATGGTGTATTCCGCCTGCGTATCGATCGGTGGCACATACTTCCGATTCGACACCAAAATGTTACAGGACGCGGAACGCAGCAGGTTTTCCGTGTTGCTGCCGATGTCCATATCCTCGTCGCTGTGGACGCCGATGCGGCCCACGATGAGCAGCCAAGGATTTTCTTTTCGCACGTATTGAATGATCTTCTCGAAGGCTTTCCCGTCCAGGAGGGTCGTTTTTACATCGGTCTGCTCGGCTTGGGCGATCTCGCGGGAGATATCCAGGTGCGACTGGTAGATTTTTGCCAGACCGCTGTCGATGACTTCTTCGTGCAGCTTCTCCTGCTCCTTGAAGCGGAAGACCTTGCCCGCCTCTTCGTTGAGCACCCCGGAAATGCTGTGGAACGCCGCGTAATGGAAGTAGGGATCGAAGGCGGAGATAGCTTCGACCGGCACATTAAACGCTTTGCCTAACGCCAAACCGGTCATGAGTCCGCCGAAGGAGTAGGGACTGCCGTCCACGGCCACAACGATCTTGCCGGTGCCTACCGGAGTCGGCTGCTTGATGATCAACATGTCGGAGTTTCGTACGCGTCGCAGGACCCGCTCGGTGTTGCTGCCGATCACGCTGTCTTTGACCGCTCCGACTCCCAAGGCTCCCATGATGACGAGATCATAGGCATTGGTATTGATGTCCTCCGCCAGCACTTTCCAGTTGCGACCTTCTAAGGAACGGCGTTCGACAGGCAGGTTCGCCTCGTTGCACTTTTTATCAACGTAGTCGAGGTAGGAATCCGTGATGATCTGGAGCCCGCGGGTAATCAGCGAATCGTGGATCTGGCGCTGGCGGTCGAGTTCCTTCTCGTCGTGATATTCCTCGGGAAGGCCGGCCTCCATCTGCTTAAAACGCTTATCGTGCATCTTGGCGGCATAGACGTGGCTGCCCACAATCTTTGAACCGTAGGTTTTCGCCAATTCGACTCCAACGTCGACGGCTGTATTGGAATGGTCGGAATTATCGACCGGGATATAAATGGTCTTGTACATCGAGACGCCTCCTAGGCAAACACTCTACAGGGGGATGAGATCAGAGAACCGCCAAGAATTCAAACGGTTGAATGGAACTTTACCCCAAAAGAAGCGGCATGATAGCACCGTGTTCTCGGGGAATGCAAGCAAACCAAGGGGCGTGCAGGGGCCTGTGAATAACGGCTAACTCATTGGACTCACAGCCGTCTTTTCGGTGGTGGCGGCTGTCGGCTGAGCCGGGCGACGCGAGCGGAGTATCTCCTCCAGGGTCAACAGCGCGTCCCGTCCGGAGTTGTTTTGAATGCCGCGAATGAGATTCGCATCGGCATAGTGGGCCGTGTCAGGCTTCGGACCGGAGGGGGTCGTTAGAGAGGCGGTTTGGGAGAGGGATCCGGTCCAGGCTCGGGGATCGCGGCTTCCTTCTTTTCGTTCCCATGCGGCGAGGCAGGCTTTCGCGATGAGTTTGTTCAACGGTGCCGGATTATAGAGGAGTTTGCGAATACTCGTCGGCGTCAGCATGAGCGGGTTGTATCCGGCCGAGAGGTAGCCTTCTTCTAGCAGCCGGTGTTCCAGGTCTGTATTGGGCTGGATACCAAGGAAGAACATCAAGGGGAAGACCCGTTCCTCTCCCAGGATCGACGCGACCTTCTTGTAGGACTCGACGCTCTGGAGCAGGCTTTCTTCCGTCTCCTTCGGGGAGTTCAGTGAATAATTGAGGATGACCTTGCCCTTGAAGCCGGCTTCTGCCAGATAGCGGCACCCGTCGTAGAGGCGTTCGAGTTTGAAGCCCATGTGCAGGTTATTCAACACCTCTTGCGACCCGGATGTGATGGCGACTTCCAGATCTCCGACGCCCGATCGCACCATTAACTTGGCCAGCTCCGGCGTGATCAACGAGGTGCGGATGTAACCGGACCACTCGATCTCAAGTTTTTCACTCACAATCCGTTCGAGGATCTCGGTGCACTGCGGATAGGCTTCCTTCCCGGTAATGAACTGGGCATCGGTAAACCAGAAACGCCGGGCACCCCATTGATGATAGTGCTGAGAGATATCCTTGACGACCATTTCCGGCGGCCGGTACCGCACGCGTTTGCCTTCAATATAAGGATACAGACAGAAGGCGCAGTCGTACGGGCAGCCACGTTTCGTCTGCACGCCGATTGATTCATCCATATAGGCGGCGTGCTGAGGGAAAATGGAGGTGAGATAGGGCAGATCGACGGTCAAGGCATCGAGCAGCGCCGGCGAGCCCTGGTTGCCCTTGCGCGTCTGTTTCCCCTCGCGAATGATATAGCGTTCGTTTTCCAGCGATTCGCCGTTGACCACCTTCAGGATCGCATCTTCCCCTTCGCCTAAAATGCCGATGGTTCCTTCCGGCAGTTTTTCGATCAACTGATCCGCAAAGGCCGTGAAGGCTCCGCCGCCGATCATGATCTGCGTTTTAGGGAATTCCTTCCGGACCAGCCAGGGGTACGACAGGTTGGCGCGAATGTGGCTGTAGTAGCGATAGAGCTGCTTCAGCCCGGCGAACGACGCCGCCACCCGCTTGATGGGGTTCCCGGCGAAATAGAAATTGAAGGCATGCTCCAGCGAGGCATCGCCTTCATGGGGAGAGAAAATCTGAATATCCCGCCATGAAAAACACACAAGGTCCGGCTTGAACTCAAGCGCGGCATCGCGAATCGCCTGGCTGCGCTGTGACTCTGAAAACAACGAGAGGTCGAGAATGCGTTGCCGCACTTCCGGTTTCCGGCGATGGATGAAGTCGGCCAGATAGGTGACCCCGATCGGGTACACCTTCTTGCAGGGGAGGAAAATGTAGAGAATGGATTCCATGGTCGGAGCTGATGGCTAATAGCGTATGACTGACAGGTGAGAAAGGAATTGTTCCCTGCTCCTGGTGCTATTCGCCATAGGCCATACGCTCTTTGTTACTTGGTTGCGATGTGGATGGCGACAATGCCCCCGGTGAGGTTCCGGTACTCCACCTGGCGAAATCCGGCTTCGCGTAACAGGGTGGCCAACCGCTCCTGATCGGGAAAGGTGCGGATCGACGCCGGGAGGTATTCGTAGACCCCAGTCCGGTCTCGTGCGACCTTGGTGCCGATCCAGGGAAGTAGACGAAACGAATACCAATCGTAGAGGCCGCGCAGCCAGCCATAGGCCGGTCGTGAAAACTCCAGGCAGACGAATCGACCGCCTGGCCGCAGCACCCGACGGATTTCCGTGAACGCCTGCGTCAGGTTGCCCACGTTGCGCATGCAGAAACCGGTGGTCACGGCATGGAAGGTCTCGTCGGGGAAGCCCAGCTGCTCGGCATTGGCCTGCAGGCAGGTAATCCGGTCGCGGAGCCCGCGCCCGGTGACTTTTCTCAGTCCTTCCGCCAACATCGCATGGTTCAAATCGGAGGCGATGACGTGGCCCTGCTCGCCCATTTTGGGTTCAATCAAGAGGGCGAGATCCGCCGTGCCGGCGCCGATGTCGAGTGCGCGTCCGTTCGTTACGGTGGGCACATACGAAGCCGTGAGGCGTTTCCAATGGTGATGAAGGCCGAAACTCAGCAGGGTGTTGTTGAGATCGTAGACGCCCGCGATCGCGGTGAACATCCGTTGGACGGCCTGTTCGCGCGCCTGCCCGGACCAGGTTGAGACGGCCTTTGCCGCCCCTTCCGGCTGATCATGTATGGAAGATCGTTCCGTCCGCACCATGGGAGGGTGGTAGCACCCGCTTTTGCCTGTTGTCAAGGTAGCGGTGCCGGTGGGACGGATGTGATGGAAATGATCGGTGGGCGATCGGCGATCAGGCCGCCGCGCGTGTGTCGGTCTTGGCGGCGCTGTCCTTCCACTGACCCACTTCCAGGCTGTCCAGCCAGTCCAGCAGTTTGCCGACCATCTCGCCTTCGAAGATCGAGCCGTGCTGCGGGCAGATCATACGGGGCTTGATGGCGCGGACTCGTTGTGTCCATCCGCGCAGGGCGACGGTGGACGGCATCCAGCGCAGGTGAAACCCACGCATGTATTGGATGTGCTGTTCGAAATCGGTGACGACCAGACTGGCATGGTGATCCGGGACCAGGGCGCCGCCGATGTCCCCCGAGAACAGAATCCCTGCCGTCGGATCGTACAGGGAGAAATTGCCGGAGGAATGACAGTAGTGGGCCGGAACGGCTTCAACCTCAGGGCCTTCGTCGCCGATCCTGATGCGCATCCCCTGGTCCGGAATGGGGTTCAACGTAATCACCGCGCCGGTACTGAAATGGCTGACGAAGCCGGTCCACAGCCAGGAACAGTAGGTTTTAATCGTCGGGTTGAGGTCGAGCCACATGGCCAGCGACGAGCAGATATCCGGATCCTGGTGGCTGGCAAAGATCACCTTGATATCCTGCATGCGTACATACTTCGCGAGCTCCGCCAGGACCTGCGGGAAGATCTGAATGCCGCCCGGGTCCAGCAGCATGGCATGGCCGCGATTGATGATGACGTACTCATTCGTATCGATGACGTGGCTGTCCTTTTCGGGGTCCCGGCCGATGACGATCCACTGGTGGCCGTCCTGGTTGTACAAGACTTTACTTTGCATACGTGTGCCCTTTCAGCAGCAGTTCTAAGAGTTCCTGCCCGTGCTCGATGGCTTCTTTCATGGCGCGGGTTTTCGCATCCAGATCGTCCACGACATGGGTAATTTCCGTTGCCAGGTTCTTGAAGTTGGCTTCAGCCTCGGCCAATCCGGCCGCTTCCGAGGCGATGCAGAAGGCCATGTAGCGCGCGGTGAGGCCGATCGTTTTCAGCCCGACCAGCGCCTGCTGGGTTTCCCCCAGACAGCGCAGCGCCTCTTTCAGCCGTTCATGCAGTTCGGCGAGATTGGTCTGGCACAGATGGACGATATAGGCGCGATTGTCACGTTCGAGTGCCCCGGTGTCCGAAAACGCCGGATGGTGCATCAATTGGGTCACATCGGCGGCGGTGGTGAAGCGGAGGTGAGACAACGTCTCCAGATGTTTCGAGGCTGAGGTCGGTTCCGCATGCGCCATCGCCGAGAGGAGGCTCGCAATCAATTGGTGGTAGCGCCAGACAATATTCGAACTGCTGGCGGTGACTTTGGCCAGCCCCGCACAGAGATGCTCCAGAGCTTCCACTTCCGGTCGGATTTCTTTGGGGGTGTTGTTCAGGATTTCGACCAGTGCCAGCATGGGCCGGCCTTTTCCACCAGGAATTTTGGCCGCTTGGACCACGCCGTTATTCGCAAGAATTTGCATAGACAGCGACAGCTGCTGGAGAGAGCGGCCGACGTTGAGGATATCGACCGTAATCCCGAATAGTTGATTGATATTCCGTTTAAAGAGGCTCAGCACGTCATGCATAGCGGCCATCGAAATCGTGAGTGGTTGTGGGGCGGGGTGAAGGCTCCCGCAGTTCCCTATCGGCACATCTCTGCAAAACTAAAATCCCTTCCGGTCTGTGGTGTAAGGGTGCGTCGATATTTTGACGGTCTTGCCGGCATCTGCGTCAACGTCACGGTGGTTGCATGCCGAGACTCGCGCGACGGCGTGGTATAATCCCGCGCTTATGAGCAATTCCATCATTATCAAAGGGGCGCGTGAGCACAATCTGAAGAACCTCGATGTCGAGATTCCTCGGGATAAGCTGGTTGTCATGACCGGCCTGAGCGGGTCGGGGAAGTCCTCCCTGGCCTTCGACACGATCTATGCGGAAGGCCAGCGGCGGTACGTCGAGTCCCTCTCCGCGTACGCCCGGCAGTTTCTCGAACAGATGGGCAAGCCCGACGTGGATTCCATCGAGGGCCTCTCGCCGGCCATTTCCATCGAACAGAAGAGCACCAGTCACAATCCCCGTTCAACTGTCGGGACCGTCACTGAAATCTACGACTACCTGCGGCTCCTGTATGCCCGTGTCGGCCATCCCTACTGTTTTCAATGCGGCCAGGAAATCACGGCACAGACCGTCCAGCAGATGGTGGATGCCATCTGTGAACTACCGGAAGGGACGAAATTCCAGATTCTCTCGCCTATCGTGCGCGGGCGGAAGGGTGAATACCGGAAAGAATTGCTGGAGATGCGGAAGGCCGGCTATGTGCGGGCCCGGATCAACGGGGAGATCGTCGATCTCGGTGAGGACATCACGCTCGATAAGCAGAAGAAACACAATATAGAGATCGTCGTGGATCGACTGGTCATGAAGCCCGGCGACGCGTTGATGCGGCGGGTGGCGGACTCCGTCGAAACCTCCATGAAGCTGGCCGGGGGCTTGGTCGGCGTCCTGTCAGAGACCGGCAAGGTGCATCTGTACAGCGAGAAGCTGGCCTGCATTAAGTGTGGCGTAAGTTATCCGGAGATCACGCCGCGCATCTTCTCGTTCAATAGCCCGCATGGAGCCTGCCCGGCCTGCGACGGAATCGGGTATGCCATGACGCCGGGCGCGTCGGAAGAAGAGGACTTTACGCTGCTGGAGCGGTGTGAAACCTGCGACGGGGCGCGGCTCAAGCCGGAAAGTCTGGCGGTGAAGATCGCCAAGAAATCGATTGCCGAAGTCACGATGTTATCGGTGCGGGCAGCGGCGGATTTTTTCACGTCCCTCAAATTTACCGAGCGCGAACTCGTCATCGCCCATCGCATCCTGAAGGAGATTCGCGAGCGCCTGGGATTTCTGGTCAATGTCGGCTTGGATTACCTGACGTTGGACCGTCCGGCGGCCACGCTTTCAGGCGGCGAAGGTCAGCGTATTCGTCTCGCCACCCAAATCGGGTCGGGCCTGGTCGGCGTCTTGTACATCCTGGACGAACCGTCGATCGGCCTCCATCAGCGGGATAACCGGCGTTTGCTCCAGACTCTGCTTCGCCTCCGCGATCTCGGCAATACGGTCATCGTGGTGGAGCACGATGCGGAGACGATGGAGGCGGCCGACTACATTCTCGACCTGGGCCCGGGCGCCGGCACGCATGGCGGCCGAATCATCGCCCAGGGTACACCCAAGCAGGTGATGGCGAATCCCGACTCGCTAACCGGGATGTACCTGCGCGGCGAGCAGATGGTCTCGCTCCCGTCTCGTACCCGGAAGCCCAAGGGCTTTGTGACCGTCGTAGGGGCGAAGAAGCACAATCTTAAGGGCGTCACCGTCAACATTCCCCTGGGCCTGTTAACCTGCGTGACCGGCGTATCGGGATCAGGCAAGAGCACCCTCGTGCTCGAAGTGCTGTTCCATTCGCTCTCCCAGCTGCTCTATCACAAGAAGCCGAAGATCAACGGTTGTAAGGAACTCAAAGGTGTCGATGCGCTGGATAAAATCATCGACATCGACCAATCGCCGATCGGCCGCACGCCGCGATCCAATCCGGCGACCTACACCGGCCTCTTCACGTTCATCCGGGACTTGTTTTCAAACCTGCCCGAGTCGCGCGTGCGCGGCTACAAGCCGGGCCGCTACAGCTTCAATGTGAAAGGCGGGCGTTGCGAAGCCTGTCAGGGCGACGGCCTCATCAAGATCGAGATGCATTTCCTGCCCGATGTCTATGTCACCTGCGAGGTCTGCAAAGGCCAGCGGTATAACCGCGAGACCCTGGAGATTCAGTACAAGGGGCGCAGCATCGCCGATATCCTCAACATGACCGTGGACGACGCCTTGGAGTTCTTCGAGAACATCCCCTACATCAAGACCAAGTTGCAGACGCTCCACGACGTGGGGCTGCATTACGTCAAGCTAGGGCAGTCCGCCACCACGTTGTCGGGCGGTGAAGCCCAACGGGTGAAGCTCTCGCGCGAACTCTCCAAACGTCCCACCGGCCGCACGATGTACATTCTCGATGAACCCACCACCGGCTTGCACTTCGCCGACATCCAGCGATTACTGGACGTGCTCGATCGTCTGGTCGAGACCGGCAATACTGTCCTGGTGATCGAACATAATCTCGACATGATCCGCAATGCGGATTGGATCATTGACCTGGGACCTGAAGGCGGCGACCGGGGCGGCGAAATCGTGGCCGAAGGCCCGCCGAAAGAGATCGCCAAAGTGAAACGGTCGTATACGGGACAGGTGTTGAAAGAAGCGGGAGTGTAAGGGATGGAGCGTTCGGAGTCGTCATGATGCGATGGGCGGAGACGGCTCACGACCCGCTACCGGCTGCCGTGTGCGACTTTGAGGCGCGACCGAAGGTCGCATGCCGTCGCACAACGGCAGGTTCATCCGCTACATCTCGCCACGCCCGCGATGCCGACTTCCGAAGGCTCCATCCCTTCCACCCCCGCTAAGAAGGAAGGGGGGTGAGGGGCCAAGGCGGCCCTCCTTCAACAACACGGCCGGCTCACCACTCGCCGGCGTGCGCAAACATGACGCTCCTTATTCGTCGCGTCGCGCACCTCGCGGAACGCGCATGATGAAACGGTGTTCGTCCGATGCGCGCAGTGGAGGGCCGCCCTGGCCCCTCACCGAGAAGGGGTAGAGGCAGAACATGCTTCAGGCGCGCGGAGTGAAAGACGGTTCAGACACCCCACTTCAGTTGTACGAGGTAGGCATAGTTTGCATGTGAAGGCCGACGAGATAAGAGATTATTTTGACGGGTGGCAAGAAAACTTGGCCCGGGTCAAATCGTTGATGGAAGTCCCGGAGTATTATCGTGAGGCTTGGCTGGTTCTGTGTTGCTATGTGGGCGCGTTTGGTTCTCTCCGATACCCAGGGCTGCGAGACAATGAAAAGTATAAAAAGGCCGTACGCGAATATTCAGGGATGACAGATTTTTATGACCAAATCGATTTGTTCTTCTTTATGCAATGGCCCCGCTCAGAATTTCGGGACGAGGATAGGTACAAGAGATTAAAGAATTACAAGGAAATCTCCAATGCAATAGTTGCCAAGTATGGCGAGCCGGATCAAATCAGGGTCAAAGTCCGATATGTCCCACCGAACGAGTTTGTAGCATGCATAGAGCAAGCGCCATTCCCCGGCTATGATCGTCAGAATCTTCTCGACCATATCCACCTCTTCTCCCTTTGCGAAATGCTCTATCATTATGCACGTTGCCCCGCAGTTCACAACGTCCGATTTCCTTTCGTTACCCGTATTACACGCGTTGACCGCAGTGTGCGCTACGAAGACAACCATGCGATCACGGGGGATCGCCTCCTTGAAACGGCACAAAACATTTTGAGTAATTTGAGTAAGGAGTGCATAGAGAAAACTCGGTGGCCTTGGGAATTGTGAGGGTGAGTTCCTTATTCTGGCCATGCGCTACGTGCCATCAGCCATAAGCTTCTCCATAGGAGTCCCATGCACACCATCCTGCTACTGACCGTCTCCAACATCTTCATGACCTTCGCCTGGTATGGGCATCTGAAATACAAAGAGTCGCCGCTGTGGATCGCCATCCTGGTGAGTTGGGGGATTGCGTTTGTAGAGTACTGTTTTCAGGTGCCGGCGAATAGGATCGGCCACTATGAATTCACGGCGGCGCAGCTCAAGACGATCCAGGAGGTCATCACCCTGATCGTGTTCTGCGTCTTCTCAGTCCTATATCTGAAGGAAGAGCTGAAATGGAATTACTTGGTTGGCTTCGGAATGATGATCGGTGCCGTGTTTTTTGTCTTTAAGGAATGGTGATCGCGGTCATTCGACAGTTCTTTCAACTTCTTCCTACTGTTAGACGAGCCTTCCCAGCTCCCCCCAATCCTTTGGCGCGTCTATCAAATTTTTCTTCGTAGTCTCGGTCCTGGCATCTGACAGGCGCCAGCGTTAGCCGCTTTGCTAGCGCCTTTCTTCCCTCTCTCCAGGGTAATGACTAGGGTCGCCCTGGATGTTTCTCGATTACAACGTGAGGAGAAGGCTGGATTGGGAAATGATCTCACGCTGACAGCCCCGAGAAGGAGGCATGTATGAAGACAGCAACATCAATGAAAAACCTGGGATTGGGCCTGTGTGTTGTGGCAGCCGGCTTCATGGTCGGGGGCTGTAACACAACGAAAGCTACGGTCGACACGACCGTCAATTTCTTCTCCAGCACGAGCCCCAATGGGCTCTTTTCTGCAGGCGGCATGGTGCTGAAAGAGCAGAAGATCAATCTCTTTGCGGGGGTGGCGTATGAAAACCTCCGTCACGAGGCTGCGGCTGGTGGGGGCCAGTACGTGAGTGCCTTGGCCTCGCTGTATGGAATCCCGGCCGACAAACAGGAGGATTTTGGCCTGGCGTTGCAACGCAAGCACGCCGACTTATTTGCGGCGGCACTGGAAGAAGATCGCACGGCGCATCTCAAGATGGTCAGCGTGCTGAATCGTGAGTTGGTGGCAGCTTCGCTACTACCATAACTTGCGGTAAGTCAGGAGGACTGTATGGGAACGATGGGAAAAGGATTCATCCTCTGGTTGCTGGGAGTGCCGGCGAGTCCGCTGGTCTTGTTATGGTTTCTGGGCATCCTCAAGTAACCCGATCTCTGCAGAGGAGATCGGCTTGCGGGCGGACAGGCCGTCTGTGCCTGAGTAGACTGCGCGACACTCCTACCACTATTTATGCCGACGGCAGGCAGGGGAATCAATCCCTTCCGTCTTGGTCCACCCGAATGGCAGCGGTCCTGGTCTGTCACTTGAACCAGCGGTCGTACATATACAACAAATCCAGCGTCAGTCTGGCGCCGAAGGTCGGGCCGTAGTCTTTCTGGTTGATGAGATCGTTCCAGGTTTCGAACGTGAAGGCCGAATAGCGCACCGCGACTGAGACGAATCGTTCTTCCAGCGCATCCCCCCGATGATCCACGAACAGACCTGAATCGACGGTCACCGCCAGTTCGATTTCCCATGGAGTCGAGTCGGCCCAGTGGCGATAGTTCCCGAGGCCGACAGAGCCCTGAGCCATGTAGGACTGGGGCGCGACCTGGTGGAACGCGGCACCGCTGAACGGGCGGCCGTATCGCGCGAGGGCTGAAACGCGAAGGTAGTCGCCCAGCAGCGGTACCGGGGCGAAGAGGGCCAACCGGCGAAATCCTGCCTGCACATAGGGCTCATAATACAACGACCCACCGGCGCCGCCCAGACCGGCAAAGAACGCATCGTTCGATCCCAAGAGACTAAACCAGCGGGTCAGCGACCCGCTGAGCATGAAGTCGTTCGCTTCGCGTTTGTTCCCGACCGGGACTTCTGTGAGTCCTCGAAACTTGTGCACCACGTCGTTTTGAAGAAACCGGCTGGGTCCGTCGCGCGTAGGGCCGCCGCCTGCCGTGAGATTAAGATTCCATCCCGGCAGTTGGGCCAGAGGCTTGGTCCAGCTCAAGGTGAAGAAATTCAGCCCCATGGTTTCCCGTATATCGTTGTAGCGCCTGCCTTCCCCGTCGAACTCGGTAAATCGATCCAGGAGTGCGGCGCTCAGGGTCAAGGTAGGGTCGTGATCGGGGAAGGCGATGGCGCCCCAGTGGACGCTATGCGGAGGCGCTTCGGCCAGGGCGAGCCCCGGGATCGCGCAGACGGCGATCACGAGGGATAAGATCCATCGACGATACATCGGGGCGCATAGTGCCTGTGTCGATTTCATTTCGCAAGTACCCGGTACGTAATCGCACCGCAAGATCGCACCGGTCGACTGTGCCCGCGGGCTTGCAGTCGCGGCCTGTGCTTACTAAAATGCCCGTCGACTTCGGTCGAGTCGAATTGGTGCTCTTCATCTCCATTGCGGGGACTTATGCCGCCGAAGAAAAAACAGGCCACCACCGGTACCGGCTCATCGACAGACGGCGCAGCCGAGTTCGAAACGCTCGGCGTCTTTTATCTCGGGCGGCCTTACGATCTCGCCGCCAAACAGGCTAAGCCCGGCTGGCTGCTCTACGATTCGAAGGATCTGGTCACCCACGCGGTCTGCGTCGGCATGACGGGAAGCGGCAAGACCGGTCTCTGTGTCGGTTTACTGGAAGAAGCGGCCATCGACGGCATCCCGGCCATCGTCATCGATCCCAAGGGCGATCTCGCCAATCTCCTGCTCACATTTCCGCAGCTTCGCGGCGAAGATTTCGCGCCGTGGATTAATGAAGACGACGCCCGCAAGAAGGGCCTGTCCGCCGCCGACTTCGCTGCACAGCAGGCGACCCTCTGGCAAAAGGGGCTTGGCGACTGGGGCCAGAGCGGCGAGCGTATCAAGAAGTTGCGCGATGCGGCGGACTTTGCGGTGTATACACCGGGAAGCAACGCCGGTCTTCCGGTGTCGATTCTGAAATCCTTCGCGGCCCCGTCGGCAGAATTACTCGACGACGCCGAACTCCTCCGCGAGCGCATCGGCACGACCGTGACCAGTCTCCTGGGACTGATCGGTGTCGAGGCCGATCCGATCAAGAGCCGCGAGCACATTCTGCTCTCGTCGATTCTCGACAGCGCCTGGCGAGCGGGACGGGATCTCGATCTGCCCGCGCTCATTCATCAGATCCAAACGCCTCCCATGACGAAAGTGGGTGTGCTCGATGTGGAGTCGTTCTTCCCCTCGAAGGAACGGTTCACCCTGGCCATGCAGCTGAACAACCTGCTGGCCGCGCCGGGTTTTGCCGCCTGGATGGAAGGGGAGGCGTTGGATGTCGGGCGTATGCTCTACGGCCCCTCGGGCAAACCCCGCATCGCCATTTTTTCTATCGCCCATTTGAACGATGCCGAGCGCATGTTCTTCGTGTCCCTGCTTCTGAACCAGACGTTGGGGTGGGTCCGCGGCCAATCCGGCACCACGAGCCTGCGGGCCATTCTCTACATGGATGAGATTTTCGGCTACTTCCCGCCGGTCGCCAATCCGCCGTCCAAAGCGCCCTTACTCACGTTGCTGAAGCAGGCGCGCGCGTTCGGGCTTGGTGTGGTGCTGGCCACGCAAAACCCGGTCGATCTTGATTACAAAGGCCTGGCCAATACCGGTACCTGGTTCATCGGTCGGTTGCAGACGGAGCGCGACAAGGCGCGCGTGATGGAAGGGTTGGAGGGCGCGGCGGCCAGCAGCGGCAAGAAATTCGATCGCCGACAGATGGAGCAAATTCTTGCGGGGCTTGGGAACCGAGTGTTCCTGCTGAATAATGTGCATGAAGATGCGCCGGAAGTTTTCCAGACCCGATGGACGCTGTCCTATCTGCGCGGGCCGCTCACGCGGACACAAATCAAACAATTGATGGATCCCATTAAGCGGGAGAGACCAGCCGAAGCGGGCCAGTCGACAGGCACACCAGTGGCATCGACGCCTGCACATGGGACGCCCCATGCGCAACGCCCCATGTTGCCGCCGGAGGTGCTGCAATACTTTGTCCCGCTACGGGGACGCCAACCGGAGGGGCACGCACTCGTCTATCAACCGATGGTCTTGGGGGTGGCACAGGTACGGGTGGTGGACAACAAGGCTGCGGTCGATGTGACCGACCCCCTCACCCTACTGACTCCGCTGACCGAGGGAGCCGTGCCGGTGGAATGGGATCATGCGACGATCGTCGATTTGGCCGTAGCGGATCTGGAGCGTGATCCTGCAGGCGGGGCTCAGTTCGCCACGCTGCCGGCTGCCGCCGGCAAGGCCAAGCAGTTTGACGGTTGGAAGAACGACTTGTCAGGCTGGTTATTCCGGACGCAAAAAGTTGAACTATTCCGTAGTCCGAGCACGAAGGCGCTTTCGATGCCCGGGGAGCCGGAGCGTGACTTTCGTGTGCGGCTGCAACAGGCGGGACGGGAGCAGCGCGATCAACAGAGTGAGGTATTGCGAAAGAAGTATTCACCCAAGATCGTCGCATTGCAGGATCGTATCCGGCGCGCAGAACAAATGGTGGAACGGCAGCAGGCCGAGTCCCGCAGCAGTCAGATCCAGGCGGCCATCTCGGTCGGCGCCACTATCCTGGGGGCGTTTCTCGGGCGGAAAGCAATCAGCGCCGGCAATATCGGTAAGGCGACGACGGCGATCCGCGGCGCCGGCAGGGCGATGAAAGAGTCGAAAGACGTGAGTCAGGCGGAAGACAACGTGGCGGCGTTGCAGCAACAGTTGGCGGCGCTCGAGGCCGAGTTTAAAGCGGAAGCCGATGCCCTGGCTGCGGCGACCGATCCGCTCACGGAAAAATTGGAAACCCTGTCGTTGAAACCTAGCAAATCGAACATCTCGATCAAGCTCGTGGCTCTCGTTTGGGTGCCCCATTGGCGCGCGGCCGATGGAACGTCACTCCCTGCCTGGTCATAGCGTCGCCCGCAAGTAGGCCAACGGAGGGAAGCGGCAGGCGTCGCCCCCGTTCCAGATGGCCCTATTCGATGCGGGGCATTTGTGGTAAGACTCTGGGCGAAATCGGTACACCCAAAGCCCTCGATTGTTCGCGCGTGGGACTGTACGTATGGCGACGCCCGCCCCGCCTTCCGACGAAATTGCCCGCATAGCCGCGTTGTCGCGCTACCGGATTCTGGACACGCTCCCCGACATCGCCTTCGATGACTTGGCGCATCTGGCTGCGGCGGTGTGTCGTGCTCCGATCGCCGTCATCACCTTCATCGACCGGGATCGTCAGTGGTTCAAAGCTGCCGTTGGGCTGGAAGTTACCCAGACCGCCCGCTCGTCCGGACTCTGTTCCCATATCATTGAACGCGGGGAACCGTTGGTGGTGGAGGATGCGCAGGACGATCCGCGGTTCTCGTCCCACGTATTGGTCGCGTCCGACCCATACGTCAGATTTTATTGCGGGGTGCCGGTCGTCACGACGGATGGCTATGCGGTCGGGACGATCGCCGTGATGGATCCTGTGCCGCGAAGGCGGGAGGAGAAGGAGTGTCTGGCCCTTAAACGATTGGCTCGACAGGCGGCCGCGCTGCTGGAACTTCGGATGCTGCGGTGCGAGCAACCGGCCGTGGAGGAGCGGTGCGTACAGGACGAAGAGATGGTCCGCCTCATGGCCGGGAGCAGTCGATCTACCGGGCTGGACTTTCTGCGGGAGCTTGTCGACACGCTGGCGCACTCGATCGGCGGGGCATACGCGTTCTGTATTCGACCCCTGTCGGGGCAGCGCGCGATCACCATCGCCGGATATGGGCCGGATGGTCCGCTGGACACCTTGGAATATGATCTCACCGGGACGCCCTGCGAGCACGTCTTGAACGAAGGCTTCTGTCACTATCCGGGCGCCGTGCAAGCTTCGTTTCCGCAGGATGACCTGCTTCGACATCTTTCCATTGAGTCATACATGGCCCTGACGCTTCCTTCGCCGACCGGTGAGCCCATCGGCTGGATTGCCCTGCTTGCCAGGGCACCGTTGAAGGACGGCAGGAGGACAGAGTCGCTGCTGCGCATGGCTGCCGGTTGCGCCGGTAGTGAGTTAGGACGCCATCTCGCCGAACAGCAGCTCAGGAAGAGTGAGGAGCGGTTCCGCGCTGCGTATCGGAATGCGACGGTCGGGATGTCGATCGCCGACCTGAACGGCCGTATCGAGGAAGTCAATCAGCGGCTCTGTGCGATCCTCGGGTACTCGGAGGCGGAGCTGTTGACCCGTACGTTTCAATCGCTCACGCACCCCGACGACCTGGGCCAGAATCTTGAACGGATCAAGAAACTGGTGGAAGGGACGGCCGACGGCGACGTCTTCGAGAAACGCTATATCAGAAAAGACGGAGAGATCGTGTGGGCGCAAGTGGGACTCTCGGTCATACGGGATGCCACTGGTCGCGCACGCCATACGCTGGCGATGGTGCAGGACATCACCGAGCGCAAACGAACCAAAGAGGCGTTGTACCTCGCCAAATACACGATCGATCACGCCACAGAGGCGATTTACTGGGTAGGGGCCGGTGCGGAGCTGCTGGATGCGAACGATGCCGCCTGCGACATGCTGGGTTACACGAAAGACGAGTTTCGCCGCATGACAGTGCATGACATCAATCCGGAATTCCAGGCCGACAGGTGGCCGGCCTTTTGGAACGATGTGCAGCGACGGGGCAGGGATTTCTTTGAGGGGCATCATCGGGCCAAAGACGGCCGGCTCATTCCGATCGAAGTCAATGTGATGTTTATCCGTTATAACCAGGTGGAATGTCATTGCGCATTCGTGCGGGATATCACCGAGCGGAAACAGGCGGAACAGGCCCTGGCGCATACGCAGGAGAAACTCTGGCAAGCGCTTCGGGCGTCCAGCACGGGACTCTGGGATTGGAATACGGAAACCGATGAAGTGTTTTTTTCGGACGAATGGGCGCAGCAGCTCGGGTACTCAAGCCAGGAAATCGACGGCCGGTTTGAGGAATGGGAATCGCGGCTGCACTCCGACGACCACGACCGAGCCCTGGCCTATGTGCAGAACTATCTCAACGATCCAATCGGCCCCTATGAGCAAGAGTTTCGCATGCGCCGGAAGGACGGTTCCTACTGTTGGATCTGTGCACGGGCCTCCTTTGTCGAAGAATCGGACGGGAGGAAAGTCCGGCTTCTCGGGTCGCATACCGATCTCACCGAACGCAAGCTGGCCGAAACGGCCTTGCGGGCGAGTGAGGAACGGTTCCACATTACCATCGAAGCGATCAATGAAGGGATGTGGGACTGGAACATTCCGACGAATGTCGTCTATTTCAGTCCTCAGTGGATCAGGCTTCTGGGATATCTGCCGGAGGAGGTCACCGGATCGACAGCGTTCTTCCATTCGATTCTGCATCCGGACGATGTTCATCGCATGACGGAGATTCTGCAAGCGCATCTGGATGGTCGTACGCCCCTGAAGGAACTCGAACTGCGCTTACGCCACAAGTCCGGCGAATACCGATGGTATCTTGATCGCGGCAAAGTCGTGGCCCGGGATGAGCAGGGACGTCCGTTGCGCATGGTCGGAACCATTACCGATATCACTGAGCGCAAACAGGTGGAGCGTGAACGGGCGGAAGCATTGGCCAATTTGCAGACCATCATGGAAACGGTGCCCGATGTTATCTTTGTATTGGATTTGGACGGGCGTCTGAGCAAGTGGAATCTTCGATTGGAAACGGTCACCGGCTATACGTGCGACGAGCTGTTGGGCAAGCCCGCCCTCGAGATGGTGCCCGCCACAGAAGTTGAGCAGACCAGTGCGGCTATCCGGCGGGCGCTTGAAACAGGATATGCGGAATTGGAAGGCCACCTCCTGACAAAAGACGGGCGTCCCCTTCGCTACCATTGGAACGGAGCGCCCTTCGCGGACTTGCAGGGTCGGGTCGTCGGGATTACCGGGGTGGGTCGTGATATTACCGAACGACAGCAGACCGAGGCCCTACTCCGGTCCAGTGAGGAGCGGTTTCGCCTCGTGGCGCAGGCCACCAACGACATCTTGTGGGATTGGGACCTGCTGACGGGCGATCATTGGTGGAGTCCCAATGCCTGCGAGAAATTCGGGTACGATCCTCACAAGGAACCGAACATCGACGCATGGAGCGGCCGCTTGCACCCGGAAGACAGGGAGCGGGTGCTCGACCTGGTCGGCCACGCCATTCACACAGAGATCAGCACCCTCTCCGCCGAATACCGCTTTCAACTGGCCGACGGCACCTATGGGTACTTTCTGGATCGCGCCCATATCGTACGGGACGAGGCCGGGGTGGCCGTACGAATGATCGGGGCTATGATCGACGTCACGGGACCTCGGCGAGCCTATGCGTCCCTGGAGGAAGCCTATCGACGATTTCAGGCCATGTCGCAGGAACTGCACACGGTGGAGTCCAACGAACGTCGCCGGCTGTCGCGCGAACTCCACGACGAAGTCGGCCAATTGCTGACCTCGTTGAAGTTCGATTTGACGTCGGTGAAGCGAAGCGTCGCGGGACGATCTGCGGGCGTGGGAGTACGCGGGCAGGAACGTCTCGCTCGTGCGTTAGACACGACGGACCAGTTATTTACGCGTCTGCGTCGTATTGTCCGAGCCCTCCGCCCTCCGGTCTTGGAGGAACTAGGACTGAAGGCCGGTCTAGAGGCTCTGATCGCAGACGTGCACGCCAGGACTCGTCTGCGCTGTGCACTGGTGTTCGAGCAGGCACCACGCCGTGGCGCGCGTCAGCCCACGTTGGAGACGGCGTTCTATCGGAGCGTCCAGGAACTGCTGACGAATGTCATCCGCCATGCGCAGGCCACGACCGTGTCCATTCTGGTTCAGCAGAGTCGGCGGGAATGGCGATTGACGGTCACCGACGATGGCGTGGGATTCGATGTCGCGGGTCTCTCCCCCTTGGGGAGGTTCGGACTGCGAGGCATACGGGAACGGGTGGAGATTCTCGCCGGTCATGTGGAGATCAGTTCCCGGGTCGATTCCGGCACCACGGTCCAGGTGTGTATTCCTGTCGGCACCACGGCTGACGGGGCTGCTGCAGCGGGGGTGCCATCAGCCTCGGCATCGCGACGGAGGAAACCGGTGCATGAATAAGTGTCGCTGTCTGCTCGCAGACGATCATCCGATCGTACGAAGGGGTGTCCGTGAACTATTGGAGGAGGAGCAACTCTCCTCCGAGATCTGCGAAGTCCGTTCCGGGGAGGAGGCCTTGGCGGCCGTTCGGCGTCAGCCCTGGGATCTCATGATTCTGGACATTGCCCTTCCCGACAAGCACGGGTTGGAGGTGTTGAAGGAAACCAAACTCCTGCAGCCTCGGCTCCCGGTGCTCATGCTGAGTCTCTATCCGGAAAAAGAGTTTGCAATGCGAGCGATCAAAGCCGGAGCGTCGGGGTATTTGACCAAGCAGAGTGCGCCCTCCGAGTTGCTGGCAGCCGTCATGCGGGTCTTGCAGGGAGGCCGGTACATTACTGCGGCGTTGGCCGAGCAAATGGCGAGCGTGATCGAAACCGGCGTGGACGATTCCTTGCATGCCAGACTGTCGGATCGCGAACTGCAAGTGCTGCGATTGCTGGGACAGGGGAAATCGGTGTCGACGATCGCCGAAGAACTTCGCCTCAGCGTGAAAACCATCAGTACCTACCGGGCGAGGATTCTCGAAAAACTGTCCTGTGAGAGCACGGGTGAATTGATCCGCTACGCGATCGAAGCGCGGCTCATCGACTAGCCGCGGCGCTTCCGCGACCCGCTCTGAGCGAGCCGTCTCCGTCCTGTCAGCCGAATACTGACAGGTAAATCCACCTTCTGCCTATACTCCTGCGTGCGCCCTCCGCCGAGACTATGCTCGCAAAAATCGCCATGCGATTGGCGAGCTAGGAGCGGCGATGGACGCACAGCATTTGTATCGCATTGTTTTGATTGATGATAGCCGCATGGCCCGCCTTGGCTTGAGGGAACAACTGAATCGAACGGCGGAGTTCCGTATTGTCGGCGAGGCGGCGTCGATTGCGGAGGGTCTTGAGCTGATCGAAAGGCTGAATCCAGACCTGGTGCTGCTGGATATCAGTTTGCCGGACGGGTCGGGTGTGCAGGCCTGCTGTCGGCTGGTCGCCGGCAGGCCGGACACGCGGGTGCTCATTCTGAGCGTGTACGACGACCCCGCTGTCATCCGGGAGGCGATCGCTGCGGGCGCTCAGGGGTATGTGTTGAAGGATACGCCGGTGGCGATGTGGCGGAATGCGATGCGCCGGGCGGCCGGTAGTGGAGTGGTCCTTGGGCCGCAGTTGATCGGACTGGTCTTGATGGAAGTGCGGGAGATGGCCAATGGGCTGTCGACGGCGTGCATGGTCGACTTGTCGCCGCAAGAGCGACGCCTCTTGCCCTTGGTCGCAGAGGGCAGGACGAACAAGGAGATTGCCGTAGCCCTGTCGCTCTCCGATAAAACGGTCAAGAACTATATCTCCAATATGTATTCCAAGTTAGGAGTTACGCGGCGGTCGCAGGTGGCGACGCTGTATGCGAGGACGCTTCCGAGCGGGGGGATTCCTGCCGAAGACTGTGCCTGATGCGGAAGCGAGGAGCCGGTGGCGCTGATTCTGGTTGCAGACGACGATGAGAAAGTGTGTCGGTGGCTGCGAACCGTACTCGAACTGGAAGGGTATCGGGTCATCGAAGCCGCGGATGGACGGCAGGCTCTCCACACCATTCAGCGTCAGTCTCCCGATCTCGTCATTCTTGATGTCCACCTGCCGGTTCAGGACAGGTTGGAAACCATTCTTCGAGTGCATAGCCGGCACATGCCCGTGAAGGTCTTGGCCATCTCCGGGCAAGCGGTGCAGGGCTACGATATTCTCAAAATAGCGGCGATCTTCGGCGCGCATGGCACGCTGGAAAAACCCTTCAGTGTCGACCGGTTGCTGCTCGGAGTGCGGGCGCTCATCGGACCCGCGCATCCCCGTGTTGCGTGACGCTGTCTGCCGTTCCCCACATCCCTGACAGACCGGTCAAGCAGGGCCACTGTGTAACGTTGAGAATGAATTCGTCCATCCTTAGCCGGCCGGGTCTACCTGTGTTACCTCAAGATCCGGGTCATCTGGAAGCGGGCCGGATCTGAACGATCCCGCGTAAACCCGAGTTGTTCGTAGAAACGGAGCCAGCCGACGTTGCGGATGGACGTGCCGGCCCAGGCCGGATTGTCCGGCCCCAAATCGACGATCAGATTGTGCCCGGAGTACGCCGCCGTTAATTCTTCGATGGCACGTCTGAACAGGCGGTGTCCCAAGCCCAAGCCTCGATAGGCCGGTCGTACCCACCCATGCAGCGCGAGCCGGTGTCCGGCCACCGAAAGACGGGTCGCGGCCACGACGGCCAGGATTTCTCCCGGCCCGGCCGAATCGTCCGGTGAGGGCCTGGCTTTCAGTCGCATGTGCCAAGCCGCTCGCCGCGTGTGGTCGCCGGTCGGTTCCTCCAACGGCAACGGTTTGTGGAGCGCCTGCATGAACGTCTCCGCGTAATCCGGGACGGAATCCCACTCAATCGACAGGTCTCTGGCGAGCGACGAGAGATCACTGGCCGGCCCCATCGCTTCCAACACGACCACCTCATCGATACTTAAATTCAAGTGTTGCTCGGCGAAGCGGACGAATTGTTGGCTGTACATGCCGCAGAGCGTCGGCCAGAAGAGACGGAAGGTTTCGGCTGAGGTCCAGCGCCGGAACAGGTTCATCCAGCCGCGATTGAGGGCGTGATTGTGGAACTCTTCGAGGTTCACGGCCAGGTAGACCTGTTCCATGAGTTGGATCTGCAGATTGCAGGTGTGCAGCGCGGCTCGCGGATTGACCGCGATGGCCCCGGGATCGATCCCGAACACCGAGCGGAGTTCAGGATAGATTTCCAGGTCGTAACGAAGCAGGTCCGGATCGTCGCGCAGGAGGCGTTCGAGATCCTTCAGGTCGTCGGTTTCGCCGAGGAAGGATTCACGCATGCCCGGCGGGGTGGTCAGCCAGTAGGAGCGGAGTGCATGGCAGAGCGAGGAGAAGTCCTGCTCGCTTCGCTGAATGGCGGGGCGCAGCACCTGTTGAGCGATATGTTCGCCGAGGCGGCGGTAGGACTCGAACTGGGCTTCGTCGAAGAACTGGTCCGAGGTCGGTTCGTGGGGAAAGGAGGGGTGACGCGCGGTGTAGTCCTGGACGTCCGACGGCTCGTTCCCGGTCAGCGAGGGTTTGAGATAGATCAGGGTGCCGGCGGTGGCGTTGGCATCCACTTTGTCGTAGCGAATCATGCCGATGGCGTGGTGGCGACTGCTGGTCTTGGCGTCGGTGGCCCGCTTGATCTGGTCGAGATTCAGTTCGATGTCGATTCCCAGATCGATGCGGATCTTCCGGATGGCGTTGCCGAGATCTTCAAAGTTGAGCTGCGGGTCACACCCGGCATCCACCACGAGGATGCAGTGACAGCGGCGCAAGACCATTTCGTACAAGCCGAGATTTTCGAAATGCCCGCCGTCGGAGAGGTAGACGTAGGGATGACAGGAGTCCGTGAGGCCGAAGGCTTCGGACAGCAAGGGGCCGACCGAGACGTTGGGTGACGCTTTGCGATAGGTGTCGGCGCCCGCACGGCCCGGGTTTCCGAGCCACCAGCCCAGGCGGATGTTGAAGAGCGCGAGGAGAAACGTCACGGCTGAAGATGAGTGATAGCCCATGTTGGGGCTCGCGGCGGCGCCTGAGATCGCCAGAGCGGTCCCGAGAGAAAGGGGTTGGGCGAGGTAATGGTTGCATCCGTACTCCTCCGAGCGGCGATACCCCAGATTCCAACTGCCGCTGTGGAGCGCGCTGATCGTAAACGATTGGGCTTTCCGTTGTTGCCAGGCCAGGTTGTCGCCCTTGACCAGATTGAGCGCGATGTTGATGAGATGCAGCGGGCGCGGGCTCTGGTCGTGCAACTTATTCAGAAAAAGTGTGGTGAGCCAGGTGATGGCGTCACGACCTGCCGGCGTCTCCGGTTGTTGCCAGGCGGCGATCTTGGCGCGGCAGGCCGGTCCGACGCGCAATTGTTCGGCGGCCGTGACCAGCGCTTTGTTCGTGAGCGAACGGGAAAGTTCCTGCGTCAGGTGTGCGATCATGGCCTGCAGTTGGGCCGATGTCGGCTCCGTGAGCGCATGGAACGCATCCAGCTGCGCGCGGGTGTCCGTTGAAAACACCTCTCTGACCATCCAGCGCGCCAGACGCACGTCGTCGAATCGCACGTCGCCCATGGCCGGGTTATCCAGATTGTCGAATCCGGTGAAGGGATTGAAGCTCCGTTCCCGTTCGGCCTGAATGCGCGAGGCTCCGAGATAGGCGCGGATGAGGCGGTTGCGATACATCGCATGCAGCGAGAACCGGTTGATGTTGATCAGCCCGGACATGAGCAGGCCCAATGACGTCACGGCGACGGTGAACAGGAAGAGCATCCAGAGGGGGGTGTTGTGGAGGACCTGATCGTGCCCCCAGGGATCCGGCCAGATTCCTAATCCGGTCTGCATAGGCCCCGTAAGATGGTTGAGGTGCATCTCGTAGTGATGGGCGAAGAGGTCTAATTGCCAACTGGTGCCCAGTGACAGTGCGATGAGGACGCAGAGCATGAAGAAGGGCGCTGCCGCTCGTACCGCGAAGTCGGTGATCACGGTGGTCTGTGACCGTTCCTCCTGCTGTTGCGCGGTGGTGCGTGAGCCGAATCCAAGCACGAGGGTCAGCAATCCGGAGAGTCCGCCGAGGGAAGCGGCGATTTTCGGCGTCCAGGCGATGAGACCGGGACCGAAGGCGACGATGGCGGAGAGCCCCGACCAGATGACCATGACGATCAACACCCAGGAACCGGTGCGCCCCCACCACTCGCGATCCTGCTCTTCGGTGAACCGGCTGGCCAGGCCGATGAAGACGGTCGCCGTGAGCAAAAATATCGCGAGGACGCCCGGAACGGCGAAGGTGGCAAAGCACTCGGCAAATGTGGCGACGACCAGCTGATCGGGAGTCTTCATCAGGATAGATCGGAGAAACAATCCGCCCAGCGCGCCGGTGGCGGCGACGGCGGCGGTTTCCCAGAACAGCCAGGGGGAGAACGCTTTGAATCGTTTCAGCGCGAGGACGGAAAAGAGCCAGCTGCCTGTGTGGAGGAAGACGCCGCCGAGTATGGCGTGGGGGAGGCTGAGTTGTTCCAGCGTGCCGCCTCCGTTGCGAAACCAGGCCCAGACTGTGGTGAGGAAGAGCACCGATGTGATCAAAGGACCGAGGCAGGCGACCAGAAACCAGTGTTGGCGTTCCAATGTCTGCCACCGGGTATTGCGCCGGTACTCGCGGAGCGTAGGACGACAGAGGTGCAGATAGATGAGCGCCATGACGGCCAGCCCGAGACCGATCATGAACACGGCTTGGAGAAGCCAGACGGGCAAGGTCCGTCCGGGGGTATTCAGCTGGGCCAGGGCGATGGTCCAGCGTGGCACGAGCAGGGGTACCATCAGCAATGGCAGCAGCACCATCCAGTTCAGGTGCAGGTTGCGCAAGTAAATGCCGAAGAGCGTCCATGAGTCGGCCGAGAGGAATCCCAGGTGCGGACTCAGGTAATTGCTATAGTTCCGCAGCCATTGGACCGGCGGCGGCACTTCGGTGGCGCCTGTTTTCGGCGTGACCCGCAGATCCTCGATGACACCGTCCAATCCCTGCGGATGGCGATGGATCCAGGCGGTGAGCCAGCTGCCGATGTAGCCTCCGCCGGAGACGGTCGAAAGGTAGTCGAACTTGTTCAGAAGCTGCAGGCGCGCGAGAGACTGCAAGACGCCGAGTCCGAAGGTCGCGCTGCGTATGCCTCCGCCGGAGAAGCAGAGTCCCGCGCGTTTCGGGTGGCAGGCGTGGATGTGCCGGAAGAGCGCGGCCGTGCGCACCGCATCGGGGGCCCCCACCGGATGATCCTTGGGCAGGGGGCCGTGCAGCAGTTCGGTTTCTTCCTCCAGAATCGTTGCGAGTGTCAGCGGGTCGTCCGGCGAAGCGGGAGTAGTCATCGTGACTCCAAGGGGAACATGGTGAGGGTGGCGTTGTCTCGACGGAAAGCGCCCGTGTCGGCGCCTGTCATACCACGATTGGAAAAGGCAAACCACATGCCCAGTAAGGACGGTAGAACAGAACGCGGCCCGGCAACCCTGTCGATGCGTTCCGTGCCGTCTGCGGATACGGAAATAGACGCGAATGCGTAGGGCAGGTATGTTGTGGAGATTATCGAATCGGATACAGCGCGTATCTCAAGTGATACGGCACCCTGGCGTCGCTATGGTCAATGCTTGCGGTCCCGCTGCATCAGCTTGTCGGTGTAGGCGAGGAAGATCGCCGAACCCAGGAACGTCATGTGAATAAAGATCTTCCACTTGATGTGTTCGGGGTTCTCGTTGGTCACGTCCACAAAGGCCTTTAACAGATGAATGCTGGAGATGCCGACGAGCGAAGCGGCCAGTTTGATCTTGATGGTGCCTGGATCCACATGGGTGAGCCACTCCGGGCGATCGGGGTGGGTTTCCAGATCCAGTTTGCTGACGAAGGTCGCGTAGCCGCCGATGATGACCATGGTCAGCAGGTTGGCGACCATGGTGACGTCGATCAGCGACAGCACACCCAGCATAAACAGCGTTTCGGTTTCCTCGCGGAAATGGACGATCATGTGCCAAAGTTCCGTCAGGAACTTGGCGGCATAGAGCAGTTCGGCGATGATGAGCCCGCCATAGAGCGGCGCCTGAATCCAGCGGCTGCCGAAGATCAGGATTTCGAAGAGCTGCTCGACACGATGGGCTGCTGTAGACGGTGGAGACGGGGTATGGGGTGCAGACGGATGACTCACGCCGGTATGGACCCTCCTTGTTCAGGGCGTATCCTAGTCGGCGCGTGGAGTTCTGTCAATCGTGAGGTCGCGAGGCGTGATGCCCTGGCCGACTAGCCCCCCGCAGGCGCGTCGTTCGCGACAGAGGGTTTGAGGTCTTCGGGTCTGACATCGGGCAGCCAGTGCGCAACCTTCGCCTGGAGGTCGGCGGCGATGATCGGTTTGCTGATGAAGTCGTCCATACCGGCCTTCAGGCAGGCTTCGCGGTCGCCGGCCATGGCATTGGCGGTCATGGCAATGATGGGAAGACGGGTACCCGGCTGTTCCTGCGAACGAATGAGCCTGGTGGTTTCGAATCCGTCGAGTTCCGGCATCTGGCAGTCCATGAACACCAACGGGTACGGGTGCCGGCAGATGGCGGCTAATGCCTCCATTCCGGTTCCCGCGAGGTCCACGCGACAGCCCAGCTTCTCCAGCATCTTCACGGCCACGCGTTGGTTGATGGGGTTGTCATCCACGACCAGCACACGCTGGACCGTATGGGCCTTGACCTCGGTCAGGGTGTGCCGCGTGATCAATTGCGCCTTCTCCTCCTCACGGCCTTCCCGGCCAAGCGTCAGGCGCATACAATCGGCCAGATGGCGCTCACGAATCGGTTTGGTCAGGTACGCGGCGGCGCCCGCTTCTTTCGCGAGCATGCTGTCCCCGCGCTGGCCCGAGGCCGTGAGCAGAATGACGTGGGTTTTCGCGATGGCAGGATCTTCCTTGATGAGCCGGCAGAGTTCCAGTCCGCTCATCTCCGGCATGTGGACATCGACGATGGCGATGTCGAAGGGGGTGCCTTCCTGCGCTGCCTGCCGTAAGAGGTTGAGTGCTGACGGACCATCGACGGCACTCTCATGGTGCATGTTCCAGGCTGAGACATGGTACTGGAGCAGACTCCGATTCGTGGCATTATCGTCGACGAGGCAGACGCGAAGGCCGCTGAGATTCTTCACAGGCAGCGGAGGCGTGATGGGGGCGGTGCCTTCTTCCGGGGTAGAAAACTTGACCGTGAACGAAATGCGGGTTCCCAGGCCCGGCATCGACTGCAGCCCGATTTCCCCGTCCATCAGTTCTACCAAGCGTTTGCAGATCGAAAGGCCGAGCCCCGTGCCGCCGTATTTACGAGCGGTCGAGCTGTCGGCTTGAGAAAAAGCTTGAAACATCTTGGCTTGGGCTTCCTGCGTCAGGCCGATCCCGGTATCGATGACCTCGAACCGCAGGGTGACGGAGCCTGAACTCTCATCCGTTTGCATCACCTGAATCAGCACTTCGCCCTTCTCGGTGAACTTGATGGCATTGCCGACCAGATTGGTCAGAATTTGTCTGATCCGTCCGGGATCGCCGATCACGGTTCGCGGGGTCTGCGCATCGATGAGCCCGACCAGTTCCAACTGGCGTCCCTGGGCGGTCGGTGCCAGGATGTCCAGGGTGTCTTCGATGGTCAGCCGCAGGTCGAAGGGGATGTGTTCAATGGTGAATTTGCCGGCCTCGATTTTGGAATAGTCCAGAATATCGTTGATGATGCGGAGGAGCGATTCGCCGGAATGTTTCAGCGTTTCCAGATAGCCCTTCTGCTCAGCGGTCAGCTCGGTGTCGAGCAAGAGGGTCGTCATGCCGATCACCCCGTTCATCGGGGTACGGATTTCGTGGCTCATGGTCGCCAGGAAGTCGGTCTTCGCCTGGCCGGCCCGCACGGCTTGGTCGCGGGCTTCCGAGATCTCCCAGTTCTTCCGTTCGAGGTCCTGGGCCGCTTTCGACAGCGCGCTTTCTGTGCGTTTTCGCATGGTGATGTCGACGATGGATGCCAGCGCCAGTTTTCCGTTCGGCGTATCGATCGGGTTGAGTCCGAGCTCGACGGGAAACTCCTGCCCGTTCTTATGCAGGCCGAAGAGTTCCCGGCCGGCTCCCATGGCGCGGGACGACGGGGCGGAGAAGTATCCGATGCGATGCGCCGGATGGTCGGGACAAAACCGTTCCGGAATCAGCATTTCGACCGGCTTGCCGAGCATCTCCTCTCGGCTGTAGCCGAACATGGTTTCGACCTGTTTGTTGACGAGCGTGATGTTGCCGAGGGGATCGATCATCAACATGCCGTTCGGCGCGGATTCCACCACTTGACGGAACTGGGCCTCGGCCTGTTTGCGCGAGGAGATGTCGCGTACGATACCGGTAAACTTTCTGACGCCGTCGACGAGCATCTCACTCACGGCCAACTCAATGGGAAATGACACGCCGTCATGTCGAAGTCCCAGCACTTCACGGCCGATGCCGATGACCTTTTTCTGGCCCGACTGCAAATAATTGGTCAGGTACCGGTCGTGTTCCGTGTGGTAGGGGTCGGGCATGAGGAGTTTCACGTTCTGCCCCAGCAGCTGGTCCGGGGTGTACCCGAACATGCGAGTGACAGCGGGATTGAGCGATTCGATGATGCCTCGTTCGTTGATGACGACGATGCCGTCCACCGCCGTGTCGACGATCGCGCGCAACCGGGCCTCGCTCTGATGCATGGCGGCTTCCGCCTGTTTGAGGTCCGACACGTTGATGTGCATGACCACAGCGCCGTAGCTCGGGCTGCCCTGCTTCGGGGTGACGATGACCCGGAACCAGCGTCGGAGTGTGGGACTTGAGCTCTCGTATTCATAGTCGAACGCACGGATGGTGCCGTCCAGGATGTGCCGGATTCCTTGGGCCACGTGCTGGGCGTCGGGCTGAGGTCCCGCCGCATCGCAGATGTGGAGATAGTTGAGGCCGACACCGTAGCCCTCGCCGGTAAAGCCGTTCGCGGCTGCGAACCGTTCCCAGGACTCATTGACCGCTAGAATTGTCCCCTTCGCGTCGAGCACGGCGATATTGGCCGGCAGGACGTTGAGGATGCTGGGATCGAGGGCATTGTCCTGCCTCCGTCTGATGGGGAGGTGATGGACGGCCATACAGCAGACTCCTTCCCTACCCGGTGGTGCCGGTCGCGGTGTTGTGCTTCCCGAGCCAGGTGTCGAGTACTGCCTGGAGATCTTTCGGGCGGACCGGTTTGGCGATGTAGTCGTCCATCCCGGCTTCCAGGCAGCGTTCGCGGTCGCCTTGCATGGCGTTAGCCGTCATAGCGACGATCGGGGTATGGGCCGACCGGCCTTCCATTTTGCGGATCAGTGCGGTTGCTTCGAACCCGTCCACGTCCGGCATCTGGCAATCCATAAAAATCAGCGGATAACGGGCACGCTCATGGGCGGCCACGGCTTCCTGGCCGTTTCCCGCGACATCGACCCGATAGCCGAGCTTCTCCAGCATCTTGCAGGCCACCTTCTGGTTCACGGGATTATCTTCCGCCAGCAGCAGGCGAGGCTTCGGTCCTGCCTGGGATTCGCTCAGGGTGTGTCGTGTGATCAGCGGAGGCGATTCGGCGTTCGGCGGCGTCCCGGCTGTGGAGTCGGGGGCCAGCAAGAGACACAGGCATTCGAGCAATTGTGTCTGACGGAGCGGTTTCGTGAGATAGGCATCGATGCCGATGGATCGCGCAGTCTGGCCGTCTCCCCGCCGGCCGACCGTGGTGAGGATGACCAGGTGTACGCCGGCGGTGGCGGGGTCTTGTTTCAGCAAGGCGGCCGTTTCGAATCCGTCCATGTCGGAGAGATGCAATTCGATGAGGGCCAGGTCGAAGGGATTCTGAGCGGCGGCCGCCGTGCGGGCTAACTCCACGGCCTCCGGGCCGCTCTGTGCCACCGTGCAAGTCATTCCATGCGAGGTGAGCTCCTGGCGCATGGCTTGCCGGACCGTGTCGCAATGGTCCACCAGGAGAATACGCCGGCCATGCAGCCGGCTCCAGGAAAAGGGCGACGGGGAAGCGGCGAGTGTCGTCTCCGGAAATTGCACGGTGAACCAGAACGTGCTGCCCTGTCCGGGATGGCTTTCAACCCCGATCCGGCCATGCATCTGGCTGACGAGGCGTTGGCAAATAGCGAGCCCCAGTCCGGTGCCACCGAATCGTCTGGTGGTGGAGCTGTCGGCTTGTACGAAGGCGTTAAACAGTCGTCCCTGCGCCGCTTCTGGAATACCAATCCCGGTATCTTTGATGGTGAAGCGCAAAAGGCCCACGCCGTCTTGAGTCTCACGCGTCACGTGGAGGAACACTTCGCCTGCGGAGGTAAACTTGATGGCATTGCCGACCAGATTCACCAGGATTTGCCGGAGACGGCCGGGATCGCCTACGACGGCGGTCGGCACGGCGGCATCGACTAACCCGATCAACTCCAGGCCTTTGCTCTGCGCCTGTTCCGCGAGCAGCTCTACCGTATCCTCCACCGTCATCCGGAGGTCGAACGGGAGTTCCTCGAAATGAAGTTTTCCCGCCTCAATTTTGGAGAAATCGAGAATGTCGTTGAGGAGAGTCAGCAAGCTGTCGCTCGAACGGCGGACCGAGTCGGCAAACTCAAGTTGTTCTTTGGTGAGGGCGGTATCGAGCAAAAGACCCGTCATGCCGATGATGGCATTCATCGGGGTGCGGATTTCATGACTCATGGTGGCGAGGAAGTCCGCCTTGGCCTGGGCGGCTCGAAGGGCTTCATCCCGCGCTTGCGCAAGGGCATGTTCTGCGGCTTTTCGGCTGGTGATGTCTTTTCCAATCGCCAGGAATCCGGTCACGACTCCGTCACTGTCCCGGAGTGCGGTGATAGTCAAGAGGACAGTCAGCCGGCTGCCGTCTTTTCGCTGGTACGTCCATTCCCGTTCATCGAACCCGCCTCGTTTGGCATTTTCGATCAAGGCGGCAACACCATGAATCGGGCGCTCATACAAGTCGCTGAGTTCCCTGGCATGGCGGTCGATTTCCTCGGGCACGTGCAGCAAGGTGAGCGACTGTTGCCCGATCATCTCGCCGGCGGAATAACCCAGCAACTCTTCTGCGCCGGTGTTGAAGGTCGTGATCGTCCCCTCGGTATTGGTGGCGACGATGGACACATTGGTTGCGCTGGAAAGGATGGTTTGCAGTTGCAAATTGGTCGCGAGCAGGGCCCGTTCCAGGTCTTTGCGAGTCTGGATGTCGGTGGCAATGACCTGGATGGCCGGTTTCCCCTCGAACATAATCGGGGCCGCCGCCACTTCCACATCGACGATGGAGCCGGCGAGACCGACAAACCGCTCCTCGGTGGGCGGGAGCGGTCGATTCGTGTCGCGTATTTTCGCGAATCTCTCCCGTACCGTGGGGTGCGATTCGGGATGGATGAACTCGAGGACGGTCTTCCCGAATAACTGCGACGGGGCGATCGCGCCCAATAACTTCGCGCAGGCCTGATTGGCAAACACGATTCTGTCTTCACAATTCACGAAGATAGCGTGGGGTGATAATTCCACGAGCGCGCGATGCCGTAGCTCACTGGCACGAATCTGTGCCTCCATCTGTTTGGCTGCGGTGATATCGACCGCGATGCCCGCAATGCGATAGGTCTCTCCCTGGGCGTTCTTGATCGCGAAGCTTCGATCCCGGATCCAACGGACCTGTCCGCTCGGTGTGACGATCCGATATTCCTCGTCATAGGGGAGGTGTTCCTGACAGGCAGCTGCGGTGGCAACGCGTTTCCGGTCCTCCGGATGGATGTGATCGAGCCAGAATGACGGATTCACATAGAGGAGATCTCTGGGGAGTTCCCAGATAGCCTCGAAGGCCGGGCTGACATAGAGGACCTCGCTCTTATCCGGCGAGGTGAGCCAGAAGACGGCATCGATATGCTCAGCCAATTGCCGGAATCGCTCTTCACTCTCCCGGAGGGTCTCTTCCATGCGCTTCCGCTCGGAAATGTCGCGAAGCATGCCCGTATACTTTTTCTCCGTTCCGATCTGCATCTCGCTGACCGACACATGCACGTCGATCCGCGTCCCGTCCTTGCGCACCGCCGGAACCTCGCGGCCGCTGCCGATGATGGTGCGTTTCCCGGTGACCAGGTAGTTCGCCAGGTACTCATCGTGGTGTTCACGATAGGGAGAGGGCATGAGGAGGGAAATGTTCTGCCCGACCAGTTCGTGCGCCTGGTACCCCAGTAAATTCAGTAGGGCGGTGTTGGCGCTTTCGATCCGGCCGCGTTTGTCGATGACCACAATGCCTTCGATCGCGCTCTCGAAGATCGAACGCATTCTGGTTTCGCTGTCTCGCCAGGCAAATTCGGCGCGTGTGTAGTCGGTGATGTCCAGCACGGTTCCGGCCATACTCACCGGTCGTCCGTCGGGGTCGCGCTGGACGACTCCGCGGCAATTGACGTGTCGGACTTCGCCGTCGGGGCGGCGAATCCGGCAATCGACGTTGTAGGGCGAGTCGTATTTCAGCGCCGCATCGACCGCTTGCTGTACGCGCTCGACGTCGTCCGGATGCAGCGCGGAGAGGAAGGTCGCATAGGTCGGGAGGCTCTGGTCTGGAGTATGGCCGAAGATCCGACACTGCTCTTCGGACCATGCTTCCTGACCGGTCGCAATATTCCAGTGCCACGAACCGAGATGGGCCAGCGTCTGGGCCTCATCCAGCGCCTGTTGTTTGGCCTGCAAGTCGCATTGCGCGCGTGCCTGCGCCGCTTCGAGTGCCTTACGGTCGGAAATGTCGAGATGGATGCCGGCGGCCCGCAAGGGGGCACCTTTGGCGTCCCGCTTGACCACGCGTCCGCTGTCGAAGACCCAGCACCAGGCGCCGGACTTGGTTCGCAGGCGATGCTCGCTGGAATAGGTGGGCGTTTCCCCACGAAGATGCGAAGAAACCGTCGCCATCACCTGGTGAAGGTCATCCGGGTGCACCAATTGTTCCCAGGTCCGGACATGGGGTTCGAGCTCGTCGAGACGGTAGCCGAGCATATTCGCCCATCGTTCGTTAAAGGTCACTCGCCCCGTGGGGATTTCCCAGTCCCAGGTGCCCATTTGGGAACCTTGCACGATCAGCTCCATCCGGTCGGCCTGCTCGTCCACAGTCTGTTCATGCACAGCGAGAAGGCGTTCGAGGTCGGCGATCCTGGCCTGCAGATGCGCGTCGTGGACGGGCGTTGGGTCGCCGTCGGCCTGCTCCGGCATGGAAGTGTGGTGCGGGTGAAAGGCCGCCGTCGTAGTCGCATAGGGCGCAAGTGCAATCTGCGCGCACAGCGCGAGGGGTTTGAAGAGGGTTGCCGTGCTTTCAGGGATAAAGTCCTTGCTGAAGAGAATGATGGAAAACAGTTCACCGTCCGGCAGCGGCGCGCCGAATCCCAGGACCGACCGGATCCCGTACTTGAGCACGAACTCTTCCTGTCCCGGGACGTAGGGGCTTCCTTCGGCTTCGGGGATGTGAAAGACGTTGAACGATTGTTCATGCCGGTCGAGCAACACGCTCGGGCCCGGCTGTGTCAACGAGGGGAGCGAGACTCCCAGCTGCCGGAAGAGTTGGCTGAACATGGGCAACCGTTCGACGGCCTCCAGGGTGTCGAGCGGGATCACGCGGAAGCGGCTCGAACGCGCCGGGTCATTCCACCCGGGGACCGCTCCAGCGCTGGCCAGCAGGGTGAGGCAGGTCAGAGAGGGGGGCGGGGGCGTGTCTCCGAGCCGGGCGTCAGCCAGTGCACGAAGGTCCGGTGTCAGCCGGCTATAGGGTGTCGTCTTGAAGAGGCGGACCAAGCTGCAGGCCGGCTCCCGGAGATGGCCCATGGTCAAGGATCCGTAGAGGTGACGAACGAGGCGGTCGGCGACCTGCTCAAGGCTGGTGGCATCTGTGCCGAGCCGGCGCAACGCCGCGCCGCAGGCGGTCATGTCTCGGAGTTGGAACGATCGCAGATGGTGCATGCTACAGGCGATTCCGCAAAGGCAGAGCGTAGGCGTCGATACTCTGTCGGTCGGCGGGAGGAGGAACTTGAGCACCGCACCATCGTGCGTCAGGCGATCCGGCGTCAGGGAATGGTTTTTAAGTAAAAGGCGGCGGCTTGAGACCTCCTGCTCAGGTGAAGTTTCGAATACACGTTGGCCAGGTAGTTTTTGACTGTTTTATCGCTCAGCCCGAGCTCGGCGGCGATTTCCTTGTTCGTTTTTCCTTGTGCAATAAGGGGGAGGAGGCGTCGCTCTTGCGGCGACAGCAGATGACGGCCCCGTTCGGGCTCCCGATCGGCAACTTTGCGGAGGTAGGCAAACGTGTGACGGGTGACCCCCGGGTCCAGGTAGGATTGACCCTTGGTCAGGCTGCGCATGGCGTGCAGCAGGGTATCCGCCCCGGCCTCCTGGAGGACATACCCGTGGGCGCCTGTCGCGACGGCGGAGAGCAGGGTGGAATCGTTGAGCGCATCGGCCAGAAAGAGCACGCGCGTTTCCGGAAGATGCGCGAGGATGTCTTTGGCCGTTTCGATACCCGTGCCGTCCTGCACGCGCAGATCGAGCACGACGATGTCGGGTTTGTGGTGGAGCACCAAGGGGAGCGCCTCTTCCTTCGACGAGGCCTCACCGACCACCATAAAGTCCGGTACGGAATTCAGCAGCGTTCGCATGCCGACTCTGACCAATTCCTGAGGATTGATGATGAACACGCGCGCCGGAGTGTTCTGTAATTCGTTCATGTTCGACTCTCAACTAGATGTGGATGGATGACTGGTGAACCGTTTCTCTGTCTGTGCCGAGGCGGCGGGTGCCCTTCGATAAGGGGGGCCCGTCGGATGATGATCGGCGTCCATCCTGCTCTAACCGGAGAGAAGCCGCGATCGAACGGCCCTGCGGCGGGCCGGCCTGTCAGAGGCCGACCCGCGCACACGGCCGCGCATTCGATGCGCGATGTCTTCTGGCTCAGGTTGCTCATGGTGCGGGCCTACGAGACTCCCACCAGATGGGTCATGCTGTAGCCCGGCGACGCAGCCATCGGGTTGGTGGTGGCGATGCCGGCATTCACGCGCGACAGCGCGAGCACGATATTCTTGCCGCCGAATCCAAAGCTGTTGATCAAGGCACGATCGAGATGCGCCGCCCGCCCCTGCCCCGAGACATAGTCCAGATCGCATGTCGGATCCGGCGTCGTCAGGTTCAGCGTGGGTGGGATGAACTGGTGCTCCATGGCCTTCGCGGTGCCGATAACTTGGAAGGCGCCGCTGGCGGCGAAGGCGTGGCCGAGTGCCGCTTTGAACGAACTGACGGGAACCCGATACGCGTGGTCCCCCAGGACCTGTTTGACCGTGTTCGTTTCGAGCGCATCTAACTCCATGGTGCCGAGCCCGCAGGCGTTCACGTAGTCCACTTCCTCCGGGAACCAATGGGCCGTCGAGAGGGCCAGCCTGGCCGCCCGTTGCTGCTCGTGTCCCGTGTGGTCCGCCTTCACCATGGAATGGGCATCACAGGTAAAGCCCCATCCTTCCAGCTCGGCATACATCTTGGCGCCGCGGGCGCGCGCGTGCTCATAGTCTTCCAAGATGAGGCAGCCGGCGCCTTCGCCCAACACCATGCCGCATCGGGTTTTGTCGAAAGGACGGGGAAGGTTGCGAATGGCCCCGCGTTCGTCCGGCGCCAGCGCGCGCCCGGCGTTCATGGCGGCGTAGACGCTCGGGTGGAGCGGCGCTTCGGTCCCGCCGGCCACGACGAGCGACGATTGGCCCGACTTGATCCATTCGTAGGCGCGGCCGATGGCATTGGCCGTCGAGGAGCAGCCGATCGAGTACGTCTCGCAGGGGCCGTGCAGCCCGAGCACGATGGCCACTTCCGACGAAATCGCATTCGGGAAGGTCATCCCCATGGTGAATGGATTGACGCGCTCATAGGCGTTGAGTTTGGCCGCATCGTGGAACTCGAACGCTTCCTTCATGCCGCCGATGGAGGTGCCGATGCTGATGCCGATGGACCCGCGATCTTCCTGTTCCAGCTCGACGCCGGAATCGCGGGCTGCCATCATGGCGGAGGCGACGGCGAACTGGGTGGCGCGCCCCATACGACGCGCCTGCTTGCGATGCAGGAAATCTTCGGGGTCGAAGTCCCGCACCTCCGCCGCGAGGCAGGCTTGGAACGGTGAGGTATCGAATGAGCTGACCGGTTTGACGGCGCTCTCACCCTTGCTCAATAGATGCCAGAACAGATCGACGGTACAACCCAACGGGGAAATCACTCCCATTCCGGTAATGACGACTCGACGAGAGGTCTGTGGTGTCATGGTGCCCTCCTGTGCTCCGGGGAGCGTGAAAATGTGTGTCGTCAGTGGCTGTGCCACACATGCATGTGCTCGCGATGCGCGTCCGGTAACGTGGAATCGGGATAAAACGTCGCATAGAACTCTTCGTCCAGGTGATGGGTTTGACAGGCCACGATGGACTTGCAGGCATCGGCGTGCGCCGGGAACCGTCCGTAGGTGCCGAGCACGTAGTCGGCAAACGCGATGGTCGCGTCGATGGCGCGCTCGGAATGCTGCGGCACCTGCTGCGCGGCTTTGGGATTGGTCCAAGGCTGCTCGCTGGGCTTTCCGTAGGTGCCGTTCGGCCCGAACTTGCTGGCGACCAGGCTGGTCACGGCATCCTTCATCGACGGCACGAACGGCGGGGTGGGGCCTTCCCACACCTGCGGAATGCCGACCGGATTGCCGCGCAGGGGCTTGCCCGGCGGGACGACGAAGTGGAACCCGAGGCCGGGGTAGATGTGCGGTTCCATACCGAGGAGGTGGCGGCCGCTCCCCACGCTCTGGATGCCGCCGCCCAGTCCCAGGGCCTGCTGCATCAGCGAGAGATGTTCGCAGATGATCCCTTGCTCTTGAACGGCGGTTTCGCAAATGCCGGCGTCGAGCTCGCGTAGGCTGAACATTTTGCGCGAGGCGAGATTGTCGTGCAGATGTCCACCCGCGCTCTTGCGGAAGGCATCGAGGCCGCAGGCGGCGTTGCCGTTGTCCGTATCGACGATGAAGTATCCCGTGTCTTCGCTGAACATCGTCAGCAAGAGATTCAGGTACAGCAGCGCGATGTTGGTGACAGGCATGAACAAGGTGGTGCCGGGCCGATTTGTATACCACTGATTGAACGGCAGCATGAACGGGGCTTCGCGCGGGATCTCCAGCCGGGACGATTGGAGTTGCACCACCTCCAGATCCCAGGGATGGTCGGGACCGGCCGCGTCGGCGACAAAAAACACACCGTCATCGTTGGTGTAAAAGAGTTGCGTGCTCTGCGCGGAGCAGGGGCTGGGAACCGTGCGGCTGTTGAAGTTCATCAGCGCGTGACCCTGGCCGGCACTCGCGCCCGGGCGGCCGACAAACTGCATGTCGCCCAGGTTGCGCCCGGATCGGCCGATGGCCGCATAGATCAGATATCGTTCTTCTTCCCGGCTCAGCGGGATCGGTTCATGCTGACTCGTGTATTGAAGCGGGCCGCCGGGCAGGGTCATGCCGCGGCCGAAACGGCGCGTCTTGCGTTGTTGCAGGAGGTCGAGCAGAGTACATGTGGCGTCCATTGCTGCAGGTTGTGCGGCAAGCTGCTTCATAGGGCCTCTCCTTCCCGGCATCCTAGGGCAGGATGGCCCCGGCCGGGTGTGTGAATGAGGGTGGTGCTGGTACGTCACGCGCGGCATGACGTTGTGTGGGACGACTGTACGAGAGGCGTGATCTGGCGTCACCTACCCATCGGGGTAGGCGATCGCCCTACCCGGCGTCGGTCAACCGGTGACGGACGGGCGGAGCGCGAGTCGGCATGCATCGAGCGATTTAGTCGGGTGTGTTGGCCCCGGAGGGCGGACGGTCGTCACTGGGCGGTGCGGATGGAACGATGCGATGTTGTTCGCCGGTTTGCCAATAGGCAATGGCGCTCCATCGATTTTCGACCCCGATTTTCTGAAAGACGTTCTTGAGATGAAATTTGACGGTGTTCAAACTGACTTTCAGAATGACGGAGATTTCCCAATTGGTCTTGCCTGCCGCCACCCATCGGAGAATTTCTTCTTCCCGTTTGCTCAGTAGGGCCGACGACGGGGCAGATCGCTCCGGGTTCCACGCGGAGTGGCATCGCATATAACTCAGATGAAAATGCGGGGTCAGAATGTCGAGCAGGAGCCGGAGTTTGTCGGCTTGTTTCTCATCGAAATTACTGAAGGCGAAGTACGAACAAGACCCATTCGCTCCACGCACTCCGGCCGACAGGCAGGTCTTGATGCCGAAGTCGAGTTTCAGCGAGGTAATCTCCTTGGGCTCGTTGGCGGTCGGTTCATCGGCGCTGGAGGTCACGGTTTGACCCGAGGTGATGAGGCGGTTGACGGCTGGATCGACGGCTAATCCTTGGCCCATATACAGATGACAGAATTCCCGCGGGTAGGTGGAATGCCCCAGTGAAGGATCGATCCCGCGCAGGAGATCGACGGCGCCGCATCCGGAGAATTCGTAGGGAATCACTTTCTGCACGGCCGAGACGAGTTGCCACACTCTGTCGCTGCGATCGACGGAGCGTGCATCATGCATGATTTCGCCGAGCCGTTGAAATTCCTTGGCGGAAAATGCTGGCTGACTCATGCCGATTCTTCCCGATCAGCGGGGCCGGGTGCGAGTGGGAGCACCCGAGGCCATGAAGATTCAGAAGCGCGGACGTGGTTCATAGTGAGACAGCTGTGCCCTGATGAAACAGGCTGATTGTACTGTCCGCTTGATCCCGGTATCTAGGGCAACCTGCACCTAGTATAGAGTGCTTAAGGTTTGAACCGCAACGGGGAAGAGGAGGGTCTTGAAAATTGACATGGCGCCGGCGGGAGGCCCGCAGGGTCGTCGGACTAGCGGTGAATCTTCAGGGTCGGCCCGAGCGTCAGCCACTTCGTGGGGCCGAGGGCGGCCATGTGCGGCAGATGGGCTACGTACCAGAACACCACATCCTGTTCCTGGACGCCCTGGTTGTCCTCGTCATAACCGAGCTGGCCCCGGGCTCCGAAGACCCATGAGAGATCTTCGTCCGCATTGGCCCGGCGAATGGCCACGTCGAGGTCGGCGAAGGAATCGCGTTCTCCGTCGTCTTTCAGGGGCGCGTAGCCGTCTCCGGGTAACACCCATACCCCATGTCCTGTGAGTTGGTCGCGAATGAACCAGGACCGGTGAGTGGCCGTATGTTTCACGTCATTGCGTTCGTTGGTATACTTTTTCCATCCCGGTCCCCAGCCGCTGTCCGGGCCCCCATCGTCGCGCACAAATACCTGATCCATTCCGTTGCCGTTGATGTCGAAATCGAAGCGCCAATAGGGATGGTGGACGTGATCGGTATTGCAGGACAACCCCCGGCTCTGGACGACCGGCCGCAATTCACCGTCTTCGGACAGATGCCAGGATTGGTAAATGTGATACTCCCCGATTCGGGCATAGATGCCCAGTTCCAGCCACTTCATGCCTTTCACCGTCGAGCTTTCGACGCAGACCTTCTGGTCGCCGCAGTTCACAATCGGGACGAGATCCTGCCAGCGCAGTCGATCTTGAAAGGGGCCGCAGCGTCCGCTGTCGGCGCGGGAGCCGAACCAGGTAAAGGGGTTCCACCAAATGCGTTCCTTCACGTATTTCACGCGCAGGACCGGCATGCTGGCTTTGGCCAGCACCTGTTCTCCGCCGTAGGTGACGTTGCGAAGGGCCAAGCCGGTATTGTCCCGGACTTCGTAGTCGAAACTCCACGCACCCCACTCGACATGCTCCGATGCTGTGTCGGCCGAGCCGGGTAGCGGCAGCGCGAGGGTGCAGAGCAGTAACAAGGCACTCACCGCGAGGCGTCTCATCCCGTATCCTTTCACCGCCTAACGGGGCGGTTCATTTCCTGCATCCAGCACACGGTCTTCCGTGAGATCGACTTGTGCCCAGTATTTGGGGTCGCCGCCCAGACCAGGGGAGAAGGTGATCCAAATCACCCGATGTCCATACCCGGGGTCGTTTCTGAAGAAACCGCGATCCGGCTGCATCAACAGCCCGTGTCCTTGCATCCCTTGCACCTTGTCGGCGAGACGGCGGTCGGCGCGAGCCAGCTCGATGCCCCGTTGGATGTCCCGGGGGCCTTCGGGGGGTAGATACCCTTCCGCTCGCGAGGCTTCCAGAATGGTCGAATCTTTCATGTGCACGTGGGCGGCGACGTTATGGCTGTAGCTGAAGTAGGTGAGTCTGGTGAATCGCGCTGTTGTCCGACAGCAGCCGAACGACACCTTCCCCCTCGGTGGTACTCGGTCCGCGTCAATGAATCCCCATCGTTCACCGAGGAGGGCCGCGACTCGAGGATCCGCTTCCGCGACCTTTCGCAGTCCCGCAATGTCGGCAGCTGAGAGTACCGCCTCCCGATTGGGTGAGCGGGAGACACCGGCATCGAGTGCGCTCCCGGCCATCTTGGGCTTGATATGCTCGGGGGATTCATCGGACGAGAATTCCAGGACATGTCTGGTCGGGAGCTGTGCGGGCAGTGGCTTCTTTGGCACGGCGGTTTCCGGATCGTCCGGACCGAAGGGGCCGCGTGAGGCGGCATCGAGACTGCAGCCTGTGGCGAGAAGGAGCAGCATCAACGCGGCGGATGTCCGCATGACCGGTCGAGTTCCCATACCTCTCACACCAATGCCAGTTTGCCGGCCACGCCAAGTGCCAAACGCGAAATCTGCACGCCCGCTTTAATGACGGCCGCGCGTTTTTTTCGCGACGCGGCATCCAGCACGGCCTTCTTCATCAAGTCTTTATAGCCGCTGATTTCGTCGGCGCCGAAGGGGACGATTTGGGCCACTGTCTCGTTATTGAAGGTGTTGGCCAGTTGCAGGTACAGATTGGAGATCTCCGCGGCATAGATGCCTCGTCGCAGCGGGTCGTTCTTGTAGGTCTCAAACTTCTTCCGCAGGGCGGCGACGGCCTCCAGCAGGGCTGCTTGCCGGACCTTCGTATCGTCCTGGCGGCCGACACTGAACTCCACCGCCCCCAACTGATCGACCAGCACTTGCGCTTCCTCGCGGGCGTTGCCCACGCGATCGGCCAGTTGTTCGATTTCATTGGTGGCGCTTTCGGCGGTTTCCATCAGCTGCTTGATCAGACTGTCATTGTCTTGGAGGAAAGTGACCACCCCCTCGATACTGCGGTTCATAGAGCCTCCGTTACTGTCCGTCGTCCTTCTTCAATCGATCGAGGAGTTCCACCAGGTCGGCGGTGAACAGCTGAGCACGATCCAGTCCGCCGATGCGCAGAATTCGCGCGCCGACGACTTCTTCCAGGGCATCGTTCACGGTTCGCGAGTGATCCAGGATCTCCATGATCTGGCCGGACCGGTTGGGGGCCTGGTCAAGGACGGCCGTGACGAACTCAGGATCGACGGATGCGAAGGCCGTTTGCTTGGCAAATCGATGCACCTGGGCATGCAGCGTCGCCGTCCGTTTCCATGAGTCGTTGAGGGCATTGGCCGTATCGCGGAGGCCGCAAAAGTCCTCCTCAAATTGATTCCAGACCGCCTTCTCGAGTCCCTGGGCATCGGCCATGTAGATGAGGCTGGTGAGGTAGGCTGCCGCGTAGGCGGAGTCTCCCTTCTTCGTGGTCAGGTTCCGGAAGGAGGCCAGGGCGAACCGGTGTTTGGTTTCCTGAATCTGGAGTGATTTGAAGCTCTCGTGCAGCGAACTGCGCGCCTGTTCGAGGAACTTGATGCGGGCCTCGGTTTCCTTCTGGAAGAGGTCGATGTTGGTCTGCGCGGCGTCGATCTTGGTGCCTTCCAGTTGAATGAGGTCGCGCACCGAACGGCTGTGGATCGAGTGGCAACCGGTGGCCATAAGGAACAGTATGACGACGGACAGCAGCCTCACGCCTCGCGTGACCATGGAGGGCTCCTTCTTCCGGCCGGCTGTGCGGCGGATCATCGGCGCACCGTGCGGAGCGCGTCGGCAAGCGACTGGGTGTCGTTCCGGCTGAGAGTGACGTCGATGTCCAGGTACTGTTTGATGATGCCGTTGATCCGGCGTAGCGCTTCGACATTATTCCGGTACTGGTCGAACGCCGTGAGATCGAGAGCCTGCGGGGCCTTGGAATCGGAGGCCACGCGCTGCTCGATCCGCGAGATCAGTTCGGGAATTTGCTGGATGAGATGACTCATGTCCCCGGAGCCGGCGAGAAAAACAGGCTGCCCGTTCGCGCCCTTGCGTTCGGGGAGAGATTTGAGGCGCATGGCATTGATCACAGCCAGGACATCGGGACCCAGCACCTCGGCATCGTCGTCGGCGAGGGTGGCGTCCGGGATGTCGGTCAGCCGGGGATTGGTCGTGGCCCATTGCAAGGCCAGATCCAGCTTGAGACGAGTCTGGACATAGCGGAACCACTGCACATGGCGGCTGTTGATATTGCCGACCAGCTCCCGATACTGCTGCATGAGCTGTTCATTTTCGGTATAGCCCTGATCCTTGGCCACCAGCGCCTGCTTGACCTCCGGCGGGGTGGTGCAGGCGGCGAGCGAGGCGAAGATCAGTATGTGAACGATGCGCAACATCCTCATCGGGATGCCTCCCCATTATCGTCTTAAGTCGGATGCCCGGAGAGAGACGCAAACTACGTACCTGGCAAGCAGCAATTGCTCCGCTGTCGAACGAGTCGCAAAAACCCAATATTCGAAGAGAAAGTGTGCCTGTTCCACTGTGAGGCATCGCCGGTGCGGCGGATCGAGCGTACCTATTCAGATACGGGTGTATCGAACCCAATACAGTTTATGCGAAGTCTCTCTCGGTATTGCGTTAGCTCGCATTACTCATGACGGTGCGTCGCCGCAGCGGATCGGAAATTGCAGCCGAAGCGCTCATGAATAATGTGGGCTAGGACGGGGTGAGGGCTTTACGTAGGGCAGCGACGGTGGAGACATCGAGGCCGGCGGACCGGAGTTCATCGTCGGTGGCGGCGGCGACCCGTTGGAGGCTGCCGAATTGCTTCAGAAGCCGCTTGCGGCGAATGGTGCCGATGCCGGCGATCTGGTCCAGTTCGGATGACAGCAAGGCCTTGCCGCGCAAATTCCGGTGATAGGTCAGGGCGAAGCGATGGGCTTCGTCGCGAATGCGCTGGACCAGGTGGGTAGCCGGGGAGGTCGGCCGCAGGACGATGGGGTTTTTCCGGCCGGGGAGAAAAATCCGTTCTTCTTTCTCCCCGCGGGCCTTGGCGAGGCCCATGATCGGAATCTGGTCCTGCCCGACCTGTTTCAATCCTTCGAGCGCGGCGCTCAACTGGCCTAACCCGCCATCGATGAGAATCAGGTCCGGGCGGGCGAGATCTTCGGTCGCGCCGTACCGCCGCATCACGGCTTCCTGCATGCTCGCAAAGTCGTTGGCTCCCTCCACTGTCTGAATCCTGAATTTGCGATAGTCGGATTTCTTGGCCTGACCGTCTTCCCAGACGACCAGCGAGGCGACCGATTGATTGCCCAAGATGTTCGAAATGTCGAAGCCTTCAATCCGGCGAGGGACCGTGTCGAGGCGAAGCAGGCGTTTGAGTTCAGCCGTCGCCTGCCGGTCCAGGGCTTCGTTGCGGAGATGATCGGCAATGGCGGCTCCCGCGTTCTCTTCGGCGAGGAGAACCAGTTGATGCTTGGCGCCTCGCTCGGGGGCCAGGATGCGCACGCTGTCGCCGCGTTTCTCGCTCAGCCACTGTTCGATCAGCGGGGCCTCGTCGAGAGTCGTGGGCACCAGCAGTTCCTTGGGCGGCTGCCCTTCCTTGTTGTAGAACTGCTCGATGGCCGAGCGCACGAGTTCCTCGTCGCTCGAGTCGGTGGATTGGGGCCAGAAGAAATCCTTTCGTCCGATCAACAGGCCTCCGCGCACGAACAGGAGCTGGAGATCCGCCGCGGTGCCCTGACGGGCGAGTCCGATTACATCCTGGTCGGTTGTGCTGACCTGGGTGATGCGTTGTTTTTCCAGCGTACGTTCGACGCTGAAGAGTCGATCCCGCAGCCGGGCCGCCTCCTCGAACGCTTCCCGTTCCGCCGCCCGCTCCATGTCTTCACGCAGGCTGTCCAGCAGTTCCCGGTCCCGCCCTTCGAGAAACTGGCGAACCTGTTTGACGATCTGATGGTATTCGTCCCGCGACTGGTTACCGGTGCAGGGAGCCATGCAGCGTTTGATCTCGAACTCGATGCAGGCCCGGTCGGCCCGGCCGTCGATCTCGATTTCGCAGGTGGCCAACGGAAACGCTTTGCGGATCACCTTCAGTGTTTCGCGGAGCGCCCCGGCCGGGGTGTAAGGACCGTAGTAGAGCGCTCCGTCTTTTTGCACCCGCCGGACGATGGAGAGGCGTGGAAAGTGTTCTTTGATCGGCAGGCGCAGATAGGGGTACTGCTTGTCGTCACGCAGGACGATATTGAAGCGCGGCCGGTGGCGCTTGATCAGATTGCTTTCGAGGATCAGGGCTTCCAGCTCGGAGCGGGTGACGATGGTTTCGAGGTCGGCAATCTCGTTGACGAGCAGAGCGGTCTTTGGTGTCTGGTCGCTGCCTCTCTGGAAATAGGAGCGGACCCGGTCCGCCAACACGGCGGCTTTTCCGACGTAGAGGATCTCCCGCTTCGCGTTCCGAAAGAGGTAGCAGCCCGGTTGCCCGGGCAGGTGATCGAGCTTGGATTGGAGCACGTCTGTCGTCATAGGTCATCCATCAGGCGTAAGGATAACAGGAAGGGTTCCTGTATTTCCTCACGAGTGACCATTGACGGTTGACGAGAAGTTATTTGAGTCCGCGCACAAACGACGGACTCAGAGCGCCTCGGGCGACCTCTGCGACCGGGCCTTTCATCGTGAGGCTGAAGTCCTGGGCGACTTCGATGTTGAGCGTGCCGCCGGGCATCTTCACTGTGACCGGTCCCTTCACCAGTCCAAGACGGACGGCGGCGCTGGCGGCGGCGCAGGAGGACGATCCGGAGGCCTGCGTTTCACCGGCGCCGCGTTCCCAGATCAGAATAAAGATGTCTTTCGGGCCGGTGGGCACCGCAAGTTGGACGTTGGTCCGCTTCGGGAAGAGGGAATGGTTTTCAAGCGCAGGCCCCAGCGTGAGGAGGTCCTCTCTCGTCCAGGCTTCGCCAGGTTGTTTGAAAATTACGCAGTGGGGATTGCCGACGCTGACGCCGGTGAATTGCAACGACCGCCCGGCCGCCTCGATGGGCTGCTGGATCAGTTCATCGATCGTGAGTGTGCAGGGGAGGGCGCTCGGTTGAAACGTCGCCCGGCCCATTTCGACCGTAGCGGCAGCGGCATCGCCGTGGCGGTCGAGATGGAGGGCAATGGAGACTAGGCCCCCCTTGGTTTCGACGGTGAAGGCTCGCTTTTTTGTTTTGCCGGTGGCATGCAGGTAGCGGGCGAAGATGCGCAGGCCATTACCGGATTTTTCCGCCTCGCTGCCGTCCGGATTGTAGATGCGCAGGCCAAAGTCTGCTTTCTTCGAGGGGACCAGCGCCAGGATCCCGTCGCTGCCCAGTCCCCAATGGCGATCGCAAATGCCGCGGATTTTTCCGGGGGTGAGTTTAAACGTCAGTTCCGTGGGGTCCATCACCACATAGTCGTTACCGAGTCCGTGTCCGCGGAAAAACCCGTTCTTCATCTGCGCGCTCCTTCTCGTCGTTTGTCGCTTGTGAAACGTGAAGCGAGAAACAATACGTGGACGGATTCGGATTCGTCAATGGGGTCAGCCCGTGGGTGAGGAAAGGGGGATGCGTGCACTTGTCTGTGTCGGACGAGCGACGCTTCACGAACGACGCGTCTTACACCAGCGCCGTGCCCGGCGGCCTCTCGATGAGTTCCACTTCGTAGCCGTCCGGCGCGTCGATAAAGATGAAGCGGCTGCCGGAGGAGGTTTTGGTCGGGCCGTCGGTGATTCTGATCTGTTTGGATTCCAGCGCCCGGATCGTGTCGTCCAGGTTCTCGACCTGAAAGGCGAGGTGCACCAGGTCTTCCTGCACGGTCACCGGTCCGCTGGCGGGAAAGCTGCACAGTTCGATGAGTTCCTCGCTGTTAGGTACTTTGAGGAACGCGAGGTGCGACCCACGCGGCGAGACCTTGCGCTCCAGTACCTCCAGGCCCAATACGTGCTGATAGAAGCGGATCGTTTGATCCATGTCGCTGACCCGCATGCGGGTGTGGAGGAGTTTTGTGACTTTCATACGAGGAGCTTATAGCAGTTGGCGTATAGCTGATGGCAAGAGAAGAAATGATAGGCTATCAGCCATTAGCTCTTTCGTGCCGGCCCGGTCGTCTTGCGCAGCAGAATTTCGGCGTAGCCGGGGATGAGAAAGTTCGGCATGGGACCGATTTCCTTGTAGCCCTGCTTGCGGTAGAAAGCCCGGGCGCCCTCGTTAAAGTCCGACACACAGGCAAACATGTTAACGGCTCGCGCAAACGTCAGGGACTCGACGTGGGTCAATAGCCGGCTGCCCAGGCCTTGCCCCACGGCCGACGGGGAGATCCCGAGTAGTTCCAGATAATCTCCGAACAGGAATTTCCTGCGCACGATGGCGATGCCCAACACATTCCCTTCGATCTCCAGCACGAATGTGTCTCGTCCCGCGGGCAGCGGTGCAAAGATGCGGTTCCAATCGGCGGCAGTGAAGCCGAGCCGTTTCCAGGGGTCGGAGCCGGTCAGAATCCCGACCACGGGATCACGATCCTCCTCTCGCATGTCGCGGATTATGGTGCGGGTGTGGCCGTCGATTGGTTGCATCGTAAGAGGTCCGATACGGTCATCGGGGTCAGGCCTTTGGCCGGCAACAGGGTGGCGGCCAGGGTTTCGGTCACTTCGCGGGTATGCTTGCCCTTGCCGTTGGCATGCATGACGATCACACTGCCAGGCTTCATGCGTCTTTGAATGCGGGTTATGATCGCCTCCGTCGTCAGCGTCGGGTCGGGATCGCCGGATTCGATATTCCACAGGATGAACTTGAGCCCGAGGGTTTTCACGGCGTCAACCGTTTGGTCGTTATATTCTCCATAGGGCGGCCGGAATAGGGTGGCCGGGCGACCGTATTTAGTCTTGAGCAGGCGCACCGGTCCCATGATTTCCTGTTGCTGTTCCTCGACCTCGTGCATCGGCAAATGGGCATGCACCTCGCCGTGGGTGCCGATTTCGAAAAACGGTACGGCGAGCAGCTTCTTGACCTCGGCATCGTGCTTGGCCATCCAGCGGCCGGACATGAAAAACGTCGCCGGCACCTTATGCTCGATGAGGAAGTCGATCAGCTCCCGGTCGAATCCGGATGCCGTGCGCACGGGGCAAAGGTCATAGGTCAAAGCCACGGCAGGGCAGGAAGCCGGCCCCGCCTTGATGACCTGCGCCTCCGCGAGAATAGCCTGAAGGGCGAGTGCCATTCCGCAGATCGCCGACAGTCTGATCCAGAACTGCTTGCCACGCATGGGCGCAGTATACCCGAAGGCACGAAGCGGCGATAGTTGACGCTCTGTCCGGGTGGCTGCTACGGTGAAACCATGCAGGGACCAGACTGGAAAATCGGCCGGATGTTCGGGATTCCCATCCACGTGCACGCCTCGTGGCTCTTTGTCTTTTTCTTTGTGACCTGGTCGTTGGCGACGGGCTATTTGCCCGACGTGCTGCCCGGTCTCACCGAGCCGCGATATTGGGCGATGGGCGGTGTGGCGGCCATCCTCCTGTTTGCGTCTGTCCTCCTACATGAGCTCGGCCACTCCCTGGTGGCCCTTCGGTATCGGATTCCGATCAGTCAGATCACGCTGTTTATCTTCGGGGGTGTGGCGCAGATGCGAAAGGAACCGCCGCATCCCCGGGCTGAGTTCTTGATTGCGATTGCCGGTCCGATCGTGAGCTTTCTTCTCGCCGGTCTGTGCATCGGCATGGTCGCGCTGTTGGAGTTCCTTCCGACAGGATCCTCCGTGTACGGGTTGGTGGCGTTGGGGACGCTGCTCGGGATGGTCAACACTCAGCTGGGCCTGTTTAATCTGCTCCCGGGTTTCCCCCTGGACGGCGGTCGCGCCTTGCGGGCCGGGTTGTGGGCCTGGAGTAAGGACTACTATCGCGCGACAAGCCAGGCGGCATTGGTAGGGTTGTTGTTCGGCGTGAGCTTCGGCCTCTTCGGGGCCTTCCTCCTTGTCGGGGCGCTTTCCGGTACCGTCTCCGGCGCTCTGGCGAGCAGCGGGGGATGGATCGTGTTGTTGGGGGCGTTCTTGTTCGCCGCCGCGCGCGGGAGCCGGAAGCAGGCCGCTATCCGCGGGTCACTGGCGTCGGTGCCGGTCCGCGAGTTGATGGTCAGTAATGTCGTGGCCTTATCGCCAGACACCACGTTGGAGGAGGCCGTGAACCAGTATTTTCTCCCCTACGGTTACGGGGGATTTCCCGTGGTTCAGGACGGCCGGCTGGTCGGTGTTGTGGGGGTGCGCGATGTGCAGACGGTGAGCAATGGGCTCTGGGCGTTCCGCCGGGTGGCCGATATCATGCAAACCTCCAGCGACGACATGGTGGTGTCGCCGGATCTCTCGGCGATGCAGGCGTTGGAGCAGATGTTGGCGCTGGGGGCCGAGCGGCTTGTGGTCGTTCAAGACGGGCAACTGTTGGGCCTGGTGACGCGCGCATCTATCGGGCATTTCATTGAGCAGCGACATCCATCCGGCAAGGGTTCCTCCTCATAACAGGATCAGGAACGCGTCCACACGCGGTCTTCCTTGCTTCCCAATTCTCCTACGCATCAGACAACTTCTGCCCGATCAGGAGAGGCTTCTTTGCTATACGACGGCCGTCTGCATTGGCATTCGTGGGTCACGACTGCGCCGAGGAGCACCAGCGCCGAGGAATAGTAGACCCAGAGCATGAGGAGCACCACTTCGAGCAATGACCCGTATAGTTGAGTGTAGACGGCGGCATCTTCCAGATAGGTCACGAACAGGGCTTTGGCGGACACCCATAAGAGGCTGAACACCGCCCCTCCGATCGTCGCCTCCCGCCACGAGGGCCGCTGATGCGGAAGAAATCGATAGAGACAGGTGACGGAGGCGAACGCGAGCAGGAACGGGAGCGAATAGGCGATCAGAAAATCATGGGCGGCGATGGCGACCAGGTTCATGCCCAGGAAGCGGGGCGCATAGGCCGTCAAGAGTTCGATCGCCTGGGTGGCGACGAAGGAGATCAACGTCAAGAAACCCAACATCCAGATCAACGCGACCGCCACCAGCGTGGAAATCAGCGGATGCCGCTTGGCCGCCGTGCCGAATACCGTGTTCATGGCGTAGTCCAATTCATAGAATACCAACGCGCTGAACCAGCCGAACGCGAGAAACACCGCCCACCGGACTTCTTCCTGTTCCGCCACGCGTCGAATATCCCTGGCCAGGCGTTCTCCCATGCTGGGAAGAAAGCCTTTCAGAAACCCCAGGAGAAATTGATACCCGATCACATCCTGGCTGACGATGAAACTGATGCCGTAGAGCAGCAGGAACACCATGGGGAAAAGCGACAGCAGGGAGAAGAAGGCCAGCGAGGCGGCCAAGCTGAGACAGCCTCGCCGTCGAAAGGTGTCGAAGACATTGGAGAGAAACGACAGTTCAGTCATGCCATCCTGGCTGGTGTGGAGTCGGTGTGCTGCGACACATGGCCCGGTCCGGGGCGCGGTATGAGGAAGGCCGGCGCGACGTCGTTGCAGGAATGCGGACGCCACCGCAATGAGGAACGGTTCGAGATGCTACTTCAAGAGCGGCGCGGCCTGGCTGGCCAACGACCACAGGCCATTGGGGAACAGACCCAGAAGCACCACGCCGGCGAGGGCGCAGGCCAGAACCAATGACAGGGCCGGAGAGGTTTCCAGTCGTGAATGGGTGGCAACGGAACCCTCAGCCTCGCGCATATACATGACCATCACGACGCGCAGGTAGTAAAAGGCTGAAATTGCGGCGAAGATGACGGCCACGATGGCCAGCCATGTCATGCCCCCGTTCACCGCGGCCATAAAAATGTAGAACTTGCCGATGAAGCCTGCGGTCGGGGGAATGCCGGCCAGTGACACCATGAACACCAGCATGAAAAACGCGGCGAGCGGTTCGCGTTTGGCCAGCCCGGCATAATCTTCGATCTGCTCGCTCTCCTGCCCTTCTTTGCGCAACATGCCGATCAGGGCAAATACTCCGAGCGTCATGAACGAATAGATGGCGATATACAGCAACACGCTCGCGAAACCAGTCGAGGCTCCTTCGCCGCTGTGGCCGCCTGCCACCACGACTCCGATCAGGGCATACCCGGCATGGGCGATGCTGGAATAGGCCAGCATGCGTTTAATGTTGGTCTGGACGATCGCCACGAGGTTGCCCAACGCGAGGGTCGCCAGGCAGATCACGGTAAACAAGACCGACCAATCGGCGCTGGCTGCTCCCAGGCCCTCCACGAACACCCGGAGGAAGGCGCCGAAACTGGCGGCTTTCGAGGCGACGGCCATAAACGCCGTCACGGAGGTCGGGGCCCCCTGATAGACGTCCGGGGTCCACATGTGAAAGGGCACCACGGCCATTTTGAATCCGAATCCGACCGCCAGCAGCACCAGCGCCATGGAGAGGAGCGGATCTCCGGTGCCATGTGTGGTGATCGCGGCTGCAATGGCCGACAGGCCTGTGCTGCCGGCCAGGCCGAACAACAGCGAAATGCCGTACAACAAAATTCCGGACGAGAAGGCGCCCAGTACGAAATATTTAGCCGACGCCTCCAATGATCGCGCTTCTGTCCGCTTGAGTCCGGCCATCACATAGAGCGAGAGCGACATCAGCTCGGTTCCGAGGTAGATGGTCAACAGATCGGCGCCGGACACCATGACCATCATTCCGGCCAGTGCGAGCAGGATGAAGCCGTAGTACTCCCCGATACTCAGGCGTTCGGCTTTGAGATACGCCAGGGAGAGCAGCACGGTGAGTCCGGTGACGATGTACAGCAACAATTTCCAGAATGCCGCATAGGCATCGATCACGACCATGCCGCTGAACGCCGACACACGACCCGTCATCTGAGAGGAGGTGAGGCCGATGCACATGGCCAGCGCACCTAATGTCAGCCAGGCGAGGACGTCTTTCTTGGAGGCTTCAAGGATGGGATCCAGCGTCAGAATGAGACAGGCCGTCCCGATGACGATGAGTTCCGGAAGGATCGTGAGCAGGTCCTGGAGTGGAAAGGTCATCGTGCCGCTGCCTGTTCAGAAGATGAGGGAGAAAGGATTGCCGCGATCGCGGCCGTCGGCTTGCCTGCGGTGACCGGAGCCTGCTGCTGCTCGACCGCCGCCGTAGGATTCTTCGGACCGCCAAGCAGATGGGTCACGCTGGCATGCATACGGCTCAACAACGGGTTTGGAAAAATTCCCAGCGCGAACACGAGTACGATCAAGGGGACCAGTGTCGCGGTCTCGCGGGCGTTCAGGTCCAGAAGATGCGCGCGATGGGCGGCAGACGGGGTCCCGAAGACCACCCGCTGCATCAGCCAGAGGATGTAGGCTGCGGCCAGGATCACCCCCAGTGCGGCCAGGGCCGTGGCAAATTGACTCCAGACAAACGTGCCGGCCAGGACGAGAAATTCGCCGACGAAACTGTTGGTGCCCGGAAGTCCCAAGGACGACAGGGCAAAAATCATCAAGAAGAGCGCATACCGCGGCATCGGCCCGGCCAGGCCCGTATTGTCCTGAATCTGGCGGCTGTGGGTTCGTTCGTAGATGATTCCGACGCACAGAAAGAGTCCCCCGGTGGTGATGCCGTGATTCACCATTTGCATGACCGCCCCTTCGATGCCCTGAATGTTCAGGACAAAGATCCCCAGGGTGACGAAGCCCATGTGGCTGACGCTGGAGTAGGCGATGAGTTTCTTGATGTCCGTCTGGGCCAGGGCCATGTAGGCGCCGTAAATGATGCCGATGATCGAGAGCGCGATCATCGGCTTGGTGAAGCTCACGGTGGCGTCCGGCAACATCGGCAGGGTGAAGCGAAGGAAGCCGTACGTGCCCATCTTCAGCAGGACACTCGCGAGAATCACGCTGCCTGCGGTCGGTGCCTCCACGTGCGCATCAGGCAACCAGGTATGGAAGGGAAACATCGGCACCTTCACCGCGAAGGCGGCGAAGAAGGCGAGGAACAACCACATCTGGAGCGAGGCGCTGTAGGTGCCGCGGCTCAATGCCAGGATGTCGAAGGTATGTCCGCCCTGGAAGTACAGGGCGAGGATCGCAACCAGGAGCAACACGCTGCCGGCCAGGGTGTAGAGGAAAAACTTGATCGCCGCATAAAGGCGGTTGGGACCGCCCCAGACGCCGATGAGCAGATACATCGGGATCAACATGGCTTCCCAGAACACGTAAAACAGCACGAAGTCCAGGGCCACGAACACTCCTAGCATGGCCGTTTCCATGACCAGCAGCATCGACATGAACAGCTGGACGCGCTTGTCAATCGCCGTCCAGGACACGGTGACGCAAAAGGGCATGAGAAACGTCGTCATCAACACCAGTGGAAAACTGATGCCGTCGAGACCGAGGCTGTATTGCACCGGTGGAGAGCTGATCCAGGAGGCCCGCTCCACGAACTGCATCCCGGCGGTTGAGGAATCGAAGAGCCACCAGAGCGGCAGGGAGAGTGCAAAGTCGGCGACGGTCACGCCGAGCGCCAGCCAGCGGGCGGACTCCGCCTTGACCAGCAGGCACAACAGGGCTCCTGCCAACGGCAGGAAGACGATCAAACTCAGCCAGGGGAATGAGGTCACGAATGCGTCCTTATAGTGTTCGTCGCACTAGAACAGCAAATACACCGTCAGAATCACCACGGCGCCCAGCGTCATGCCGAGCGCATAGTGCTGCGTTTGTCCACTCTGTGTCAGGCGGATGAGCCAGCCGCCCCAGGCAATGGCGCGAGCGACTCCGTTGACCGCTCCGTCAATAATCGCGACATCAACATGTTTCCAGAGCCCCTGCGCCGCCGATAGGGTCGGGCGGACCAGCGAGCGGTCGTAGGCTTCATCGATATACCACTTGTGAAGCGACAACTCATAGGCTGCGCGCCACTGCTGCGCGAGCCGGTCCGGCAAGCCGGGATTCAGCACATACAGATAGTAGGCCGCCCCGATTCCCGTGAGCCCCATCAACGTGGCGACTGCCATGATCCCGTAGGCGGCTGATCCTTCGTGATGCGCGGCTGCCCCGTCCCCATGGAAGACCGGTTCCAGGAACGCTGGAATGCCCAGATACCCGGCAACGATGCTCAGGACAGCCAGTACCAGAAGGGGAGCGGTCATCGTGGTCGAGGGCTCGTGGACATGGCCTGCGTGATGCGGATCGACGCGGGACTTTCCCCAGAAGGTGACAAAGACCAGACGGAAACTATAGAAGGCGGTCAATCCTGCCGTCAGCAGCCCACAGATCGTCAGCACCTGGCCCAAGGGACCGGATGACCAGGAAGAGACCAGCAGGTCGTCCTTGCTGAAGAACCCGGCGGTGAGCGGGAATCCTGCCAGCGCAAGTGAGCCCACCAGGAATGTCCAATAGGTGACTGGGAGTTTATCTTTCAAACCGCCCATGTGGCGCATGTCCTGTTCATGGTGCAGGGCGATGATGACCGACCCGCAACCGAGGAACAGGAGCGCCTTGAAGGCGCCGTGGGTGAGCAGGTGGTACATGCCGGCGCTGTAGGCGCCCAAGCCGCAGGCCATCACCATGTAGCCCAGCTGACTCATCGTCGAATAGGCCACCACGCGTTTGATGTCGGTCTGGGTCAGGGCGATGGTGGCGCCCAGCATCATGGTCAGCCCGCCGACCAGCGCCACGACGGTCATGGCCGTGGGAGACAGGTTATACAGCGGCGAGAGGCGCGCGACCATGAAGACACCGGCGGTGACCATGGTGGCGGCGTGGATCAAGGCCGAGATCGGCGTCGGACCTTCCATCGCATCGGGGAGCCAGACGTGCAGCGGGACCTGCGCGGATTTACCCACCGCTCCGGTAAAGAGCAGGAGGCAAATCATGGTCATGACCGAGACCTCCCAGGTGCCGCCGAAGGGGCCGAGGAGATTCGTGGTCTTGGAAGCCAGGTCCTGCGCGTGCGCGAACACGGTGGCGTAATCGAGCGAGCCGAAGGAGTACCAGACGAGGAACAGGCCGAGGATGAAGCCGAAGTCTCCCACGCGATTGACCAGGAAGGCCTTCGTGGCGGCGGCGCAGGCGCTCGCCCGTTCATACCAATGGCCGATCAGCAGGTAGGAGCAGAGTCCCACCGCTTCCCAGAAGACGAACAGCTGGAGCAGATTGTCCGCCATCACCAGCATGAGCATGGAGAAGGTGAACAGGGCGATATAGGCAAAGAACCGGGCGTAGCCCGGTTCGCCATGCATGTAGCCGATCGTGTAGATGTGCACCAGCGTGCTGACGGTGGTGACCAGAATCAACATGACGGCGGTGAGGCGATCGATGGAAATCCCGATGTGGATGTCCAGGTTGCCGGAGGTCAACCAGGTGTAGAGGGGCACGTTGATGGCCTGGCCCGTGGCCACGTCATGCAACGCCAGGAGTGAGAGCAGAAACGAACCCACCATGGCCGGAACCGCCACCAGATGCGCACGGTCCTTGATCCACTGTTCGCCGATACCGACGATCAGAAAGGCGAACAACGGCAGAAATGGAATCAACGCATACAGCATGGTCGGCGTAGTCGGTCTAACGTTTCAATAGGTTCAGGTCGTCGACGTAAATGGATGAATTCGACCGGTGCAGGGCGATGATGATGGCCAGGCCCACGGCCACTTCCGCCGCCGCGACGGTCAAGGCGAAAAAGACGAACACCTGCCCCGCCACATTGTGAAAGTATTCGGAAAAGGCCACGAAGTTGATGTTCGTGGCATTCAGCATCAATTCAACCGACAGCAGGATCACGATGATGTTGCGCCGGATCAACACGCCCACCACACCCGTGAGAAACACGAATCCGCTCAGGATCAGATAGTAGGATAAGGGTACAGCCATGGGATTACCGGTTGTTACTGCACGGGTTCATTGATGTCTTTCTTCGCCAGGATGATGGCCCCGATCATGGCCACCAGCAGGATCAACGACGCGACCTCGAACGGGAACAAATAGGTCGAGTACAAGGCTTCCCCGATCATTTCCGTATTGCCTGGTCCTGCGACGGGATCGGCTGCAGCTGCCGGAGCCATCCCGCTGGTCTGCGACTTGATGAACAGCAGGATCACTTCGGTACACAGCACCACCCCTAGCAATCCCGCCACCGGGAGCTGGTTGTGGTAGCGCTCCTCCGACTTGATGCTCAGCAGCATGACTACGAAGAGGTAGAGCACCAGGATTGCGCCGGCATACACGACGATCTGCACCGCGGCCAGAAACTCCGCATGCAGGGTGATATAGAGCCCCGCCACGTGAAAAAACATGATCAGCAGGGACAACGCGCTATAGACCGGGTTTCGCAACGCGACTACCAGCAGGGAGGTGGCTGCGATCACTGCGGCGAAATAGAAGAAGAAAATGTGGTCCATGCGTCCGTCGTCTCTTCCGAATCAGATGAAGGTCCTGCCCCCTGTTGCCCTTGCGCCCTGCCCGGTGGCAGCCTGTTCCGCCTCGGTCGTCTCGGTGTGGGGGGCCAGCACGGAGGACGAGGCGGGTGGCCTAGTTCTCCTTTTGCGGGAGATGCGTGAAGGTGACGTTGAAAAACGCCACGTTCGGATGCTGCAGCTCGAGGCGTTTTTCCCGGACGGGAAATGAACGGTCGCCGATGGCGAGCAGTTGTTGCTTGTTGAGGTGCAGCTGGCGCTTATCGTAGACGGCCCATTCAAACTCGCGAGTCATGCCCAGGGCATCCACGGGACAGGCGTCGACGCAGAGACCGCAGAACAGACAGCGCGTCATATCCATGTAGTATTCCTTCGAATACCGTTTGGTCGGTTCCCCGGGGACTTCTCCGCTGACGACCCGGATGACCCGCGAGGGACAGGCCGCTTCGCACAGATCGCAGCCCACGCATTTTTCCGTCCCGTCGTCATACCGCAGCAACGCCAGCATGCCCCGGTAGTTGTCGGGCAGCAGGCGCTTCTCATGCGGGTATTGCAGCGTAATCGGCTTGTAGTTGAGCAGGTGTGTCAGTGTCGCCTTCATGCCCACCAGGAGTTCGTAGAAGGTCAGCGTCTTCAGCCAATCGCTGAACGACGGTTTCCGCTTGGGTTGCGTTGTGACGGCGACGTTCATTTCGCTCCGTTACCGCGGGAAGAAATAGGCGGCAATGGCCGTCAGGACGATGTTGCCCAGTGCGATCGGGAGCATCACTTTCCAGCCGAACCGCATCAATTGGTCATACCGCAGGCGGGGCAGCGTCGCCCGCAACCAGAAGAACAGGAACAGGAAGAAGTAGACCTTCGCGGCAAACCAGACGACGTTTTCAATCCAGGCGAGGCTGTCCAGGCCGATGTACCCCAGGATGGTGCCCGGGTAGGGCGCGTTCCATCCGCCGAGGAACAGGGCCGCCGCGACGCAGGACACCAGAATCATGTTGGCGTATTCCGCGATGAAGAAGAAGGCGAAGCGCATGCCGCTGTATTCGGTGAAGAAGCCCGCGACGAGTTCGCTTTCAGCTTCTGGCAGGTCGAACGGCACCCGGTTGGTTTCAGCGACCGCTGAAATGACGTAGACCACGAAGGCGAAAATCTGCGGGAAGGGCATGGCGATGACGAACCAGTTCCAGAACCCGCCGGCCTGCGCTTCCGTGATCTTCACCAGGCTGAGCGAGCCGGACAGGAGAATGACTCCGACGATCGCCAGGCCAACGCACAATTCGTAGCTGATCACCTGTGCGGCGGAGCGGAGTCCGCCGAGGAGGGAGTATTTACTGTTCGAGGACCAGCCACCCAGAATGATTCCGTAAGCGCCGATCGAGGCAAAGGCCAGGATGTACAGGATGCCGATGTTGATGTCGCTGATCACGAACGGCTTGATCTGCATCCCGAACAATTCGATGGTCAGGCTCGGGCCAAAGGGAATGACGGCGAATCCGATCATGGCCGGCACCAGGGCCAGGATCGGTGCAAGGGTAAACAGGAACTTATTGGCTCCCGCCGGGATGATGTCTTCTTTGAAGAAGAGTTTGAGTCCGTCGGCGATCGGCTGCAGCACCCCGTAAGGGCCGACTTCCATCGGGCCCATACGATCCTGCATCCAGCCCAGAACTTTCCGTTCCGCGAGGGTGAGGACCATGACGGTCAGCATCACCACTCCCATTACCGCGGCGATTTGAGCTAACGACACCGCCAGTCGTAATCCGATTTCCATGACAACATTACTCCTCGTCCCGTCCTACGAGACCTTCGCGAGAGACACGTGCGCGAGCTTAAAATAGGGGATTTGAGTCCGGGGATCAATCGTCCATTCAGCGAGCTGTTTGGCCTCGCCGTCGAAATGTTCCGGAAACCACAGCAGGCCGGCCGGCACCCGTTCGCGAATCTTTATCGTCGTAGTGATGGCGCCGCGTGAGTTGGAGACTGTGACCTGCCCGCCGTCCGCCAGGCCGAGCTGAGCTGCATCCGCCGGATTGATGGAGAGGAACCCTTCCTGCTGCAATTGGAGGAGCCCCTTGGCGCGTGTGGACAGCTTCCCGGAGTGAAACAGCGTTTGCACGAACATCAGCGTGAACGGGCCGTCGTTAGTCTGCCGAGGCTGGCTCACGGCATAGCGTGTGGCCGCGTCGACTGCAAACCCTTCCGTCAGATATCGGTTCAACACCATTGGGTCGACTTTGGGTGGCGTAGGAGTCGGTCCTAACAGTCCATAACCGGGGATGACCGTCCGAATCTCTTTCAGGATCTCCCGCGCGTCGCCATATTCAAGCGGCGAGCCCATCAGCACGGAGAGCGCCGATAACATTTCCCAGTCGGGGCGGCTGTCGCCCACGGGATTGATCGCTTGCCGAACCCCCTGAACATGGCCTTCGGAATTCGTGAAGGTGCCGTCCTTTTCCATATAGGAGCAGGCGGGGAGCACCACATGGGCCATCGCCGCCGTCTCGGTGAGGAACAATTCCTGACAGACCAGCAGGTCCAACTTCCCCAGGGCTTCTTTGGCCTGGGCCGCGGCGGGCAGGGTGCCGACCGGGTTTTCCCCGACCACGAACATGGCCTTGAGAGTGCTCTTGTTTGCGGCGGCAAGCATCTCGGTCAGCGAGGCGCCGGGAGTGCGCGGTAAGTCTTCTCGCCACATGGCTGCGATGCGATCGCGGACGGGCTGGTCGTCGAGCGGAGCGGGCCCGGGAAAGAATTCGGCGACGGCGCCCATTTCGACGGCACCTTGATCGTTATTTTCTTCGGCGAGCGGCCCGAGTCCGCAGCCCGGCTTGTCGAGTTTTCCAAGCAGAATCAGCAGGTCCAGAAGATTCGTGACCGTCGCGTCTCCGCCAGGATGGCGCAGCACACCGTTGCCGACCAGGATGACCAGCCGGTTGGCTTTCGCCAGTATGTTGGCGGCCTCTGCCCATTGGGCGCGGCTCTGGCCGGTCGCCGCCTCCAGGGCCTCCCACGAGGTGCCCTGCAGAGCGGAAGTCAGACGCTGCACGAAGGCGGGCGCCTGCTGCGCGACGGCGGCATCGACCAGGTTGGCTTCGAGGACGGCCTTGGTGACGCCTAACACGGTATTGCCGAATTGCGCGGGATGCGTCGGGAAATGCTGCAGGGCCAGGTTCGTGATGTTGCTCAGAGTATCGATGGCCGGTTGGAGCGTTTCCACGGTCACGAGACTGGCCTGCCGTTTCTTGACGGCTTCTTTGACCTTGAGCCCGGTGATCGGGCTGGTCTCGGTGATGTTCGTACCGACCAGGAGCAATGCATTCGCGGCGACGATGTCTTCAAAGGCGATGGTCCAGCGATGGGTACCCTGCACGCGTCGGAGCGCCTGCACTCCGTTGAGGTGGCCATACCGCGCGCTGCTGTCGATCCGGTTGGTGCCGATCACCTGGCGCATGAACTTTTGGAACACATAGAGGTCTTCGTTCGTGCAACGGGAGCTGATAAGCCCACCGAACGCATCCGCGCCCTGCGCCAGCTTCAGGCGGAGCGCCTGTTCGGCAACATATTCCAGCGCGTCTTCCCAGGTGGTCTCGACCAACTTGCCTTCGCGACGGATCAACGGATGTGTAAGGCGGTCGGCGTGGCTGCTGGCATGGAAGCCGAAGAAGCCCCGGGCGCAGAGGTCGCCGTTATTCCGTCCGGCTCCGTGTGCGGAGTTCACCTCGATCAGTTCATTGTCCTTGGTCTGCACGGTGATCCGGCAGCCGTCGCCGCAGAAGGTGCAGATCGTGTCGGCCCGCTTGAGCATCCAGGGGCGATACTCATACATGGAGAGCCGGCTCGTGATGGCGCCGACGGGGCAGATCTGGATGCAGCCTCCGCAGAATTCGCAGTCCAGTTCATGCGGGCCGAAGTGTTTGATCTCGGTCATGGTGCCGCGCCCCACCGGAGCCAGCGCTTTCACGTCCATGATCTCATCGCAATACCGGACGCAGCGCAAACACTGCACACAGCGGTTCATCTGCGTTTCGATGAGGGGGCTGAAGTACTCTTTCTGGAAGATGCGTTTGGTTTCCGTAAACCGGCTGGTCGTCGGGGTGTATTGATGCGAGAAATCCTGGAGGTCGCATTTGCCGCCCTGGTCGCAGACCGGGCAATCCAGCGGATGGTTGGCCAGGATGAATTCCAGGACCGACTTGTGGGCGTCGTCCACCGTGGTGGTGGCGGTGCGCACGGCCATGCCTTCGGCGACCGGCGTGCTGCAGGCGGTCTGGAGCTTCGGCATCTTCTCGACTTCGACCAAACACATCCGGCAGTTGGCGTCCGGCTTCAGCTTGGGGTGGTAACAAAAATGCGGAATCATCACCCCGACGCGCCGCGCCGCTTCGATCACCAGGGTTCCCTTGGGAACCGCGACCGTCGTGCCGTCGATAGTGAGCCGGACTGTTTCTGGTTTTGGATCAGGCATAGTGGCCGTCATTCGTGAAACGTGAAACGTGAAACGCCGTGAACGGCGGGGAGCCGTCGCCCGTCTCGTTGTCGATCTTCTCGAACGACGAGAGACGCTTCAGGAGATACGTCAATGTTTGGCTCCCGCCGGTTCCGGCCGTATTAAATTTGCCGCCTCGGCCGCATGGATCATGGCGACATACTCGTGCCGCCAATGTTTGAGCGTGCTCAGAATCGGCGATACCTCGGCATCGCCGAAGGCGCAGACTGTTCGACCGGCGATGTTTTTACACAGGTCGGTCAGGGTTTCAAGGTCCGCCATCTGCCCCCGCTTGTTGACGATCCGGCGCATGATCTGCACGAGCCACGAGCTGCCTTCGCGGCAGGGACTGCACTTGCCGCAGGACTCGTGATAGAAAAACTCCATCAGCCGCAGGGCCGCCCACACCATGTCGGTGCCCTCTTCCATGACCGTCACACCGCCGGACCCCAGCATGGACCCGGCCAACGCGACGGATTCGAAATCCAGTTTGACGTCCAGGTGATCGGGCGTCAGGAAGGGCGCTGAGGCGCCTCCGGGAATGAAGGCCTTCAATTTCTTATCCGACCGCATACCGCCGGCCTGTTCGTAGATCAGTTCGCGAAAGGTGATACCCATCGGGACTTCGTAATTCCCGGGCCTCGCGACATGCCCGCTGACGCAGAAGACGCGTGTGCCGGTGCTCTTCGGCGGTGACCCGATCGAGGCGAACCATTCGGCGCCCCGGTTCAGGATGTGCGGCAGATTGGCCAGGGTTTCGACATTGTTCACCACGGTCGGCTTGTTGTAGAGCCCGTGCGTGGCGGGGAACGGCGGCTTGACACGCGGGAGGCCGCGCTTGCCTTCGAGCGATTCCAACAGCGCCGTCTCTTCGCCGCAAATATAGGCGCCCGCTCCGCGGTGTACCCAAATGTCGATCGTGGTGTTCGAGCCGAAAATGTTCTTGCCGACATATCCCGCGGCGCGCGCGTCATTGATGGCCTGTTCGAGAATCTTGGCCCCCAGGACAAATTCCCCGCGAATATAGATGTAGGAGCTGGCCGCGCCGATGGCGTAGCAGGCGAGCAACATGCCTTCGAGCAATTGGTGCGGGTCACGTTCGATGAGCTGCCGATCTTTGAAGGTACCCGGTTCGCTTTCATCGGCGTTGCAGCAGAGGTAGCGCGGACCCTGGTAGTCCTTGGGCAGGAACCCCCATTTGACTCCGGTCGGGAAGCCGGCGCCGCCGCGCCCGCGCAAGCCGGACTTCATGACCACCGCAGTCACGTCCGCAGGGCTCACCTTGCCCAGCACCTTCCGGATCGCCTGGTAGCCGCCGACGCGTTCATACTCCGTCAACGAACCCGTATAGCCGGGTTGCAGCATGTTTTTCAGCAGAATAGGTTCGTACTTGGGCATAGCTTCAGCGTGAAACGAAAAAAGTGAAAGGTGAAAGGTTGAGGCCCGTTATAGTGTTGCGTCGTCTCACGTTTTACGCCTCATGTTTCACGGCATTCGCCGGTTCCGGCCACATGAAGGGGCCGGTCTTCAGCGAACAGGTGCCGGTCTGTCGTAGGTCGGCCAGAATGCGATCCAGCTTCTCTTCCGTCAGCCGCTCGTAATAGTCGTCGTTGACCTGCATCATCGGGCCGGTTCCGCATGCCGCCAGACATTCCACGATACTCAAGGTAAAGAGTTTGTCCGGCGTCGTCTCGCCCGGCTTGATGCCGAGTTTCGCGCTGATCCAGCCGATAATCGTGTCTGAGCCGACGAGCGCGCACATGAGCGACTTGCAGACCTGCAGGTGGAATGTCCCCACCGGCTTCAAGTTCAGCATCGTATAAAACGTGGCCGTCTCGTACACCTGCGGCGGAGTCAGCCTCAAGATCCCGGCGATTTCCTGCATCGCCGCTTCGGTGACGTAGCCCTGTTCCCGCTGCGCCATGTACAGCAGAGGCAGCAATGCCGACCGTTTCACTGGATAGCGGGACAGAATGTCTTCGATCTCTGCCTTGTGCGTCTCTTTCAGCATCTATCGTGTCCCTATGCCAACACCACAATGAATCGTGAGGTTGTCTTCTTCCTGCGCGCGCCCCTCATCTATCACATTCTCCCATCACGATGTCGTAGGTTCCGAAGATGGTGATGATGTCCGAGATCAGGTAGCCGCGGGCCATGTGGTCGAAAGCGCCCATGTGAATGAATGAGGGGGCGCGAATTTTCAAGCGGTAGGGTCGCGGGCTTCCGTCGCTGACGATGAAGAACCCGAGTTCTCCTTTGGGCGCTTCAGTACCGCAGTAGGTTTCGCCTTTCGGCGGCTTGAACCCCTGCGTGAAAATAATAAAGTGGTGAATCAGGCTCTCCATGTCGCGCATGACCTTCGCCTTGGGCGGGGGAATCACGTGCGGCACGTCCGCCATGATCGGGCCTTCCGGCATCTGGTCGAGGCATTGGGCGATGATCCGCGCGCTCTGCCGCATCTCCTCCATGCGTACCCAGTAGCGATCGTACGTGTCCCCGCGTTTGCCGACCGGCACTTCCCATTCGACCTTGTCGTAGACTCCGTAGGGCTCGTATTTGCGCACATCGTAATCGACACCCGATCCTCGGAGCGACGGCCCGGTGAGCCCGAAATTGATCGCGTCTTCCGCCGAAATCACGGCCACGTCTTTGGTCCGTCCGACCCAGATCCGGTTGGACATGAGCAGCTGGTTGTATTCGTTGACCTTCTCGGGGAACGTCTGCAGGAACGCTTTCAGGCGGACCACGAGATCCGGGGTGAAATCGCTGTCCACCCCGCCGATACGATAGTAGTTCAAGGTCAGCCGCGCGCCGCAGAGCTTTTCGAACATGTCCAGCAGCACTTCGCGTTCTCGAAACGTCCAGAAGAAGACGGTCATGGCCCCGATGTCGAGCGCCTGGGTGCCGAGCCAGAAGAGGTGGCCGATGATGCGTTGCATCTCAGCGACGATCGTGCGGACGTATTCCGCCCGTTCCGGCACGGTGATGTCGAGCAGCTTCTCCACCGCGCGGACGTAAGCATAGTTGTTCGTCATCGCGCAGACATAATCGAGCCGGTCGGTATGCGGGATGACCTGCATATAGTGCAGACCTTCCGCCAGCTTCTCGACGCCGCGATGCAAGTAGCCGAGATCCGGCGTGGCCTTGACGATCCGTTCACCGTCCAGTTCCAGCACCACTCTGAGCACGCCGTGGGTACTGGGGTGTTGCGGCCCCATGTTCAACAACAGTTCTTCACGGCGACGCGTGCCGCCCTGGTGCTCAGCGACGAGGTACGCCTGCTTCTCCTGCTCCGGAACTTCCCCTTCCGTCTGTTCTTCGGGAGCTTCGTCCAGGCGCGGAATGAACGGGAACGAGCTGCGCCAGCCACGACCTTCGGTCGGGAAATCCTTACGTAGCGGATGGCCCTCTTCGTAATCCTCCGGCAGGAGAATGCGTCGAAGATCGGGGTGACCGACGAAGGTGATGCCCATCAGGTCGTAGACCTCACGCTCCATGAACTCGGCGCCCTTCCAGATACCGGTCACGGAGGCGATCTGTGGTGCATCTTCAGTCACGCGGGCTTTTAATCGGATGCGTCGGCGGTGCGCGAGCGAGAGGAGTTGATAGACTACCTCAAACCGTTCCGGGTCATTCGGGTAGTCCACCGAACAGATATCGGTGATATGGTCGAACGAGGCCTCCGGCGTGTCGTGCAGCCACCGCGCAACGTCGACGATTCGAGCGGCGGCGACGCGGGCCGTGATCTCGTTTCGGGCGGTATCCACTTCCACGCCGCGGACGGCGTCGGGAAAAGTAGTCATGAGTCGTTCAAGCAGCGGTTGCATCTTCCTCAAAGAGCCGATGGCCTATAGCCGATGGTAAGAGAAGCTCGCGCTCACAAGCGATACTCCTCTGTTCCTCTCTCACTTCACAAAGATCTTTTCGCGCTGAATCTTTTCCTGCAATTTCAACAACCCGTCCAACAGCGCTTCAGGCCGCGGCGGGCAACCGGCAATATACACATCGACCGGAACGATCTGGTCCACGCCCTGCACGACGGCGTAACTGTTGTAGTGATTGCCGGAGGTCGCGCAGGATCCCATGGAGATGACGTAACGCGGTTCCGGCATCTGATCATAGATGCGGCGAATGACCGGCGCCATCTTTCGACAGACCGTTCCCGCCACAATCATCAAGTCTGATTGGCGAGGCGATGCGCGGAAGACACCCGCGCCGAATCGGTCGATGTCGTAGCGCGAGGAGACGCTCGCAATCATCTCGATCGCGCAGCAGGCCAGGCCGAACGTCATGGGCCATAAAGAAGATTTGCGCGCCCAGCAGACGAGGGCGTCGAGATTCGTCGTCATGATATTGGCATCAAGCTGCCGTTCCAAAAAACTCATATCTGACCTTGTGGAATGTGAAAGGTGAAACGTGAAAGGAAAGACGGCAGAGCATCGTCCGCACCGTGCACGTTTGACGTCTCTCGTTTTACGGCCGTTAGTCCCATTCGAGCGCCCCCTTTTTCCAGGCGTACCAGAACCCGACGATCAGGATGCCGATAAACACGACCATTTCGACGAGCCCCACCAGTCCCAACTTCTTGAACGCCACGGCCCAGGGAAACATGAAGACGATTTCGATATCGAAGATCACGAACAGCATCGCAATGATGTAATACCGGATCGGAAACTGCACCCGGGCATCGGAGAAGAGCGGGCTGCCGCTCTCGTACGGCGCGAGTTTGGCGCGATAGGGCCGGCTCGGACGAACGATGCGTCCCAGGAGAATCTGGACGGCGCCGAACGCAAACGCGATCACGATAAAAATCAGGATCGGGATGTAGTTCAGCGGTGCGGCTTCGCTACCCATGACAGACCTGTGAATCGTGAAGCGTCGTTCGTGAAGCGTCGTGTACCGGCGCGTTTGTTCGCAAAATCGATCCGAAGAACGGCTGGAACTTCAGTCCGTCCAACTCGGGCTTGGCCATGCCCTTGTGCTGTATCAATACTTTGAATGTGCGACCCATGCCGTCCGGCCGCAGCAGGTGTATCGCCGCGTAAAACTCCGGCGATTCCGGCTGGAGCGATTCCAGCAATTGTTCGGCGCCCAAGCCGATCAAGAAACTCATCTGATTCGTAAACCCGGTGACGTCCAATCCGGCCTGGTGGCCCGTTTGCGCCAGGGCGGTGAAGTCCACGTGGGCGGTCATGTCCTGCTCCCCCACCCGGTCGTACGCATCCTCAGAGGTGGTTTGGTGGTAGTAGCAGAGGAACGTGCCGTTCTTGCGGTCCGGGCCATAGAGGTCTTCGGCGGTGTGGCCGTAATCGATCGTCAGCACGGCGCCGCGCGCCATCACCTGTGCCACCTGCGTCATCCAATCGACCGCGTCGAGATTGATTTCAGCCCGATAGCCGTCCGGCAGGTTGATCCCGCCCTCTCGCAGGTAGGCGGTGAGTTCATTGGAGAGGGGGCGGTAGACCTCGCTGAATCGCTCGTCGCGATATTCGACATAGACCTCCTGCGGCCGGCCGTCGAGCACTGCGAGCCGGTGAACAGGAAGGGCATCCACGAGTTCATTCGAAAAAAAGAGTCCGGTGACGCTGTTCGGCGGCAGATCTTCCAGGCGGTCGAGCCAGGCAACGCGACCGGCCTGTCCCACCCAGGGCGCCAGATTGTTTTGCTGCTGGGTGCGCATTGCGGCGCTGCGCTCGATCAAGATGTATCGAAGACGGTCGCGGAGGTTCGCGGGCGCGTTCCGGCAAGCGGTCAGGAAATCCCGCGCCAGCAGTCCCTTGCCCGCTCCCATCTCCACCACCGTGAAGGGGTCTGGATGCCCGAGGAGCGTGTCGAGTTGTTGTGCCTGTCTGGCTAACGCCTGGCCGAGGATCGGATGCACGTCGGAACTCGTGTAAAAATCGCCCGACCATCCGATGCGTTCCTGGGTCGGATCATCGACGGGGCGAACATAGTAGCCGTACTTCGGATGATACAGGGCGAGGTCCATAAAACGGGCGAACGGAATCGGACCAGTGGCTGCAATTTCAGCCCTGATTTCCGCCAGGAGTTGTGGATGCCCAGTGCTCAAAGTGACACCACCCTTGTCGGTAGTCGCCTCCCGTTTCATGCGCCATCGCTAGAAACAGCACTTCTACCGGATTCTCTAGGGAAAAGAGGGGGTTAGATTAGCCGCTGCCTCAGCGGCAAGTCAAGGCGAAAAGACCTGATCAGGTGGGAGAATCTCGATGTTCGACGGAGTGTTTGCTCGATCCGTCGTGAGTGAAGGGGGAGTGCCTGTTCCCTGTTACGCCCCGTGGCACTTCTTGAATTTTTTTCCGCTCCCGCAGGGGCAGGGATCGTTGCGACCGGTTTTGTCCGCCTGGCTCTGGACCGTTTGCGTGGCTGGTTCGTCGCTGCGATTGAGCACCATGCGAGGCGGAGGGGTCGGCTCGGGTGCGGGAGGGGGCGGTTGCTCGCCCCGCACGGCCTGGACGCGAAACATCCGCTCCAGCACATCCGACTTGATCCGGTCCATCATGGAGGAGAACATGTCGAACCCTTCGCGCTTGTACTCGATCAGCGGGTCCTTTTGCCCATATCCGCGCAGGCCGATGCCGTCCCGCAAATGGTCCATGCCCAGCAAGTGATCTTTCCAGTGGTGGTCGATCACCTGGAGCAGCAGCATCTTTTCCAGATACCGCATCAGCTCGGAGCCGAGTTCCTGTTCCTTGTGATCGTAGGCCCGCCGGACTTGGTTCTGAATGTCCTCGATCAGCGCATCCCGCCCGACGTCTTTGAAATGGTCTGCGACGCTGCCGTGACCCTGCGTGACGTCCAGAGCGAACTGGCCCTGCAGCGCTTCGCCAAGGCCGTTGAAATCCCATTCTTCCTGGTACTGATCGGCCGGGCAGTAGGTCTCCACGAAGGCGTTCACGATGTCCCGCATCATGTCGTGAATATCCTGCTGGATGTGCTCGCCGGCCAGCACGGCGTGGCGGTGCTGGTAGATCACTTCCCGCTGCTTGTTCATCACGTCGTCGTATTCAAGGAGCTGTTTGCGGATTTCGAAGTTGTGCGCCTCGACTTTTTTCTGAGCGTTGGCGATGGCTCTGGTGACCATCCCGTGTTCGATCGGCACGCCTTCTTCCATGCCCAGCTTGAGCATCAACTGGGACACGCGCTCGGAGGCGAAAATGCGCATCAGATCATCTTCGAGCGACAGGTAGAAGCGCGAGGAGCCCGGATCGCCCTGACGGCCGGCGCGGCCACGGAGCTGGTTGTCGATGCGGCGGCTTTCGTGCCGTTCGGTGCCGAGGATATGCAGCCCTCCGGCTGCGACCACTTCCTGCTTGTCCTTTTCGCAATCGGCCTTAATCTGGTCGAAAATTTCCTGTTTCCGTGCGTCCGTGAGGTTTTCGTCCTGGTACAGGATCCGTTTGAACAGGAAGTCGGCGTTGCCGCCCAGGAGAATGTCGGTGCCGCGGCCCGCCATGTTGGTGGCGATGGTCACGGCGCCCTTGCGTCCCGCTTGCGCGATGATCTCCGCTTCTTTCTCATGGAACTTGGCGTTCAAGACATTGTGCTTCACGCCGCTTCGGCTCAGGTAGCCGGACAGCCGCTCGGATTTTTCAATGGAGACGGTGCCGACCAGGACCGGTTGCCCACGTTCGTTGCAGTCTTTAATTTCCTCGACGATCGCCGTGAACTTTTCTTTTTCCGTCCGGAAGACGACGTCGGCGTAATCCTTGCGGACCATCGACCGGTTGGTCGGCACAACGTTGACGTCCAGATTGTAGATCTTGGCGAACTCTCCCGCTTCCGTGTCGGCCGTACCGGTCATGCCGGCCAGTTTCTTGTACATACGGAAGTAGTTCTGGAAGGTGACGGAGGCCAGAGTCTGGTTCTCGTTGGCGATCTTGACGCCTTCTTTGGCTTCCACGGCCTGGTGCAACCCGTCGCTCCACCGGCGGCCCGGCATCAATCGGCCGGTAAACTCATCGACGATGATGACTTCGCCGTCCTTGACCACATAGTCGACATCGCGCTTGTAGAGTGAATAGGCCTGGAGCGCCTTGACGACGTGGTGGACCAAATCCATGTGCTGCAGGTCGTACAGGTTGTCCACGCCCAATAGTTTCTCCACACGGACGTTGCCCTCTTCCGTGAGCGAGGCGGTCTTGGTCTTTTCTTCGATCGTATAGTCGTGCTCCGCCTTGAGCTGCGGGATGATCGAATTGATGCGGTAGTACAGATCGGTCGTTTGATCGGTGGGACCGGAGATGATCAATGGCGTACGCGCCTCGTCGATCAGAATGCTGTCGACTTCGTCCACGATGGCGAAGTTCAGCGGGCGTTGGACGCATTGACTCAGGTCGCTGACGATCAGGTTGTCGCGCAGGTAATCGAACCCGTATTCGTTGTTGGTGCCGTAGGTGATCTCGGCGCGGTAGGCCTCATGTCTGGTGCAGGGCCGCAAATGTTGCAGGCGCTTGTCCGACGCTTCATAGGTCGGATCATACAAAAAGGACGCATCGTGCTGGATGATGCCGACGGAGAGGCCGAGCGCGTGATAGAGCTGCGCCATCCATTGGGCATCGCGTTTGGCCAGGTAATCGTTGACGGTGACCAGGTGGGCGCCTTTGCCTTCTAGCGCGTTCAAATAGAGGGGCAATGTGGCGACCAGGGTCTTGCCCTCACCGGTCTTCATTTCGGCGATCCGGCCTTTATTCAGGATCATGCCGCCGATGAGCTGCACGTCGAAATGCCGCATATTCAAGCGACGACGGGACATTTCCCGGCACACGGCGAACGCTTCGGGCAGAATATCTTCCAGCGTTTCTCCGTCTTCGAGCCGTTTCTTGAACTCTTGCGTCTTCTCGGCCAGTGCCTGGTCGGACAAGGGCGTGAAGCTGGATTCGAGTCCGTTGATACGCTCGACGATCGGGCGCAACGCTTTGATCTCGCGGTCGTTTTTGCTTCCGAAGATGATGTTCAGGACTTGGGTCAACATGCAGACGCACCTTTATTCACATGAACCTTCTCACGGGCGAGACTCACCCTTTGAGCATGGGCTCGGCGGCGGAGTATACAGGAATCGATAGGGGAATCCTACCCAAACAGCGCCGGAGGTCTCAACTGCTTTGCAATGAACGGGGCCGACGGGCTCCTGTCGTTGCTTTCGCATGCGCTGCGATTTATAGTGGGGCTCACCGCTTCGCCGGCTCTTATGGGCGAAGGTCACCCACGGATTCCACTGCGGACTTCGATGCGGCAAAGGGCCACCTCCTCTCTCAGCCTCATCACGAGCGTTCCGCTCTTCTACCTGGTTGTTTTCGTCTCAGCCGTACCCGTCTCGGACGCCTCATCCGCTTCGTCCGATTCGGCGCGGCGCAGTTACGAGCGGGGCGTGACATTGTTTCGTGAAGGCAATGCCGACGGCGCGATCGAGGCGTTGAAAAAGGCCGTGGCACAGAATCCCAAGCTGGCCGAGGCGTACCATGTGTTGGGACTGGTGTATTTTCAGAGTAAGCGCAATCCCGACGAGGCGATTCAGGCCTACAAGCAGTCGCTGAAATTGGGGCCGGCTTCCGCGGAGATTCTGAACGATCTCGCCGATGTGTATCTGGCGCAAGGGCGTGGCAGCGACGCGGAAGGGGTGTTGCGGCAGGCGCTGGATATCGCGCCCGGAAATGAAGAAGCCCATCTGGATCTGGCGCACCTCTATGAAGCACGGCATGATCGCGCGAATGCCCTGAAGATGTATCAGTCCCTTCTCCGGGTGCGTCCTGACCATGCGGAGGCCCTGTATCATTTGGCGAGTCTCTATGACAGTCACGGTGATCTCAAGCTGGCCCGCGAGTATTTGTCCCGTCTCACCCAGGCGAACCCCGGGCATGCGGATGCCTGGTATCTCCTCGGGCGACTGGCCGAGCGCGGCAACGACCTCAACGCCGCCGCCGCCGCATTCAAAGAAGCCATTGCGGTCAAGGCCGATCTGGTCGATGCCCATTACAACCTGGGGTTTGTCTATCGGAGTCAGGGCCTGCTGGCTGAGGCGGAGCGGGAATTTCTGGAGGTGATCCGGTATCGCCCCGAATATGCGGAGGCGCACTTGAATCTGGGCATGGTCTACACCAGTTTGAACCGGCTGGAGGAGGCGGAGAAGGAGCACGAGCGGGCGGTGGCTCTCAAGCCTCAATCGGCGGAGGCCCACTATAACCTCGGGGTCTTTTACGAGCTTCATCGCAAGGACATGGGGCGGGCGCTGGCGCAATACCGGCGCTATCGGGACCTCGGCGGCCGCGACGAGCGGGTCGAGCGCATCATCGGCATGGGCGGACCGTAACCGGCCCCGGCCGAATGGCCCTTGGAGGCCAAAAGTGGCGTTGACGCTCCGTCGGTCAGTTTGTTAGCATGCGGGCCAGATTTTGGGCCTGTCCTTATGCGAAGTTCCCGTTTTAAAAGCATCGTCTGGTTGGTCGCATTCGCCGTCATTGCCTTATTGGCGGTGACGACCGTGAACGCGGTCGCGCACGAACTTCAACATGCCGCGCATCACGATGCCGGGATGCATGGGTCAGGCATTTGTGCCTGGATGTGTGCGACGGCCGGGGTGCACGTGGTGACCCCCGTTCACTCGACGCATCTGTTCACCGTGGCCGGTGACGCTTCGTTCCGCTCTGATACTGTGCTCTTGCCCCAGCGACTCGCCCCGAGTCGGCCTCGCGCTCCACCCCTGTTCGCCTAATCCAAGTCTCCGTGGTGCCTGTCTCGCTCCGTGACTCGATGTCGCAGAGCCCGAGGAAACAGTTCGGCGAGGTGTCTCGCATGCTGTGGGTGCATTCCTTCTTTCAGATCGTCGGAATACGAGGACACTGTGATGGTCCCTGTGAGTGAGATCGGCGTTGCCGTGTGTGGTGCTGCGACCCTGCTGGCTCTCGTCGGCTTCAGCAGCGGAGCCTCTGCCCACAATGAATCCCAGGCGGTCACGATGCTTGGGGCGCCGCTCACACTCGTCCAGTCCACCACGGCCCTCTCTCCCCCCACACTTCGGTTTCATCGCGATGGAAGGCTGCACGCGGCCTGGATTGAAAAAAACGGGGTGCAGGGGGAGGTGAAGACCGCAGTTATTTCCGCTGATCACTCGGCGGTCGCCCAGGTTTCCGTCAATCCGCCGGGTGCCGGGCCGGAAGCCGTGCATCAATCACCGGGTTTCGCCATAGGCGTGGACGGAGAACAGTTTGTCACCTGGTCCTCTGCCAATAAGACACCCGGAGCCTTATTCGCGTCGGATCTCCGCCTCGCGCGATTGGACTCGGGGGGCGCGCGTGTTCAGCCGCCGGTGCAGGTCAATGACGATGGCTTGGCCATTTCGCATACCTTTGAGCATGTGATTGCCGGAAAAAATGGCGAGATCTATCTTGCATGGCTGGATGGACGGAACAAGGACCGGAGCGGGGCAGGGATCATGTTCGCGTGCTCCCGGGATCACGGCGCCACGGTCGATAAGAATCTCGTCCTCGACGGGATGGCCTGTCCCTGTTGCCGTCCGATGCTCGCGCAGGCGTCGGATGGGTCGCTGTGGGCCGCCTGGCGCAAGACCTTCGAGGGCAATGTGCGGGACATTGTGATTGCGCATTCAACCGACCAGGGCCGGACGTTTTCCCCGCCGACCGTCGTCAGTCGGGACGGATGGGTCTTTGACGCCTGTCCCCATCGGGGCCCTTCGATCGCATTCGATGGCCGGGGACGCCTCTATATCGGGTGGTACACCGAGGGCAAGGACGAACAGCCGCGCCTCTTTATTTCAACATCGGACGATCAGGGCACGACGTTTTCCGCGCCGGTAGCGCTACACAATGCCACAACCTCTTTGCCGGACAATCTCCACATGGCCGTCCATCCGGATGGCCGGGTCGTGGCGGTGTGGGAGGAAGTGACGGGGGTGCGAAAGCGTGTGGTGATGCGGGTTTCTGACGATCGCGGGCAGACATTCAGCCCGATGCAGACCTTGAGCAGCGGCTCCAAGGCCGAGCATCCGACCGTGGCCATCCACGACAGTGGAACGGTGGCGTTGGGCTGGACCGAACATGCCTTTCCGTACAACAGAATTATCGTACAACAGGGGCAACTGTCGCGCGTGGTGACACCCTAGCGCGGTCCGGCGATTCCTATTTGTAGCAGGTTGCGGAAACACTCGGGGTTCGTTCAATAGCCGTCGTTATCTGAAGTGCGACGACCACGACCGGATAATTTGCAGGATGCTCACAAAGGCCGTCCAGCAAGGCCGCAGCAAGCGAAGGGGCGAAGCGTACTGTTCCCGCACGGTGAGCCTCTGAACGCAGCGAGAACAAAGTTGACGGACTTTTTCAGTATTCCGCAGGAGCAAGGGGAGGAGTCATGAGGACGCAGGTGAATCAGCGGGTGGGACGGATGGGGCTGTACGGGTTGGTGGGATTGGCGATCATACTGTGGGCGCCGGGCGTGTCCGCCGCCGATGGAAAGGCGGAGAAGTCGTTCACCATTGCCGTGACCGACCAGCAGGGGGTCGAGACCGAGTTGAAGAACGGCATCTTCTATTGGGAAGAAAAAATGAGTGAGACCTCGTTCGTCCCGCATGAGTTGCGGCACCTGCCGGCCAAGCGCGGCACGGCGACGGTCAATATCAAGTTCGACCAGATCAAGCAGATTGAGATCAAGCCCGGTGCCGACAAGACTGCGCCGGCCATGACGGTGACCTTAACGAACGGCAAGAACGGGGAATTTACGCCTGCCGTCAGCGGCAGCTTCAAGGGCGAGTCGGATTTCGGCCAGGTCGAGGTGCCGATCGGGTCTGTATCCAAGGTGATGTTCAAGTAAGGGCGGACCGTCTCGTTTCGAAAGGAAGTGTCCCATGGAGAATGTGCTCGTGGCGCAATCGTGGCAACCGAAGCGGTCGATGACAGGGTGGGGAGCATCGCTCCTGTTGCATGCCTGCCTCGCGCTGGCGGCATTCGGGCTGATGCCGAAAATGGCCATGGTGGTGGAGAAAGAGCCGTTCAAATGGGATGTGGCGCTGGTCGAGGCTCCGCGTGAAGTGGTGCGCCAGGAAGAGCCGGCTCCGGTGCCGCAGGTGCAGCCTCCCGTTCCGACTCCGGTGAAGCCGCGACCTGAGCCGGTACGTGCCGTGCCACCGCCGCCTCAGCCGGTGCAACGTCAGGTGGAAACGCGGGTCGTGCCGCAGGCGATCCAACGTGAGGTGCAGCCGGTCGTCGAAACGGTTCGTCCTCAAGAACAGATTCAGCCGACCAGGGAAGTGGTGCAGGTGCAAGCCAAGCCCATCGAGCCGCAAGAGGTTCAAAAAACGGAGCCGTTGATGCAAGCGGCGATGCCGGCTGAGGTGGTACGGGAAACTGCTGCGGCCGTCGAGCAGACGATTGTGGAGGCGGCGCCTGCAACGGCTCAGACCTATCAGGCCCAGGCGGTGATCAGCGAGCCGACGGTGATGGAGACGAGGCCTGAACCGGTTGTTACGGCGAGTGCGCCGGTCGTGCACGCTGCTCCGGCGGCTGAACCGGCCCCGGCGAGTCCCGCTCCGGCCGTGGAGGCCGTCGCGTCCGTCAGTGAGCCGGCGCCTGCCCCTCCTGCCCCGACGGCCCCGGTCGCTGCCGTCCCCGCGCCAGTGGCGGCAGCGCAGCCGGATCCAGCGACGTTACAAGAACATCAAGTCGTGGCGCGCGTGGCGACGCCGAGGCCCGCCACCAAAGCCGATTATGGCTGGTTGGCCGAATCGCTGCATCGCCGCATCATCGAACTCCGGCATTATCCCAGCACCGCGCGCTTGAACGGCTGGGAAGGCAAAGTCGTCTTGAAGGTCTCGATCCGCCAGGACGGCCAACTCAAAGACGTCGAGGTGGTGAAAAGTTCAGGGCATGAGTCGTTGGATCAGGCGGCGATGGAAGCGGTGCGGCGCGCCTGTCCTCTGCATATGAAGCACGAGTTGACGGCGCCGATGGTCGTGCTGCATCTGCCGGTCAGTTACAGTTTGAATCGCTAGGCCGCCTCGCTGGATGACCATGTTGACCATCCTGCGGACCGTCCGGGAAAGAGTAAGTCGCTGATCATGGATAGAGTAAGCAAAGATCTGCGACCGGTCGGTTTCCCGATTCTTGTCTGTGCGGGGATTCTCGCGGCCTGGTGGATTGCCGCGGGCTGTGTGTGGGCTGGAGATGGGCAGGCCGTCGGTTCCGATTCTGCTCGGGCTCAGCGGATCGAGGAACTTCAGAAGCATCGGGAGCGCATTGAGCGGGAATTGAATCAATTGAAACAGCAGCCGGACGGGGTCAGCCGCTCGTCGGTGCCGAGGACCGAACTGAGCAACCAGCCCACGCGGACGCTGAAAGAATCCATGGAGTCGGTTCCGGGGGTTGCGTCGTCTCCGGGAGCAGAGGGACGATCCGTCGATCTCTCCATCAGAGGAGCCGGAAAATGAATGTGGGAAGGAAAGGGCAGTGATGGGACAGTCTGAAACAAGCCTGGGCGGTCTGTTGGCCCTGTGCCTCGCTGCGGCGATCCCTATTGCGGCCGCGCAGGCGGAGTCGGCCGTTCCCTTCGAACTCAGCCAGAAGTTTGTGACCGAACACAAGGTGAAGAGCCTGGTGGGTCCGTCCGTGCAGGTGGATGAGCAGGGGCAAGTCTCCTTGGCCTGGATGGAAGAGGAGAAGGATGTGCGGTCGGTTCTGTACGCCCGCAGCGCGGAGGCAGGCGGGCCGATGGGAGTGCCGGTGCGCATCAACCGCCCGGAGGACGTGCCCTATTGGCGCCAGGAAGCGCCGGCGCTGGTTGTGCAGGGGGAAGACGTGTTTGTCACCTGGGGCCTGGCCCATCCGAAAGCCACGCCGCAACAGCCCTTCGCGACGGAATTGCGATTGAGCCGCTCGATCGATGGGGGCAAGACGTTTCAGCCCTCCGTCGCGGTGAACGACGATCCGGGGGTCATTCAACATACCTTCGATGCGTTGCATCGTGATGCGGATGGACGGTTGCACCTCTCCTGGATCGACGGGCGTGAAGGAAAGAAGGAGCCGGGTACCTACGTGGCCCGTTCGTTGGACCGTGGCGCGACGATCACCAGGAATCTCAAGGTGGACGAGGGTACCTGTGTCTGCTGCCGCACGGCGGTGACGAGTGGTCCTGAGGGCATGGTCTACGTAGCTTGGCGCAAGATTTTTGAAGGCAATGTTCGTGAAACTGTGGTCGCCCGTTCGACGGACCACGGGGAGACCTTCGAGGCGCCCGTGATCGTGGGGCATGATCGATGGGTGTTCCCGGCCTGCCCGCATCGTCCGGCCTCGATGGGTGTGGACCGTCAGGGTCGTCTCTACGTCGTCTGGTACACCGAAGGAACGGACGAAATCCCCGCCGTCTACATCGCCTATTCGGACGATCGGGGGAAGAGTTTTTCTGAAAAGCGGAAGTTGAACGTCTCGAAAAACACCTTTCCCGACCATCCGCAGATTGCGGTCGATCCCGAAGGACGGATCGTGGTGGTGTGGGAGGAGCAGGCTCCGGTCAAGCGGGATGTGGTGATGAGCGTCTCGATGGATCGTGGGGCAACGTTTACGGCGCCGCACAAGGTAAACGAGAAAAAAAGCCAGACTCCGGTCGTGGCGGTGAATAGTCAGGGCCTGTTTGCCTTGGCCTGGATGGAGCATGGCATGCCAGGTCATAAAATTGTGATGCAGACCGTGAAGGTGCCTTCGGTGAAGGTGGCGGCTGAACCGGTGCGTTAGCTGGGTGGGTTTGTGATTGGAACGATGATGCCGACGGGATTGTTGAGAGGCCTCATGCTGGCGGTTGTGCTGAGCACGACGGCCGGTCCTGTATGGGCGGATGATCCTTTCGCCGCGTTGAAAATCGCGCGGGTTGCACCGGGCACTGCCGCTGCGGCCTTTGAGCTACAGTCGCTGGATGGCCGGTCGGTGCAACTCGCGGACTTGAAGGGGAAAGTCGTCGTGGTGAATTTCTGGGCCACCTGGTGCGGGCCCTGCAAAGAAGAAATGCCGGCCTTTGAGCGTCTGCGACGGCAGCTGGACCCCGACCGCTTCGTGTTGCTGACCATCACGACCGACTTGCAGCGCGCCGGCATCAAGCAGTTCCTGGCTAATCTCAACGTGCAACTCCCCGTGTTGTTCGACGAGCAGCAGGATGTCTCGCAAGCCTATCTGGTGCGGGCCTTGCCGACCACGGTGTTCATCGACCGGCAGGGGGCCTTGCTGGGCCGCGCTGTCGGACCGCGTGAGTGGGATGCGCCCAAGGCGGTGCAGGCGTTGCAGGGGCTGATGCCATGAGCCGTCTCAAGACACCCTCCGTCGGACTCGCGGCCGCACTTGCGGGGATCTATCTGGTCCTGGCGGCGTTCTCCATGGCCTGCGCCTTCGACCATGCCGACCCCATGTCGGCCGGCCATCATCATGGCGGAACGGTCTCTCACTCCAGTTTCTGTAATTGGGCTTGTCAGGCCAATCCCACGTCGGATGCTGCGGCGTCCGCACTGGTGCTTCATCCGTTCCTTGTGGTCGCGCTGTTTGTCGAGCGCGATCATACCGTCATCGCCGGCGGCGCGGGCTTCCACGCCGCCTCTCGCGCGCCGCCCGTTCAATCGTAATTCCATTTCAGATCGCTAGGTGTTCTAGCAGCTTTTCTCGTCCGGCCAGACAGGGGCGGGAAGGGTATGTCTCTGCTGTCGTGTGCACAGTTGTGCCGGGAGGACGTGTATGTGGGCCCGTCGGAATTCATCTCAAATTCAATTCATTCTGCTGTTCACCCTGGTAGTGGCACTGCCGTTCACAGCCTCCCGCGCACTTGCGCAGGAGGAAGCGGCGGCCGGCGCGGTCGTTGAAAAAAGCGCGCGGGAGCGGGACTTGAGGGATCAGCTACAGAAAATTCTTCATGAACTGGAGGAACTCCGACAGGCGCCTGCAGGTGGCGCGACCGCCGCGCCGGTACAGCCGTCGGTGGTGCAGGAGCCGTCGGAAGGAAAAGCCGCCGAAGCGATTCCGCAATTTGAACTGGCCGATGTCAGCATCGTGAGCGACCGGGTGCAGCGGCGTCCGGAAGGGATCACGCTGTCGGCGACGGAGCAGTCGGAAACCGAATCGCAGCCGACCAGGACGCTTCGTGAGTCGATGGAGTCGCTCCCCGGCGTGATCCTGCGACAGGCCAACGGACCGAGGGATTTCAGTATTTCGATCCGTGGCTCGGGCGTCAAAACCTCGTTTGCGGTGCGTGAGATCAAAATGTACGAAGACGGATTCATTCAAACGCAATCCGATGGATTGTCCCGTCTGGATATCCACGATCCCTGGTTTATGCGGAGCGTCGAAGTCACGCGAGGCGCGTCTTCCTCTCTCTACGACAACTACGCACTGGGCGGCATGGTGCACTTCCGTACGAGGCGTGGCAGTGACATCAACGGGATGGAGAGTTTCATCAGCGGCGGGTCCTACGGCTATCAGAAATACGGATTCGCCGTCGGCCAGCAATTCGACAATGTGGACATCTCGCTCTTCGGCAGTCACGTCGCCGAGGACGGATTCATTCGCCACAGCGACTACAGCACGCAAACGATGAATTTTAATTTTCGCGTGAAGGTGGACGACAAGCAGAACCTGTATTTCAAGGCGATTACGAACTGGCTGGACTCGCGGGTGCCGACGCGGCTGACGCTGTCGCAGTTCGATGCCGACCACCGGCAAGCCGGCGGGATCAACAATGCCACGAATGCCGTGCTCTTGGGCCAGCGTCGATTGGACCGGCGGAATATCATCGGTGGAATGTATGAACGGCAGATCGATGCCAACACCGTCTTGACGATGGAAGCCGACTACGACGTGAAGGACATCAATCAGACCTTCACGCAGATCAGCGACAACATCAATCCGAACTACAAACACTACACCGATCTACGTCATGACGGGCGGCTGTTCGACATGCCCTTGCGCAGTTACGTCGGATTTTTTGTGAATCAGATGGAGCAGGAAGGGCAGACCTTCAATAACCTCCAGGACTTTTTCGGTACGCGCGGCACATTGGCACAGAACAGCCGCGGGACGATCCGGAACATCGGCGGACGGTTTCGAGAAGAATTAGAATTTGTTCCGAAGTGGACCCTGGCCGCAGGCCTCGGGTTCGAGCAATCGCAGTTGAGCGTGCAGACGATCAACTACACGGCTGGGGCGGTGAGTGGCCGGTCCGGAGCCGAACGAAGCTTCAGCAACTGGGCGCCGGAACTGTCGGTCAGCTGGAAGCCGGCCGATGGGTATCGCCATTGGGTGCGCGCTTCCACCGGGTATGCCATTCCGGGGTTTGGCAATCTGTTGACCAATCCCTTTACGGGTCTTGCCGGAACCAACTTCGATCTGAAGCCGCAGAAAAACCTCAACGTCGAAATCGGCACCGAGTCCCGGCTGCACAAGACCTTGACGGTGCAGTTGGTCGGCTTCGTCACGTTCGTCAAAGACGAAATCATCACCCAGGTCGTGTCCAATACCGGCGGCCAGGCCGCGATCAACGCGGACTCGTCGCAGTATCGGGGCATTGAGTTGTTCTACGACTGGCGTCCATTGGACGGGTTGCGGCTCTCCGGTGCCTACACGCATATCGACGCCCGGTACATCAATTTTAGCGATCAATTCCTGGCCGGCGGGATTCCGACGGCATTCGTGCGGGACGGCAAGGCGGTGCCGAACGTGCCGACGGACACCATCAATTTCAAGGAGTCCTACGATCATGCCGCCAGCGGGTGGGGCGGTTGGGTGGAAGTCAACTATATGAATAGTTACTTCTTGAACAACAACAACACGGTAGGCATCCCTGCCTATGTCATCGCCAACCTGAATATCCATAAGAACTTCGAGTTCCACAATAACAAGTGGATCCGCTTCGCGAAGTTCTTTGCTGAGATCGACAATATTGCGGACAAGAAATATGCGGCCTCCGGCAACGTGGTGGCCGATAGCACGGCGGATGCGAACAAGACGTTGTTCTTTGCCGGGTATGGCCGGTCGTTTTATGCCGGGGTGACGTTGGGATTGTTTTAACCACGTGGCGCGAGCGGTGCCCGGATGCGAGGCCGCTCGCGCGCTTAACAAGGAGATTGCCATGAACAAGCAACTCTTGCGGGTCGGTGAGGCGGCGGATGTGTTGGCCGTGAGCCGCTGGACGATTTATCGGTGGGTGGAAGAAGGGCGGTTGGAAGGCACCAAGATCGGGCGCGGCAGCCTCAGGGTGTTCCGCACGTCGCTGGAACGCCTGGTGCAAAACAATAAGACGCAGGAAATGAACCTGACCGTCTGATGCGTGTCTCGCAAAGGCTGCACCCGGCCCGTGAGAGGTCGATGCGGGCTTGTGTGCGCGAGTGAGAGGACCTATGCATCGCATTCTGTTGTGTCTGGTGTGTCTGCTGGCCGGTTGCGCGGGAGGGACGGGCCTATCGTCGAAGGCCTCGCAGCAGACCGGGCCGTCCGGGAGCGATTCCTATGCCTTCACCAACGGCCGATGGTTCGACGGGAAAGGGTTTCAGGCGGCCACTTGGTATTCAGTCCAGGGACGTTTGACCCGCACCCCGCCGCAGGGGCGAGTCGAGACGGTGGATCTCTCCGGCCTGTTCGTCGTGCCGCCGTTCGGTGAAGCGCACAATCATAACGTGGAAGGTTCGTGGAATATTCAGGCGGTGGCAGAGCGGTACCTCAAGGACGGCGTGTTCTATGTGAAGAATCCGAACAACGTCCGGGACCTCGCCCTGGAAACTCGCGGCGCGGTCAATCGACCGACGAGCATCGATGCGACCTTTGCGCACGCAGGGCTGACGGGGCAAGGAGGCCATCCCATCGCGTTGTATGAGGATGTGTTGCGCCTGGGCCGGTACGAACCGGCCATCGGGACGGTCGAGCGAGGCTGGTTTGAGAACCGGTCGTACATCGTGCTCGACACCGATGCCGATGTGGAGACGAAGTGGCCGGTGATCACGAGTGGCCGGCCTGACTTCCTGAAAGTGTATCTCGTGCATTCCGAAGACGATGACGCGACCGGGAAGTCCGGACATTCCCCGCAGCGAAGCGGTTTGCATCCTCGACTCGTGGCACAGATTGTCGCCAAGGCCCATGCGGCAGGGCTACAGGTGACGGCCCATGTCGAAACGGCGGCGGACTTTCGCCATGCGATCCGTGCGGGAGTCGATGAGATTGCGCATGTGCCGGGATGGTTGGTGAACAGTGCCGCCGATGCGGAGTCCGCCCGACTCACGGAAGCGGATGCGCGGTTGGCCTTGGAACGTCACGTGCGGGTCGTGACCACCGCTGTGGCGGGAAGCGCCATGCCCTCCGTGACAGGACATCACCCGCACGGGCACTACGAAGGGCATGCCACCGGGCCGTCCGATCATCACGCAACGGCGCCGGATGAATCATTGTCACAGGTTCTCAAGGACAACATCGCGTTGCTCCATCGCGTGGGAGTGCGCGTCGTGGTGGGCAGCGACCATGCCGAGACATCGCTGGCGGAGGTGATGCAGCTGGGCAGGTTTCATCTCTTCGACAACCTGACGCTGCTCAAGATGTGGTGTGAGGACACGCCGGCTTCGATTTTTCCCGACCGTCGGATCGGGCGATTCGACGAAGGGTACGAGGCCAGCTTTGTCGCTTTGGCCGGCAACCCCGTCGAGGATTTTTCGCAAGTGCAGCGTATCGTGCGGCGATTCAAGCAGGGTGTGAATCTCGATCGTTCCTTCCGTCATGACGCCGCCCCTTCAGGGGCCGGTCACCGGGCTCACTGACACGTCAGGCGGCCTGGACCGGTCAGTCGATATGATCGTGTCTTTTTTATTTATTTGCGCAGGAGGAGTCGAGCGATGAAGTCAGTGGTCTTGTGGGGAAGAGGAACGGCGGCGGCCTGTCTGGCCGCGGCCTTGATGGTGGGGATCGAACCGTCTGTTGCGCAGGCGGCCGGGGAGCCGTCGGATCAGGAGGCGCCGGTTGTCGTGGTCGATGCGGTGGAGGTAAAGGGCAAGCGGATTGAAAACGTCGAGGATGTGAAGCGGGAATTTGCGCGTCGTCCCGGCAGCAACATCCTCATCCAGGAGAAGGAGATTACCGAATCGCGCGCGCTGAATCTGCAGGACGTGCTGCAGTTCGCGCCAGGTGTCAGGTTTCAATCGCGTTTCGGTGCCGATGAAGGGCAGTTCCAAATTCGTGGCACCTCGTTGCGCAATAACTTTCACCATCGCGGGATCAATATTCTCATCAACGGAATCTTCTTCGGCGATGCCGACGGATTTTCAGACTTCGAATCGATCGACCTTTTGGCCTACGAACGTATCGAAGTTTACAAGGGCGCGAACGCCCTGCGGTACGGCGCGAACAGCATCGGTGGCGCGATCAATTTCGTGCCGCGCACCGGGTATAGCGCCTCCACCCTGCAAATGCGGATGCTCGGCGGCAGCTTCGGCATGGTGAGCGGCCAGGTGTCCAGTGGCAAGGTCTTGCAGCCCTTCCAGGTGGGCAACATGAGCGCGACGATGGATTACTACATCAGCGTGTCAGGCAATCGCCAGGACGGATATCAAGACAACAGTCAGCAGGCCCGGGAGCGCATCAATGCCAACATCGGCCTGCAGCTCGGCAACCACCAGGAGATCCGCGCCTACTTTCTGCAGGCGAATGTGGCGGAGCGCATTCCTGGATCGTTGACCACGGGACAGCTGTTTCAAAACCGGCAGCAGGCGGGCGGGCAGAGCCCTCCCGGCACCCCGCCGTTTTTTGCGTGTAATCAGAATAACCAAGTCTGTAACTACGGGCGGTACTATAACTTGCAGCGTATCGGAATCGCGTACCACAACGAGTTCGCCCCGAACCAATATTTTGAGATCATTCCCTACTTCTCGAACCAGTATGTGGACCATCCTATCTTTCAGACGATCCGACAGGAGAACAATAACGTCGGCGGTGAGTTCCGGTACGTGAACTCCAACTCGTTGTTCGGTAAGAACAACTCGTTCGTCGCCGGATTCCAGCCGCGATACGGCAATCAGCGGCAGCAGCGGTTCGTGAACATCAACGGCAGTATCGGGGCGCTGACGCAGAACTATACGGCCAAGACGACGTATTTCGGGATGTATGCAGAAGATGCGTTTGATGCCACCAAGGATTTCACCATCGTGCTCGGCGGCCGGTGGGATTACACAGGGCGTCAGGCGACGGTGGATAATTTCGGGCCGGCCGGGAATCCCTTCAATCCCAATACGCCGTCCACGCCGACCGGCACGAACCGGCCGTTACAGCATTTCGATGCAATCAGCCCGAAGATCGGGTTCGTGTATCGCACAACGCCGACCTCGCAATTGTATTTCAATGCCAGCCGGGCCTATGAGGCGCCGCTCAATCTGGAGTTGCTCTCCTCGGTTAATGCGAACGGCACGCCGAATACAGGCTTCTTGAACCTCGATGCTCAGCGGGCATGGCAATTGGAACTCGGTCACCGAGGAACATCAGCGGACAAGCGCTACACCTGGGATGTGACCGTCTACAACTTGGAAATGCAGAAGGAAATTCTGGCCTCGATCATCAACAACCAAGGAACGTTCCAAAATGCGAACGGCACGCGGCATACCGGCGTGGAAGCCGGTGGCGGGATGGTCTTGGGGAAAGGTCTGTTCGCGCAAGGCGGAGCCGGACGAGAGGACAGCCTGCAGACGCGTGTGGCCTACACCTGGTCGCGTTTCAAATTCACCGACGATGTGCGGGGCGGCGGAGCGGTGGGTCCGAATGTACTGATCGCCAAGGATGGGAATACGGTCGCCGGCGCGCCGGAACATAGCCTGAACGTGGAGTTCCGGTACGACCATCCGTCAGGCTGGTGGATCGCGCCGAATATCGAATGGTCGCTGTCCGGCTTTTATACGGACTATCAAAACACCATCAAGAACCCCTCCTATGCGCTTATCAATCTGCGTTCTGGATGGAACGTCGATGAACACTGGACGCTCTTTGCCGAAGGACGTAATTTGACCGATAAGACCTATGCCGGCGCGGTGGTGGTGAACGATCAGTTCAATCGGTATGCCAACGCGGGATTGGGCATCAGCGCGTTTGGAGGAGTCGAGTACAAATTCTAACCGGCTGTGGAAGCAGGCTGCAGGCAGCGTGCTCGCATGGCACGCAGGGGCCCATCGTCGGATGGGCTCCTGCTGCACCGTTCGCGAAAGGTGGTGAATCAGCCACGCATCGCTCCTGGCGGGGTGATGCTGCTCGAAAAATGGGATAGACGATCGTCGTCCGAACATGGGATAAAGAAAGCCGACGGGTGTTCCCGGATATGGACATGTCCTGGTAACTTCAGGGATAGGCCGTGCCGGCCATGTACGGACTTTTCATTTTTTTTGTGCTTGTCTGGAGCGTGGTACCGGTCTATGCCGATTCCAGCTCCGGGCCTCCACCTGTCGAAGCCTTCGCCTCACTTCCCCGTATCGCCTCCATCCAACTCTCTCCCTCGGGTCGGCACCTGGCCGTGCTTCGCCACCACGAGGGAAAGACCTATCTGGACACCCAAACCGTCACGGGGCAGGATGCGCATCGCGTCGTCACAACGGACAACCAGGAATATGTCATTACCTGGTTCCGATGGGCCAATGAGGAACGGGTGTTGGTCAGCGTGCGTTTTGCCGATTCGCGTGAGGGTGTCGATTCGCAGGAAACCAGACTGTTGGCAGTGAACCGGGATGGAACGCAACAGAACGGCAATCTCCTCAGGGTGAGTTCCTTTCCTTCGATCTTCGGGAAAAAGCACTTTCCTCAATTCCAGGATCGCCTGGTGGGCACCATTCCCGGCGATCCCAGGCATGTCTTGATTGCGCTTGACCTGGAGCGTCCGAACTCTCCTGATGTATATAAAGTGGATATCTATTCCGGCGAGCGGACGCTGGTGCAGACCAATCCAGGTCTACAGCCAGGGCCACGGAATGTGTTGCAGTGGATAGCCGATCGCGAAGGCCGGTTGAGGGTCGGAGTCGGCCAATTCGGCACCACCGTGCGGGTGATTTACAAGGTGCCGGAATCCACGCTCTGGCGTGAGTTGGGGGAGTATGACCTGGCGAAAGAAACCGGAATGTTGCCCTTGGCCTTCGATGCCGACCCGGACTGGCTCTATGTGAGAGATCAGCATCAGGGCAAGGCGGCCATCTTCAAAATGAACGTCGTCGATCGTCGAGTGGACCGTCTCCTCGTTGTCGCCGATGCGAAGCGTGATTTAACCGGCGAGTTGGTGTATGCGCCTGGACGTAAGAAAGTAGTCGGGGTCCGCTACAGCGCGGCGGACGAGCGGGTTTTGTTTTGGGACTTCGACGCGCAGCGGCTGCAGGCCCGCATCGATCGGGCGATTCCAGGGCGCGTCAATGTGATTCACAGCAGCAGCGACGACGGCCGGCTTCACATCGTGAAATCGAGCGGCGCGGCGCATCCTCCGCAATGGTCGCTCTTCGATGAACACGACGGGCGGATGGTATTGCTCGGCAGGTCGTACCCCGATCTGGAGACGGCCGCGCTGTCTGCTCCTACTACGACCTATGTGACGGCGCGGGACGGCAAGGAGTTGCAGGTCTTCCTGACCGTTCCCAAGGATCGGGACCCGCGCCAACTTCCGATGATTCTATTCCCTCATGGCGGCCCTGCCTCGCGATCGCCAGGTGCATACAATTATTGGACGCAGTGGTTTGTCAGTCGCGGTTGGGCCGTGCTGGAGCCTCGCTTTCGAGGAACCGAAGGGTATGGAGACGAATTTCTGCGTGCCGGATTTCAACGCTGGGGCTTGGAGATGCAGGACGACCTGACCGATGCGGTGCAGTACGCCATCCGCTCCGGCATCGCCAATGCCAACCGTATCTGTATCGTCGGATCGGGCTATGGAGGGTATGCCGCCCTGATGGGCGCCGTGAAGACGCCGGATCTCTATCGCTGCGCCGTCAGCCTGGGCGGGGTGACGGACTTGTCGCAGGTCGTATCTGATAGCCGTTGGTATTTGAATCAGAAACCGATGGCCGAAATGCGTGTCGGCTCTTGGTGGACCGACCGTGAGCGGCTGCGCGATACCTCGCCGGTCTTTCATGCGAAGGAGATTCGCACCCCGCTGCTCCTGATGCACGGCGCCATGGACCGGGCGGTGCCGGTGTCGCATGGTCGAGACATGGCCGAGGCGCTGAAAGCGGCCAACGTCACGACCTATCGATACGTGGAACTTCCCTTCGCCGATCAGACGCTGAGTCGGGAACAGGACCGCCTGCAGGTGTTTACGGAACTGGAACAATTTCTGAAGTCCCACCTCGAATGAATCTGCCTCACGGTCGAGCATCCATAGGTATCCGTCGGTAGACAGCTCCGGCCCCCCCCCATTACACTGCCGCCGCTATGAAAGCAGTGGTTCGAGGGAGCGGGCAGTGTCGTATCGGGACAGGGCTGTTCGTCGTCCTCTACGCCCTTGTCCTGGCTGCCTCCCCGGTCTGCGTCGGCACGGGTCTTGTTCCCGTACCGGGTTCACAGACCCATTCCCACGACACAGCCCATGCCCTTCCCTGTAGCGCGGTCTGCCAGAGCCAAGCCGACACGGGACTAGTCCCGGACATGCCTCCGGATGCACCGGTTGTCTCGGCAGCGATCGGGGCAGAGACGCGCTTTTCCCCGAGCGCCCATTCCCGTTCTTCCGTGATTCGTTCACGTGCTCCTCCGGCTCCCCTCGCGTCGTGACGATCGCCTCTCCATGTCCTCGACTCTGGCTTGCGGACGTTGTCCTGCCCCCTGGGTGCCGGGCGCGTCCTTGCGCAAAGGGAGCATAAAGTCATGTCATTGTTCCGATGGGTTATCGTCATACTGGGTCTCACTTTTATGCAGATAGGTTCGGGGCCTCATCCTGCCCGCGCGGCGGAAGTGTCGAGCGGAGGCGAAGAGGTTGTAGAAGAGGCTGTACTGGATCAGCGCGAACAGGCGCTAAAGCAAAAGCTGAAGGGGATCATCGACCAACTAGAAGAAGTCAAAGACATGCGCAGGGCGAGAGGGCGGCAAGCGCCCGAGCCGAGTGTGATCCAAGAACAGCAGGCGGAAGGACCGCCGGGAACAGTCCCGGAAATCGCCTTGACCGACATCCGGGTGATGAGCCAGCGGGTCGAGAGCCGGCCGACTGGGGTAACGCAGTCTTCGACGGACCGGAGCGAACACGAATCGCAGCCGACCCGGCATCTCCGGGAATCGCTGGAATCGATACCCGGCATTGTGCCCCGGCAGGAACATGGCGGGCGCGAGGTAAATCTCTCGATTCGTGGGTCGGGCAACAAGACCGGCTGCTGCGTTCGCAACATCAAAATGTACGAAGACGGCTTTTCCGTGACGCAGCCCGACGGCACGGCGCGGCCCGAACTCCATGATCCCTGGTTCCTCCGGAGCATCGAGGTGCGGCGTGGACCGTCATCGTCGTTGTACGACAACTATGCGCTGGGTGGGATGGTGCATCTCCGGACCAGGCGCGGCAGGGATATCGACGGGGTGGAAACGTTCGTCACGGCCGGATCATATGGCTATCACAAACAGGCAATTGCGATCGGAAAGGAATACGGCAATTTGGACATCGCGTTGTTTTCGAGTTATCAGCGTGAGGACGGGTGGCGAGACCATAGCCAATATTGGATGTCCACGGTCAATCTCAATATCCGGTACCGCATCGACGACCGCCAGACGTTGTATGTGAAAGCGGTCAATGTCGACGAGGATGAGAAATTTCCCACTCGTCTGACCCTCAGCCAATTCAGGGCGAACCCAAGACAAATGGGCGGTACTTCGACGACCAATCCGGTCACATTGGGGCAAAAGCTACGCGACCGCTTGACGATGGTGGGCGCCATCTACGAGCGACAAATCGACGCCAATACGGTGCTGACGACAGAGGCCGATTATCACGTGAAGGATATCAACCAGCCGGTCGGTACCACCGTCAACCCGAGCTTCAAACACTATACGGACCTGCGGCACGACGGAAAACTCGGCAGCATGCCCTTGAAGAGTTACCTCGGGTTCTTCGCCAACTATCTCGAACAGGAAGGGGTGAATAATCTCAATCTCAACAATGGGTCCGGGGCGTTCGGGCCGGTGACTCAGCAGAACCGCTTCTCGGTGCGCAACATCGGAGGGAGGTTTCGCGAAGAATTGGAATTCACACCGAAATGGATCCTGGCGGTGGGCTTGGGTTATGAACGCTCGGATATCTCCGGCTTCGTCAACAATTTTTCCGCGACGACCACGACCAGCACGCTCACCAGCACCGTCGGCGTCAACCGGTCGTTCGACAACTGGGCTCCCGACATCTCCCTCACCTACCGGCTGAACGAGGGGACGAACATCTGGACGCGTGCATCCGTGGGGTATGGCATCCCGCAGTTCAGCAATATGACGGTGGGCCTGGACGGCAATCCCGGCTTCAACAATAACGTCAAGCCGCAAAAGAACTTCAATGTCGAAATCGGCACCAACACGCAACTGACGCCCACCCTCTGGGTCGAAGCGGTCGGGTTCTGGACCTTCTTTAAAGACGAAATCATTACGCAAAGTGTGCCGATCACGCCGACGACGGCCGGCAATTTCGCCGTCAATGCGAAGGAGTCCCAATATCGTGGTATCGAACTCGGTTGGCGTTGGATGCCTTTGGAAGGACTGCGACTCACCGGTGCCTATACGCACATGGATAGTCAGTACATTCGGTTCGTCGATCAATTCGGGACCGGCGGGGTCGTGACGCGGGTCAATCAATCGGGACGCCAGGTTCCGTCGGTGGAAAAGAATGTCTTCAACATAAAGGCGGCCTACGACCATACGCCGTCCGGGCTCGGCGGCTGGGTCGAGGGGAGTTGGATCGACAGTTTCTACGTCAATAACAACAATACGCTCGGCGCTCCCTCCTATGTCCTGTTCAATGCCAACGCGCACCATTACTACCGCACCCACAACAACCGCTACATCAAGTTTATTAAGACGTATGTGGAACTAGACAATATCTTCGACAAGGCCTATGTCGCGTGGGCCACGCCGGTGGCCGACAGCGTGGCGGATGCCAACAAACAGGCATTCTACGCGGGGATCGGGCGGGCGTTCTACGCGGGCGTGACGCTGGGGTTTTAGCAGGAGGAGCCAGTAACGGTGAGACGAGAACGGTAAGACGTCACACGTCAGGGGGGTGATCGTGGAAGGCATGAAGGAACTGGTGGAGTACGGTGTGATCGGCCTGTTGATCGGGCTGAGTTTCTGGGCGGTGGCGGTGGCGATCGAGCGGTGGTTGTGCTACCGGCGGATCGATGTGCATGCGTACCCGTCGCTCGACGCATGTGAAATCGCGTTGACCAAACGGCTGGTGGTGATCGGAACCGTGGCGGCCAACGCACCCTACATCGGCCTGCTCGGCACCGTATTGGGCATCATGCTCACGTTCCACACGATGGGGACGTCCGGCGCGCTGGCGGTCACCACGATCATGATCGGCTTGAGTCTCGCGTTGAAGGCGACCGCGGCAGGACTGGTCGTCGCGATTCCCTGCGTCGTCATGAACAACGTGCTCCGGCGGCGCGTCAGCGAGCTGCTCGCGCAGTACAAGGCGTACCATGGAGCGTGAGGTCGATCAAATCAATGTGATTCCGCTGGTCGATATCATGCTGGTGCTGCTCGTGATCGTGCTGACCACCGCGACGTTCATCACGACGGGACAGATCCCGGTCAATCTTGCCAAAGCCTCGACTTCGAGCGACCGGCAGGACCGGCCGATTGTCGTGACGGTCACGGCAGAGGGCACGGTCTTCGTGGAGGATCGGGCCATCACCGACGAACAACTGGATACTGCCCTGGCAACCCATTCACGCCAATCTCCTGTCCTGGTCAGGGCAGACAAGGTCACCCGACTGGAACGATTTGTCGCCGTCGTCGATCGCATCCGTGGACTTGGATTCCAACAGGTGAGTCTGGAGGTGATGAAGTGGTGAGATGTCACGTGTCCGAAGGTCGCTCACTTTAAACCTTTCGCGTCTGACGTTTCAGGGTCTGAAACTGTAGTATCCGTGAGCAGGTGTCTGTAGACCATTTCCTACGCGGTGTCGTAGGCTACTCTCCTTTTTTCTGTAGGACTATTCCGTGAACGAGTTTCTTCGCGCCATGCATGCGACCGATCGATCCGGCCGGACCCCTCGGCTGGTTGCGCTGCTTGCCTGCCTGCTCATCGGCATTCGCTTCGCGGCAAGCATCGTCTGCTCGACCTGCTTTACCGATTGGGAGCAGGCGAAGACGCGGGCCTTCTATCTCCATAGCGGGTGGGATCGTGATCGATGCCACCATGGGCTGGCTCCGGCCAGCCTGTGGATCGTCTGGGCCTGTTCCGTCAACGAAGATGAATCGGCGTTTGTCCTGCCGGAGATTCCCCGCTTGCCGGTCGTCGTGTCGATCTTCGTCCCGCTCGTGTTCCTGTTGATCAGTTATCGTAGTCTCATACCGATTACGGCCAATGGCCGCGGTCCTCCCCTCAGCGCCTGCTAGCCCAGTACCTAACACCGTCACAACGAAACACAAGCCGCCATCGGTTGAGTCCGGGGCCATGCCTGTGCCGTGGCGCTCATATCTTGCGATATGAGCGGGCGCGGTCTGCTCGCAGATTGTCGCCGTTCCCCCGCAGGCCCGGTCGCGGACCCAGTCCCGGTCCGCCGGCGCTATGTCAGCCTGTTATTGCCGCATGCCGGCGTGAACAGGGAGGAGAGTCTTGTCATGAAGTCAGTCGAATCAGTGCAAGAAGTACATCGCCCTTGTCGAAGTTTGGGGCCGGTCGGCCGGATCGCCGCCGCCTGCGCCATCATGATGACATTCACGGCCTGTATCGGGCCGCATAAACCGGTGCCGACTCAACGGGCGCAAGAACCCGCAGCTCAGTCTGGAGGAGCGACAGAACCGTCCACCGTCCCCGAAGCGGCTTCGGCTGAGGCACCGCCTTCCGGAGTGCCCCCTGTGCCACTTCCCGTCCCGCCGATGGCGGAGGCGCCGACTCAGGCCGCGGCGCCGACGGGTGGCGAGGTGCCGGTGGTGGACGTCAAACCGGTCTATGTCGTGGCGCAGCAAGAATCCTACAAGGTGGACCGTACCACCACGGCGACGAGGACCGACACGCCGATCATGGAAACGCCCTATTCGGTGCAGGTCGTCCCGCAGCAGGTCTTGAGGGACCAGCAGGCTGTGCGTTTGGAGACCGCGCTGAAGAACGTGAGCGGCGTCAGCGTGTTCCCGAGCTCGATCGAGGGGACCGACAGTTACATGATCCGGGGCTTCGACTCCTTGGCGTACTATCGAAACGGTGTATTGAGACCGACCAACAACATGGTCGAAACCTCGAACATCGAGCGGGTGGAAGTGTTGAAAGGACCGGCGTCGATTCTCTATGGCCGGGCGGACCCGGGAGGCATCATCAACGTGGTCACGAAGCAGCCGCAGGCCACGCCCTACTATTCGTTCCAACAGCAAATCGGGTCGTATAATTTCTTCCGGACGACCGGCGATGCGACCGGCCCACTCACCAAAGACGGGAGTCTCCTCTACCGGTTCAATTTAGCCTATGAGAACTCGGAATCGTTCCGAGACTTCGTCGATCGGAAGACGATCTTCTTTGCCCCGGTCGTGAAATGGAACGTTAGTCCCCGCACGCAGATCACGGCTGAGATGGAGTATCACAACATCAATACGAAATCGGATGGCCTCCTCCCGGCGCTCGGCAACCGTCCGGCTCCGATTCCGATCAGTCGGTACTTGGATGAGCCGAGCTTCAGCAAAAGCGCCAATGAACGGTTCTTCACGGGCCTCAACTGGTCGCACGAATTTAATGACGACTGGAAAATCACCCATCGGCTATCCGGGGAGTTCATTCACGGCCGTGGCCATCGAGAGATCGTGCCGTTTACTTCCGTTCAACCGGACGGCACCGTTCAGCGCTTTCTGGCCGACGTTCCGCCGGGGCAGCAGGAAAATCGCTATCAAAGCTCCCTCAACCTGATCGGTCATTTCGATACAGGCCTGGTCAAGCACACGTTGTTGTTCGGGTACGATTTTCTGTATCAGACCGACAAATATAGCGTGGCCAAATGCTGTGATACCGATCCGGCATCCAATTTCCCGATCAATGTGTTCAATCCGGTCTATGGCCTGGGGATCCCGAGTCTCGATCAAATCCCCGATAACGGCCCGTTCGGGTCGTCTCGGTCGTGGCACGGAGTCTATGTGCAGGATCAGGTCAAGTTGCCCTTCAACCTGCATGCGCTCGCGGGTGCTCGATACGATGATGCCGTGTCGCATGACACCGTGTTGAACGAGAAAACCGGAAAGGACCATCGCCTGTCTCCGCGGGTCGGCCTGGTGTGGCAACCGATGACCTGGCTCTCGCTCTATGGTAGCTACACGGAGAACTTCGGACTCCAGAATGCCTTCGATGCAAGTCGGCAGCCGCTGCCTCCACAAACGGCGCAGCAATTTGAAGCGGGCGTTAAGACGGAGTTTTTTGACGGCCGCTTGAGAACGACCGTGGCCTACTTCGACCTGACCAAGCAGAATATTGCTGTGCCCGTGCCAGGCACGCTTTTCTCCCGTGCGATCGGTGAGGCGCAGACACGCGGCATCGAGCTCGATGTCAGCGGCGAAATTCTGCCGGGCTGGAGCGCCATTGCCTCCTATACCTACATGCCATTTGCCAAGGTCACCAACGATGTGGGCGACGATGGGAGCGGCAATCCCACCCCTGGCAATACGGGTAATCGGCTGTTCAATACGACCAGGAACATGGGCAGTCTCTGGACCACCTACGCGTTTCAGGATGAGGAACTCCAAGGCGTGAAGCTGCGTGGCCTCAAGGTCGGAGCGGGGATGCAGGCGGCTGGAGAACGGCAAGGCGATGCCGGGAATCTCTTTCAACTCCCGGGATATGCCATCGCGAATGCCATGGCCAGCTACGAATGGCGGATGGGGATGACCAAAATGACGGCTCAGCTCAATGTCAGCAATCTGTTCGATAAGACCTATTATGCCGGCACCATCGGAGGGCCGTATTTCATCATGCCCGGCATGCCGCGCTTCTTCATGGGGTCGATCCGGATGGAGTTCTAGAGGCGTGAAAGGTGACATGATGAACGTGAACTGAAGCGCACATCGTACGTTTCACGAGCCTCCGGCGGAGAGCCCAGTCCGCACTGCGAAAACGCGGTGCGGACTGTAGCAACGGTGAGCAGGCGTCTGTAGACAATTCTCCCGGTCGTTCCGTAGGGTGAGGCCCCTTACTTTTCTCGAGACTGCCCGTGAAACAGGTCTGTCGATTCATGCATCTTCCGGGATATCAGGGCCGCGCATCGCGCGATGTCGTGCTGCTTGCCCTGTTCCTGATCGGCATTCGTCTCGTGGCCGGGTTCATCCATGTCAGTTGCTTCAACGAAGTCGAGCCACCACCCGCGCGGTCGTTTCACCTCCATGCGGGAGGCGACAGAATTCCCTGTCATCACGGTAAGGCTCCAACGAGCCCTCTGAGTGATTGGGCCTGTTCAGTCAATCAGGATGAGTCTGCCTTTATCCTGCCCGACGTTCCGCTCCTGCCGGTGGTCGTGTCGCTCTTTCTCCCGTTACTGCCGCTCAGTCTCTCGTTCGGGAGTCGCTCGCCGATTATCCCGCACGGCCGCGGCCCTCCTCGTTGCGTCCTCGTCTTGTAGGTCAGGGTTCCCATACATATCACCTCAGTCTGAGCCGCAGGACCGCTGCATCGGAGGCGATGCGCGCGCCAGGGAACCGGCATCACTCGATGTCGGAAGGGGCGGGTCTTTCGTGGACCGTCCCGCACACCCTGGGCGTCAGGCGTCGGTCTTCGACACCGGTCTCCCCGGCTCGACGAGTTGCGTTCACGACCGCGTACCGGCGTGGACTGGAAGAGGAGTGTCGTCGATGAAGTCAGCAGAGTCGTCCCAGGAAAAATTCCTATCCGAACCACATAGCGCACCGCGGGCCTCGGTCATCGGCAGGCTGGCCGTACCGGCCTGTCTCGTGCTGTTGACGGCCTGCATTGGTCCGCAGAAGCCGGTCCAGATTGAACAGGACCATCGTTCTCCCTCCGCCGAATCGGCTCAGGGAGACTCGGTTCAGGAGACCAGCCGGCAGGAGGTGGCTGCGCCGATTCAGCCTCTTCCGCTTCCCGTGCCCCTGCCGGCCGAGGCTTCGGCCGAGGCACAAGCCTCCAGAACGAGCGAGGCTCCCGTTGTGGAGGTGAAACCCGTGTATGTGGTCGCGCAGGCCGAGTCCTACCGCGTGACGAACGCCGTGACGGCGACCAAAACCGATACCCCGATCATGGACACGCCGATGTCGGTGAAGGTCGTGCCTCAGCAGGTGATGCGGGATCAGCAGGTCGTGCGGGTCGACCAGGCGTTGAAAAACGTCAGCGGCGTGATCAGCGGCGCCGAGGGTGACATGCAATTTAATGTGCGCGGATTCGACCAGTTCAACTTCTATCGCGATGGGTATCCTTTCCAGGGACAGTTTTTTCATGCGGAAGACCTGACGAATATCGAGCGGGTTGAAGTGTTGAAAGGCCCGGGCTCCATTCTCTACGGGCGGGCCGAGCCGGGCGGCATCATCAATTTCGTGACCAAGCAACCGCTGGATCAGCCGAATTATTCGCTCCAACAGCAATTCGGTTCGTATGGCTGGTATCGGACCAACGCCGATCTCACCGGCCCCCTTACTGCGGATAACACGGTGTCCTACCGATTGAATATCGGGTATCAAACAAACCAGACGTTTCAGCAGTTCGGCGGCAACGAACGGCTGATTATTTCCCCGCAGGTACGATGGCGCATCAGCGACCGCACCACGTCCACACTGAAGTATGAATACAGCGATCTTTCGCTCACCGGAAAGGGGAATATTCCCTTGCTGGGCAACCGTCCCGCCCCCATTGCGCGGGAGCTGAATCTCGGCGAACGCTGGAACCTGCAGAACGACAAGTATCACCTCGTCTCATTGGTCACCGAGCATGCCTTCAACGACGCCTGGTCGATCCGGCATCGCTTCAATTTCAGTAACCACCAATTGACGTTGACCGGGCAGAATGTGGGGAATGCCGCGGCCAACGGGGATGTGAGTCGATTCTTCTTCGCGCAGAATACGGATGGCCGGGACTATACGCGCAACTTTTTTAATGCCCTCGAACTGACCGGCCACGTCTCGACCGGCCCGATCAAGCATACGCTCTTGTTCGGTGGAGACTATCTTCACAGCGACATCCGCGCGACGATGGCCGGATTTACGCCGGGCACCGACGACGTGATCAATCTCTTCAACCCGATTCATACGGCCGGGCCGCCGGTCATCGCGCCCGGCGACGTGACGACGTTCAATTGGTCGCTCCCGTGGTTCGGCCTCTATGCGCAGGATCAAATCGAGTTGCCCTACCACATCCACATCCTGGCGGGATTCCGGTACGACAACGCAAAAACCTCTACATCCAACGAGAACCTAGGGGTCCGGACGTCGACGATCAAGGATACCAACGACCGGATTTCACCCCGAGCCGGGGTCTTGTGGCGCCCTGTTCCCGAGTTTTCGCTCTATGGCAGTTATACGGAAAACTTCGGGGCCTCGAACACGTTCACGGCCGGGTCTCTCGTACCGCTGCCGCCGCAAACGGCCCAACAATGGGAGGTGGGGGCCAAGACGGAACTCTTCGGGGGTCGGTTTGTCGGCTCGTTGGCCTACTTCGACCTGACCAAGCAAAACCTGCCGGTCTTTTTCTCGGGTGGAACCAGGGCGGTGGGTGAGGGAGAGAGCCGCGGCTTGGAATTGGATGTCAGCGGGGAGATTCTACCGGGCTGGAGCGTCATCGGCGCCTATGCCTATATGCCTTTTGCTAAGACCACGAAGGACGATCCCGATCTGGGAACAATGGGCAAACGTCTCAACAACGCGCCGGTCAACAGCGGCAGTCTATGGACCGTCTATCAGTTCCAGGAGGACAGGCTGCAGGGGCTGCGAATCGGAGTAGGGGTGCAAGGGGTCGGCGAGCGCCAGATCGGGTTCGGTGAAACGGCGCAGGCACCGGGATATGTCGTGACCAACTTGATGGCGAGTTATCAATGGCGTGTCGGCACAGCTCGGTACACCGCACAGTTGAACGTGGATAATCTGCTCGACAAGAATTACATCGGACAAGTCTTTTCCTATGGACCGACCTACTACGGCGTGCCGCGGTTCTTCATGGGGTCGGTCCGGATGGAGTTTTGACGGCGTGAAACGTGAATCGTGAAACGTGGGAAGAAAGACGTCACACGTTTCGGCGATGGGGAATGCAGTCCGCACCGCGAGAACGCGGTGCGGACTGTAGCAACTGTGAGCAGGCATCCGTAGACAGGCCTTGGAATGGCTGCGTACAGTCGAACAGTATTACTGCGGAGATCAATTCGTGCATTCGCCGGTACGCCTCATCCCCCATAGGCCGCTTGATCGACGGTTGTCATTTTTGGCGGTCGGCACGGCCTGCCTATTGATCATCATTCGGCTCATCGCGGCGGTGGTCTGCGCGGCCTGTTTCTACGACTTTGAAGAGCCACAGCGCCGCTCCTTCCATCTACATACCGACGGCGACCGGTCCCCCTGTCACGATGGCCGCGTCGAAGTCGATCCGGTAACCGCTTGGGCCTGTCAGGTCAACAAAGATGAACCAGCATGTGTGTTGCCGGAAATCCCTCGTTTGCCGGTCCTTGTATCGTTCTTCGTGCCGTTGATCCTGCTGATGTGGTCCTATCCTGGCCGCCCGCTGGTCGCGGCTCATGGCCGCGGTCCCCCGTTCCTCGTGCACTGATTCAATTACAGTCACTTGTTTCTCGACCGATCCGTTGCCATGCAGACGGCCTGCGCTCGTCGGCTAGTTGCGCGATTTGTGTCGAGGTCATTCTTGCGCGACCTACATGAATCGGGTCGAAAGGGGAACGCATGCGTTGGTCAGCCTGCGCCGCGAGAGGCGTCGTTTTGTCTCGATGTGTCATGGGGATGGGTATTGTCTTAGGGGTACTGGGGGCAGGGCCTGGATTGTCGGCGGAGCCGCTGCCAGCGCCCACGGCTGACGCTGAAACGGTACCGGAGGTCGGTATGCCTGAAGTGGTGGTCTCCGCCACGCGCACACCGCAGTCGATTGCGACGATTCCGGGGTCGGTCACCGTCATCACGGAGCAGCAGATTCAGCAACAGAACACGATTTCGCCCACGCGAGCGTTAAATGATCTGTTGGGGAAATTGGTGCCGGGCTTCAGCCAGGCGGAGCAGAGCACCGCCACGTCGTTTGCACAAACCTTGCGCGGGCGTGACATTCAAGTGTTGGTGGACGGGGTGCCGCAAAACACCAGTCCGATGACGGGTCGCGATCTGTTCACGATCGATCCGAGCGCGATCGAGCGAATCGAGGTGATTCGCGGCGCCACGGCGGTGTATGGCAACGGCGCGACCGGCGGGCTTGTCAACATCATCACCAGGAAAGGGACGGACGGCAAGCCGGTCTATACGAGCGATACGAGCCTCAACATCGCGCCGCGCCGCCCGGGGCAGAGCATCGGCGGCACCATCACGCAAGGAGTCTCGGGGAAAAAAGGCGCGGTCGACTATGTGGTGACCGGCGCATTCAATCATATCGGCGGGACGTTTGATGCCCAGGGAGATCGATCGATGCCCAGTCATGGCGGCGGCATCGGGAGTGTGGCGAACTCTACTACCTATAACCTGTTTGCCAAGATCGGCTATCAGTTCACCGAGGAGCAGCGGTTGCAACTCTCCGTGAACTATCTACAACACCGCCAGCACTCGGATTTCATCGTGGACGGGGCTGGCTCTTTGGTATGCCCTACTCCGCAGAGTCCCGGCTGCTTTCGCAGCAAACAGCGGTATCTATCTGGGATGCAGCTGGACGACCAACAGCTTGGGGAGAACACGAATGTGAATCTGGAGTACACGCACCGGTCGTTATGGGGAAGTCAGATCAAGACGCAGCTGTTTCACATGAATAATTCGACCCGGTATCAGCCATGGGATGCGCGTGCGTTCGGAGGACCTCTCCAGCAAGGCTCGCAGGACTCGCGTAAATGGGGCGGTCGGTTCTGGGCGACGACGCCGATTCCCCTCTACGGCGATCCTGAGATTCTGTGGGGCGCCGACTACATCGTGGAAAACGGCGGGAGCCGTTCAACGTTCTTCGATAATGCGCAATTCGATGCCAGCGGAGGGCGTATCTTCACGAAAAACGGTGTCGAGCAAACCGGCAAAACCTTACTTCGGAATATCGGGACGTTCGCGCGGATGCAGTGGCATCCTCATGAGCGATGGCTGCTGCGGGGCGGCGTACGATACGAAGATGTCCGCCTGGAGGCATCGGATTTTATCAACTTCATTCAGAACACCATTCAGGGCGGGACGGTCGGGTACAGCGCCACGGTGTTCAACGCGGGGACAGTGGTTGATCTCACAAAGGAAATCAACACGTTCTTTAACTACTCCGAAGGCTTTTCGCTGCCGAGCCTGGCCGACTCGTTTGCTTTCCAGCCGTCGGGTAGTTTGGAATCGGTGAAGCCGAAGGCCATTCGCGTGCGGAATTATGAAGTTGGACTTCGCGGCACGTGGAGCCCTTTGACCGCCTCCTTGTCGCTATTCCGCAGCACCTCTCAATTCGGGGCCGTGTTCAATCTCCTGACGGGGCAACTCCAACAGGTGCCGGAAGTCATCGAAGGCATCGAGGCGGCGGTGGATGCGCGGCCAAGCGATCGCCTGCGAATCGGCGGGACCCTGACCTATCAAAAGGGGAAAGCCGACCTCACGAATGATGGGAATTACACGCCTCTAACTACGGCTCGTATTCCGCCGCTCAAATTGACTGCGTACCTTGAGCACGAGACCGTGCCGGAGTGGCAATGGCGCAATCGCATTCAGATGCTGTACTCCGGAACGCGCAGTCAGTCCCACGAGGCATTTCTGGCGGGACGCGGCGGGGATGGTCTGGCGGTGTCGAGCTATGTGATCGTGGATCTCTACAGTACGATCAAGGCCGGGCCCGGGTATCTGCGGCTCGGGGTCGAGAATCTTCTGAACAAGATGTATTTTCTGCCGCAGGCACAAATCGTGGGAACCGGGATTACGGGTGGGCGAGGCACCGTAGTGACAGTCGGTTACAACATGAAGTTCTGATTGCGATCTCCGCCCAACGATCGTCAATGCCGCTGTTTTTCAGGTGGGAGCGTGACTGTTTGAAGGAAGCCTCAATGCGATAACTGGCCCTGCTCTCAGCCTCCGCACCTGCCGACCGGCAGGTGCGGGGCCCATCCATCTCCGCGACGGACCCTCGGATGTAGCATGCGTGAGCAGGAGGCAGTAGACATGAGGGAAGTAGTTTCGTATGGTAGTGTGTCTCAACCTACATCGAAAGTGTGTCTGGTGAACGACATCTTCCGGCTCATGTCCCTCCGTGGGAGAACGGGACGAACTCCGTCGCTCCTGCTCTTACTTGCCTGTCTCCTGGTTGCCATCCGGTTGGCGGCTGGCTTTGTGTGTGTGACCTGTTTTACCGATTTCGAGAAGCCGACCAGCCGCAGTTTTCATCTCCACGCCGGGGGAGACCTGAATCCGTGCCACCATGGCCGGGTGGAGGCCGGCCCCCTCATCAACTGGGCCTGCACCGTTACGCAGGATGACACGGCGTTCATCCTGCCCGATGTTCCTCTGCTGCCGGTCGTGGTCTCGCTGTTTGTTCCCCTGTTGCTCCTCGTGGTGTCTTATGGAAACCGACTGCTGATTGCGGCCCATGGCCGTAGCCCTCCTCCTGTCATCGCCTGATTCCAGTTACGCAACGCTTCTGAACGGTCACCAATCCGGCTCGGGTCGCATTTCATGCGGTCCTGTGCCGGATCGTTTCACTATCCTCAGGCTCCATCCCCGTGGGGTCGGCAGGGCGTGGACGCGTGGCGGCGTCAGGAACCTCGCGGCGCATTCCGGCTCGATTCGTTGGAGTAGTAACAATGGCGCAAGAGATCGCCGCACCGGCGTCCCTGGCAGGAAACCAGGCCGGGAAGACGCAGGCGCGACCTGTCTGGAAATATGTGTGGCGCACGTGGTGGGTGCAGGTGCACCTCTACTTGGGATTATCCGTTGGGGCCTTGCTGGTGGTGTTCGGCGTGACCGGCAGTATCCTCGTATTTTTCCAGGAGATCGATGAGTGGCTGAATCCAGTCCTGCTGACGGTGTCTGTGCCGTCGCCGGGGTCTGCTCCCGTTCGTCCGCTGCAGGACATTGTGACTGCAGCTCAGCAGGCGGCGACACCGGGGAGCCGGATCGTTCAGTTGTACGGCCCCCGGAATCGTACCGGTGTGTTTGCGGTCTATGCCGAGCATCCGTCGAAAGCCTGGCAACGAATCTATGTCGACCCTTACCGGGCCGCTGTGACGGGCGTCCGCAGTTACGCTGCCTATGAATGGGTGCCGCACTATCTGATGGACGTCGTCTTTCAGCTTCATTTTGCGCTGTTTCTGGGTGAGAACGGGCTGATCGTCGCTGCCGTGGGCGCATTGCTCCTGCTGCTGTCGTTGATCAGCGGGGTGATTGCCTGGTGGCCGCTCACCGGCCAGTGGCGGCAGGCCTTCGTTTTGAGATGGCCCAGTACTCCGGTCCGTCTGAATTTCGACCTGCACAAGACCTTTTCGCTCTACACCTGTCTCGTGCTCGGCGCGGTCTTGCTTTCGGGCGTCTGGATGAACTGGAACGATCCGTTCGTGTGGGTGGTCCGGCTCTTGTCCCCTGCCACCCGTGGGCCTGAGCAGGCTCCGGTGTCCATTCCGCTCGAAGGCCGGGAACCGATCACTCCCGCGCAGGCGCTGGCGCTTGCGACGGCTCGTTACCCGGAAGGAGTGCTGAACAGTCTCGTGATGCCGGAGGATTCGACGGGTATCTATCTGGTGGGCCGGAAGGAGGTGTCGGGCCTCAGCCCCTTCTGGTCTGAACGAACGGTGAGTATCGATCAGTACAGCGGCGCCATTCTGGATGTGCGTGAGCCCGCCACCCGGCGAAGCGCCGGGGAGACGTTTGCGGACTGGCAATGGCCGTTACATTCCGGCCAGGCATTCGGATTACCCGGTCGCCTGATGGTCTGTCTGAGCGGATTGGCCTGTCCGGTCATCTATGTGACCGGCGTGCGGATGTGGTGGCGAAAGCGGTCGGCACGCCGCATGCGTCCGGCCTGAAGGGGGTGCGTGCGGAGTGACGTTTCTCTGCGGTAGAGTGTCAGCCGCCTGAAAATGGAGGTCTTGTGTCTGCACAACCGACGATAGAACAACCGGAACCGAGGAAGCCCAGTATTCATGACGCGGACTTGGACGGGTTGGCCATCCGGCGAACTGAACCGCATCTGCCCCGGCGCAACGGGCGGGGCCGGTGGTGGCTGTGGCTCCTGCTCCTGACCCTGGTGACGGGCGGCGCGTTTGTGGCCTGGAAGTCAGGTCTCACCGGCTACGGTGAGGCGGTTGAGGTGACCCCGGTGGTGCGCATGCCGGCAGGCGGCGTCTCAGGGCTCGCCGCCACAGGGTACGTCGTCGCGCAGCGCCAGGCGTTGATCGCTTCCAAAGGCACGGGTCGGCTGGAGTATCTCGGGGTCAAGGTCGGCGACCCGGTGAAGGAAGGCCAGATCATTGCGCGGCTCGAACATTCGGATATCGATGCGCTGTTGCAGCAGATGGTGGCGAAGCTCAACGTGGCGCGGGCGCAGCTGGGTGCGGCGAAGCCGGAACTGGAAGACGCCACACTCCACTTCGAACGGGTGAAGATGCTGTTGGAGAAATCGTTCATCACCAAATCGGAATACGATATCGCCGGGGCGCGAGTCCGGCGCGCGGCCGCAGCGGTCCGATCGGCCGAAGCGTCCGTGATGGCGGCGGAAGCGGAACGGAAAGCGGCCGAGGTTCAGCTTGAAAACACGAACATCCGCGCGCCCTTCGACGGGATTGTCGTGAAGAAACTGGCGGAACTGGGCGAAGTCGTCTCTCCGATGACCGCGTCGGTCCGTTCCGGCGGCTCCGTCGTCACCATCGTCGATCCCGCGTCCGTGATGGTCGATGCCGAGGTGTCGGAATCCATGATCAACCGCGTCCAGGCCGGGCAGTCCGCCGAGATTCAGTTGGATTCCGTTCCGGGACACCGGTATCGCGGCGAAGTGGTCCAGGTGATGCCCATTGCCGATCGGGCCAAGGCGACGATTCTGACGCGGGTGCGATTCCTCGAATTGGATGAACGGGTCCGCGCCGAACTCAGCGCAAAAGTGACGTTCGGGCCGAAGCCCGGATCGGTCGAGGAGGACAGAGAATCCTGGGGGGTTCCCCCGACGGCCGTCGTGAGTCGCGATGGCCGTCAGATCGTATTCGTCGTCAAAGACGCGGTGGTGACGGAACGCGTGGTGGAGGCCGTCTCGACCTCGGGGCCGATACAAGCCGTTCACGGCCTGTTGACTCAGGCCGATGAGGTCGTCGTGGCGCCGCCGGCCGACCTGCGGGCCGGTGCCCCGGTGACCATCCGGCGGCGGACGTTATAAGGCTGCACCGTGTACGATCCCGTCGTCACGCTCCAACGGATCTCGAAAACCTATTCGCGGGCAGGCACGGACGTGTCCGTGTTGCGCGATCTCTCCTTCACGATTCCCGCGGGAACGTTCCTCGCCATCATGGGGCCCTCGGGGTCCGGAAAAAGTACGTTGCTCAATGTGATGGCGGGGATCGATCGGCCGACCAGCGGGTCGGTCGTCGTGGCCGGCACCCGACTCGACGACCTTTCCGAGGGCGACATGGCGCGATGGCGGGCCCGGCACATCGGCTACGTGTTCCAATCGTACAATCTCATTCCGGTGCTCACCGCCTCGGAGAATGTGGAACTGCCGCTCCTGCTCACACATCTGTCGCGGCAGGAACGGAGGGAGCATGTGAAGACGGCCTTGCGGCTGGTGGGCCTGGGGGAGCGGATGGACCATTACCCGCGCCAGCTTTCAGGTGGGCAGGAGCAACGCGTCGGTCTTGCCCGCGCCATCGTCAGCGACCCCACCATGATCCTGGCGGACGAGCCGACGGGCAATCTCGATCGTGAATCCGCCGAGGATATTCTGACCCTGTTCGGTCGATTGAATCGGGAACTGGGGAAAACCATCGTGATGGTAACGCACGACCCTCGCGCCGCCGAGCGTGCGCAGATGATTCGTCATCTGGAAAAGGGCATCCTGGAATCTCCGCCATGACGCTCGGCCGGCTCGTGCTCCGCAATACGTTGCGCCGCCCGGTCCGGCTGGCCTTGACGGTCTGGGGGCTCGCCATGGTCGTGCTGGCGTTCGGCCTCATCCGTCTGACGCTCGACGAATGGCAGGGGGCGGCAAAAGCGGCCAGCAAGAACCGGCTGATCACGGTCCATGCGATGTCGGGGGCCTTGCCGCTTCCGTTGGCATACAGAGATCGCATGGCGGTGCTGTCGGGGGTGCGGTCCGTGCACTATGGCGTCGAGTTCGGCGGGATCTACAAGGATCCCAAGCAGCCGTTGGCCTCCTTCGCCGAGCCGGCGGCGACATTGCTGACCACATATCCTGAAATTCTGCTCTCCGAGAGGGAGCGTCTGGCCTTTGTACAGGATCGCCGCGGGTGCATCGTCGGCCTGTCCCTGGCCGAGCGGTACGGATGGAAACTCGGCGATGTCATTCCGCTGACCGGGACCAGCTATCCGGGGCAATGGGAAGTGATTGTGCGTGGCATTTACCGCAGCAGCAACCTCATGATCTGGTCGGATCAGGAATTGTTTCTGCAGTGGGAGTATCTCAATGAACAGGTGAAGACGACACAGCCAGACCGCGCCGATCAGGTGTCGTGGTACGCGATCGATGTGAACGAGGGGAGTAATCCACGGGCGGTGGCCCTGGCGATCGATGCGCTGTTTGCGAACTCGTTTGCCGAGACACGCACGGAACTGGAGCAGGCGTTCATTGCCGGGTGGGTCGAGCGGTCGAGCGCACTGCTGTACGGCCTGGAAGCGGTGTCCGCGGTCATCAACGGGATCGCGCTCCTGGTCCTGGTGAACGCGCTGGCCATGGCGATCCGGGAACGGACCAGGGAATATGCCGTGATCAAGACGCTGGGATTTCAGCCACGGCATTTTTGCATCCTGGTGTTGGGCGAGTCGTTGTTGCTGGCCCTCTCCGGCGGGGCCCTGGGATTGGGCCTGCTCGTCCCCGCCTCGCGGCTCTACGCGCAGATGACCCAATCGAACGGGTATGTGGCCACTTACGCGGTGTCGATGGAGACGGTGGGGTTGTGTCTGGGCATGATGGTGCTGGTGGCCTTGGGCGCGGCGATCTGGCCGGCGGTCCGTCTCATCCGGATGACGACGTTGGACGGGCTGCGGCATGCGGGATAGGAGCCTGTCAGAGTAATCCTTCGTAGCGAGGCGGAGGAGTTGCCGGCGGATGCGAGGCCGCAGGCTCGAAAAAACCGGAAATGTATTCGCTGAATACGTTGAGGATTTTTACGGGCCGAGAACGACGCAGATGCCGGCAGATCATTTGCCGCAGCAGAATGGCATTACTCAGACAGGCTCCGAGGCGGAGGTAGGGACATGTTCCGGTGGGGTCTGTACAGCCTCAGAAATCTGTGGGCTCGCCGTGTGACGACGGCGTTGACCGTCGTTGGTTTGGGGCTGGTGGTGTTCGTGTTACTGGCCGTGTTGATGTTGGCCCATGGATTGGAGCAGACACTGGGGAAGACGGGCGATCCGGAGAACGTGATCGTTCTGCGTAAAGGCGCGCTCTCGGAAATCGGCAGCAGCCTGTCCCGCGAGGAAATACGCGCTGTGGCAGCTCAGCCGGATGTTCGACTGACGGCGGATGGCCGGCCGCTGGCGGTCGCTGAAGTCGGACTGCAATTGACGCTGCGGAAGGGGCAGGGCGGCAGTCTGACCAGCGTGACCTTGCGGGGCACGGCACCAGAGGCGCTGGCGGTGCGGCCGGCGATCCGGCTGATCCAGGGGCGGCTGTGGAAGCCGGGCACCACCGAAATCGTCGTGGGTGCCTCCATCGCCAGGCAGTTTCCGGACGCCCGCGTCGATCGGGTGTTGCACTTCGGAAATTGGGCCTGGACCGTGGTCGGGGTGTTCGAGGCCGGCGGCAGCGGGTTCGACTCCGAGGTCTGGGGCGATGCGGAACAATTCTTGGCGACGTTCCATCGCGCCACCTTTTCGTCCATGACCCTCCGGTTGGCACACCCTGCGACGCTGCCCGCCTTCAAGGACCGGATCGAGCGGGACCCACGGTTTAAATTCTCGGTGAAGCGCGAGCCGGAGTATTACGAAGGCAAGGCGGAGGGCCTCGCTAGAATGATTCGCGTCACGGGGCTGTTTCTAACCGTGGTCTTCAGCGTCGGCGCGGTGCTCGGCGCAACGATGACGATGTCGGCGTCGGTGGCCCAACGGACGACCGAGATCGGCACGCTGCGGACCATCGGGTTCACGCGGGTGGCCATCCTGCAGGCGTTTCTGCTGGAATCGATGGCGCTGGGTGCGATTGCAGGTGTGCTGGGAGTCGTCGCCGCGGTGGGACTGCAGTCGATGACGATCTCCACCATGAACTTCGACACCGGGACCGAACTGGTCTTCGGTTTTCACCTCTCGGGCGAGATGATCGCGATCGCCCTCGTCTTTGCGATGCTCATGAGCATCGTCGGCGGCATCGTTCCGGCCACCCGCGCCGCGCGTCTCGTCATCGTGCAGGCGCTGGGGGAACGAACGTTCTGAGCAGGGAGATCGGGCATCGCGTGAATATGTTACTTTCGATGGACAGGCGTTTGACCAAGGCCGCACATTTTGTAGCACGCGTGAGCATCCGTCGGTAGACAACTTGTGTCGAACGGCGTAATTGATACGGCACGCGAGAACTATCAGACCATGAACCGACGAATCTCCCAAACCTCAGTGGCCGGTCTCGCACTCGGAATCGTCTGGGTGTATGTGGTGCTGGCGCTTGTGGCTCCGGGCTGTTCCTTCGCCCATGCCACCCCGTCCGATAGTCATCATCAGCATTCAGGCACGGAATCCCATTCCACCCTTTGCTCCTGGGCCTGTCAGGCGACATCAGATGTCGGCCCGATTTCCCAGGGTGATGTGGGCACGGCCTGGGTCGCTCAATCCCACACGTTGATTACCCCTCCGCTCTTCCTGACTTCCGGGGACCCCACGTCCCTTCATGCCCGTGCGCCGCCCATCCCCGTGAGGGGATAGTTCGGGCGGGGCGCGCGTCGCCACCGATTCATCGCACAGAGGAATCCGATCCCGTCGTCCAGGCCAGAGGCCGAATGGGAGTCATATCGGTCCCGTGCTCCGCCATGTCCGGGCGTTCGGCCCGAGCTATTTCACTCAAGCATGTTGAGTCCGAGGATGGGATTGCCCTCCGATCCCGGACCGCCCGGCAGCGCAGGCGCGTTTCCTGTGACCTCCGCTGCCGGTTCCCACGACGGAACCGCGATGTGTTTTGTATCGGTCCTGAATGGTGGACCCGGTTGTGCGGGAGGCTCGTGCCCCTTCCTGCAGTCGGGGGAGGAGCGGTAACGGACCGCTCCTATCCACCGCCAAGGTGTTGAAGGGGTAGGCGAGATGGTGGAACAGCCGCTGTTGCGTGTGAAAGAGGCCGCGCAATTGCTCCAAGTCAGTAAGTGGACGATCTACCGGTGGATCGATGAAGGACGGCTCAATGCCACGAAGATCGGTGGAGGCAGCCTCCGCATTTTTCGTGTCTCCGTGACGGCGCTGGTGGAAGGCAATCGAACGGATCCGCGTCCACAAGAACCGACGCCGCACCTTAAGGCGGTGCCGCTCAGCGGGCGCAGGGCGATGAAACGATAGGTCTGTCGGAAACGGATCCTGGGGTTGTGCACCCTTCTTCAGGATCTGCCTCCCGGGGTGAGTGGGATGGCCTCCCCCTTCACCCCGGCCCCTCGGGGCCGACGGCAAGACCGGGAGGAAGGAGATGAACATGATGGTGAGAGAGATACTAAGCCTCATTGTGGTGATGGGGGTGGCGTGGAACGGCGGGATCGTGACGACGGTTGCTGAAGCGGGGGCGGCCCCCAAGGACGGCGAAATCGCGCTCCCGGCCGATTACAAAACCTGGCCGAAGTTTTTGAGCGAGGTACAGCGTGAGGATGCCAAGCAGGTGCGGGAATTGTTCGTGAGCCCAGCCGGCGCCAAGGCTTGTCCGGCCTCCGCGTTTCCGCAGGGCACGCAACTGGTTATGGAGTTGTACAAGGCTAAAGCGGAAGGCGAGGCCTTGGCCAAGGGGGCGGACGGAAAGCTGGTGAAAGGCGACCTGCTGAAGGTGTTCGTCATGGAGAAGAACGAGGGGTGGGGGCAGGACGTCCCGGACAATTTGAAGAACGGCGCCTGGGTGCTCGGGGCCTATGGGCCGGACGGCAAGGCGCTGGCCGAAGATTTTACGAAATGCCGGGCCTGCCATGCCCCGCTCGCGCAGAAAGATTTCGTGCACCGGTATGATGAGTTTTGTGCGCAGGGCCATAAGGCGCACTAGCAGGATGCGGAAAAAGTCCGCCAGCGGCGTTCTCGCATCGCTTCGCGGCTCACCGTACCGCACGAGTACGATTCGCCCCTTCGCTCGCTGCGGCCTTGCTGGACGGCCTTTTTTCGCATCCTGCGGGTGATGCTGATACCGATTTGGAATAGCAGGTCGTTCATCATGACCACGAGCAGGACAGATGGGGCCTGTGTGCGGGTCTTGACCTACCTCCTCGCAGGAGTCCCATGGGGGAGCGGTGGTTGGCCGTTCCCCGCCCATCGGCCGCTTGAGTCACAGGTCCCTCGGATCCTGAGGTTGTGCACCCTTCTTCAGGATCTGCCTCCCGGGGTGAGTGGGATGGCCTCCCCCTCCACCCCGGCCCTTCGGGGCTTTCCGGGCTGTTAGTGCGGAGAGGCCGGAGACAGGGAATACAGGACAGAGAATCGACGGAGTCGGTGGAGGGAGCGGCGCACCATGGCTGATTGCACGAAGAAAACCCCGCGGTGGTTACTCATGGCATTGGTGGTCGGCATGGCTTTGTGCGGCGTTGATGGGGGCTGGGCTAATGAGCCGGATGCTTGGAAGCAGTTGTTTACTGATGGTGTGAAGGCCAGGGAAGCGGCGCACTATGCCGAAGCTGAGCAGCTCTTGCAGCGCGCTCTCCGCGAGGCTGAGCAGGCCGGTCCAGACGACGCCCGCGTTGCCACGGCAGCCAACAATCTCGGACTGCTGTATCACGACCAGGGTCGTCTCCAGGAGGCGCAATCGTTATACACCCGTGCGCTGGCCATGTGGGAACAACACTTGGGGCCGGAACACGAAGATGTCGCGGCGGCCTTAAACAACCTGGCGGAAATCGCCCATGCCGAAGGCGATTGGGGCCGCGCGGAGCCGCTATATGAACGGGTGCTGGCAATCGAGCGCAAGGTGCTGGGCGCGGCGCACCCCGATGTCGCGATCAGCCTGAACAATCTGGCCGAGTTGTACCGCAAGCAGGGACGGGAGACAGCGGCCGAATCGATGTATCACCTGGCCCTGATTCTCATGGAAGAGGCCCGTGGCACGGATCACCCCGATCTGGGGCCCGTGCTCAACAACCTTGCCGTCTTGTACAAGGGGCGCGGACTCTATGCCTGGGCGGAACCGTTCTACCTGCGCGCGCTGAAGATGCGCCGCCTGCGATTCGGCGATGAACATCCGGCGGTGGCGATGAGTTTGAATAACGCCGCCTGCCTCTACCAGGCCGAAGGACTCTACGCGTCGGCTCAACGATATTTCGATGAGGCACTGGCCATTGCGGAACGGACGTCCGGACCCCAGGCCTCCTTGACCGGCACGATTGTCGGCAATATGGCGTTTCTCGCCGATGAGCAGGGACTATGGACCCAGGCGCAGTTGTTGTATCAGCGCGCGCTCGTCGTTCAACAGGCGCAACTGGGCTTGCATCATCCCACCGTCGGGTTGTTGGTGGAGCGGTATGCGCGCGTGCTCGATACTCTCGGGCAGCCGGTTGAAGCCGGATTGTTCGCTGCGCGGGCCGCATCGATCCGGGCGCGGGTTCAGCCGGGAGTCGTGCGGCAGGGTTCGGCCATGCGCCAGGGGCCTGCGGTCGGAGAACTCACGCGATAGGTAGTGAAGGCGTCAGGAAGGGAGGTGCTCCATGCCGGTTAGTGCTGCGGTGGCGTCACCGCGTCGGGCGGAGATGGCTCAGGGCGCTCAACACAGGGCGGGGTTGAGTGTGGCAGTCGTGCGATTGCTGGCGGTCGCCCTCGATATCAGCGAGGGCTGGTCCCCGGCGCCTCCCGCTGCGACGCTCTTGATTCCGTTCGGGTATCGGGACTGGCCGAGCTTGACCTCTACGGTGGAATCGCCCGGCGGGCGGAAACGGCTCCGGTTCTACGTGTGCCCCAAGGCACTGCTCACGCCGGACTATGAATCGTTTCCCGTGGGGACCACGTTCGTCGTGGAGTCCGAGCCCTATCCGGAAGGCCCCGGATCCTATCGGGCCAGGCCGTCCGTGTTTGCGATGGAGAAGTGTGCCGGTCTCACGATGGATGGCGCGGGGACGAGGCAGTACGAATCATGGATGTATGCGAGCTGGGATTCGCCCGCTCAGCAGGCCATGGCGGATCGTGGCCGATGCGGCGTCTGTCGACTGCCCTGGCTGACGCCCGCTGACGTTCGATGATCGGTGGACGGGGCTCGACGGTTGGACTGCGCTGACCACGCAGTGAGCTCCGATGAGGGAAGCGTACGCCCATGCGCTTCCCTCTCCCACCATCTTCTTCTCAGGCATGCGTTGCCCTCACGGTGAGTGCGGCCTCCTCTTTCCCTACTGAACAAGACATGACAAATGCGGTAGAATGCCGCCCAATCGAGTGCTACATCCACTTATCACACAGGAGGAATTCTGATGACTGTATTGCGTTCAGGCATGCTCGCGTTCGCCGTGTCCGCGCTGGTGGCGACTGCGCCGGTGGGATACGCCCTGGCCGACGGCGGCGGGCACGTGAAGGAAACGATCAAGCACGCCAAGGAAGGCGTGGAGCACGAGAAGGAAGCGATCAAGCATCTGGAAGAGTCGGTCAAGGCCAGCAACGATCCGCATGCGAAAGAAGCGCTGGAGCATGCGAAGGAAGCCGTCAAACATGCGGAGGAATCCCTGGCGCATGCGGAACAGGCTTCGAGCCACAAAGGGAAAGCAAAGGGCAAATAACGCGATCTCTGTTCCAAGGGGGAGGTGAGTCCCATCCGGCGTTCCCCCTTGGAACCGTGCCGGGGGTCCTTCCGCTTGCGTGAGTTGACGTGTTCGGCTTCGTGAGACGGGTCAAGCCCAGCCAAGTTCTGGTCGGCTGCGGAAGCCACGTTTCAACGACACGATCCTGTAGCATCGGTAGGCATCCGTAAGCGCGCATCTGTAGACGGTTGAGCGTGCAGGGGCTATAACTCGACTCCCTAGGAGGGGTCCCCCATGCGAAAACTCTTCGTGGCCGTGGTTCAGATCCTCGTGCTGGCCGGCGGGTCAGGAGTGTGGGCCGCCGACGATTCACTGGAACGGTTGTTACGGGCGCAGGCGTTCAATCGGGAATTCGAGGGATTCGATTCGTACTACGTAAAGATCGAAGCGGATCAGCCCCAGCCTGACGGGTCGCATGAAGTGCTGGCGGTGGCCAGCGGAAAATTTTCAGACAATACGAAGCGTATGAAAGTGCTGTTTCTCATCGTCGATGGTCACATTGTCGGTGGCCAGGTGTTGGAAGGCACCGGTCTTCCTCCGTGCCTGGCACAGGAGCATCGTCCGTCCTCATCTCTTTAACCTGACAGGAGGTTCTATGTTGAGCAGGATTGCGGTCCTTTTCATGGGCGTGTTGGGCGTGTTGGCGAGCGGAACGTCTGCGTTGGCGCTGCAGGCCGGCGGTGTCGAAGTCGGTGACCTCGAAACCGGTTCCGTCGTCGGTCAGCCGTTTAAGGAATTGGTCGTGGATGCGGAATTATATGCCGTTGAGATCGGCAACATGAAGGCGTGGTATCCGCCGACCACGGTCATCGATTTCAAAGTCCGGCCGGGTCGTCCGCTGTTGATCAAGGTCACGAATACCACCGCAACGGAGCGTGGTTTTCAAATGATCGATACAGTCAATGCAGCGTCGCCGTTCGTCTTAAAGGCCGAGGTCCGGTTGAAGCCCGGTGAGACGAAGTACATCGGCGTGCCGACCAGCGATTTGTTCAATCAAACCCAGGGCAATACGCTTGAGTACCGCGACCAGCTCAATCCCAAGCAGCCCGGCGGCAAACTGCTGATGATCAAGTAACAGACCCTGTCTGTAGTGCGAGTACACACGCCCCGTTCATCCGCAGGGATGGACGGGGCGTTGTCGTTTCTTCACCGTTGTCGAAACGATGATCGACAGACGGCCGGGTTTACCAATAGTAGGGAAAGCGCCCGTAGGGTCCCCAGTAGGGATGCCAGAACGGACTGTAATAGGGGTAGGGACGGATACGGGACATAGTCGAGTCTTGCGATGGAATCCAGGTGCGGAACGATTTGATGTCGATGACGGGATAGGTATAGTCGGTCTCGTCGAGCGGCAAGGTCATCGAGCCGGTGAGCTCACCGGTGATGGTCAGGAACGTTCCCTGGGGAATGGTTGCCGGATCCAGAAAGTCCCGTTGGACCGCGACAAAGCGCCCCTGAGATTTCATCAGATCGAGCGTCGGTTGTTGCGAGTCGTTGAGCGGTAACTGCAACACTTCGATCCGCGTGCCGTCTTTCATGCGTCGCGCGGCGAGCACTTGCCCGCCGAGCACGAGGGTCTGCCCTTTGAACGAGTCCGGTGCGGCCTTGATTTGAGAAAACGGCGGAACGTGCGGGCCGCCGTCGGCCGACTCGTGCATGTCGCCGGACGACGCGCAGGCCGCCAGGATCGCGGCGAACCACAAAATGCCGATCCCCTGTAGAAGTTTCACTCGCATCGTTGGCATTATATCAGACGCATAAGTGGACGAGCATTGTTTATAATGCCGATGAGCCTGTTGAACCGAACCAAGTTTGAAAAAGGAGTGCAGCGTATGGCGAAGCGTCGTGGATGGCGGGGCAGTCTGTTGATGGGCCTGATGGCGGTGGCGGCTCTCGGGTTCGTGGGAACCGCGCAGGCGGGGAAGGCGGAACTCAAGGGCAACTTTCAGGTGCTGAGCGACGAGAAGTCGACGCACAAGCCGGGGAAAGTGCAACTGACTGAATTCGCAGATTTCTACTGCCCGCATTGTCACCGGTTCGACGGCGAGGGGCTGGCGATTCTGGAGAAGGAATTCGGCCATAAGCTGGAAGCGGTCATGGTGGGGTATCCCGTGATTCCCGGCAAGTTGCCGACCGCCTTCGATATGTATGAACAGGCCAAGACGATGGGGAAGGGCGCTGAGATGAAGCGCGCGTTGTTCCGGACCATCCATAAGGACAAGATCGGCATCATCGACAAGGCGATCCGCGAAGTGTTGATTCGTGAAGTCGGGCTCGACCCGGCGGCGTTCGAAGAAGGGTTGGCCAGCGCCAAGCCGGCGAAGGCCTTCGAAGACGGACGGAAATGGGGCGATCGCATCAAGATTCAACAGACGCCCACCGTTCTGCTCGACGGCAACATCAAGGTTGAGCAAATCGATCCGGAGAATTTGAAGCTGATCATTCACAGCATTCTGGACGGAGACGGCAAGAAGTAAGGGTCGTATCTCGTGAAGTGTGAAGCGTCCCTCGACCGGAACGAGATACGAACGACGCGAGATGAGGTGCGGGGGTATGGCGACTGATCCGATCTGCGGCATGACGGTGGAACCGGCCACGGCGGCAGGGCATTTCGATTATGACGGCCGGACCTACTATTTTTGCAGTACCCATTGCCTCGATCGGTTTCGTGCCACGCCGAATCAGTATGTGAAGACAGCGTCTGTTGCGACCGCCGCCATGCCCGCTGCCGGTCGGCGTTCGCTGCCGATGATGCAGGCGATGCCTGAGCAACAGCCGGTTGCGGGCGGCGAACGGGATCCCGTTTGCGGGATGACCGTTCAGCCTGCGACCGCCGCCGGGTCTCATGCGCATGCGGGCAAGACGTACTACTTCTGTTGTCAGGGATGTCTCGAAAAGTTCCGGGCCGATCCGGTCCGGTACTTGTCGCCGGTGCCCGCTGTGTCGCCAACAGCGTCACGGCAGTTCGGGGGAAAGTCGCTCCCGATGCTGGGCTCGGCGACGCCGGATAAAGCGGTCACAGGCGTCATCGATCCGGTCTGTGGCATGACGGTGGAACCGGCCACGGCGGCCGGGTCGTTCGACTACCAGGGCACGACCTACTCGTTCTGTTGCCAGGGCTGCCTCACCAAGTTTCGCGCCGATCCGCAGCGGTATCTCGCCCCCGCATCTGCTCAGTCGACTGCGCCTGCTGCCCCGCCTCCTCCCGGGACGAAATACGTCTGTCCCATGTGCCCTGAGGTGTTGGAAGAAAAGCCGGTGCCCTGTCCGAAATGCGGGATGGCACTGGAGCCGGATTCGATTCAGCCGCTGCCGACCAAAACGGAATATGTCTGCCCGATGCATCCCGAGGTGGTGAAGGCGGAGCAGGGGGCCTGTCCGATCTGTGGGATGGCGCTGGAGCCACGAACCGTCACGGTCGAGGAAGAGCTGAATCCTGAGTTGGTGGACATGGCCCGACGGTTCTGGGTGGGACTGGGTCCGGCGGCGGCGGTCTTCGTGCTGGCCATGTCGCCTATGATCCCCGGTCATCCGATTCAGCATCTTGTGACCGATATGCAATCGGCCTGGGTGCAGTTCCTGCTGAGCACACCGGTGGTCCTCTGGGCCGGGTGGCCGTTCTTTCAGCGCGGCTGGGCTTCGATCGTCCATCGCAGCCCGAACATGTTCACGCTGATTGCAATCGGGACCGGCACGGCCTACCTCTACAGTGTGTTCGCCACCCTCTTCCCCGCGCTGATTCCGCAATCGTTCCATCTGGAAAGCGGAGCGGTGCCGGTGTATTTCGAAGCCGCGGCGGTCATTACGGTCCTGGTCCTGTTGGGGCAGGTATTGGAATTGCGGGCCAGGAGCCGAACCACCGGCGCGATCCGGGCTCTCCTGGGACTGGCGCCCAAGACCGCGCGGCGCATGCGAGAGGACGGCCGTGAAGAAGATGTGTCGCTCGATCAGGTGCAGGTGGGCGATCGCCTGCGTGTGCGACCGGGAGAACGGGTGCCGGTCGATGGGGTGATTCTGGAAGGAGCGACCGCGATCGATGAATCGATGATTACCGGCGAATCGTTGCCGGTTGAGAAAACCACCGGGGAGCGGGTGACGGGCGGCACGATCAACGGTTCCGGCGGTCTGGTGATGCGGGCGGATCGCGTCGGGGCGGATACGCTGTTGGCGCATATCGTTCAGATGGTGGCGGAAGCGCAACGCAGCCGGGCTCCCATTCAACGGACCGCCGATGTCGTGGCCGGCTATTTCGTGCCCATCGTGGTGAGCGTGGCGATCGTGACTGGCCTGGTGTGGGCGTTGATCGGGCCGGAACCGCGCCTGGCCCATGCCCTGTTGAATGCGGTTGCCGTGCTGATCATTGCCTGCCCCTGCGCGCTGGGTCTCGCAACGCCGATGTCCATTATGGTGGGGACCGGTCGCGGTGCTGCGGCCGGTGTCCTGTTCAAGAAAGCTGAAGCGATGGAGACCATCGAAAAGGTCGATACGCTGGTTTTCGACAAGACCGGCACACTCACGGAAGGTAAACCCAAACTGCGCGTCGTGAGCGCCGTGGCCCCCTGGTCTGAAATCGACCTGTTGCGATTGGCGGCGTCTATCGAGCGGGGGAGTGAACATCCGGTAGCCGGCGCGATTGTGAGCGGAGCTGAGTTGCGAGGCATTACATTGGAGTCGGCATCTGGGTTCACGTCAAAAACGGGGAAGGGCGTCATGGCGACGGTCGGGACCAGGCGGGTGGCGGTGGGGACGCTCGATTTGATGCGTGAGATGCAGCTCGACGACGAAACCTCCCTGCCCGCACTCGAAGCCGATGCCGAATTGATGCGTCAGACCGGACAAACCGTGATGTTCGTCTCCGTCGATGGCCGGGTGGCCGGCTTGCTCGGGGTGGCCGACCCGATCAAGAGTTCGACCCCCGAGGCCTTGCGGTTGTTGCGCCAGGAAGGCATTCGTCTGGTGATGGTGACCGGCGATCATGCGGTGACGGCGCAGGCGGTGGCGAAGGAATTAGGCCTGGATGAAGTCAGGGCCGGCGTGAAGCCGGATGAAAAGAGCCGGATCGTCCAGGAACTTCAGCAGCAGGGCCATGTGGTGGCGATGGCAGGTGATGGCGTCAACGATGCTCCGGCACTGGCGCAGGCGGATGTCGGCATTGCCATGGGAACCGGAACCGATGTGGCGATGGAGAATGCCGGGGTGACGCTGGTGAAGGGCGATTTGCGCGGGATTGTCCGGGCACGCCGCCTGAGCAAGGCCACCATGCGCAACATCCGCCAGAATCTCTTCTTCGCCTTTGTGTACAATATGATCGGGGTTCCGGTCGCCGCCGGGCTGTTGTATCCGTTCCTCGGCCTTCTCCTCAGTCCGATGTTGGCCAGCACGGCGATGACGTTCAGTTCCCTCTCGGTGATTTCGAACGCGTTACGCCTCCGGCATGCCGATTTATGAGTTCTGAGTGTGCAAGCCTCTGCCGCGTGATAGGCTGGGACCTGCGGTTTATTTTGACGCGAGACGGCACCGGAGCTCAGTCCAAGCTATTGCGCGACAAGCTAGTTTTTGTGCCTCCTGCTAGGGATGTTTCACACCATGTCGTCACGTGGATCACAAACGGGCCTGTTGGCTCTGGGAATCGCGGGCGTCCTGCTGGGCTGGTGGGCTGAGAGTTCAGCCTCGGCTGCTGATTTGCTTGCACCGCGTCTGTCAAAGGTCAGCACGGCCGGTGATTTGCAGGCCCAGGTGCGGGCCACCGCGGCCAAGGTGCTCCCCGCCGTCGTCAGCATCGCCTCGACGGTGATGGTGCACGATCAAGCCTTCACCGATGAGGGGCTGCCTTTCGGCATGTTCAAAGACGTGCCGCCGCGCCGCCAATACGGGCAGGGCTCCGGGGTCATCGTCTCGTCGGACGGGTACATCATCACCAACAACCACGTCGTAGCCGATGCGGTGGACGTGGAAGTCATTCTCGCGGACCGACGGCAGTTCAAGGGCCGCGTGGTGGCGACCGATCCGAAAACCGATGTCGCGGTGGTAAAAATCAGCGCCACCGGTCTTCCCGCTGCGGCCTGGGGTGACTCCAGTGCGCTGGCTGTCGGTGACTTCGTCCTCGCAATCGGCAATCCCCTCGGCTTGAGTCGCACCGTGACCTTCGGCATCGTCAGCGCGGTCGGCCGTGCGGATGTGGGAGTGGCCGATGTGGAAGATTTCATTCAGACCGATGCGCCGATCAATCCCGGGAACTCCGGTGGAGCGCTGGTGAACACCAACGGCGAGTTGGTCGGGATCAACACGGCTATTGCCAGTCCGACGGGCGGCAGCGTCGGCGTCGGATTTGCGATTCCCAGCAACATGGCGAGAACCGCCATGCAGAGTCTTATCAAGACGGGCCGGGTCGTCCGGGGGTTTCTGGGGGCCTCCACGCAGGATGTCACGCCCTTGCTCGCCAAGACCTTCCACCTGCCGGATGTGAAGGGCTCGATCATTACCGATCTGCAGGCGAAGGGGTCCGCCGAACGGGCCGGATTGAAGCGCGGCGATGTCGTGGTGCGTTTCGACGGGCGCGATGTGATGGACAGCGGCCATTTGCGTAATCTGATGGCCACGGCGGCCATCGGCAGCAAACACCGGATCGAGTTGCTCCGCGATGCCAAGTTGATGCAGACGGACCTCACCGTGCAGGAAGCGCCGCGCGAGCGGCCCAAGAAAACGCAGACGGCCGACGCCGCCGGTGCCACCGCGCATCCCCTGTCCGGCGTGATCGTCGATGAAGTCACTCCAGCGCTGGCGCGACAGATGGATCTTCCTGCCAACAGCGGCCTGGTGGTCACGGATATCGAAGACGGCAGCCTCGCCGAGGTGTCGGGGCTTCAGCCCGGCGATCTTCTGTTGGAACTCAATCGACAGCCCATCCCCAACTTCAGCACGTTTCAGCGACTCGCTGAACCGCTCCGGTCCACCGATCTCGCACTGTTGCTCATCAACCGCCAGGGCAGTCTGCTCTACATCCCCATTCAAAGCGAATAACCGGGTTCTTGTCCTCTCTCAAGAATCGACCTGCACTCACGGCTGAATGTGCCGCCGGGTCGGTGCTGATTTCCTGCGAGAATTCTTAAAGAAATTGAGTTTGGACGCAGGTACGGCATACTGAGTCGGTGCCGGAGAGAGACTCAGAAGACTCCAACTCAAAGAGGTGTATCGTGTGGTCGATCTCGCGGGTGAGTTGTCTGCTCGCCCTCTGGCTGTGCGCGGCCTGTGCGCCTGAGCCGGAGGCGGCGCCGTCATATCTCGTCGGGGTGTGGGAAACGGCGGCCGAAGGTTACACGGACCAGCATATGTTTATCGATGAGCACCGGATCGGATTCGGTACCAGTGCCGTCACGGCGGATGGGTATGTGATCACGCAGATCGATGAAAGCCGTGAGGGGACCAAGACCCTCTTCGTCGTCTCCTATCAGGGTGAAGACCAAACTAAGTACCAACTGGCCTTTTTTTATGAGCCGGCCGCTGGCGGCAGGATTATCTATAAGAATCAGGACCATTTGGTCTGGACGAGAAAGGTCGCGACCACATGAGCCGGCCACGATTCAGACGGCATTTCCTGTGGGATACGGTGCAGCCACGCTTCCTGGGGTTGAGCTTCTGCTACGTGGTGGTGGTCATTGCGGCCGTGGCGGGGGCGCTCTTCGTGCCGTTGATGCTGGAACTTAATCACCTGCCGCTTTCCTCCATCGAAGCCCAACGAGTGGCCGATCAGTTCGAATTGCTGCACAGCCGGTTTTGGCCGGTGGTGTTCGTCGTTTCCCTCCTGCTGATCGTGCATGGCGTGTTTTTCTCGCACCGTATTGCCGGTCCGCTCTATCGCTTTCGCCGGATTTTCCAGTCCGTCGCGAGCGGCGATCTGACCGTGCGCACCTCAATTCGCAAGGCCGATTATCTCCATGTGGAAGCGCAATGTTTGGGTGAAATGGTCGACGCGTTGCGGGAGAAGATCGGCCGGATCGAGGCGCACCATGCCGACATCGCTCCGCAGTTGGAACGATTGAAAGCCGCCGCAGCCTGTGGGGCGTTGCGGGAAGTGGAGCAGGAGGCCGACCGATTACGTGCGACCGTCGAACAGCTCACGCGGGCGATGGAACCGTTTCAGACCACGCCGAATGTCATCGAGGCCCGGCCGGTGCAGTTGCCCTCTGCGTCGGGATTTTAGGTTGCGTATGGCGCACAGTACACACTGCCGCAGGCAGCAGGGCTTTACCATCATCGAATTGATGATCGCCATGGCGATCGTCGGGGCGTTGGCGGGTCTGGCGATTCCCAACTATCTGGGATTTCTCGATAAGGCGCGAGTGGCGCGAGCGATCGCCGAAATACGCTACATCGAGCGGGTGATCGATTCGTACGAAGCCGCCTATGATACCCTTCCGAACAGCTTGGCCGATGCGGGTGCCGGGGAGATGGTCGATCCCTGGGGCAATCCCTACGAGTACCTGAACATTGCGGCCCTAACGCTCCCGGGAAATGGGGGTGGCGGTGGCAATGGGGGNNGGGGTGGCGGCGGCGGGTCAAAAAAAAACGCCTGGCTGTGGTTGCTGCCCGATGAGGCATACGCAGGACAGGGTGGCGGAAATGGCAGCAAAGGAAAACCGCGCAAGGAACGCTTTCTCCATCCGATCAATTCGGACTACGACCTGTACAGCATGGGCAAAGACGGCGAGAGCGTGGAGCCGTTGACGGCTCAAAAAAGCCACGACGATGTCATTCGAGCAAATGACGGCAGTTTCGTCGGGCTGGCGATAGAATTTTAACGAAGAGTCAGCCACGGTGCAGATCGAATCTTCCTTTCTCCGCAGTCGTGTCGCCCGCCGCGTGTTCGCCCTGTTCATCCTCTGTGCCCTGGTGCCGGTCGGCGCGTTGAGCCTGGTGTCGCTCGCCGATGTCAGAAGTCAGCTCACGCAGCAGGCCGAACGCCGGGTGCGGCAGGAGAGTAAGGCCATGGGCATGGCCGTCTACCAACGGCTCCTCCTCTTGGAAGCCGAACTGCTCTCGATCAGCCGACAGCACCATGCGATCACCCCGACAGCGCCTGGTGACGTCCCGACGGAGCCGCTTCCGAGCACACCGGGGTTCTCGGGTATGGCCCGCATTTCGGGAGACGGCGCGACGAGTGTCTTTCTCGGGGAACTGCAGTCGATTCCCACCGTATCGCCGGCGCAATGGGCGTTGCTCCGCCAGAAAAAAACGTTGTTGACGACGGCGACCGACGACCTCGGAGCCAGGCGCTTGTTCTTGGTCAGGCTTTCCGATCCCGATACCTCGGCCGTGGTGGCTCAAATCAACGGCGACTATCTGTGGGACCTGGCCGGCAGCATGACGCTTCCGGCGGAGATGTCCATGTGTGTGTTCGGGCCAGCGCCGGAGGTCCTGTTCTGCAGCCCGTCCGCCCCGGCAACGCTGAAGGTGCAGCGGGTCGGGCAGGGCGAAGGAGGCAGCTCGTCCCTGTTGGAATGGCGAGATGAAGAGGATTCCTATATCGCAGGTTATTGGGCGATCCCGCTCCGGTACCAATTTTCGGCGGCGCCCTGGACCGTGCTGTTGAGTGAATCGCGAAGCTCGGTGCTTGCGCCGCTGGCAAGCTTTCACTATCGATTCAGCCTGGTGGTCGTGATCGCGCTGTTGTGCGTGGCGTTGCTCAGCGTGAATCAAATCCGGAAGACCATGGTGCCGTTGGAGGAGCTGGGGAAGGGAACCAGGCGGATTGCGAAGCGAAACTTTTCGACGCCGGTACAGGTCAAGAGCGGGGATGAGTTCGAGGAGCTGGCGGCCTCCTTCAATGCCATGGCGAGCCGGCTGCATCAGCAATTTACGCAGTTGGCGACGATCCATGAGATCGACCGATCCGTGCTGTCGGTGCTCGACCCCAGCCGGATTGTCGATACGGTTCTGGCCAGGTTGCGCGAGGTCTCTCCCTGCCAGGGCCTGGCCGTATTGTTGATCGATCCATCCGATCGCACTCGTGGGTGGCTCTATGCCAGACTCGGGCCGGAGAGCAAGCAGACGACGATGCAGGGTGTGACGGTGACGGAGGCTGAGAGCCGGATGCTCACGGCGCACCGGGACGGCTCGACCCTGCTACAGCCGGACGGAACAGGGGCGTTTGCCGCCCTGAGCGGGCAAGGGAGCGTGTCCTTGCTGGTGCTGCCTCTCTTCCGCTCGCACGATCTGTTAGGCGGGATTGTGTTGAGTTACCGGACGGCGCCCGACATGCACGCGGATCATCTCGTGCAATTGCGTCAATTGGCCGATCAGGTGGCGGTGGCGCTGAGCAACGCCTCGGATCTTGCGGAGCGGAAGCGGGCGGAAACGTCCTTGCGGGAGAGCCATACGCAGTTGGAAGCCGCCATGACCGAACTCAAGACGACACAACAACATATGGTCCAGCAGGAGCGGCTGCGGGCGCTCGGCCAGATGGCGAGCGGCATCGCGCACGACTTCAATAATACCCTGTCGCCCATCATGGGTTTCAGCGAACTCCTGCTCATCGCGCCCCAGATGGCGGCGGACCCCGCGCAACTGAAGGAATATCTGCAGACGATCAATATGGCGGCCAAGGACGCGGCGAAGGTCGTCAGCCGGCTGCGGGATTTCTATCGCCCCCGCCTCGATGCGGATCTGGCCGGCATTGTCGATCTGAACAGCCTGGTCCAGCAGAGTGTGAAGCTCAGTCAGCCGAAATGGAAGGATCAGGCCCTGGCGAACGGCGTGGCCATCGAGATCAAAACGGAGTTGGAGTCGGTGCCCTCGGTCGCCGGACATGAATCGGAATTACGCGAAGTGCTGACCAATCTAGTGTTTAATGCCGTCGATGCGATGCCCCAAAGCGGGTCGATTACGCTCCGCACCAAAGTCGACGGCGATGCGGTGCGCCTGGAAGTCAGCGACACCGGCACGGGGATGACGGAAGAAGTGCGTCAACGTTGTCTTGAACCGTTCTTCTCCACGAAGGGCGAAAAGGGGTCCGGTCTGGGATTGTCCATGGTGTACGGCATCATCCGGCGGTTGCGTGGCACCATCGACATCACGAGTGCCGTCGGCGTAGGGACGACGTTCAGCATACGCCTCCCGATTCAAGCGGAGGCGGAAACAGGCACAAACCATGACAGCCACAACATGGACGGGGTCCGCTTGCAGATCCTGGTCGTAGACGACGATCCTCTGGTGGGCCGTGTGACGGGCGAATATCTCCGGGTGGCCGGGCATAGCGTAGAAGTGGTCGGGAGTGCGGCGGAGGCGATCAGGCGGTTCAGTCCCGAGCGGGTGCATCTCGTGGTGACCGATCACGGCATGCCGCATATGACGGGCCGTCAGTTGGCCGATGTGATCAAAAAAATTTCTCCCGACACACCGGTGCTGCTGTTGACCGGGGGCGACGAACTCGAGCCGGATGGCACAGTGTCGCAAGCGGTCGATGCCGAATTGAGCAAGCCGCTGACGATGGGGGCGCTCCGGCAGGCGCTGTCCACGCTCCGGTATCCGAAATCACTCCCTGCGGAGAGCCAGAAAGAAATTGGTGATGCGGCATGAGGATGGTAGGGTGGAAGCGGTAGGATTTCGAGAACCAGGAGCACGGGTGTTGCCATGTCGGATCTTGATGCGAGCGCCGTCAAACTGCTGCTGATCGATGATGAGCTGCCTAGTCTCAAACTGATGGAGGCAATCCTCAAGCAGGCCGGCTACGAAAAAATTACCACGACGACCGACCCGCGTCAGGCGGTGCAGCTATATCGAGAGGTGAAGCCGGATCTGGTCGCGACGGACATGCGTATGCCGTATATAGACGGATTCGAAGTCATGCGGCAGTTGACCGCCGTCATTCCCGCCGAAGACTATGTGCCGATTCTCGTCATTACCGGCGAGCTCGACGCTCCGACAAAGCACAGGGCTTTGGCGGAGGGCGCCAAGGATTTCCTGAACAAGCCGGTGGATGCCACGGAAGTGGTGCTCCGCATCAAAAACCAATTGGTCACGAGGCAGCTGCATCGACAGCTGCGTATGCACAATGAACATTTGGAAGCGCAGGTGCGCCTGCGTACCAAAGTCGTGGAGCAAACGCAGCTGGATCTGCTGAACCGTCTCGCGCTGGCGGCGGAATATCGGCATGACGCGACCGGCGGCCATGCCTGGCGGGTCGGACGGATGGCCATGTTGCTGGCGGAGCTGAAGGGGCTGCCTGCGGATCAGGTGGATATGATCAAGAAGACCGCTCCGTTGCACGATATCGGGAAAGTAGGCCTGCGCGATTCCGTGATCCTGAAGGACGGGCCCTATGTGATGGCCGATTGGGAGGCGATGAAGCAGCACACCAAAATCGGCTCGCGGCTCCTGTCGGATAGTCGGGCTCCTCTGTTGATGATGGCCCGCGAGATTGCCCTGACGCATCATGAGCGGTGGGATGGAGCCGGCTATCACGGGATTAAAGATGTGCAGATCCCGCTGGCGGCGCGGATCGTGGCGCTGGCCGATGCGTTCGATATCATGACGCATCCCTGCTCATACAAAGCGACGATGACGCTCAGCGAAGCTAAGAGTGAAATTGGCGCACAGGCCGGTAAACAGTTCGATCCCGAGTTGAGCGCCTTATTCATGCAACTCATCGACCGTGAAGGCGAGAAACTGTTGGCCCCAACGGGCCCGCTTCAGTTGGTCGCGTAGCGGTTCTCTTTCCGGTTCGATTCCTCCCGCTGGGAGCGCCTCACCAAACATTCTCCTCACGGCCGCTTGACGCATTCGCGTCCGGCTTTGTATTATCCGTGCCACGATAATCAATTTCGTAACACGGACATCACGGCGATGAAGCAGCTTGCACGATTCGGCGTCTCGCTCGATCAGGACCTTCTTGCCGATTTCGATCGGCTGATCGAACGTCGCCGCTATACCAACCGCTCCGAAGCGATCCGCGACTTGATCCGGGACAATCTGGTCGGGCAGCAATGGGACGAGAATAGGGAGACCGTCGCCACGATCACGTTCGTGTACGACCATCATGTGCCGGGGTTGACGGGGAAACTCACCCATATCCAGCACGATTTTCAGGGACACATCATGGCCGGAATGCATGTGCATCTCGACCACGATCACTGCCTGGAGGTGCTGGTGGCCAAGGGCAAAGGGGCTGCCATTCGCAAGGTGGCCGACGCGTTGCTGAGCGTGAAGGGCGTGAAGCACGGCAAGCTCACCATGACGACGACGGGTAAAGGACTCAGCATTTGATGACGATTTGTGTCGTGGATGGACGCGGCGGCGGCCTGGGAAGCCGGATGGTCGCCGGTTTGCGAGGGCTTGTGGATGACGGTCATGCCATTATCGGCCTGGGGCTTAATAGCGCCTCCGCGGAGGCGATGGCTCGAGCCGGCGCGACCTTCACCGAAACGGCCCCGCAGATGATCCATCGCCGGCTGTATGCTGCGGATGTGATTGTGGGCTCGTTGAGTCTCCTCATGCCGGGATCGATGTTAGGTGAAGTCACTCCCGTACTCGCGCAAGCCGTGCTGGAATCGTCCGCCAGAAAGGTGCTGCTCCCCCTCAACAAGCGGAAGGTCGAAGTCGTCGGTGTCGAGGGACGAACCCTCGATGCGTTAATCGACCATGCCCTGCAGCGTTGTGTCTGTCTGCTTCAGGCGACCGCCTGATCGAAACCGCCGATTTACATCTCAGATTGCACAGTCAGATCACGAGGGTCTGAAGCGGCCGCTAGGGGCGACGCGTGGACCATTCTGAGCGCCTAGTTCGCTCATGTGATGTGATTGGGAGCGATTATGCGGTGGATTGGATGGTTGATCGGTGCGGGAGCAATGGTGTTGAGCTGCGGCTTGGTGGCGTTCGCCCACGATCCCGACGCGCCTGATCTCGACGTGCCTGAGGTGACTGTCGAGGCCGACCGTCCGGTGGCGGCCTCGTCGCAACAATTCATCCCCGACAAGGAATATCTCCTCCAGCCGCAAGGGCGCCCGGCCCAGGTGCTCCGCCTCATCCCGGGATTTATTGCCGTCGAACATTCCGGCGGCGCCGGCAAGGCCGACCAATATTTTCTGCGCGGGTTCGATGCGGATCACGGCACGGATGTCGCATTTTTTGCCGACGGCATGCCGATCAACCTGCGTTCCCATGCGCATGGCCAGGGGTATACCGACCTCAATTTCATCATTCCGGAGACGATCGAGGGCCTCGATGTTTACAAGGGGGCCTATCTGCCGGAGTATGGCGATTTCTCCACGGCGGGGGCGGTCAATTTCAGGACGCGCGAGGTGGTGAAGGAGGGCGTGGTGCAGTCGGCCGGCGGGCAGTTCCATACGCAGCGCCACCTGCTGATGGTCTCCCCGACGACGGATCGTGTTCGCTCGCTGATTGCTGCCGAGGGGTACTACACGAACGGACCGTTTGAGCACGACAATCGTTACTTCCGGGGCAATCTGCTCGGGAAGGCGACGATGAATCCGAGCGCCAGGTCGGAACTGTCGGTGACCGGTACCTTTCACAAGTCTCAATGGAATGCGTCCGGGGAGATCCCCTTGCGCGCCGTGCAGGACGGGTCGTTGGATCGGTTCGGCGCGGTCGATCCTTCCGAGGGCGGGCGAACGATGCGCAGCACCGGCCGGCTCAACTATCACTACGACACGACGTCAGGCGGACGGTTCTTTGCCAATGCCTATGCGCAGTACTATCGCTTCGATCTTTTTACGAATTTTACGTTCTTCCAGAACGATCCCGTCAACGGCGACGGGTTTCAGCAGTCCGATCGGCGGATCATGTATGGCGGAGATATCGGATACAAACAGAACGGACGATGGTTCGACATGGACGGCGCCGCCACCGTTGGGGTGCAAACCCGGGTCGATCACATCCATGCGCGGCTCGGGCCGCAAGTGCTCAGAAATCCGCTTGGGAGCACGAGCGATACGGATATCACCGAAGCCTCTTACGCCCCCTTCTTCAAACTGGAAATGCAACCGGCACCATGGATGCGCCTGGCCGGCGGCGTACGGAGCGAGGTGTTTACCTTCGATGTGCGCAATCGCTGTCAGACCTGCGTAGCGCAAGCATCCGGGACCGCCGATTCCGGTCTGGTGTTGCCCAAGGCGAACCTGACTCTGGGGCCCTGGTTGAGAACGGAATTCTTTCTGAACTATGGCGAGGGATATCACAGCAACGATGCGCGCTCGGCGGTGACTCCGGCCGCCTCGCCGCTGGCGAGAGCCAAGAGTTATGAGGTCGGACTTCGATCGAGACCGTGGGGTTCGGACGGTATCGAGCTGACGGCCACGGTGTGGGCGCTGGACATGAAGCAGGAACTGGTGTTTGTCGGTGACGAAGGGACGACAGAAATTCGTGGCGCATCCCGTCGGCGCGGTATGGAGGTCGGGGCGCGCGGGCAGGTCTGGGGGCCGGTGTATTTTAACGGCAGCATCACCTGGACCAAGGCGGAGTTCCGTAACGGCGATGCCATTCCCCTGGCGCCGGAAGTGACGGCGTATGGCGCGCTGCTGCTGCGGTGGCCGGAAGGACTAACCTCCCAGCTGCAAGCGACGTATCTCGGTGTTCGCCCGCTGACGGAGGATCGCAGCATCCGCGCGCCCTCCTGGATCGATATCGACTTGTCCGAACGGTACCAGATTCCGATCAAGCTGGCGCATGGGCGACTCGAAGCGTTTTTGTTCGTACAGAATCTGCTCAATACGAAGTGGGAACAAGCGGTCTTTGCCTTTGAGTCGAGGCTCAGGAATGAGGCAACGGGTGTCACGGACATCCACTTCGTGCCGGGGAATCCGAGGATGGTGATGGGGGGCGTCGCATGGTATTTTTAGCAGGCTGCTGAAAAAGCCCGCCAGCGTCGTTCTCGCCTCGGTACCGTCCTCAACGTAGCCAATGGGCTACGCCTCCGGCGGTACCTTCGGCTGCGGCCTTGCTGAACGGGCTTTTTGAGCCGCCTGCTATCCGATCGGCGTCAACTAACATGGGGGGAACATAAAGGATTGCCAATGAGTCGACTGAACCGGAAGATCCTGGATCGTTCCTACTTTAGCTGTTCAACCGTCGAAGTCGCGCGGTCGTTGATCGGCAAGTATCTTGTACGGAACAATGGGGCAGGGTTGATGGCCGGAAAGATCATCGAGGTCGAGGCCTATGTCGGTCCGGAGGACAAGGCCTGCCATGCGTCGAAAGGACGAACGGCCAGGACGGAGGTGCTGTTCGGTCCGCCAGGAATTGCCTATGTGTATCTCTGCTACGGGATGCACGAGATGTTGAACGTTGTAACCGAGCAGGACGGCTATCCGGCGGCCGTCCTCTTGCGGGCGGTGGAGTGCGACGGGTCGCTCATCGATGGGCCGGGCCGGCTGACCCGTGCGTTCGGCATCGATCGCCGATTGAATCGGTGGGATCTCACGGCCGGGGACAGGCTCTGGTTTGAGGATCGCGGCGACGCGTTGCCACAAGACGCCCTCAAGACCTATCCGCGGATCGGTGTGGACTATGCCGGGGAATGGGCGACGAAACCGTGGAGGTTTCGATTGCAGACGGAGGCCGGCTCAAGTCGAACGAAGCGGTAGGCGCGATCATGGGACAAAAAGAAACGGGGCCGTTGTCTCACGACAACGGCCCCGTTTTCGTTCTATCGAATAGAAACTAATCGATCTTACGGTCGCCAGTGATTTTCGTGGCAGAGGTCACCGGCGGCTCAATCTTGATCTGCGGGCCCTGGACGTTCGGTAACCGGCCGGCGCCCTGGCCTTCGGTGATTCGCGCGTTGTCCGACTTCACCAATTTCTGTTCGGCATGCTTGCTGGAGGAATCAGCAGACTTGAGCAGGGTGGACTCGCCGCCCCCAGCCTTCTGGCCTGGGTCATTAGCTGTCGGCTGTCCGTTCACCGGGCTGCCGTCGTTCTTCATCGGATAACCTTCGTGCTTCGGCAACAGGGCCGGATTCGCGGAGGCCATCGAACACATAAACAATACACCTGCAAGGGTCGCGACGCTGCCGATCACGAATTTCATACCCCTACTCCTTTGAAAGAATGTGAAAGTATGGTGGTCGATTATAGACGTTAAAAGCCTGATGAGTGCGGGAATCTTAGCTATCTGAAGAAGCCGTGTCAAGGATAAAGGGGGGAAGGGAGCGGATGGCCTCAATGACCACCCACAGGTGTGTATGGCGATTCGCTACGAGAAGCGCGGCCCTAGAAGCCCCTCGTTGGACGCGCGCAGGAGGAGGCTCGCCACGCCAGTCCTGTTGAGGGCGAATCACGTCGATGTGCTCGGCCGATGCGCGCCGATGGATGGCACTCAGGACCAGAGCATAAATGGTTGTAGGAAAAAGAGAACAGCTAGCTCAAGCGACCACGGTTGGGAGAAAGAAAACAGACGGACACGATCTATGGCCGGCCATGGAGGACATTCACACGAGGAATCGTGTGAGCGCTGGGACAAAGTGGCGCGGCTTAATAAGGTAGCCTCGCGAGGCCTGACCTGATTGATCAGACCGGGACAGGAAACAAGGGCCTAGGATGCGGCGGTCGGGCGGCGTGGCGGACGGCGTCCGCGCCCTCGATACCGATGGGCTGGACCTCGGCTGACACCGGGCAGACGGATCGTCACTGTGGTCCCTTCGCCGGGTGTCCCGGAAATGCCGATACTGCCCTGATGTTCCTCGACGATTTTCTTCACGGTGGCGAGGCCCAGGCCGGTGCCGGACCGCTTCGTCGTAAAGAACGGCTCGAACACCTTGTCCACATGTTCGGGGGGAATCGGCGCCCCGTTGTTCTTGATCAGGATCTGGACTTCCAGATGTCGTCCTGCCCGCTGGTTGCTCATGGAGATGGTCAGGATGCCGCCCGGGGTCATGGCTTCGATCGCATTTTTGAAAATGCTGAGGAAGACCTGCTGCATTTTGGCTTCGTCGGCCCGGACCGGGGCGAGGAGCCCTGCATACTCCTTGACCACTTGAATGCGGGTCGCTTCCAGCTCTGTGGCCACCACAGTGAGTGCGTTTTCGACCATTTCTGGAACGCGGCAGAGCCGGCGCGTGAGGTCGAGTGGCTTAGCGAAGTCGAGGATTTCGTTGAGAATCGCTTCGATGCGGATCAGGTCCCGCATCGCGTTCTCGACACGGGTCTGCGGGTCGAAGTCGAGGATGCCCTCGGCCGTGACCTCTTCCAACTGTGCGCGAATCGAGCCCAGCGGTTCGCGGATTTCAGTGGCGAGAAAGGCGCTGAACTCTCCGATGGCCGCTTGCCGTTCCTGTTTTCTGATCACCGGTTCCGCCGAGATCAACGCGGCTGAACCTGCCTCGGAATCCGGCGCGCCTTCAGCTTTGGCGGCGCCTGGTGCTGCGGGTGGGGTAGCCTGGAGCAGGTCCACCAATTTGAGATTGATCGGCTCGAGCAACCGCGCATCGGTCACCGCAAAACGGTCCGCTTCTTTCGAGGCCAGCGTGATGGTCCCGCCGACTTGGCCGCGCAGGAAGAAGGGGAGCACCAGCGACGACTGGAACCGGTCTTTGTACAGATGTTTGTGGTCGAGGAAGCGGCCCTGAGTCGAAGCGAGATCGTGATCGACACGCGGCTTGCGGTGGCGCACCACCCATCCGGCAGCGGAGGCGTCGAGCGTCAGGCGTTGGCCCGCTTTGAGATCTTTCTTCTGGTCTTTCGGGTCGGTCTTTTGTTCTCCGGCGATGCCGAGTACTTCGACGTTGCCGGCGAGCGGGTCATAGGCTCCGATCCAGGCGCGGTCGAAGGCCAGGGTCTGGCCCAGCTCGTTGAGCAGCGCAACGATTTTTTCTTGGATCTCCGGGGTCGCATGGGAGGTCGGCGCGTTGTAGACATCCGGGGTCGCGATAACCGGCTGCGGCTCTTGCACGACCAGCGGACGGCTCAGCAGGACGTTGAGATCGAAGAGGCTGTCCCGTTCGAGGGCCTTGGTAATGTCGTCGCCGGCCTGCTCCAGCATCGTCTTGTCTTTTTTGGCATAGACGGCATTGTCTTTCCGTCCGATCACCAGGAAGCCGAAGGTGCGCTGACGGTGCCGCAGCGGCACGCCCAGCAGCGACTTGGCCCCCGGGGTGACCAGGCGAAGGCGCATGGTGCGTGAGGCCTCAGGATCGTTGCCGGCGGGGACGGAGGTCAGCACCTTCTGCGAGGACAGCGTGCGGACGATCGATTGAACATCGCGTGGCGTGAACCCGCGGTGAACCTGCGTCGTGAGCGGCCCCTGTTCCTGGTGAAAAATCGCAACCAGGGCGGCATCGGCGGGTAAGCCGTTGACGACGGAGGTCAGGGTGCGTTGCAGATGCGTATCAGCGGCGGCTTTTTTTTCTGATTCGGCTGGAGGACTCATCGACCTCTATGCAGGATGCTACCGACTACGCAGGGGGCTACCGATTCTGTCCCGGTATGGATGACTCAGATGGTGAGTCATAACCCGCAGCATGTTCGGAACATGGTGCTCGTTATAGGTTGTGCGCTCTCGGCGGTGAATAGCGAGCGTCGGGCGGCATTGTAGCAGCCGGATCAAGGTAACTCAAGGAAGCACATGAATTTGAAGCGCACATGGCCAATAGCTTATGGCAAGGTCCATGGGGCCTCCTGCCGTTTGTGCTATACGCCATACGCTATCAGCTCTCCACTGCTAATCCGGGTTGATGATTGTGGGTGGGCGCTGAGGATGATCGCTCCTATCCACCCGGGTATGTTCGACGACCAAGATCATGTTAAGCAGGCTGCTCACGACGCTGATGACGAGGGCGCCCCAGAAGGACGCGCCGAATCCAACCACGGTAAAACCTTTGACGAGGGCGGCGGTCAGCTGAAGCAACAGGGCGTTAATCACCACCATGAACAGGCCGAGTGAGACGACGATCAGCGGGAGCGCCAGCAGGTAGAGCAGCGGCCGAATCAGCGTATTCAGCACCGTCAACACGAGCACCGCTGCCAGGCCGGCACCGAGGCTCTCCGATTCGATGCCGGGCACGATGGTCACGGCGAGAAAGACAGCCAGCCCCATGATCAGCACCCGCATGACAATAGGGCGCAGGCCGCCACTGTTGCTCGCGCTGTGCTGACTCCCCTGCAACTGAACGACTCGCATACGGTTCTCTCAGGATGTTGAAAACGTCCGCCAGCTTCGTTCTCGCATCATTCAGAGGCTCAACGTACCGAAGTGTACGCCTCGCCTCTTCGTTCGCTGCGGCCTTGCTGAACGGCCGTTTTGAACATCCCCTACCATTGCCGCCCTCTCCGTAACCGGCGGCTCTTGGCTATCTATTGTGCCTCTTTGGGTTTGGAGTCCGAGTAATGCACTTCGGTAGCGGTCAGGCCGTCGGTGCCCTTCTCGGCTTCAATGACCACGCGGTCTCCTACCTGTGGCGGACTCTTGGGGCGGCGAAGGTTCCGCACCTTGTATTGCGTCTTGTCCGTGATTCGCACCGACACGACCTGGCCCTTGGGGGTTTTGACCTCGATGTGGGTCGCGTCGATGGCGGCTACGACGCCGAGCACGTGCTGCCCGCTCCCATGGGCGGCCACCACGGCCGGGGCGCAGATCAGAAGGAACGCGGCAATGAAGAGTCGAAGGAATGTCACGGGTCGTCCTTTCGTTGACGAATTAATGATGATGCGAGCCGGCGGCCTTGGAGGCTGCGGCGTCGTCACCGCCCAGAAACTGGTCGAACAGGGCTTCTTCCTGGAGTTCTTTCTTGGTCTTTGGATTCAAGCCGGCCATCTCCTGCAATTCTTCCTCGGTCAGGCTGGGAAGATGGCGGATGAAATGCACGAGTTGCCAGCTGCCGCTGTCCTTGGCCGGATCGCCGGTCCCCCAGCCGGGCATGGCGGTGAAGCGTATGCCGTTCTGAATAATGAAGAACAATTCTCCGTCGGACATGGTTTGCGTCTCCCGCAGGCGAAGGTCCGGCGCTTTGGGGTAAACGTTCTTGCCGATCACGGTCTCTCCGCTCCCGTTGTTGGCATGGCACGAGGCGCAATGGTCGGCGAAATGGGCCCGGGCTTCCTTCATCAGTTCCTGCGTGACGGGCAGGGGATTGCGGAGTTGCCGATTCTCATACGGAATGGCCAGGTGGCGGAGTTGTCTGGCGATCAGCACCTCCAGCTCGTTCGGTTCGGCCTTGGCGCTAAAGCCGGTGCTATAGGACTGATACCCGAACCACCCGAGGATTCCCAGGGTGGCGAGGAAGCCCAGCATCAGCAGTCCACAGATTTTTTTCATCGGGGACACACCTTCCAGTTCAGGCGCAACGCCATAGAACAATATACAGACTCGATTGAATGAATGCCAATGATGGCGCGTTCGCAGCGGCCCTGCTTCGGGTGTGTTTACGCAGATTGTGTTGCAGGCGCGAGCAGGCGTAGCAACAGGATGGCCGTCACCGGCACATACATCAGCAGGCCGGTGGTGCCTTGGAGTGTTTCGCCGATCCAGAACGTCATGGCCAGGTTAAAGGCGAGCACTCCGTAATAGAGTCCGCCGCCCAGCAGCAGGCGATGGGTGGTTGAAGGACGGTGATCCGGCAAGGGGTGTTGGAGTCGTCGGTCCAGGGGGAAATAGATCAAGAGGGAGATCGCGCCGACGACCGCCCAGCCCACGTAGTTCGCCATCGGGACGCCGAAATGCACGCCGGGATCCGGGTAGTAATAAATCTTTCCCAGAAACCAACGGTCACCTCGCAACGCGACCGGATCGATGACCATATCGATGAACGCGAAGAGCAGGATGGTTAAGGCAAAGACCGGCCAACTTGTCCGGAGCGGCAGATCGAACTTCAGATCGGGAAGCCGTGACGTAGTGTCGGCGCATGAACTCGATTGGACCGGCAGCAGCAATAATAGAGCCAGGCAATAACTGGCGAACAGCAGGAACGAGAACGAAATCGAGTCCATGAAGGGGATGTTGGAGAAGTACAGTTCCTGCCCGACCGTGGAACCGTTGTAAAAGTACCAGCCGAAGGGAATGCCGTTGCGCGTCGAAGAAAATTCACAGACGAAGGCGGTGATCCAGCTGATGAGCCAGAAGCGCCAGGTCCGCGGCCAGCCGATCAACGCAATGGCTGAAACCAGAAACGCGGCGAGGAAGGCAAAAACGTAGGGGCGGAGCAGAATGGTTTTAAAGAAAAGGAGAAGGATTTCCATCGGGGGATCAACGGATGCTCAAAAAAATCACGTTCTTACCCGTCCACCACGGCGCGTCAAGACACGGCCCTGCCCCAGGCGACGACAAGACCGGAGGCGTGCCAGTTCTTACCCACCCACCCCGAGCTGCCGGGACAGCTCTTTCTCCGTGGATATGTTGAGGAGCCTGTCGAGCGGAGAATGCAGGTGGAGGCCTTTTCCAGCATCCGACTAAGCGTAGCCATGTGAACGAAACCATCGCACCGCCTTTTCAAGCGCCACCTCGACCGGTGTTTGGGGCAGGCCGAGTTCCCGGATCGCTTTACTGCAATCGTAATGCATCTTGTATTTGGCCATCTTCACGCCTTCGAGCGGAATGCGCGGGGGCACACCCGTGAGGTTCGAGATCCACTGATTCGCATAGGCCAGGGGCAGAATGGCGAGGCGCGGTAGTTTGATGGTCGGGGCCTTCACCCCGGTGATCCGGCTGAGGATCTGGAACACGTCATTGAGGAGCAGATTCTTGTTGCCGAGGATGTAGCGTTCGCCCTGCCGGCCCTTCTGCATTGCGAGCAGGTGGCCTTGGGCCACGTCGTCCACGTCGATCAGGTTCATGCCGGTTTCGATGTAGGCGGGCATGCGGCCCTTCATGAAGTCCACGATGATTTGACCGGTGGGGGTGGGCTTCACATCGGCTTCCCCGACCGGCGCGCTGGGGTTCACGATGACGACTGGTAAGCCTTCGCGCGCGAGTTTCAGCACTTCCTGCTCGGCCAGATATTTTGAACGCTTGTAATGGCCGGCCATCTGTTCCAGCGACACCGGTGTTTCTTCCGTCCCTGGTCCTCCGCCCGGCGGTAGGCCGATCGCGCCGATGGTGCTGCAGTAGACGGTCCGTTCGATGCCGACCTCGCGCGCTGCCTCCAGCAGGGTGCGCGTGCCGGTGACGTTGATGTCGTAGAAGATCGAAGGGTCTTTCGCCCAAAGGGCGTAATGCGCCGCCACGTGATAGAGCTGCCGGCAACCGGTGAGGGCACGCCGGAGCGACTCGGGGTTGCGTAGGTCTCCATCAACCTGTTCGACCGGGAGCCCGGCCAGGTTCTGGAGGTCTGCGCCCTTCCGCGAGAGCACGCGAACCTCGATGCCTGTCTTGACCAGGGCGCGCGCCACAGCCCCGCCGACAAACCCCGTTGCGCCGGTGACGAGAGCCTTCATGGGGAAGACGTAAAAGGAGAAACGTGAAAGGTGAAAGGTATGTTGGGAGAGATGATGGTCTGGAGGAGGGGGTCGCGTTTCACGTCTTACGTTTCACGCCTCACGGTTAATTTTTCCGCGAGGTGATATACCGGGCCAGTTCGCGGAGAGGATCGGCTTTCGAACCGAAGGAGGCGAGCCGGTCGTTGGCTCGGGTGACGCACTCTTCCGCCAGTTGCTTGGCTCCCTCGACGCCATAAAACGTCGGGTAGGTTTTTTTGCCGCGTTGGGCGTCGGTGTTGGGATTCTTGCCGAGTTCCTCGCGCGTACCGGTGACGTTTAACACATCGTCGGCGATTTGGAAGGCCAGGCCGATTTGCTCGGCATAGAAGGTCAGGTCGTCGAGTTGTGCGGGCATCGCCCCGGCGGTGATCGCGCCCATCCGCACGGCGGCTCGAATCAGCATGCCGGTCTTGTGCTTGTGGATGGACTGCAACGTGGCGAGGTCGATGTCCTTGTTTTCGGCCTGAATGTCGAGGACTTGCCCGCCGACCATGCCGAGGTTGCCGGACCCGACGGCCAGTTCGCGGATCAGTTGGACCTGGCGCGCGGCATCGAGACTGTGCTCGGCATTCGCGCGGGCGCAGAGTTCGAAGGCCATGGTCAGCAGCGCGTCGCCGGCCAGGATCGCCATCGCTTCGCCGTAGACCTTGTGGTTGGTCGGTTTCCCGCGGCGAAAGTCGTCATTGTCCATCGCCGGGAGATCGTCGTGAATGAGGGAATAGGTGTGGATCAATTCCAGCGAGGACGCAACGGGCAAGACGGCCTTCCCTGCGTGGCCCACCGCTTCGGCGGCGGCGATCGCCAGAATGGGCCGGACCCGCTTCCCGCCCGCGAACAGGCTGTACCGCATGCTCTCATGCAGCGTCGTGGGCATGGTCTCGGCGCTCGGAATGACCGATTGCAGATACTGATCCACCTCCTCGCGTTTCCGTTCGAGGTACTGACGGATATCCAGGCCGGTCGGGGAAAGTTGGCTCGTGGGGCTCATGCGGACGTCACTCGGAAGCTGTACGTTGTCATGTGCGCGAGAGAGTAACAAAGGGGTTCGGGGAGTGTCAAACGGAGGAGAAGAGAGGGCCAGCGTTCCGCATCCTCTTGCTCGCAGAACGCGCACCCTAGGAAGTGCCTCGCTTGGGTGAATGGCACGTCTCGGCGTGCTAGTGGGTTGGGCGGGTAAGAAGGTTGCGCGCAGTTGAGGATTGCTGGACACCGCCCCCTGTGGCAATATGGAAAAAGGGTACCCCTCAATTGATGTGAGCCGGAGAAGTGCTGCATGGGTGGAACGATAGGCATTGAATTGCCGAAACAGCAGATTGCTGCGTTTTGTGAGAAATGGCGCATTCACCAGCTGGCCCTTTTCGGCTCCGTGCTGCGGAGGGATTTCAGGCCGGACAGCGATGTGGACGTGTTGGTCACGTTTGCGCCGCAGGCCGACTGGAAATTCGAGCATTTGCTTGAAATGAAGGGTGAACTCGAATCTCTCATCGGGCGGACGGTGGATTTGGTCGAAAAGCGACTGATCGACGAAAGCCCGAACTACATACGACGCAAACATATCCTGACCCACATGGAACCCATCTATGTGGCGTGATGATGCGTATCTGCTCGATATGCTCATCGGGGCCAGGCGCGTCCTCGAATTCCGCGCCGATCTTACATGGGAGCAGTTTCGACAGAGCGGCCTGCATCAGCATGCGATTGCGAAAGCGCTCGAAAACATCGGTGAGGCTGCCGGGAAGATTTCCGAAGAAACTAGAGCCCGGCTGTCTACCATACCGTGGAAGCAGGTAATTGCCATGCGTCATCGCATTGCGCATGACTATTTTCGGCTGGATCTGCTAAGGGTCTGGGAGATTGCAGTGCATGACGTTCCGGCTTTGATCTCGGCAATCGAACCCCATGTTCCTCCGGAACACCCCTGATATCGGTTATTCTCAGCGATAGCTCCTCTCACCTCTTCGATCACTCGACCCAGACTGAAATGGGGCCGGTGCCCCTCATCTTTCTGCACGCGCACCCCGGCATCAGAAGGTCTTCGCTGGATTCAGATCTCCGGATGATTGGGAAAGCCCTGCCAGGCAGTTGATTTCCCTCACGGGAAAGGGGTATCCCTCAGCGGCGTCTACTCATCGGAAACTCGCATGCCTACACTCAACTGGATCGGAAAAGAAGCGGTGGTCAATCACCATCAGCAAGTGCCGTTTCACTTGCTGAAGGATGTCCCCGATCTCGCGTGCGGCGAGCCGGGTGAGGGCAACCTTATTGTGCAGGGTGACAACCTGGTAGCCCTAAAAGCGTTACTCCCCTATTACGCGGGCCAGGTGAAGTGTATTTACATCGACCCGCCCTACAATACCGGCAACGAGAACTGGGTCTACAACGACAACGTGAACAGTCCTTTGATGCGCGAATGGCTTGGCAAGGTTGTCGGCAAAGAGGGCGAAACGCTCGATCGCCATGACCGCTGGCTCTGCATGATGTATCCAAGGCTGGCGTTGCTGCGGCAGTTTCTTCGAGAAGATGGCGCGATTTTTATCAGTCTCGACGACAACGAGATTCATGCATTGCGCTATGCAATGGATGAAATCTTTGGTCCCGACAACTTCATCACTACTGTGTTGTGGCAGAAGGTGTATTCGCCGAAGAACTCGGCGCGACACTTCTCTGAAGATCACGACTATATAGTCGTTTATGCTAAGAAGGCAGAAGTGTGGAGGCCGAACCTCGTCCCTCGAAGCGAAGAGCAGGACTCTGCATATATAAATCGCGACAACGACCCACGAGGGGCTTGGAAGACCAGCGATCTTTCCGGGCGTAATCCCTACAGCGAGGGGCTTTACTCGGTTACATGCCCGTCTGGCCGAATCATCGCTGGGCCACCCAAAGGTCGTTATTGGACAATATCGAAGGAGAAGTTTGCTGCATTCGATTCCGAGAAAAGAATCTGGTGGGGGAGGAAAGGTGACTCAATTCCACAATTGAAGCGATTCCTGTCTGAAGTCAAACAAGGCGTTGTCCCGCAAACGATGTGGTTCTACGGTGATGTTGGCCACACTCAGGATGCAAAGAAAGAGCTGCTACAGCTCGTCGAGTTTTCTGATTCAGAATCTGTTTTTGTCACACCAAAGCCCACGCGATTGATCGAGCGAATAGTCCAAATTGCTACTAGCCCAGGAGATTTGGTCCTCGACTCCTTCGCTGGTTCTGGCACAACCGGCCATGCAGTTCTGAAGCTTAATCAAGCCATGGTGGATCAGGCGCCGCGCCGCTTTATCCTCGTCGAGATAGAAGCGAAGATCGCAAGACAAGTTACTGCTGAGCGTGTGCGGCGCGCTGCGTCCGGCTATGCAAATACGAATGGTGGCAAGGTGGAAGGTCTCGGCGGTGGGTTCCGCTATTGCGAGTTAGGCGAGTCGTTGTTCGATGAGAGCGGGAAGATCCGTGAGACCGTGAGCTTTGCCGATTTGGCAAGGCATGTCTATTTCACCGAAACAGGTGAGCCCTTGCCGCGTGGACGCGTGACCAAATCGCCGTTGCTCGGCGAGTGTCGTGGCGTGGGGGTGTATCTGCTCTATAACGGCATTCTGAACGACAAGACGGCGAATGGCGGTAACGTGCTCACGCGTTCTGTCTTGGCACAGCTCCCGACGTACGACGGGCAGAAGGTGATTTATTGTGCCGGGTGTCTACTGGGAAAGGACCGGTTACAAGCGGAGCGGATTCTGGTCAGGCAGACGCCCTACGAGATCAAGGTGAGTTGACGCATGGCTACTCGCAAGAAATCGCCCTCACATGGCCCCCTAGAGCCGTTGATTTTTGTCATCAGGAATCAGCGCGTGATTCTTGATGCAGACTTGGCTCGTCTCTACGGGGTGACAACAAAACGATTCAATGAGGCATTCAAACGGAACCGACAGCGGTTCCCGCATGATTTCGCCTTTCAACTGACGACTACTGAGTTCGGCAATTTGAGGTCGCAATTTGCGACCTCAAGTTTGCAACATGCTGAATCGACGGAGGTTCATCCGAGGTGGTCACAGATTGTGACCACCTCCCACGGCGGGCGTCGGTATTGCCCCTGGGCTTTCACGGAACATGGTGCCGTGATGGCCGCGAACATTCTTCGCAGCGAGCGGGCGGTCCAGATGAGTGTGTTTGTGGTGCGGGCGTTTGTCCGCCTGCGCGAGCATGTTGCCGCGAATCACGCCATTCTGAAACGTTTGGCCGAAATCGATCGCACGTTGCTCGAGCACGACACGGCCTTGTTGGACGTCTACGAGAAGCTGTTACCGCTGTTGCAGCCGCCTCCGGCTGCTCCCACACGGCGGATTGGCTTCCATTCGAAGGGCAAGTCGTGATTACGCTCAAAGACTATCAGGAGCGGGTGTTGGAGTCGTTAGGCGACTTCTTCCGCTGCACTGCCCAGACCAAAACGCCGGAGGTCGCCTTCCGGGAGGTCACGCGTCGATTCGGTGAGGCAGCGCCGTACTTTCCGGTCTCGGCTGCAGGGCTCGGGCCGGACATGCCCTATGTCTGCTTGCGCGTGCCGACCGGGGGCGGCAAGACCTTACTGGCCTGCTATGCGGCTGGATTGGCTCAGCGCCAGTTCATGCGGGCCGAGCGAGCGGTGGTGCTCTGGCTGGTGCCGAGCAATACGATTCTAGATCAAACGGCGGATGCATTGCGCGATCCACGCCATCCGTACCGCCGTGCGCTGGAATTGGCTTGCGGGGCGGTCGAAGTGATGACCATCGACGAGGCGTTGCGCTTGTCGCGTGCAACCATCGACGGGCAAACAGTGGTGATCGTGTCCACCATCCAATCGTTTCGTGTCGAGGACACGACCGGGCGCAGGGTCTATGACCAGAACGGCGCGTTCTCCGAACATGTACTGAATGTGCCTCCTGACCGCCTTGCAGACCTCTTCCCCGGTGCGGACGGGAAGCCTAAACCGTCGTTAGTCAACGCGCTACGGCTTCGGCGGCCGATCGTCATCGTGGATGAGGCGCACAATGCCCGGACCGATCTGTCCTTTGCGACGCTCGGCAACGTCCTGCCCTCGTGCATCGTCGAGTTTACGGCGACGCCGGCGCGGGAAAAGACGCCTTCTAACGTGCTGCATCGTGTCTCGGCGGCGGAACTAAAAACGGCGCAGATGGTGAAGCTGCCGTTGCGGGTCGTCACGCGACACCCGAGTCAGCGGGACCAACTGCTGGCGGAAGCCATCACGCTTCGAGCCGATCTGGAACGGCTCGCCGTCCTGGAAGGGCAGCAGACGGCCGAATATATCCGCCCCATTCTCTTGATTCAGGCTGAGCGGGTCGATGCCTGTGAACCGCTGCGTGACCGGTTGGTGCGCGAGTTCGGTCTTTCAAAAGACGAGGTGAAGATCTCTGTCGGTAGGCTCGACGAACTCAAAGGGGTGAGGGACATCGCCTCGACGAAATGTCCGGTCCGGGTGATCATCACGGTGGAAAAGCTGCGCGAAGGATGGGACTGCCCCTTTGCCTATGTGCTCTGCAGCTTGAAGGAAACCTGGTCAGCCACCGCAATCGAGCAAATCGTCGGGCGTATTCTTCGGCTGCCGAATGCGCAGGCGAAGCAACATCCTGACCTGAATTGCGCCTATGCCTTCTCTGTCTCGGATTCGATTACGGCGGTATTGGCGGAACTGCGCGAGGCGTTGGAACACAATGGGTTCACAAAGGCAGAGGCCGAACGGATCATCCTTTCCGTGCCGCAAGGCACGCTGCCGCTCGGTGTGCAGCCGCAGACTGTGACCGTTGGTCCTGCCGAAATCGATCCCACCGTCGTCCAGGTCCAGGAGCCCGCGCTTGGCGGAAAGGTGCGGATCGATGCCGCCAGCGGCGCCATTACCATCGTCGTGCCGCTCGACCGCGAGGACCTGGAAAAGGTGCAAAGCTGTGTCACGACTCCGGACGCCAAAGCCAGGCTCGCGGAAGCCGCGGAGATGGTTCGTCAGGCGGAGCAAGCCTTCGGCGGAAGCGGAAAGCCGAGAAAGCCGTCGCCGTATGAGCAGCAATTGGACTTTCTTGTGCCGCTGCTCTGCTTTGCCGAGAACGGCATGCTGTACGAGTTCGAAAGCACCTTTTTGCTCGACCACCCCTGGAAGCTGAGCGAGAAAGATGCGTCGTTGCCTGCGGCGTATAACCCGCTGGCTCGTCCGTATGGGAAGGTTGGGGTGATCGATGTCGGACAGAAGGGCGACGTCCAGACGACGCTGCTGGGCGATACAGGCGATGCCGATTTTGTCGGCACGCTGCACCAGCAGATGTTTCACTTCAGCGGGCAAGATGACTGGTCCGTAGAAAGGCTCGTCGCCTGGCTGGATCGGGAGATCGATCATCACGACATTCCCGTCGGGGAATCGGCAGAGTTTCTTCGAAAGGTCATTCGTGGGCTGACGGCGAAGTATGAGATTGCGGACATCGGTACTCTGGCGCTCGATCGATTCCGGCTCCGCGATGAAATTGCGGCGCGTATTCAGGACCATCGAGAAGGTGAGCGGAAGGCGTCTTTTCAGATGCTGCTTCATTCCGACTCACCGCTCACTGTGACCGAAGAGCGAACGATTAACTTCAAGACCATGGGCTATGAGCCGAGCCGTGTGTATGAGGGCGGCTTTCAGTTTCAGAAGCATTACTTCGGACCCAAGCCCGGTGAGTTGACGGAAAAGACGGCCGAAGGGCGGATCACAGAAGAGTTTCAATGTGCGCAGTTTCTCGATGGACTGCCGCAGGTGAGATTCTGGGTGAGAAATCTTGCACGCAAATCGACTTCCTTCCGGCTGCAAACATCCAAGGACTGGTTCTATCCTGATTTTCTGTGTCAACTGACGGACGGCCGTACGCTGGCGGTCGAATATAAGGGAAAACATCTCTTCGACGGTGTCGATGCCGAAGATAAACGAGCGGTTGGAGAGATATGGGCCTCCCGGAGCGGTGGCCGCTGTCTCTTCGTGATGCCGACGGCCGGCGATTTTTCAACGATTCGTAAGATGCTGGACGCATAACCCACGATCACGATACCGGTCTCAGGAGGGTCATGGGTTGCAGAGAATTCCAGCAGGTTGTAGAGTTTCACAAAGCAGCGTAGGGGCTCTGAGACATTTTTCAAGGAGTGGAGCCGATGACGACCCTTGCCCTGACTATTGAAAAACAGGCTCGGAAGCTTTCGCCGACTGAGCGTGAACGGTTGGCTGCGCGACTCATGGCAGGGATGAACGGCGAACGCCTGACCTCAGTGGATGAAGCCTGGGTCGCAGAGGCAGAACAACGATTTTCCGCCTGGAAGCGAAAACTTACCAAGCCGCTTTCGGTCGCCAAGTCGTTGCGCGACATCCGCAAGGATCTCCGTCGTTGAGGCTGCTTTTTGATCCGGCAGCGAAAGCCGAATTGAGCCAGGCAGCCCTCTACTATGAGGATTGCCGCCACGGCCTGGGCGAAGAGTTTTTGGTTGCCGTTGAGGCGGCATTCGACCAAATCCGGAAATATCCCACTCTTTGGCGAACTCTCAAGGGAAGATTCCGGCGTTATCTGGTCCAGCAATTCCCCTATGGCGTGATCTATGCCGTCGAAGGGCGGACAATCTATGTGGCTGCGGTGATGCACGTGAAGCGCAAACCAGGTTACTGGGCATCCCGAAACAAGCTTTCATGAGTCGGGGGGCTCCTTGTTTTTTCTTGGACCCCTTCGCTATACTTCCGCGCTATGAGTATTCGTAAAGCCGCCGGTGAGTGGGAACCTATGCTGCTGGGGATCGAGCCCCGCAACTGCAAAGTCTGTCAGCAGGGTCTCTACCGTGATAAGACGATGTTGCGCGGCGGCTGGTCGCGTTGCGCGGTGTGCGATGAGTTTGTGCACTATAGTTGTCTCGCCAGCGGGAAGATCAGCTTCCTCAAGCAGCGTCCGCGCATCTGCAAAACCTGCCGGACCGCCGAGGAACAGGCGAAGCAAGCCTCTCCGCCGCCTTCCAGCCAACCCGCACCAGTCGGGTCATGACCCTCTTACTCGATCCGCAGCAACGATCTACCAGACCCGTCTGGCACGTCTACTTTTCCCACACCCTTCGCTATGTGCTTGCGCCGCTTCTGTTTATCTCCAGCGGCTTCTTTACGGCCAATTTCATCGTGAGCGGGCACTACACCTGGCCTCGCACGAGTCGGGTCTTCGTGCTGACCCTCACGCTGCTGATTCTCGCCTACGAGTTCATTTACAAAGATCACACCGTCCGATCGACTTCGCCGGAGCGAGCCTTCAACGCCGTGCTGTATTCCTGTATGATCCCCTACGCCCTCGGGGTGCTCATGATGCTGGGGTTGGCAAAACTGTAGCGGCATGTTGAAGCGTAAAACGTGAAACGTAAGACGTGAAGCGTATCTCAGGGGATTAAGAGCGTATGGTTGATAGCCTGTAGCTGATAGCAAGTAGTCCCACTCTCGATTTCTTGCCTTCCGCTATAAGCTATACGCCATAGCCTCTTTTGGCTCTTCTATCAGGTGGTTATGGGGCAACGATTTCAAAGCGGCGCCTTCGTGCAACAGTGTTTCGCCGTCCATCCCTTGTGCCTGTCGTTGAAGCGAATCGACGAGACGGGGCGGCTGATCATCGCCTGCACGTCCTGCCGCATGATGCACCACATGGCAGCGGACCAGGTGGTGGCGCGGGTGGCGGCTGTGCCGGTTGACGGCGACATGTCGGGTGCCAAGGCGCTCCCGACGGCGAAGGAACTGCTAGAGGCCTGCCTTCTGGCGCATCCCGTGTCCGTCACCATTCGCGAACTGGATGTGATCCGGGACAGCGTAGGCCTGCGTTGCGCCGACTGTCGCCGGATATTCGATTTGCAAGTGTCGGTGTTCGAATCCCACCAGAAATCCTAGGAGTCTGTCCGAGTCATGCCATTCTGCTTCGGCAAACGAGCTGCTGGCATCTGCGTCGTTCTCGACTCGAAAAAATCCTCAACGTATTCCAGCGAATACGCCTCCGGTTTTTTCGCGCCTGCGGCCTCGCATCTACCGGCAGTTCCTTCGCCTCGCAACGAAGGATGACTCGGACAGACTCCTCGCCGGTGCTGAAAAAGTCCGCTGGCATCTCGCGCAACAGCCGTGAAACGTGAAATGTAAAACGTGAAACGTACCTTGTCGGACCCGACCCGTCTCGGATCACGAACGATGGCTTCTCCGTCACAAGACTCCTCGCTGACACCTGCTGAACTTACCTTGGTCGCGGACGGGGAGCTGTTTCGTGCCAAGGAACGTATCATTCTCAAGGTGCGCGATCTGCTCACCGAACTTCAGGCCGGGTTACAGGAAGACTTGGGCCGGACCACGCTGCTGGTGCCGCCCGGGTTCGATCCATCAAAAATGCAGGTTGTGAAGGGCGAGCGGCTCGAAGAGTGCCCCTATCAATACCTGGATTACCCCAAACATTTCCTCGGGGACGACAAGTTCACCTTTCGCTCGCTCTGCTGGTGGGGCCACCATCTGGTCTTTGCCATAATTGTGGAAGGGGGGCAGGTCAAACAGTGCAAGAAGAACTTCTTCGATCGATTCCACCAGCTGGCCGGTCAGGGGCTGGAGCTGTCCCTCGCTCCCACGCTTTGGGAATGGAAGCGGGGCGAAGGTTACACCCTGCCGATCACCCATGACCGCAAGGCTCAATTGGCGGCCGTCTTGTCCGGTCGGGCCTGGTTCAAGATTGCCCGGTTCGTACCGTTGGATCAGCCCGCTATGTCCGAAGGCCGACTGTCGGAGGTGGGCCGTGAGACTTTCCGGAGCCTCCTGCCGCTCCTGACCCCCTGATCGGCCCTGCATTCGACTTGTTCCGGCCGTGCGTGTTCTCCGTCATCGGCATTCAGCGAGCCGCGCCGACGCGTTTCTTCCAGGCCTCCTTCCCGTTTGTCATCCGGCTGCGAGTTGGGTAGACTGTGCGCGTCTTTGGGGAACGTCACTTACTGACAGGGAGGCATGTGTGATTGCACAGGGATGTCGCATGGTGGGTCAGTGTTGTGTCGCAGTGGGCCTGGCGTTGCTGCTGGGCTGTGCCGGTACGGGAGAAATGGTCTCGCTGAATCTTCAGACGCAACAGCCGTTCGCGCAGAGCAGCCAGACTGAGCCGTTGAAGATTGTGATCGAACCGTTTGAAGATTTGCGAACCGACCGGTCGAAAATCGGCCAACGTACCCATTTGGGCGGTGGGGTCACGAATTTCAACGTCAACGGAGGCGCGCCGGGAGTGACGATTGCCGAGGCGCTGGCCGAAACGCTGCGCCAGCGGGGATGGAACCGCCGCGGTTGGGACGCGCGCGTCGTACAGGCGGGCGTCGGAGTGTCAGGCGCGGATATCGTGATCGGGGGAGAAATCCGTGACTTCTCGACGAACGCAAAGAGCCGGGTCTTCAATACCAAATTGACCGGCGAGAGCCGGTTGGTCATCAAGGCCAGGAATCTCGCGGACGACAGCAGCACCGTGCGCAACATTCAGGGCGAACAGACCAAGCTGGTGTTCTGGTTCACCAGCGAAGATGTCGAAACCCTCATGTCCGGCCTCCTGCAAGACGGGATTGAGCGGTTTATCACCGATACCAAAATCGAGGGCCGCACGCTGAAGTCAGCCAAATGAAGCGGTCCGGTTTCGGCCGTCGCGTGGCGAGTGCGGAGGGTGGTTGTGCGTGAACGGCGGTGGGAGACCTCGGGCCGATTGACCTTTCGCGAGGTGCTGGCGGTCGGCGAGCGGCTGGCGACTCTGGGACTGAAGCCCGCGCATCCCGCCAAGGATGTGATTTGCTACGTGGAGGATTGGGCGGTCGATTCTCCCGACGCGTTCGATCAACTCGATCACTGGGCGACGGAGGACGTCACGCTTCTGCATATCCGCGAGGCGTGGCAAGGCGATTTTTTTCTACTCGCAGGCGGCTACCACACGGTTTACCAGCGGTTTCAGGACGTCGGTACCTACTGCTCCATCAGCCATCCCTGGCGCACGAAACCCGGGCTGCGGTTTCATCATCCCACGTGCATGTTCTGGCTGGGCTTCCGGCATAACCATGCCTTTATCCGCGTGCGCCTGCATACCCAGGAGGTGGTGACGCCCGGGGAAACGCGTGAGGACGCGCGGCGGGTGGAATGGATCGATGAACGGCGGGCGATCTTTCTCGACGCCATCGGGACGTTGGACCTGCCGGTGGAAACTTCCGTGGAGAAGGGCGGCCTGGTGTTGAGGCCGGCGGATCCGGCGACGCCGTTTTTCTGTTCCTGGCCGGATGCCTTCGGCCCCTGTCAGTTCGAATACAACTCCTTGGATGCCTACGAGTTTCTCGTGCCGGCGAGCCGGTTGGCGGCCACCTTTGCGCCGCAGCCGGCCGGTGTGCGCGCCTACCTGACGGGTTTTTCGGAGCCGGCGCTGGACGCATTTGCGGCGGTACAGCCAGGCGCCCGTTCGGTGTATCGCTGTTCCGTGCATTGCGCACTGGGCGAATTGCCGGAAGTGCTCGCCACGATCGAGCCGCAGGGACGCCTCTATAGCACGCTGTGCGAATTTCAAACACAGGAGTTGATGCCGGAAGGGGACGATGCGTCGGCCATTATCGGGATCGTCGGCACCGCCGGTGGATTCCAGTTGGAGGTGCGTTTGAATCGCGCTCCCTTGCCTGAAGAACATATGGCTGCGTGGCTGGAACGTCTGTTGGGATACGATGTGACGTATGCGCCGCTCCCACCCTTCATGTAATCCGGCAGCTGAACATGGCCCCCAACTTCGTTCTCGTTTCGAAAGAATCCTCAACCTGCCGCAGAGGGTACGCCTCCGGTTCTTTCTCCCCTGCGGCCTCGTTGGATGACCATGTTGAGCTGCCGGTTGTCGTTGATCAAAGCGGGTGCTCGTGACCCGTCATTGAATTGATCCACTCGCTGATTGATGCGACCAATTCCTCTCTTCGTTTGACAATCGTCCGCTTCTCCTGAAATCTAGCCCATGGTTTCGATGCAACGCTTCCAATCGGTGTTGGGGAAGCCCTACCTTCCGCCGCTGTTTTTCTTCAGTGGCGTGACCTATGACACGGTCACGCTGACGCGTATCGACCGCCTGCAGGACAATCTGTTGCTGCTGTTCTATCTCGCTCTGTTGGGCTTTCTCATTGTGCTGACCGGCCGGTTGGGCACGAATGAGGCGACGGTCGAGGATCTCCCGCCGGATGCGCCACGGCTTATGAGATGGATCGTGCAGGCCAAGCCCTATGCGCCGATGGCGATTCAATTCCTGCTGGGAGGCCTCTTCAGCGCCTACACGATTTTCTATTCCAAGAGCGCGACCTTTACGGGGACCGCGGTCTTTTTCTGCCTGTTGGTGGGATTCCTGGTCGCCAACGAATTCCTACGCGACCGGCTCTCGAACGTGCAGTTGCTGGTCGGCCTCTATGCCCTGGTCTGCTTCGGATTCTTCACGTTTTTCCTGCCCGTCATGACCGGCTTGATGAACCAGGCCATTTTTCTTGCCGGGGCCGCGCTGACCGTGTTGGTCGTCCTGCGCGTCGTGCAGCTGATCTATTGGCGAAACCCGGCTCGCACCAATCGCGAGGCGCTGCTGGCCGGCGCGCCCGCGCTGGCGCTGATCGGCCTGTTGGTCGGGTTCTACTTTCTGAACTGGATTCCGCCCGTGCCGCTCTCGATGAAGTTCGGGGGGATGTATCACGAGGTCAAGCGCGCCGGCGACCATTTCGAACTGTCGTACGAAAAGCAGTGGTTTCAGGTGTGGCAGCGATCGAATACGACCGTGGCCGCCGACGAACCGATCTATTGCTTCACCGCGGTGTTTGCGCCCGTGACGCTGAAAACCACGGTCTATCACCACTGGTACTACCGCAGCGACAAGAGCAAGCCCTTCAGCCATGCCGATAAGATACCCCTCAAAATTTCCGGAGGGCGTGAAGGCGGGTATCGTGCCTACACGTTTAAGCAGGGGCTGGATCCCGGCGACTGGCGGGTGGATGTGGAAACCGAAGACGGGCGTGTGATCGGCCGGGTGCCGGTGCACGTAGAGAAACGGGACGATGCATCGCGGTCGTTGACGACGATTGTGTACTGACCGGCAACTGGAGTCGCACATGCGCCGGATCAAGGGGCTGGAACTCCTCGATAAACAGGAAAGGTTGACGCTTGGGCTCAATATTCAGACGGCTTCAACAAGTTTTGAATGGGCATGTGCGGCGAATACGCTAAGATGATCGAGTCGTGATCTTAAAAATCTCGGCAGCGGTGATGTGTTTGTCTTGGTTTTCCGCACGCCATGATAAAGAACAGGCGGCATAGGGAGGTCCGGTTATGGTCAGGTATCGGCTGAGGCTCATGGCGGTTATTGTTCTGGTACTGGCTGCTTGGGCGCTGCCCGCCATCGCAGAGGAGCCGCCGCAGCAGGCGCTTGCATGGCAGGTCGGACCTGGTGAGGCCAAGTTAGGAGATCAGGCCGTCCTGAAGCTGCCGAAGGGGTATCGGTTTCTCGGGGGTCAGGAAACCCAACGCCTGCTCAAGCAGATGGGGAATTTCCCCTCCGGTGCCGAGCTGGGCCTGATTACCGCGACAGCAGAAAATGAGCAGTGGTTCATGGTGGTCCGGTACATCGATGCGGGTTATGTGAAAGACGATGAGGCGGCCAATTGGGACGCCGATGCGCTGATGACCTCCATCAAAGAGGGAACGGACGAGGATAACAAGACTCGCCAGGCGCAGGGTTTTCCCCCGCTGGTCATTCGTGGTTGGGAGGAAAAGCCGCATTACGATAAGGCGGCGAGCAAAGTGGTCTGGGCCATCTCGGCGCAGGAACGGGAAACCGTGGGGGTGAATTACAACACCCTGGCACTGGGGCGGCAGGGGTACCTCAGCATGAACATGGTTGGGTCCCTGGAGCAGTTGCCGGTGCTGAAGCCGCACGTCGGCCTTCTGTTGTCCAATGTGGAGTTTATCGAGGGGAAACGGTATACCGATTTCGATAGTACGACCGACAAGGTGGCCGCGGTCGGCCTGTCGGCGCTCATCGCCGGCGCGGCGATTAAGTCCGGCCTGTTAGCCAAGCTCTGGGCGTTCATCATTCCCCTGGTGATCGCAGGAAAGAAGTTGTTGATGCTGCTGGTGATCGCGCTCGGCGGGTTGGCCGCCAAGTATTTCAACAAGAAACCCAAGCCAGAGCAGGCGGGCGGGGGCGGAGGGCTGTCGTCGTGAAAATTCTCCTCCTGCTCCTCGGTGGTCTCAAGCTGGGCAAGATTGCGCTTACCGGCGGGACCATGCTGCTGTCGATGGTGGTCTATAGTTTCATCTTCGGCTGGTGGTATGCGGTGGGGTTCGTGCTGTTGATCCTGTTCCACGAGCTGGGGCACTACGCTGCCGCCAAGCAGCGCAACCTGAACGTCGGCGCACCGACGTTCATTCCTTTCGTCGGGGCCTGGATTCAGCTGAAGGAACAGCCGATGGATGTCGAAACCGAGGCCTATGTCGGCATCGCCGGTCCGGTGGCGGGAACCTTTGCCGCGATGGCCTGCTACTATGTGGCGGAATATACGCACAGTCAGTTGATGCTGGCCCTGGCCTATGCCGGATTCATGATCAATCTGTTCAACCTCATTCCCCTCTCACCGCTTGATGGTGGACGTATCACAGCCATCATCTCGCCGAAGGTCTGGTGGCTGGGCGTGCCGATCCTTATCGGCCTCTTTGTCATGAACCACAGCCCCATGCTCTTATTGATTGCGATCATGGCCATTCCCCATCTGATGGCCACCTTCCGGGGCGGCCCCCACGGCCTGCCGGAACGGTACTACGATGTGCCGCTCTCAACCAGGGTGAGTTACGGCCTGTACTACCTCGGGCTGGCGGCGTTTCTTGGTATCATGAGTTATGAGACGCATCTCCTGCTCCCTTCCCGCAATTAACCGACAGCACCACGAGTTAGGTTTCTGTGCACACGTTCAGCGCTGAAGTGAGTCGTATTCAGGACCTCACGCACGACGTGCGCGCGATCGAGTTGCGCCTCCTGGAGCCATCCAGTATCGCGTTTAAGGCCGGGCAGTTCGTGTCATTTGAAGTGCCGAAGGAAGGGCAGCCTCGACCGGTAACCAGGCCCTATTCCATCGCTTCGCCGCCGGGTCAGCGGGACCGGATTCTGCTTGTGCTGAATCTCGTTCAGGGTGGACCGGGGTCGAGTTATCTGTTCGGCTTACGGGAAGGAGAGCGAGCTTCTTTCAAGGGGCCGGCCGGTGCCTTCTATCTGCGGGACGAGGGGGTGAGAGACCTGTTGTTCGTCGCGACGGGAACCGGGATTGCTCCGCTCCGCAGCATGATCCTGGCGCAATTGGAGCGTGGGGAGTCGCGATCCGTCACTCTGTTCTGGGGACTCCGCAGTCAGCGAGATCTCTATTGGCAGGAGGAACTGACGGCGCTGGCGGCGGACCATCCCAATTTTTCTTTTGTGACGACACTGTCCAGGCCGGACCCGGGGTGGGAAGGGGCGAGCGGGCGAGTGACGGCGTTGATCGATGCGCAGGTCTCCTCCGCCGGGAATCTCGCCGTCTATCTGTGTGGGGGGAGCGGGATGATCAAGGACGTGACGGCCAGGCTCAATGCCAAAGGGCTGTGTCCTATCTATCGCGAGAAGTATTACGACTAGCAGGCCGATGAAAGAGGCCGCCAACGGCGTTCTCGCGTCGCTCACTCCTTCGACATACCGGAACAGTATGCCTCAGTCGTTCGCTCGCTGCGGCCTTGTTCGCGACCTCTTTGATCAGCCTGGAGGTCTCTCCCCTTCCGAGGCAGGTGACCTACTCAGTCTTGGGGGCGCGCTTGGTGGTATGCTGAAACACGCACTTTGGGCAAGTGTAGTGGATGAACTGGCCGCCTGCGACCAGACGCTTGGTCATGGAGACCTTGCACCAGGTACAGAGACGTTCCGGCAATTCGGCGGTTGATGCGGAAGGATTGGATTGGGGTGTCGACGTGTCAGCCATGGTCGGCATTCTCGCTAAGGGGTCGAGAGTTTGTCAATGTGCGAGTAGCACGAGAAATTTCGGAGATAAATATTTACAGGGTTTCAAACGTTCAGTATATTGCAACCATGTGTTCTCACTCCCACCATTCCCAACAGAAAGGTCGTATCGCATATGCACAACGCAGAAGGTGCCACCTCCGACGACATCTCATCATCTTCAGCCAGGGTTGCTGACTCCGCAGTCCATCCGGACTCTGTCGGACCCGGCAAAGCCTGGGGCATTTGCACCTCCGTTGACCTCCACGATTGCATCCCCGAACGCATTCGCGACGCCAAACAAATCGAAGCCTACGTTGTGCAGCTCTGCGAACTGATCGAAATGAAGCGGTATGGTGCCTGCCAGATCGTGAATTTCGGAGAAGGCCGCGTGGCGGGCTACAGCATGGTGCAGTTGATCGAGACCTCCTTGATCAGCGGCCACTTCGCCAACGATACCAACAGCGCCTATCTCGACATTTTCAGTTGCAAGGGCTATGAGCCGGCCGTCGTCGAAGAATTCTCCAAGGCCTTCTTCGGCGCCCGTCGTTCGAGCCATCGGGCCATGTTGCGGTACTAGGCCAAGGGCACAGATACTTTCGGTTTCCGGCAGGAGGCGTTGTCTTGCCGGAACTATATCCGATGAATCCGACACCACCCAAAACCGTGCGGGCGTTTTTCTCCACACTCGCCGGTAAACTGGATCCTGAAGCAGCCGAAGGACTGGATGCGGTCTACCAGTTCAACCTGAACGGCGCCGATGGAGGACAGTACCAACTGCAGATCCGGGACGGGGCCTGTCAGGTTTCCGAAGGCACCCACCCGGATCCGCATGTGACCCTGGCGATGTCGGGGGAGGATTGTCTGAAGGTGTTGAACGGTCAGGTGAGCGGCACCATGGTGGCCATGACCGGGCGGCTGCGTATCAGTGGTGATATGGGCCTGGCCATGCAGCTGGCCTCTCTCTTTCCCAGTCTCCGTCCCTAACCCGTATTATTCATGAGCGTTTCTGCTGCAATCGCGGATTCGCAGCTGCGACTAGCCTGTCGGCGGGCGGGCTCGCCGCTCGGTCGGTCGACACCCTGTTCAAGGATGCCTTCCTCCCTCACGGCTCCGCACGCCCGTCTCGCTGTGCGACTTCGCACTTTCGCGACGAACCGTCATGAATAGTGCGGGCTAAGAGTCTATCCGAGTCATGCCATTCTGCTGCGGCAAATGAGCTGCCGGCATCTGCGTCGTTCTCGGTGCGAAAAAATCCTCAACCCCCGCCTTAGACCGTTCTCTTGTGCGAAGACATTTTCTAGGCTTGTTGACTCACTAACTCACTCTGAACCCGCTCTTCTCCCAGCTGATCCGCCCGACGCGGAAAGCGCTCTTCTAGCATGGTATAGACGGTCGGCACGAGAAACAGGGTCAGGATCGTCGAGACGGTGAGCCCTCCCACGACGGCGCGTGCGAGCGGGGCATTGGTCTCGCTGCCGGTGCCGAGCCCAAGGGCCATGGGCATCAGCCCGACCACGGTGGCCAGTGAGGTCATGAGAATGGGGCGCAGTCTGGTGCGCGAGGCCGTGACGACGGCGGTGGCGAGGTCCAGGCCGCGGCGTCGCAGCACATTGGTGTAGTCCACCAGCAGGACACCGTTGGAGACGACGATGCCGAGCATCATGATGATGCCCATCAGCGAGGAGGTGGAGATGGTGGTGTTGGTCAAATAGAGAATCACGATCACGCCGGGAATTCCCATCGGCACGGAAAACATGATGATGAAGGGGTCGATCAACGATTTGAACTGTGCGGCCATCACCATGTAGACCAGGATCAATGCCAGGACGCTGGCATAGGTGAGGCCCTCGAACGTCTCGCGTTGTTGTTGGATTTGTCCGGCGAGCCGGATGCTGAATCCCGGCGGCAGCTGCATCTGGGCGAACGCCGACTCCAGGTCCTGGGCGATCGAGCCGAGGTCGCGGCCGACAGGGTTGGCGGTAATGTGGACGACGCGCTGGAAGTATTTGCGCTCGATCTTCACGGGACCGGCGTTCAGTTTCAGCGTAGCCAGGTTCTTGAGGAGCACCGGCTCTCCGTTTTTTGTCGTCAACAGCACATTTTCGATGGCCGACAGGTCCTTGCGATGTTCCTCCGCGAGCCAGGCGCTGATGTAGTATTCATTGCCGTTCTGGGGGTCGGTGAAGATGATCGGGTCGGTCTGGCCGTTGCCATTCAGGGAAAACAGGACGGCGTTGGCCACGTCTGTTTCGCTGATCCCCAGCAGCGCGGCCTTTTCCCGATCCACGACGACGTTGACCTCGGGATAGTTTTCCTCCCGGCTGACCTCGATGTCGGCCATGCCCGGAATCTTGTGCATGAGGTCCTGCACCTGGTGGATGACGGTGCGGGCCTTTTCGAAGTCGTACCCGTAAATTTCGACATCGATGGATTTCTGCGAACCGAAGCTGGTGACCCGTTTGACCAGGCCTCCCGGATCGAAGAACATCGCGACGCCGGGGAAGAGCTTGAGGATCGCGGGTCTCACCGCATTCATGATTTCGACCTGGTTCCGCCGACGCTTGTCGGGAGACGACAAATAGACGGAAATGACCGAGGTGTGCGGGCCGGTGTTGGGATTGAACAGGGACGAACGCCCCTGCGCCAGGACCCCGGTGCTGGAGGCGATCGCTTCCAGTTCATCCGGTGGAATCTTTTCCCGTAGCACACGCTCGACTTCGGCGACCTGATCGACGGTTTTTTCCACCCGCTGCCCGACCGGCCCGCGAAGCACGATCCGGAACTGGCTTTCGTCCGAGACCGGAAGAAACTCGGTCCCGATGAAGGGCAGCAGCATCAGCGATCCGACGAAAATCGTGACCACTGACACCAGCAAGGTGCGCCGGTGGGTCAGCACCCAGCGCAGGCTGCGTTCGTATCCTTCATCGAGCGCGTCGTACCGGCGCTGGCTCCACTGCATGATGCTCACGAACCAGGAGGGCAAGGAACGGTGCGCCTCCTGTTCCGACTTCAAGAAGCGATAACAGAGCGCGGGGGTCACCGTGCGGGAGACGAAAAACGAGGTGAACAGGGCGATGGCGATCGTGAGGGTCAACGGAATGAGCAGGAGCCGCGCGATACCCACGATGAAAAACATGGGCAGGAAGACGACGACGGTGGTGACCGTGGAGGCGAAGATCGGCATGGCGACTTCGCGGGCGGCGTTGACGATGGCGTCCCACCGGTTCCGGTCGACGTTCAAATGGCGTTGAATGTTCTCCAATTCGACGATGGAATCGTCCACTAAACGACCGATGCCCAGGGCCAGGCCTCCCATGGTGAAGACGTTCAGGGTCTGGTTGGTGAAATACAGCACGATAAAGGTCACGAGAATCGACAGCGGAATGGCGACGGAGATGATCAGCGTGCTGGTCAGGTTCCTCAGAAACAGCAGAATGACCGCCGCCGCGAGCAGCGAGCCATGGAGGGCCTGCTCGATGAGGTTCTTGATCGATTGCCGGATATAGATCGATTGGTCGAAGGAGATGCCCAACTGCACGCCCGGCGGAATGCCGATCATTTTGGGGATCGCCTTCCGCAAGGCATCGACGACCTCCACCGTGTTCGCAATCGGTTGCTTGTTCACCCGCAGGTAGACGGAGCGTTTGCCGTCCGTGCGGACCACGTTGGTTTGAATGTCCGACGAGTCGCTGAGCACGCCGACATCACGCACGCGCACCGGGTTACCCCGTTGGTCGATTTTCACGACGACGTCGTTGATGGGCTCCACCGTCTTGAACTGCGTGTTGGTGAACACGTTGTAGTCGAGGTTCCCGGCTTTGATGTCGCCCGACGGCAGAATGAGATTGGAGGCCTTGACGGCTTTGACCACGTCCAGAATGGAGAGGCCGCGCGCCTGGAGCAGGGCCGGGTCGAGATTGATGTTGATCTGCCGGATCTTGCCGCCTTCGACCGTGGCCGCTGCCACGTTGGAGATCTGTTCGATCTGCGGGGCGATCGTGTTGTAGGCCAGGTCGTAGAGGGCTCGCTCATCCAGGTCGCCACCGGAGGCCGTCACGAAGGCGACGGGAATGTTCGAGACATCGAACTTGACGATGAACGGTTGCAGAATGCCGGGCGGCAGGCTGTTCAGAATCTGGGTGATGCGCTGCATCACCTCCATCTGGCCGACGTTGATGTCAGCGCCCCAGTTGAACCAGACCTGCACCGCGCCGATGCCTTGTTTGGCGAAGGACTCGACATGTTCGACGTTCGAGGCCGAACTGACGGCCTTCTCGATGGGATAGACCACGCTCTGTTCGATATCGAGCGGGGGCGCACCCTTATAGATGACGCCGACAAACGCGACCGGAACTTGAATGTTGGGGAAGAGATCGACCGGGAGCCGTTCGAGGGAGGTGGCCCCCAGGATCACCATGGCCAGGGACAGCATCAGGATGCCGATGCGATTGCGCAATGCGAGCAGTGTCAGCCACATGATTGAGACGTGAGAGGTGAAACGTTAGATGTGAAACGAAGTGAGCACACCGTCAACGCAGGAGGTCCCTTCACATGTTACCTTTTACGACTCACGTTTCACGGTATCCATCGGCTGCGTTTGAACAGCCGCGCCTTCGCTCACCAGGTCTTTGCCGGAGACAATCACCTGTTCGTCTCCCGCGAGGCCCTTCACCACTTCGACGCGATTCTCCGCGCGGGCTCCCAGCTCAACCGGCACCTGATGGGCCTTCCCGTCCTTGACGACATAGACGTATTGCGACTCTTCGAGCCGGCTCACCGCATCCAGGGGAATCTGAATCGCCTGGGGATGCTTTCCCACCAGGACCTCGACGCGGGCGAACATGCCGCCTTTCAGACGATGATCCTTATTCGGGAGGTCGACCTCGACGGTCATAGTGCGGGTGGCGCGATTGAGGGCCTGCACGATGCGGGTCACCGTGCCTTCAAAGACTTCGTTCGGGTAGGCTTCGGCGCGCACATCCGCGCGCTGCCCGACCTTCACCAGCGGCACATCCTTCTCCACGACTTCGATCAGGGTGCGGACGGTTTCGACGTCATGCACACTCAAAATACCGCGCGACATCGTGGACGTGCTGGCGGTGGTGCCGCTCACATACGCGCCGGGATCCAGATTACGCTCCGCGATATAGCCGGCAAACGGGGCGCGGATGGAGGCGTAGGCCAGATTGGTGACGGCCTGGGCTAACGCGACATCCATCTGTTGCACCTGTGCGCGCAAGGAGTCCTGCAAGGCCAGCGCCGCGTCGCGGTTCACCAGCGCGGTATCCAGATCCTGCTGTGAGACAAACTGGTCCTTGATTAGGGCCTGCATGCGGTCGAGCGTGAGGGCGGCGTTACGCACGGCCGCCTCCTGCTGCACGACCTTCGCCTTGGCCGACAGGAGATTGGCCTTAGCCTGATTCACCGCGTGCACATAGTCGGTGTGATCGATTTCGACGAGCAGTTGATTGGCCTTCACCAGGTCGCCTTTATCCACATAGATCTTGGCGATGTAGCCGTCCACGCGCGAGAAGATATTCACCAGCTGGTTGGGGATGAGGTCGGCGGTGTAGGTTAATCGTACGTCCAGGTCCTGCTTGATGGGGCTCATCGTGCCGACGGTGAGGATGCGGTTTTTCCGGGGATCGCTCTTGGCTCCGCTGCTCAGACGGAGCGCGACCAGCGCCAGCACGGCCACAAAGAGCATGATGCCGAGGGTCACGATCGGATGCCGTCTGATGAGATTAGCGGACACGCGACAGCCCCCGCTTCCTGGGTGTGGACGAATGCCGCAATCCGTTCAGGAACAGCTCCACGTAGGTGGAGACGATCTCCTTGTGCGGGCAATGCAACGGCACGTCGAAAATCTCGTGCAGCAGGCGGTGGTGCACGACCATCCCGATGAAGGCGCGTGCGGCCAACAGCGGATCGATCTCGCGGAACGCGCCCTCTTCAATCCTGGTCCGAATGTATCCCGCCAGGTAGTCGTAGAAGACGCGGTGCTGCTTGCCGAAAAACATGTCGGCCAGTTCGTGGCCCTCCAACGCGCTGAAGAGCAGGAGTCGCAGCATGGTGGGGTCGGCGCCGGGACGTATGCGGTATCCGGCGATGAGTGTGAAGACCCGTTGATCGTCGCGCTTACGGGCCACTTCCTCGACGGCGTGTAGGAGCTCGCTGAGCGGGGCCTTTTCGGCGAGGATCGCAGTGTACAGCGCCCGCTTGGTCGGGAAATATTTGAACACCAGGGCTTCGCTGACGCCGGCGGCGCGCGCGATGGCCTTGGTAGTCGTGCCCTTGAAGCCCTTGGCCGCAAACAGACTGGCGGCGGAGGAGATCAGGCTGGCCTGGCGGTCTTGGCCCGGATTGCGGGATAGGGCGTTCGTCGGCTTCATACGATCGGCAATCAGGTGAGTGAGTGGTTACTCACCTGTCAGGCTATCATGTGCCGGCGAAACAAGACAAGGATGTCGAGCATTCCGTCCTGCGGCTGTGACGGCTGGGCAACCGGTAGAGGGGGCGTCAAAACGTCGAGGGCGAATTGCCCTCGTTGAACTTCGCGCGAAACGCTTCGCTCTCGAAGAAGATGACGCCTTGGCTGGTGCGCAGGTCATAGCGGAGGATGATTTCGCTCTCGTTTCCTTGCCAGTTGAAGAACTTCACGGCGCCGCCCGCGACTTGGCCGGGAGTCTGGTCGAGCGGGCCGAATCGTTCCTGCAGGTAACTCAGTATCCGGTCGTGGGCCTCTTTGCCGCTGTATCGCACCATGACTCGCGCGAAGTTCCCATCGACCGTGCTGAACTTCATGGAATCGACCGTCGCCGGCCCCAATGTCCGGCCGGTGGTGTTCAGTTCATAGGTCTGTACCCGGCCCGTGTCTTCGACCTTGACGAACCTGTCGGATTCCGAGAACGACGCACCCCAGGGAATGCCTTCGAACCCGTTCGGGTCGTTCTGCATGGGGACGGCCAGCGCCAGAGCGACCGGCAGGAGCAGCGTGGCGATGAACGTGGTGAAGGCTGTGGACCACCGTTGAGGAGTGATGCAGAGGTGCTGAGCCATGTTATTCCGCCGTATCCGACATCCGGTCTTGAAATCTCGGCGCGAGGTTGCGACTTTCGATAAAGATAAAGCCCCGGTCCCGGTTGGCCTCATAGGTGAGACTGATCTCGGTATCCGGTCCCCGCCAGGTGTATTGCTGGTTCAGGCCACGCATCATTTGCCCGGGCAGCCGCTCGATCTTGCCATAGGACCGTTCGAGAAATTGCAACACCTGCGCATGGGCTTTCGCGCCACTGTAGCGAATGGTCACCCGCGCAAACTGGTCATCGACGGTTGAGAGGTGAACGCTCTCAACCGGAATATCCGCATAGACCGGCGGACGATCGCGAAATTGGTAATCGATCGTGTGCGAGTTGGATCGGGTCACCGTCAGTTCCGGGATGTCGATGAGGGGCACACCCCAGGTGAGATGGTCGAAGCCATGCGGGTCATTCGCCATTGTGATGGCCAATGCGGGCACGGTCAGGATGAAGATGAGCACAACGAGAAGTCCCAGGCGGCTCGCCATGCGGAGGGGGGAGCATTTCGAAAACGCGTAGGGCATGGCCTTCAATCGTTTCTCAATAAACGCTATCACGGTTCTCGCGGTGACGGCAACTCGTCGGCGCTGTTCTTGTGAATGGAGGACCCCTTGGCTATAATGCGCCTCTTGTGCCCGGGCCGGTGAGACAAGAGGAGCAGGGTTCATGATCGAGAGCGATGTGTTTGTGCAAGCGCTCGAGAATCTGGGCGTGAATTTTTTCACGGGTGTGCCGGATTCGTTGCTGGGCGGTATTATCGAAGAATTGTTGACGCGCAAGCTCTACACCCCTGCGGTGCGTGAGGATGAAGCGGTCGCCATGGCGGCGGGCGCCTACATGGCCGGAAAAGTTCCCGCCGTACTCATGCAGAATTCCGGGCTCGGGACGTCGTTGAATACGCTGATTTCGCTGAACATGATGTATCGCCAGCCCTGCATCCTTCTGGTGTCCTGGCGGGGGTTCGAGGGCAAAGACGCCCCGGAACATCTGGTGATGGGCGAGACCATGCCGCAGTTACTCGATACGATGAGAATTCCGCACCGGACGCTGTCGGAACCGACGATGATGGACGACCTCCGGTGGGTGGGGCAGACCGTGATGAAGCAGCGGGTCCCGGTCGCGCTCCTGATCAAGAAGGGCATTATCAAGGGGTTGCATCCATGAGGCCCGAACAAGGCACCATGCAGAGCCGGGCGCAGGCCATGGCGGCGCTGCTCGAATTGCTGGCCGATCAGCCGGTCATCATTTGCAACGGATTTCCCTCGCGGGAAGCCCACAAGCTTGCCGATCGCCCCACCCATTTTTACATGATCGGGTCGATGGGGAACGCGCCGGCCATTGCGCTCGGCGTGGCGCTGTCCAAACCGGGCAAGCAGGTGATCGTCTTCGACGGCGACGGCAATGTCCTCATGGGGATGGGTACGTTGGCCACAGTGGGCGCCTTGAAGCCGAAGAATTTCATTCATGTGGTCTTCGACAACGAAGTCTATGGCTCGACGGGGAATCAGCCCACCATCTCGAATGTCGTGCAGTTGGAGAAAGTGGCCAGGGCTGCGGGGTATGTCAATGTCGAGCGTGTGCTGGACCGGGACGACCTCGTCTACGAATTTAAGGACATGTTGAAAAAAGACGGCCCCAGCATGTTGCTGGTCAAGGTCAACGAGTTTGTCGAGGATGCCGGACGGGTGGCGCATGAGCCGCCGGCCATCACGGCTCGATTCATGAGTGCGATTGAATAGCACCGATGTGCTGAGTGCGATGTGTGGGGCCGCTCCGCTCAGTTCCGATCCACAGCCTGAGGTACGAACATGATACTGCTGAATCCAGGTCCGGTGAACGTGAGCGAACGGGTGAGGCAGGCGTTGTTGCGCCCGGATATCTGCCATCGCGAATCCGAGTTTTCAGATCTGTTGGGTCGTATCCAGCAAAAACTGTTGGCGGCCTTTGTGCCCGGCGCCGAATCCGACTACGTGGCCGTGTTGTTGACGGGGTCAGGCACGGCGGCCGTGGAATCCGCCGTCATGTCCTGCCTGCCGATGGGCAAACGCATGTTGGTGCTCAACAACGGCGTCTATGGCGAGCGGCTTTCCAGCATGATCGGGCTGCATCGGCTCGGAGTCTCCGAACTCAAGTCGGAGTGGCACATCAAGCCTGATCCGGAGCGTGTTCGGTTGGCGCTACGCCAGCATCCCGAGGTGCATGCGGTTTCAATGGTGCATCACGAGACGACCACCGGATTGATCAATCCGGTGAAAGAAATCGCGGAAGTCGTCGATAGTTTGAATCGGGTGTTTGTGCTCGACTCAGTCAGCGGCCTGGCCGGAGAACCGATCGATATCGCCGGGTCTCACATCTATATGGTGGCGGGGACTGCCGGCAAATGTATTCAGGGCTTTCCCGGCGTGTCGTTCGTCCTGCTCCGCAAGGGATTTCTGGAACGGATGCGCAACTACCCGAAGCGCTCCTGGTACCTCCATTTGACCCATTATGTGGACGACCAGGGCAAAGGGATTGTGCCCTTTACTCCGGCCGTGCAAATTTACTATGCCTTCGAAGAGGCCTTGAACGAGTTGCTGGAAGAGGGCGTCGCCAATCGGTGTCAACGCTATAAGCGAATGGCGGTGCGCATCCGGGAGCGAATGGCGAACTTGGGGGTCAAGACATTGTTGCCGTCGGATTCGCTCTCGAATACGATCACGGCCTTTCACCTGCCTCCCGGCATCAGCTATGCCACCTTGCACGATCAATTGAAGGCCCGCGGCTACGTCATCTACGCAGGACAAGGACAACTGGAATCCAAGATCTTCCGGATCGCCAACATGGGCGCCTTGACCGAGTTGCAGATCGACGGGTTCCTGGCGGCCTTTGAAGAAGTGGTGACAGGAGCGGTTGCCCGCGCATGAAAGCGATCATCCTTGCGGCCGGAGTGGGAAAGCGTCTCTGGCCGGTGACCCAGCATAAACCGAAATGCCTGATCGAGATCGGCGGGCAGACCTTGCTATCCCGGTATCTCGAATCCCTGGCATCGGTCAAGATCCGGCAGGCTACCATCGTGGTCGGTTATAAGCAGGAAATGATCAGGGCCGCAGTCGGCTCGCATTGCCACGGGGTCGATCTCTCCTATCTGGTGAACGAGGAGTTCCACCGGGGCAGTATTTCGTCGTTGTGGATCGCCAGGACGGCATTGTCCGACGACGTGGTGATCATGGATGCGGATGTCTTGTTTCATCGCGAAATTCTGCGTCGGTTGGTGGCCTCCCCCTATGAGAACTGCCTGCTGATGGACGACACGGTGAAGCAAACCGGCGAGGAATGTATGGTCGTCGTGCAGGGCGATCGGGTGGTTGCCCTGAGCAAAAAAATGCCGGAGCGGTACGATATTGCAGGTGAGGGGGTCGGGTTTCTCAGGGTGCGACGGGCCGATACGGCCCACGTGGTCGGCTCGCTCAAGGGGTATATCGACCAGGACCGGTGGGACATGGAATACGAAGACGGGTTGTTGCAGTATTTCCAGGACGTGAAGGTCGGGCATGAGAAAATCGGCGGGTTGCCGTGGACGGAAATCGATTTTCCCGAGGATGTGACGAAGGCGGAGCGGGAGGTTCTGCCGCGGCTCTAAATGGTGGCTCCCCTCGTGTGAATCGTGAAGCGTATCTCGTAAGATATCCGGCACCTATACGCTATCACTATGGATCTCCAGTTTCTTTGCGAGATACGAACGACGAGTCCGACGATGAGTGAAAGTACACTGCAGCGCGGAGCGGAACTCCAGGGATTGAGCACGGCCATTCTGTTGCCGGGCGCGGGTCTGTTTGGGGATCGGCCGGGACGTGGCCTGACCGACGTCGGGCCCTTGACCTCTATCGGAGGGTTGAGCCTGTTTCAACGCACCGTGCTCACGTTGCAGCGGGGGGGTATTCGCCAATTGATTGTCCTGGCGGGCTCCGATGAAGAGTTGCTCAAACATGCGCTGGCGCGAGGGGCCCGGGTGACGATTCCGGTTCGATGGATGCCGGTGAGGGAGTTCCCGCTTGACGATCCGCGGACCTGGGAATCGCTGGCCACCGAAGTGCGAGGTTTTTGTCTGATCGCCGGCGTGCAGGCCGTGTTCTCCAAGGGCTTGATCGAACACCTGCGGCAGTCCGTTCGAGACGGCGAGGCACTCGTTGTGACGCGGGAAGCCGGTCCGGTTGAGCCGGCGCTGGGCCGCCGCAATCCCGCGGTCGCGCTTCAGGAAGGGCGGCTGATCTCGTTTCACAATCATCCGGGACAGGAAGGCCACCAGGTTGCCGCCGATTTGGTGGTGTTGCCGGCCAGTATTTTGACTCCGCCGAACGGAGCGGCCGCATCCCCATCCGGTGCCGCAGAGCCGGCGGGCATGATTCCGGTACGACGCTGGCTGGAACGGGCGGCGGTGGAAGGGCGTGTGCGGGTGGTGGCGGCTGCGGCTCATGCGGGTCTGTGGTACCGGGACGTATGGGATCATACCAGCGCCGGATTGGCGGAGCGGACCCTCTTCCGTTCGTTGAAGGGAGAGGCCGAGGGATTCGTCGATCGCTATTTCAATCGGACCTTCTCGCGGCTGTTGACTCGACTGTTTTTGCGGATGAAATGTTCGCCCAACGTGATCACCATGGTGGCGACGGCGGTCGGGATTCTGTCTGCGGTGGGGTTTGGTTTAGGGACGTACTCGGCCGGGATCGTGGCCGCGTTGCTCTTTCAATTGGCGGCGGTCATCGATTGTTGCGATGGTGAGGTGGCTCGGCTCACGTTTACCGAATCGCCGTTCGGTGCCTGGCTGGATATCGCCATGGACAACGTGGTGCATATCGCCATCTTTGCCGGGATCGCCTGCGGTGCCTATCTCCGGCAGGCCGGTGCCGAAGGCGCCTGGGTTCCGTTGGCGTTGGGCGGCGCAGCGGTGTTCGGCAATATCATGTCTTTCTGGCTGGTCACGAAGGCGCAAAAAATCGGCGCCACGCGTGGCTGGAATACGCCCAAGCAGGCGGCCTGGTCCGACTTCATTCTGAAAAACGTGGCGAGTCGCGATTTTTCCGTGGTGGTCTTCCTCTTTGCGCTGCTGGACAAGCTGGACTGGTTTCTGTGGATGGCCGCGCTCGGCTCAACCGTCTTCTGGTTGATGATGGTCTGGGTGATCCGACCCTCGGCACGGGCCCGTGCTTAAGGCGGCCCTCCTTCTTCTCGGGGCCCTGACACTCTCGGCACTGGTCTGGCACATCGGCATCGAGCGTATCTATGATGCGGTGGCGCAGCTCGGTCCTGCCGCGATGCTGGTGATTCTCCTCCCCTCTCTGCTCATGTACATTCTGGACGCCTACGGATGGCTGGTCACGCTCGGCGCGTGGGCGAAAGACGTGCCTTTCTGGCGAGTGCTGGCGATTCGAACCGCCGGAGAAGTGGTGAACATGACCACTCCCACGGCCTACGTGGGTGGAGAACCGCTCAAAGCGTTTTTGCTCAAACGACAGGGTGTACCGATCGTGGAGGGGTTGGCGTCGGTGGTGACGGCCAAGACCACGATGACGATCGCCCAGATTCTCTTCATCCTGGCCGGGATCGGGTTGGGGTTTTGGTTGTTAGGCGCCGGCGGATCGGCCGGCCAGACCATCACGGCAGGGTTGGTGAGTGTGGGGTTGCTCGTGTTCGGCATCGGTGCCTTTGTCATCGTGCAACGGCAAGGCATGTTTGCCTGGATGTTGAACCTTCTTCGACGCATCGGCCTGCGACTGCAGTATTTGGAGTCGCGAGAGCAGAAACTCCTTGAACTCGATCGCACGATTGCCCACTTCTACGCGCACCGGCGAACGGCCTTCTTGGTATCGACCGGCCTCTTTCTTCTCGGATGGCTGGCCGAGGCGTTGGAAGTGTTCGTCATGATTGTGTGCTTGGGACAACCCATTACAGTGTTGTCGGCCATTGCGATCGGCGCGCTGTCGGTGTTTATCAAGGGCGGCACGTTTTTCATCCCCGGCAGCCTGGGCGCGCAAGACGCCGGCAATCTGTTCCTGTTGACCGCCTTCGGGTATGGCGATGTCACGGGTATCACCTTCGCGCTGCTGCGAAGATTCCGTGAACTGGTATGGATCGGGATCGGGTTGGCGTGTTTAGTAGTGGTCGGGAAAGGACAGAATGATACGCTTGAAGACCCCGCCGCCCAGCGATAGCGCTCCCTTCACTCTAGCAGGATGCGGAAAAAGTCCGCCAGCGGCGTTCTCGCATCGCTCAGACGCTCACCGTACGGCAGAGAGTACGATTCGCCTCTTCGCTCGCTGCGGCCTTGCTGGACGGCCTTTTTGCGCATCCTGCGACCGATTCTGATACCAACACGCCACATGAACTGATCGCGGCGTATGACGCAACAATCGAGTTTTTCCGCAGCCTGCTAGAGATGAGTCGCCAGGTGAGTCCAATCTGCCTTTCTGACGAAGTGCAATGGCTCTCTCTTTCGTAATGACTCTTGTACCTCCTACACCTGGAGGGCTTATTGAATGGCCTCGTCCCACTCTTGTCCAAAATAAGTTCTTAAAATGCCGGGGGTCTGTGAGTAGGATAGGCTGTTCCGCCACATCCATTCACGGCGTATCCGCGCCGTGTTACTCACACGCCGGAGGTGTCATATGGTCGCCGTCGCGAGTTGTTTGCGCAAATCTTAGCTTTGATTGATCGTGCGGCCTTTGCTCGTGCGATCCAGTACCTGCTGGGCTCTAGAGCGTTTTTGGTTTATGTCTTTACATAGCCTGAAGACGCGAAGTAGCGCGTGCATTCAGCGGGTGTGAAGCGGTCGAGCAGCATGCCGATCTCAGCCCAGAGCGCATCCACGGTTCGAGGGGCGGCTTTGCGGAGCAGCGCGTTGAGTTTGGCAAACAGTTTTTCAATGGGATTGAGATCGGGGGAATACGGCGGGAGATAGCGAATGTGTGCCCCCACCGCCTCAAGCGCCTCTTTGACGCCCGCCACTTTGTGACTGCGTAAGTTGTCGGCGATGACGATATCGCCGGGGTGGAGCGTCGGGCATAAGAACTCCTGGACATATTTGAGGAACAGGGTGCCGGTCATGGCCCCATCCGCCACCATCGGAGCGGAGATGTCATCATGACGCAGCCCGGCAACGAAGGTGGTGGTATGCCCATGTCCGTGCGGGACAGAGGCGACGCACCGTTCACCACGCGGGGCGCGTCCGTAGCGCCGTGCCATGTTCGTCGAAGCCCCTGTTTCATCCAGAAAGACCAGCTTCGTGATGTCCAGAGCGGGTTGGGCTGCCTGCCACTCACGCCGTGCGGCGTGCACGTCGGCGCGATCTTGCTCGCTGGCGTGTAGGGGTTTTTTTACGTGTGAGCTTCCATTTGTCGAGTTGATGCCACAAGGCGGGGACCTTCATCGCAATCCCGTGTGCCGCTAATCGGGCACACATCTCCGCAAGGGTCAGATCACCTGTTTCCTTCAACCACGCCCGCAGTGTCGGCTCCATCCCGACCAATCGGGACTGCCGATGGCCTCCAATTGGGAGACTGCTCCGCTGCCCCGTCTGCGTGAGCCGGTTCCGCACCTGATACACCCAGACCCGACTGACTTCAAATCGGGCGGCAATGGCTGTCGGACGCTCCCCACGTTCCAATGCTCTCAACACACGGTCCCGTAGATCCTGCGAATAGGCATCCATCCTGTTGCCTCCATCAAGAAACCAATGGAGGGCATTCTACAGAGTGTATGCACTTAAATCAAAAATTCTCTAGTGACCGACGGGGATACTAACGACGTGCGCATCGCCCACCAACTCACATTTCCACCAGGCACCATAGTGGCGATGGATCGGGGGTATCTCGACTATGTCCTATATCATCGCTGGACGCTCGCCGAGGTGGGGTTTGTGACGCGTCCACGGACGAACATGCTGCACGAAGTCCTGGAGCGGCGGCCAGTTCCCATGCGAGGCCCGATGGTGGCCGATGAGGTGATTCGCCTCACCGGCCTGCAGGCCGCTGTCCCGTCCCTTTGCGGCAGGTGACCATCTGGGACGAGACGCAGCAGAGACGGCTCACCTTCCTGACGAACCTCATGCATCTGGCCGCCAGTACGATTGCCGCCATCTATAAGGAGCGCTGGCAGATCGAACTCCTCTTCAAAGCTTTGAAGCAACACCTCAAGATCAAGACGTTTGTCGGCACCAGTGAGAACGCCGTGCAGGTCCAGATCTGGATTGCGTTGATTGCCATGGTGCTGTTGAAATATCTCCGGCTCAAGTCCACCTGGCCCTGGAGTCTCTCGAACCTCGCGGCCTTGCTCCGCTTCAATCTGTTGACGTATCGAGACCTGTGGACGTGGCTCAATGCGCCCTTTAAGCATCCGCGATCACTCCGATGCCCTTGCAAACAGGGCTTTTTGCCGCATAATCTTGGACAGCACCCAGACCAGACAACCTCCTTCGAGAACAGGCGCCGAAGTCGTCTCAAACGCAGCATTCATGCAGGAGACACACAGAGGGGCGGATTATTTTGGACAGCAGTGGCCTCGTCCCCTCTATGCTTGCCTCAAGTCTCTCGACAGATGCCGCAGGCATGCAGGAGGGGAGAGTCAGCAGGGTGTGCCCCTTGATGACTCGCTCGAACATCAGTCGCGGGTCTAAGCCAGTAGGAGGATAATTCCGGTGAATCGTTTGCCATGGCCGTCGTAGTGATCGTTCCAGTTCACAACGGGGGCGAACGATTTCACGCGAATATGGATTCAATCAGGCGTGCCGAGCCTCCGCCAGATGAAGTCATCGTGATCGGCGATGGCGACACTGACGGATCCTCCCAGTTTGCAGAAGCAGCCGGTATAACCGTGTATCGCTTTCCTACGCCGAAAGGGCCTAGCCGCGCCAGAAACCTTGGCGCGTCGAAGGCGATGTCGGAACTGCTCTTGTCAGTCGATGTCGCTGGGACAGTTCCCGAAAATGTGATCGATCGGGTGAGAGACCTCTTTGCCCGAGATTCTGACGTTGCGGCAATGATCGGGTCGTATGATGATCAACCGGGGGAGTCGAAATTTTCTTTCTCAGTACCGGAAGTTGGTGCATTATTCTGTTCATCAGAACGGTCGCGAGGAGGCGTCCACGTTTTGGGGTACCTATGGTGTGGCGTGCGGAGTTCTTGGTGTACTGTTGCTGTCCCCCCTGGCAGCCGGTGTTTCTGGTTGAGACCGTTGTCATGGGGCTGATCCTGTTTATCCTCAACTATGGAGCACGATAATGCCAGCAGTTAATCCGCGAGACCAGAAGGTCGTGATCATCGGAGGGGGACCGGCGGGACTCACGGCGGCCTACCAGCTGTCGAAGGTCGGTGCGAAGTCCGTGGTCCTCGAGAAAGATGCGATCCTCGGCGGCATTTCCAGAACGGTGGAGTATAAAGGCTACCATTTTGACATCGGCGGCCACCGTTTTTTCACGAAGGTTTCCGTCGTGGACAAGATGTGGAGAGAGGTGCTTCCCGAGGGCGACTTCCTGCATTGCCAGCGGTTGTCCAGGATCTACTATAATAGAAATTTTTTCTTCTACCCCCTTAAGCCAGTCAATGCCTTGTTCGGGCTAGGAGTTTTCAACAGTCTGCTCATCCTGATGAGTTATGTCTGGGCGCAACTCTTTCCCCAGAAACCGGAGGATAATTTTGAGTCCTGGGTCTCCAATCGATTCGGCAAGCGGCTCTACAAAACCTTTTTCAAGACCTACACGGAAAAAGTCTGGGGCATGCCGGCTAACACGATTGCAGCTGATTGGGCGGCGCAGCGGATTAAAGGGTTGTCACTGCTGGTGGCCGTCAAAAATGCGCTGATCAAACAACAATCGACGGAGAAGGGGGCGGTCGTCAAGACCCTGATCGACGCGTTCGATTATCCCAAACGCGGCCCCGGGATGATGTGGGAAATCGTGGGAGAGTTAGTGAAAAAGGATGGCAGTCAGGTGCATCTCGGCGCCTCGGTTGACAGGATTCGTTGGGCAGGCAATCGAATTGATGGGATGGATGTCTCGATGCAGGGTCGAAATGAATCTCTGACAGGCACGCACTATATCAGCAGCATGCCGATCAGAGAACTGATTCATAAAATGAATCCGCCTGCACCCAAGGAAGTCATCGCCGCAGCTGACCGACTGAGGTACCGGGACTTTCTGACCGTCGCACTGATCGTGAATAAGAAGGACTTGTTTCCCGACAATTGGATCTATATTCACGACTCGCAGGTCAAGGTCGGACGGATTCAGAACTTCAAGAACTGGAGTCCCTATATGGTTCCGGACCAGAACAAGACCTGTTTGGGGTTGGAGTATTTTTGCTTCGAGGGGGATGGGTTATGGACGATGAGCGACAAGGACCTCATCGAACTTGGAATGCGCGAACTCGAATTGATCGGCATTGCGAAGGCGGAGGATGTCGAAGACGGGTCGATTGTGCGAATGCCGAAAGCCTATCCTGTGTACGATGCGGACTATCAAGAGGCTCTCACCTGTATCCGGGAATTTCTGGACGGCTTCCAAAACCTGCAAGTCGTAGGGCGAAACGGTATGCATCGGTACAACAATCAGGACCACTCGATGCTGACGGCCATGCTGGCAGTAGACAATATTCAAGGCGCAAGGCATGATCTATGGCAAGTGAACGCGGAGCAAGAGTACCACGAAGAAACGACCAGCCGCGAAGCCGACGCCAAGGTGCAACTTGGCCAGCTTGCGGCCACGCAGCCGCAAGTCCCGCAACCGATGACGCCGGCCGCCAGTCAGAGTCTCGTTCTGGCATTCGCCAAACTCGATAAGTTGGCCTTTGCGACCGCCCTGGGAACCGTCTCCGGTCTGATTGTGGCGATCGCTACCTTGTGGATAGCAGTCAAAGGCGGAGAGCGAGCCGGGCAGAATCTGCAAATGTTGGGACAGTTCTTCCAAGGATACACGGTGACGGTGTCGGGTGCGCTCGTCGGGTTTGCCTACAGCTTTACGTCCGTCTTCCTCTGGGGCTGGCTGTTTGCCTATCTCAGAAACTTCGCGTTGGGCTTCGTGATCTACCGCGCCAGACGAGAGGCCGAGCTGATGTCATTCAGACAATTCCTGGATCGCTATTGATCTATTTGATGCCAGAGGAGTATGACCATGCCGACCATGATGCAGCTCGAAGACGAGAAACTCTTTAGCGCGATCCTCCGTATCAATAGTAAAATGTTCGGGCTCATCTTGGGTCTCTTGATGGGATTGGCGATCTTCATTGCCACCAATTGGCTCGTCTTCAAAGGGGGATATACCGACGAAACCGGTCATTACATCGTCGGGCCGCATTTGCAGTTACTGAGTCAGTTTTTTATCGGCTATTCCGTCTCTTTCGTTGGCAGTTTCGTTGGATTTGCCTATGGGTTTGCTTGCGGGACCCTGGCGGGGGCTTCGATCGGCATCATTTACAATAAACTTGTTCAACTTAGAAACTCAGCCTCATGAGTGTTCCTATGAAATTCGGACTCATCGGCGCCGGATGTATCGGTCAGCTTCGGGCCAAAGCCTTGGCTCAGGTTGAAGGCTGTGTGTTGTCGGCGATTGTCGACGTCGATCCGGTGCGGGCACGAGCCATGGCGTCATCTTCAGACGTCAAGATATTCAAAGATGTTCAGGAGATGCTCCCGCAGGCAAATCTGGATGCCGTGATTGTGTCGACACCACCTCAGTTTCACGAGGATCTTGTCGTCAGTGCGTTCAAAGCCGGGAAACATGTCCTCTGCGAAAAACCGCTGGCGAATTCGGTGGAGGCTTGCAGGCGCATGGTCGACGCGGCACGGGCAAGCGGGAAGGTGCTTGCAACTGGGTTTAATCATCGCTACTTCCCGCAAATCCAATATCTCAAGCAAGCCATCGACACAGGGCTCATCGGAGAGTTGGACCATGTCCGAGCCTTTGCCGGGCACACGGGTCTCTCTGAATTTCGGAACTCGTGGGAATACGATATAAATGGTATCGGTGGTGGCGCTTTGATGGATGTCGGGATTCATATCATCGACCTCACGCGGTATGTGCTGGGTGAGGTGGATGAGGTCTACGGCTTCACGTCCAACCGTGTCTGGAATCTGGGCGCATCGGAGGACAATGGTATTGCCCTGTTGCGAAATCCCCAGGGAAAATATGCCGTGTTGCAGGCCACGTGGACGGAGTGGAAGGGCTATCGGTTCTATCTCGAAGCCTACGGCACTAAGGGCATGGTGCGCGCCTACTATGCACCCATGATGAATCTTCTGATCACACAGGACAAGCCGGGTGGACGCCGGAAGCGGACGGTTCGCTTCTATCCCATGACGATGCTCCGGGAGAAATTCATCGGGTGGCAATCGTCGGTCATTCAGATGTTCCGGCAGGAGTTCACAGATTTCGTCCGCCTGACTCGGGGGAAAGAGAGCGCGATTGCGGACGGCGTTGCCGGTCTTCGAGCGGTGGAAATTGCCAACGCCGTGTATCGCAGCAGTAAAGAACACATCGCGATTCGGTTGGCCGGGAATATCTAAATCTTGCTGTAGCCGTGGATGCACCATGACAACCGTTAACCCTAACCATGCAGAGTTCAAGACCCAAGACGCGGCAAGTTACAACCCAGTCGCGCAGAGCTTCGACCGGTTCGTGACTCAATTGTCTGCTCCGGTCGCTGCCCGTCTCGTCGCGCTTGCCGGGCTCGCGCCAGACAATCACGTTCTGGATGTCGGTGCAGGGACGGGAATAGTCGCGCTTCGTGCGGTTGCAGAGATGGGGCCATCGGGCAGGGTTGTCGGCATCGACTTGTCCGACGGCATGCTGGAGGTTGCCAGGCAGAACGCGCGAGGGCGAGGCCTCGCAGATCGTGTCGAATTTCGCAAGATGGATGCGGAGTCGCTGGACTGCAAGGATGGATCGTTCGACGCGGTAGTCTCCTTGTTCGCCTTGCGTCATTTTCCTCATCCTGAGACGGCCTTACAGGAAATGCATCGCGTGCTTCGTCCTGGAGGCCGGTTGGTGTTGGCTGTCGGGAGCGGCGCACCCTGGCTCTCTCTCGTGGGATTGGTCCATCGGCTGAAGCTCCTACCGCACGTTGTGCGCCGTTTTCAGGGTAAGCAACTCGTGGCATGCAAGTTTTTGGACGGGATGGTCGCGGCCTATGTCCCGTCCTCAGGCAAGAGCGAAGAGGCAGGTTGGACGCATGAACATACGCATATGCAGCAATCGGTACCGGCATTTATTCGAGCAGCCGGATTTCAGAATATTCGCTCGGAGTGGCAGGGGCAACAGTCCATCATCAATACGCCAGAAGAGTTTTGGGAGCTGCAAACAACGTTTTCTTCCCTGTCCAGAAAACGTCTCGCCACAGTGTCATCTGAGGTCGTTGCGCGTGTGCGGCAGGACTTTATGAACACCTGTCGCGAGGTCCTGTCTCGCGGCGGGGAATTGGTGTATCCAACTGGAGCGTTGCTGGTGTCCGGTCGCCGCGCATGACACGCCCTTAGGGCGTGATGACAATTGAATTGTAGCGATCATGCCAGCCAGATACAGGCACAAGCCAGACTGAGCATGGACATGAAGTTCTGCGAAAGCTTCTCGTATCGTGTGGCGGTGCGCCTGAACGGCTTGAGTCGGCAGAAGAAGCGTTCGACGAGGTTGCGGTCTTTATAAAGGTGACGATCATAGACACGCTGAGTCAGACGATGACTGCGTGGTGGATTCACCACCTGTGCGCCCTGGGTTTCAATGAGATCGACGAATGCATCGGCATCGTAGCCCTTGTCGGCGATGACGCATTGCGCCTCAATCCCCTTGATAAGGGCCGCCGCTTCGGTTATGTCGGCCGCTTGCCCGCCGGTCAGGCGTATGCGCACGGGATTGCCCAAGGCTTCGACAGTCGCATGAATTTTGGTGCTCAGGCCCCCCCGGCTGCGTCCGATGGCTTGATCGCTCATTTTGGGGGGACGCCGGTAGCGTGCTGGTGAACTCGCACGATGGTCGAGTCGACAAACAACTGCTCTAGATCGGCGTCACGCTTGAGTGCCTCGGCCATCCGCGCCCAAACCCCTTTCTTGCTCCAGCGGGAAAAGCGCATATACGCTGTGTGCCACGCTCCGAAGTGCTGGGGGCAGGTCGCGCCACGGCGAGCCCGTGCGGGCGATCCACAATGCTTCCATTGATCGTCGCGCAACATCTTTCGGTCTATTCTCGCAAACTCCCAAAAGCGAGAATGTATAGAACTTTGTCATTTGTGAGCAGCCCCTAGTAAATAAACGGAATCTCGGGCTGCAGAGAAGCGCTATGGCATTCATGAGCAAGAGGGTCATCCGGCAGCTCTGTATTGCGGCAATCAGCGGAGTGCTGACGGTAGGATTGTTCGTTGCCGTGGATTCGAAGGACGCGACCTTCCGCTGGAGCATGGCCACGGCATATGTCGGGTTGGCACTCATCGGGCTCTCGCTTATCATTGGTCCCATCAATGTTTTGCGTGGGTGCTCTAACCCGCTCAACACCAGTTTGCGTCGCGACGTCGGCATTTGGGGTGGCATTATAGGCCTCGTGCATACGGTCGTGGGCTTGCAGGTTCATATGGCAGGACGGTTCTGGCTCTATTTTCTCTACCCGCGTGAAGAGAGCCATCTCGTTCCCTTGCGATACGACCTCTTCGGTTTGGCAAATTATTCCGGTCTCGGAATTTCCCTCGTGCTGGCGCTCTTATTGGGTTTGTCGAACAACGCAGCATTGACCAAGCTCGGCTCTCACCGATGGAAAACGTTGCAACGATGGAATTACGCGGGATTTGCACTCTTGATCGTGCACGGGGCGGTCTATCAGCTGCTTGAAAAGAGAATGGCGGGATTTGTACTCGTATTTGCTGCGGCAATTCTTCTTGTGGGAGCGCTGCAAACTGCAGGCTATCGCAAAGTTCTTCAGCAGAAGAATCCTGGCGGGCAACCTTCCGTCATGAGTTCTGACAGGTAGTCATTTCATAGCGTTCAGTTTTTTGCTATCAAATTGAATCCGTTGCTCCGCATCGATCGAGGAATTGGACGGCGTGATGCTATGCGCGCGTGTCCGTTGTGATGAGTGTTATCAGGGCATGACTAGTGGCCTGTAACAGCAGATTATGTACTGAGCCTGCGGTTAAGATGGATGTTTTTAGGCTGCCCCCATCGCGCCAGAGCCGGATAAGGTAGTCTACAATCGTCTGTTACAGGCCACGGAGGAGGAAAGAATGAGAACACTTGTCGTCAACGCCTTCAGAATGGCTCAGCAGCGAACCGGGATAGGCCGCTATATCGAGTTCGTGGCACAGCAATGGAGCCGGATGAAGATCCCGTTCGATCGAGTGGTGTTGATGAGCCCGAAGAACATAGAGATGAGTGGATTCGATCGCGTCACTTCCGTTGAGGTCAAGGTGTTCGGGGGACAATATCCAGCCGCCATTTGGGAACAGGTATGTTTCCACAGAGCGGCAAAAGGTGCTGCGATATTGTTTTGCCCCTCCTACATCTGTCCCTTGTTGCATCGTGGGCGCATGGTGTTGGCAAATCATGGCTTCTATGAAGCCCTACCAGGCGAGTTTTCCTGGTTCACCCGCCTCCGTGCGACGACGCTGCAACGGTACAGTGCGAAGTGTGCCGAACGCGTGATCGCGAACTCTCTTGCCACAAAAGCCGATCTCGTGCGATTTTTTGGCATTCCACCGGAGAAGATCGACACGATTTATCCGGCCGCACACGATTACTACTTCCAACGCCACGATCCGGCGGCGATCAAAGAAGAAGTTATTCGTGCGCTGGGCAAAGAGGTTCCTTATGTTATTTTTGTCGGGAAGCTTGCGAAGAGGCGGCATGTTCCGAATCTCATCGAAGCCTTCGCCATCGTCCGCCGACAACATAACTTGCCCCACGCTCTGTTAATCGTCGGACCGAACACCACGAATGTCCCGATTGCTGAGATCGCGCAACAGCATGGGGTCGGGGATGCCGTGGTGTATCGCCCTTATGCGGAGCTTGAGCCGTTGGCACGGCTGTACGCCGGCGCGGATGTGTACGCCCTGCCCACCATCTACGAAGGGATCTCCTATACCATGTTCGAGGCTATGGCCAGCGGTGCCGCTGTGTTGACGGTGAAGCACCCGACATTGGAAGAGGGCGCAGGAGATGCGGCGCTGGCCATGCCGACTCCGTCAGTAGAAGATTTGGTCGAGGGACTTTCGACGTTCTTGCTGGATGGGGCAGTCCGTCGCAAGTATGCCGAACAGGGCCGTGAGCGGGCTAAGCGGTTTTCATGGGAGATGGTGGCACGGGAAACCATGCGTATCTTGGATCGTGTGGCGGACAAAGAGGATCGGAATGGATATTGCTAAACAGAAGAGGATGGCTAGATGGCCGACATGAGCCAGATAGATCGGATCGTTGATGCTTAAAATTCTTCTGGGAATCGGGGCCCCCCAGGCTCTTGCTGTACTGGTGAACTTTGCTCGAACGAAGGTTGCCGCGGTGTTGGTCGGCCCTGAAGGCATCGGAGTCATCAGCATCATCGATCAAACTATCCAGTTTGTGGCGAACCTCTGCACCCTAAATTTTTCCCGTTCGACGGTGAAGTTCCTTTCCAAAGCCCATAGCGAGGGAGGCGATGCCTTTTGTGATGGGTATGCCGTGGTTCTGAAAGCGTTACTTGTGCTCGGCACAGTCGGTGCGCTGGTGACAACAAGTCTAGTGCTGTTCAGAATCGATCTCCTCCCCGCCGTAATAGCACCGTATAAAATCTTGCTTCTGGTGGGGTTACTAGGTATTCCGGGGATGGCGTTGGCCTCATTTATCCCCAATGCACTAGCGGCGGCCCAGTATTCCTCCGGATCGGCGCGGTTGACCGCTTTGACGGGCCTCGTCATGGCATTGGCAAGCACATTCGGGCTCCTTGCAGGAGGGATTTTAGGTTTCTATGTCGCGACGGTGCTCATTGTAACGGTGTGGGCCATTGTGGTCGTCGAATATCTTCGTCGCGTGATGGGATGGTCGATTACTCAGTGCGCTGTTGGCATTGCGGCTGGTTTTCGCAGGCTAGGCAATGTCGTCTCTTTCAGCATTTTGTTCTATGCCGCAGCTTTCACCTATCAAGGAGCATTCTTAATCACACGGTATTCCGTACTTGAGAATCTTGGCGAGGCCGGGGCCGGGCTTCTGCATGCCGGTATGTCTGTTGCCCTTCTCATGAACATGGTTCTGATGCCGCTCACTGAATTATTTTTTACACCAAGAGTCACCCGGGTCGGACCAAAGGAAGAAAAGTTTCAAGTTGCCATGGAATTCCTGAAGCAACTGACCATGATCGTGACGATATTTTCGCTCCCTGCCATCCTCTTCCCTCACCTCGTGCTTGATCTGGCATTCTCCACGAAGTTTTTAGGCGCCGCGCAATATATGTTCGTGTTTATGCTGTGGCAAAGTTTCGCCCTGCTTTCCGGCGTCTGCCAAGCTCTCTTGATTGGACTGGACGACATGATCTCGTATACGGCCATCACATGCTCGGGGAACGTCCTGGCCGCCTGTTCCGCGGTGGTTCTTGTGCCGCATTATGGGGGCATCGGGGCGGCGGTCGGCTTCGTGATAGCGAGTTCGCTGGTGTTGCTCGGCACCTTTGTTAGGCTCAAGCTCTGGCACGGGTTTGCCTTGCCGAGGAATCTTGTCTTCCTGATGGGGTATAGCCTGTTGGTCACGCTGGTGCTCGGCAGCATCTTTCGGCATTACGGCGCGTGGCACGGTTCAACCCTACTGGCGAAAGCTGCAGCGGCGCTGGCCACCGTCATCGGCCTGTTGTTATTTTTGAGCAGGAATGACAAGCTCGCATTGGTGAGCTTCTTTCAAAAGGTGCGATCGGGCCCGTGGTAGCTCGCGGGGAGCGAATGCAGCATTCTCAATTTCCAGTGGAGGGTTCTGATGGTTTGGCTTGCGGTCATTCGGTTGGGGAGCATCGTGGACGCTGCACGCCTGACCCTGCTGCCGGAGTTCCGCAGGACATATCCCCATAGTTGATGAATATGCCATTCGTGAGTCAGCGACGAGTAGGTTAGTTGTCACAAAATCTGGCGGCGTAATCGACATAATGGGGTCTTGAACTATGACCCAGGCATCCACGGGGTCGAATGGTCACCAACAAATAACGCCTACGATCATCTGTGTCCATCGGATGGTCGATGCTGAGCTGCACGCCAGGAGAATTTCGCTTGAACAGTAATAACCGCTTCCAAGAAGTCGCGAAAAAGATTTCTGTCGTCCTGCTGAATGGTGTCTTGCTCGTGGCGATGCCGGCCTGTGCGTCGGTCAACCTCGGGCGCGATAGCATGCCAACAATGGTCGAAGTGACGATCTTCCCTCAGGAGCCTCGTCAGACGATGGAGGGATTTGGAGCATCAAGTCGAGTGTGGGACGATCCGCATGTAAGTAATGCGGGCTCCACTTCGGTGCCCGCTGCGGCACAGGAGAATGTCCTGACTCTCCTGTACACAGATTTAGGCCTCACGCGCATGCGACCGGTGTTGGACGGAGGGGTGGAACCGATCAACGACAATGTGGATCCGGCGGCCTTTGACTGGACAAAATTCCATTTTGAATGGAAACGGACCGATGCACATATTAGCCTCGTGGAGCAAGCTCGAGCAAAAGGGATGACGACATTCTTTGTTTCACCAGTTACGCTTGAGGCGTGGATGACGGAGGACAATCCCGATGAGTACGTCGAATGGGCCTTGGCGATCATGCTGAGGTGGCGCGATAGAGGAGTGGAATTACCGTATTTCTCGATCATCAATGAACCTGGGTATAAGCGCAGCGGGATTTGGTCGGCTGAATGGATGAGAACGGTTGTGAAGCGGTTGGGGGCCAGAATGCGGCAGGAAGGGTTTCGAACCATGTTGGTCATTCCGGACGATCTGAATCCCGCCGAAGCCTACAAACGAGCGTCCGTCGTGCTTCGTGACTCCAAAGCCCGCCGATACGTGGGCGCGCTGGCCTACCACTTGTACGATACCAAGGAGACCGAACTCGCGCACGACCTTGCGCACATGCGGAATCTCGCGGCCGAATACGGAATCCCCATCTGGATGACGGAGTTTAGCGTTCCCAACGACATGACTTTTTCCGGTGCCATGGAGTGGATGAAAATCATCCATAAGCTCGTGGCAACGTACGATGTCAGCGCTGTGGATTATATGTGGGGATTCTTCGGAGCTTGGGAAAGGAACCACACAATCCTGAGCATCGAGTTTTTAGACGGGAAATACGTGCAACACCATGTCGGACCGCTCTACTATTTGACAGGGCAGTTCTCGAAATTCGTGCGTCCGGGACAGGTTCGAGTCGAAACGCATTCATCGAGCCAAGATCTGTTGGTGACGGCATACAAGTCAGGGGCACAGTCGGTGATCGTGGCGATCAATGCCGGTCAGGAGGACCGCCGCGTAAATGTGACGGTCACAGACGCCGTGGCGCCGCTTCATTTCTCGGCGATCCGGACCACCGTCCGGGAATTCTGGAGCGAATTAGAACCGATCGCATCGGATACATCCACCTTCAATGTCGCACTGCCTGCACAGAGCGTCACCACATATCGCGGTGGATCAATTGATTCGGCCGGTACCCTCTCCGGTGTCGGCATAAAGAAGAGCGCACAATGATTCGTCTTGCCGTCATCGGGTTGGGAGCGGTCACGAGAAATATTCATCTCCCGGCCTATCGCCGGCTCAAGGGTCGCGTGACTCTCGTCGCCGGTTGTGATGTGGATCTTGCGACGAGGGCGGCGATGGAAAAGACCGGTCTTTTCAAAAGGATCTACGACAGCCACGAGGAGATGCTTGACAAGGCGAAGCCCGATGTTGTGAGTATTTGTACTCCGCCGTTTTTGCATCACCAGCAATGCCTCGATGCGCTTGAGCGTGACTGTCATGTCTTCTGCGAGAAGCCACTGGCGGAAAGTTTGGCGCATGCCGACGAGATTATTCTCGCATCGTCGCGATGCATGCGGTCGGTCGTGGTCAACAGTCAATTCCCGAATATGAACATATATACGGCCGCCAAGAAACAGATCGGCTCTCCGGAGTTTGGGCGGCTGCTCTTCTTGCATGCCTGGCAAACCTTTCGGCCGACGGCCGATACGGAAGGGGGGTGGCGCGCGAACATGCAGCGTAGATTGTGTTTCGAGTTCGGCGTGCACGTCTTCGAGCTGATCCGACACTTTTTCGATGCGACGCCGTCCACGCTTTGGGCGCACATGCCACGACCAATTCGTGCATCCAACACCGAATCGCTCAATATCATCGCGATGGAATTTCCGGATGGACGGGCGGCATCCATTCTCTTGGATCGTGTGAGCAAGGGGCCTGAACGCTACTTGGAGATGAGACTCGACGGGGAGCATGCCGCCGTTCACACGTCAATAGGAGGGGAGCTGCGGTTTGAGGTCGGGCTTCACACGCGTCAGCGAAAACCGTTCATGGGACTGCATGTCGTGAAAGGTGGACAAGCGGTGTTGCAACAGGCTGAGCGGGCGACGGTGATAGGAACAGATGGCATGAATCCATTTGCCTCCGCGACCGCCGTCCATTTTGGCAATTTTCTTTCGGCGATTGAGGATGGCCGTGTTCCGTCCGGGACAGCGGAAGATCACAAGGCGACCCTTGCTTTGACTTTGGCTGCCTATGATGCGGCGGAGTCAAGGAAGGTCGTCGCCATTGCACCCTATCTATCCGGAGCTGCCACGCGAAAGGACCTTTCGTGAGGGACGCCGTTTCTTGGCAATGTTGCGTGCTCAGGTAATTATGGCAACTGGACCGATCGAAAGTCTTGCCATAGAGAACAGACGGCTTCGGGTCGGGATCGTCGGTGCTGGTCTTATGGGACAGTGGCATGCTTATGAGGCCAGGAAGGCACAGGGAAATCTCGTTGCCATTGCTGATTGCAATCTCGAAGCCGCCAGCCGGCTGGCGAGGACGTTTCAAGGCGTCGAGGCCTGTGTCGATATCGAGGAACTATTGAGCCGGACCTCCTGCGATCTTGTCCACATCTGCACCCCGATTGCCACGCATGAACAGATCGCCGGGACTGCGCTTGAAGCCGGCAAACACGTGCTGATCGAAAAGCCTGCGACGCCTGATGCCGAAGGAACACAACGGTTAATCCAGCTGGCGGCTCGCCGTGGGGTTCTTATTTGCCCGGTCCATCAATTTGTGTTTCAGCAGGGTGTGATGAAGGCTCGGCGGCTCCTTGATCGCATCGGGCATGTGCTGCACCTGGAAGCAATCTTTTGCACGGCAGGGGGCGTGGGACGCCAGGAGAGCGAACTCGACTCCGTCGTCGCCGAGATTCTGCCCCATCCGCTTTCCCTTGCACAGGTCTTTCTCCCGGGCGGAATGGTTCCGGACACCTGGATGCGTCTCCGTCCGCGCGTGGGAGAATTTCGAGCGATGGCAGAAGTGAGCGGCGTGACGGTGTCTGTGATGATCAGTCTTCAGGCTCGTCCCACCCAATGTACGTTGAAGATCTTTGGCGCCGCTGGAACCATTCATCTCGACCTCTTTCATGGGTATGCGTTCATCGAGCCGGGGGCTGTGTCGAAAGAAAGAAAAATTCTGCGGCCTTTTGATTTGGCTGCCAGGAGATTGGCTGCGGCATCGATCAACCTGGCCAAGAGGGCCCTCTCCAGGGAGCGAGCCTATCCTGGCCTCACGCGGCTGGTTGCCGAATTTTATGCAGCCATACGGACCGGGCAGTGCGCCCCCTTTACCACTGAGGCGATGCTGAATATCGCTCGGGTTCGAGACATCCTGGTGGAGGGTATGAGCCGTGACGGTTACACAGCCGTGAGTCATTCATAATGGCCACATCGCCGGGTGCGAGCGCACAGGATCTTCCTGAACTTTCGGTCGTGATAGGGTCTCATAATGCCAGGACCAGTGTGGCTGCATGTCTTGGTGCGTTGCAGAAGCAACGCAACGGGTGCCGCGCAGAAATCATTGTGGTGGATAATTCGACGGATGGAACAGCCGCCATTGTCGCGGCGCAGTTTCCCGACGTAGCGCTCATGTGTACTTCCCCTGAGCAGTGGATTCCTGAGTTATGGGAAGCCGGCATCAGAGCGAGCCGGGGTTCTATCGTAGCCCTGACCACAGCTCATTGTGTCCCCGATGACGATTGGATGAAGGAAGTCCTCGCAGCGCACCATGGCAGCGCCTATGTCGGAATCGGAGGAGCCATTGAGAACGATGCGTCGGCAAGTATCACCGATTGGGCGGTTTACCTGTGCCGGTATGCGAGGTACATGAGACCCTTTGCTCCCTATGTCATTCGCGACATTCCTGCGGATAATGCGTCCTATAAACGATGGGCGTTGGATAGTTGTACGGATGTGCGCGCCCGAGGATTTTGGGAGCCCGACATCCATGCCAAGCTTACGGCGGAGGGCTATCAATTGTTCATGACGCCACGGATTGGCGTACGCCATCTACGATCGTTTACGTTCATTAAGTTCATGCGACAGCGATTTTGGCATGGCCGGCAATTCGGTTCATCCCGTGCCATGCGACTGTCCACCGCAGTCCGACTGGCCCACATTGTCGCGGCACCACTCGTCCCGTTCCTCATGCTGACACGAATCGCTTGCCAAGTATTTCGCAGGCGGCAGCACATCACGCACTTGCTTCTTGCGACACCCGTACTTCTGCTGTTCCTTGCGAGTTGGACGACCGGTCAAGTTATAGGGTACCTGGCGCCCACAGGCCATCAGGCATGATCGGCCAGGAGTCCCTGAAAAACCCTCGACTCTCTGTCATTGTGGCCTGTACACATTCCCGGCTAGATCTCGAGCTTGTCCTCTCGTCTCTCCGCGGCCAGGAAGGGGCGGACGGTCTCGAAATCATTGTCGTGGATAGTTCTGGCGATGAGGCAGCAAACCAATCAATAGTTCAGGACGAGGGAGTGCTGACGCTTCGATTTCCACGGGGGACTCCACTTCCCGCCCTCTGGGGCGCCGGGATCAGACAGTCTCGTGGCGCGATTATCGCCGTCACTGATGCCTGCTCCGTCCCGGATAGACGGTGGGTCTTGTCCACCCAGGCTGCTCACGAGTCGTCGGATCTGATCGTCGGTGGTGCGGTTGACCCGATGCCCCAGCGAAGTCTGGTCGATTGGGCTGCCTACTTTTGCGAGTATGGGCAGTTCATGTTGCCTCTCACAGGGGGGGATGTTTCAGAACTTCCTGGCAATAACATTGCGTTCAAGCGAGCGGCGTTAGACAAGGGAACACAATTCGTCGAGCAGAGGTTCTGGAAGACCTATTGGTGTCGGGCGCTACAGCAGGAAGGGGTTCAGCTTCGGTCGGTGCCTTCTATGGTGGTCTATGATAGGAAGTCCTATCGGCTGCTCCCATTTCTGGTCAGACGATATCATCACGGCCGCTGTTTCGCCGGTATGAGGATTACGCAGGTGCCGCCGGTCATACGCGTCCTGTATGCGCTCGGGACTCCGCTATTGCCTGTTCTGTTCATGAGGAGGATTGCTGGGCCGATCATGCAGAAGCGACGCTATCTTCCGCAGTTTATGTGTTCATTGCCCGTTTCGATCTTGGCAGTCGTCAGTTGGTCGTGGGGTGAGTTCTGCGGGTATCTGGCAGGGCCAGGACGGAGTTGTGAGTTCATTCAATAACATCATCACCACCGGAGTAGCGGCGAACCATGGGTAATCGATCAATCTCTGTCGTTATCGCTTGCGTCAATAGGCTGCCGTCGATTCATGATTGTTTGATCGCCCTGGAACGAGAACGGAAGAACTTTCAGGTGGAGATCCTGGTGCTCTGCTGTTGCCAGGATGGCACGGCCGCGCACGTTGCCAAGCACTTTCCAGATGTCACACTGGTCCATTTCCCAAGACGGTTGGGCATTCCGGAATTGCGAGCGATCGGGATGGAACGCGCGACGGGGGAGATTATCTCGATCATCGAAGACCATTGCATTGTTCAGAACGGATGGTTTCGTGAGATTCTCGCGGCGCATGACAAGGGGTACCAGGTGGTCGGCGGGACGGTGGTCAACGGCAGCGTCGAGCGCCTGATCGATTGGGCCGTGTTTCTCTGCGAGTATAGCGGGGTCATGCCGCCCATTCCCGACGGAGAAGTGTCAGGTGTTACCGGAAACAACGTGTCGTATCGCAAGGCGATCCTCGATCGTGTCGACGAATCGGTGAAGAAGGAATGCTGGGAGTTCTTTCTGCATCAGGAGCTCAGCAAGAAGGGGGTTACGTTTCTCTCCGCGTCTTCGATCATTGTCAGCCATAAGAAAGAATTTGGATTCTGGTACTTTATGGCCCAGCGCTATTACTATTCCCGATCGTTCGCCGGCATGCGTCGGAAACGCACGTCGCTTCCGGGCAGGCTTTTGTACTGCTGCGCCTCGCCGTTGCTTCCGGGGCTCATGCTCTGGAGAATGACACGCCAGGTGCTGAACAAACAGCAGCATGTCGGCGCTTTCGTTTGGTCGCTGCCGTTGCAGGCGGCGTTCATGGTGAGCTATGCGGCGGGGGAATTTGTAGGGTATCTCTTGGGCTCTGGTGACAGCCTCCTGAAGGTCGAATGAACAACGCACCGGCTGTAGGCATAGAGTTGTCCGTTGTCCTGGCGGCCGCTCATTCGCGAGCCGGTCTGGAGGCCTGCCTGACATCATTGAAAGACCAGGTTAGCGGTGGAGAGATCGATGTCATTGTGGCATGTAACTGTTGCGAGGGTGCCGGTCGTTCGATCGAAGAGGCTTTTCCATTTGTCCGATTGATCGAGGCACCTCCCGGTACCACCGTGCCGGAATTGCGCACGTTGGGAATCCAGGCAGCCACAGGGAGGATCGTGGCCCTGCTTGAGGACAACAGCATTGTGGCGCCGACCTGGTGTCGCGCAATTAGAAGGGCTCATGCTGCCCCCCAAGAGATCGTCGGCGGAGCTGTGGAACGAGACGGCACGCATCGGGCCGTCGATTGGGCCGTGTATTTCTATGAGTATGGGAAATACATGCTTCCCTGCGTAGAAGGCGTGAGCGCAACGCTGTCCGGGAACAACGTCTCTTACAAGCGGACATTGTTACAGGAAATCCAGGATGAGTTTCGTAACGGGTTTTTTGAAGCCTTCCTTCATGAGCGACTACGCAGGCAGGGCAGCACCCTCTATATGGCTCCCGATGCCGTGGTGTATCACACCCTGCGCTATCGAGTCGGTAAAGTCCTCGTGCAGACCTTTCACCATGGCCGCCACTATGCGGGGAGACGGGTCGCTGCCGCCTCGCGCCTCACGCGGCTTGGCTACGCAGCCGGCTCGACGCTTCTTCCCGTGATCCTCCCGCTACGCATTGCACAGTTGGTGCTGCACCGGCGGCGGCATCTCCGGGAGCTGACGGTCGCCATGCCGTACCTGGTTCTGTTTATGACGAGTTGGGCCTGTGGAGAGCTTATGGGATACCTTTGTGGAGAAGGGGAGAGTGTGCGGCGATGGGCATAGCGGCATCTGGATCGTCAGGCGTGGGTCCGAGCACAAGAAAACCGCGCATCGGCGTGGATGCCTGCTGCTGGTCGAATCGCCGGGGGTTCGGACGTTTCACCAGAGAATTGCTGACGACGCTGGTCGCGACTGACCGGGAGCACGAGTACATCTTCTTTGCGGATGGGGACACGGCGCGAGCGAGCGAGTTTCCTCCAGGGGTCACAGTCGTGGTGGCATCGACGGAGGTCTCCCCGACCGTCGCCGCCTCTGCCTCAGGGAGTCGCTCGCTCAAGGATTTATGGGCGCTGAGCCGCGTGGTCGCGCAGGAGCCGGTCGATCTGTTTTACTTTCCGGCTGTATACTCCTATTTCCCAATCCTGAACCGGTGCAAAGTGATTGTGACCATCCATGACATGATCGCCGACCACCATCCGGAGCGAGTCTTCCCCAATCGGAAATCGCGCTTGTTCTGGAAGCTCAAGCAACAGGCTGCACTCTGGCAATCGGACATGATTCTAACCGTTTCAAGCCATGCCAAGCAGCAGATCGTCGAGTATTGCCGGGTTCCTGCTACGCGAGTGGAGACGACGACAGAAGGCCCGAGCGATGTGTTCATTCGCCTGCCGAATCTGGAAGGGGCCACAGCGGTCTTACCGAAATATGGATTGAGATCCGGGGAACCGTTTCTAATCTATGTCGGGGGCATCAGCCCGCACAAAAATTTAGGGGTGCTGGTCGATGCGTTTCATCGGCTCATGGAAGACCCCCGTTTCGCAGATCACAAGCTCGTGTTGGTGGGGGATTACAAGGGCGATGTGTTTTTTTCCCATTATGCGGAATTGAAGGCGGACATCGAACAGCGAGGTCTCTCTGCCCGCGTGCTGTTTACAGGGTTTGTGCCCGACAGCGAACTCGCGGTGCTCTACAACCTCGCTCGGGCGTTGGTGCTGCCTTCTCTGGAAGAGGGATTCGGGCTTCCTGCGGTAGAAGCTATGGCCTGCGGAGCTCCGGTGATTGCCAGCGACCGGGGCTCTCTGCCGGAAGTGGTGGGGCAGGTCGGCTTGTTTTTTGATCCGAGTCGTCCGGATGTGCTGGTGACGCTTCTTCGCGACGTGCTGAGCAGCGAGTCGATCAGGGATCGTATGAGCCTGGCTGGGCTCGAACGGGCAAAGTTATTTACGTGGGAGCTGGCGGCACAGTCCACGGCAGCTCTCTTTGAACGGGTGCTCAATGAGGTTCGTTGATGGGGCCGTCGCTGCGGTTCTGCATGGTCACGACATTTTATCCCCCCTATAGTTTTGGCGGGGACGGCATGTTTGTGTATCGCTTCTCCAATCTGCTGGCGGAGCGAGGCCATTCCGTGGACGTGATTCATTGCCGCGATGCCTATTACGCGCAGCATGCCACAGAGCCGGTCGGCGAGTGGCCAAACCACCCTCGCATTACGTTGCACAGCCTCAAGAGCAAGGCCGGCATCCTGTCGCCGCTCCTGACCCAGCAATTGGGCATTCCCGGTTTGAAGGCCGGAAAGATCAAGCGGATTCTTACCGAGGGCCGGTTCGACGTGATCCATTACCATAATGTGTCGCTTGTCGGAGGGCCGAAAGTCCTCGAATATGGCTGTGCGATCAAGCTGTACACGACGCATGAGTATTGGTTGCTGTGTCCGACGCATGTGCTCTTTAAGTTCAACCAGGAGGCCTGCACGAAGCCGAGCTGCCTGATGTGCCAGTTGTCCTGTCGGAAGCCCCCGCAACTCTGGCGCTACACCGGCATAATGGATCGTGCGCTCAGGCAGCTCGACGCGGTGATCTCGCCCAGCCAATTTGCCGCCGATGCACACAGACATATGGGGCTGAATGTTGAGAAGACGGTGATACCGATGTTCGTTCCCAGCCGGCAGGCAGAACAAGAGCGCGGCGAATTCTTGCCCGCTTCCCTGCCGGATGGTCAGCTGCCATATTTCCTCTATGTCGGACGCTTGGAAAAGCTCAAGGGGCTGCAAGAGGTAATTCCATTTTTTGCACAGCAAGACCAGGCCGATCTTCTGGTGGCAGGGACCGGTCAATATGAGTCTGAGCTAAAACGCCTCGCCCAGGACAGTCCGCGCGTGACATTTCTTGGGGCCCTGCCATTCGAGCGGTTACGGCAACTATATGCCCATGCGGTCGCGGTGATCGTGCCGTCGCTCTGCTACGAGACCTTTGGCCAGGTGGTCGCGGAGGCCTTCTCGTTTAAGACGCCCGTGATTGCGAGAGACATTGGCGCGTTGTCGGAACTGGTGACAACGAGCGGGGGCGGGCTCCTTTACCGGAATGGCCATGAACTGGGCGATGCGATCGAGTCGCTGCGTACGAATCCTGAGCTGAAGGCAGAGCTGGGGAAACGAGGTCATGAGGCCTATCGGAAGCAGTGGACCGAAGAAGAGCATCTCGATCGGTATCTGGCGCTCATCAGTCGGATCGGCGAGCGGAAACGGGCCGAACATGCCATGGTATAAATTTTGCTTCACAACGCGAAATGCTTGATTCGCAAGCAAGGCGGTCAGCGCTCATGAGATATCGTTGGAAAAGCCTTCTGGTTAATCTCTCACTCCTTCTAGGCTCTCTGGCGTTAAGTCTGATCTTCTGCGAAGCGATTCTGCGATTGGTTGCCCAGAACGATTCACCGCTGTCCATGGACATCTATCAGCTCGATCCCTACGACCAGGTGTCGCTCAAGCCGAATGTCACCCGTCGGCATTTCACCCGCGAGTGGAATGTGACTGTCGCCATCAATTCCGAGGGACTCCGTGACCGGCCGAGTCCCGTGCCCGACACGCGAGGTCGCATCCTGGCACTCGGCGATTCGTTTGCGTTTGGCTGGGGCGTCGAATTGCCGGAGACTTATCTCTACCTTGCGGAAGAACAGTTGCGATCGGAGGCCATCCGCGTGATCAAGGCCGGTATTCCCGGCACCGGCACCACCGACCAACTACACTGGCTGCGTCAATACGGCGGAACCTATGCGCCGCGTCTCGTGATCGTATCGCTTTTCGTCGGCAACGACTTCACGGACGTCCAGATGGGTGGGTTCAAGAAACAGTTTACCATCAAGGACGGTTTGATGGTCAGGCGTTCGCTGGACGGCACCGAGCGTAGCTCGCCAGCTCGAGAAGCGATTGAAAAACTCAAGCGCACCTCCCTCCTGGCCCAGCGGTTGGCCCAGGTGCTGTGGTATTTGCAGAATACATTTGTTGCGCCGCAAAATCGCAGCAATCCTGGCCTCAACGCTGTCGACCGCTGGCTCTGGGAATTTGCCAAAGTCCACCTGCGCCAGCCGCCTCCCGAAACGGTTGAGGCCTTTGCCCGCACGCGGACTGCCTTGGACGACATCCATCAATGGTGTCGGCAAAACAACGCCGAAATGCTGCTGCTGGTCCAGCCGAGGAGCATGCAGATTTACGATTGGGAACTGGCGAAATGGAAGGAGGCTTACCGGATCAACGATGAGGCGCTGGACCTCGACAGGCCACAGCGCTTCCTCGCTGACTGGGCCGCCGAGAAACACGTGGCCATCCTGGATTTGTTGCCGGAGTTTCGTGCGTACCAGAAAAGCCATTCTGCCGAGCGATTGTATTTCTATCCGGACAGTCACATGAACCGGATCGGTAATCAGCTGACCGGCGTCCTGCTTGCGAAGTGGTTGAATGAATTTGGATTCCAGTGATGGTGAACATCTACTGCGCTCCATCGACGGGAGAGAGACCTGGGAGCCGAACCTCCGCCTTTCGAATGCGCCAGGCGATTCCCAGCACAGTTCTTTAATTGTCGCGGGGGGCTTGTCCACCTTGCATGGCACGATCGCGGGACCCCGGCAACAGTGAAATCAACTACCGCTGCTCAACCGACAGGGGTTCCACCTGGTCGCCGGAGGAGAATGTGTCGAGGAGTGACGGCTTCTCTTCGACGACGCTGCTGGCTTCAACGGCACACTATCGGCATATCATCTGGCTTTACGATCGAATTGGCCGATTCCAGGTTTAGTACGAATGGCGCGTATTTCGTTGCCAAGCCACGAGAGAAGATAGACACTTCGCGAGGTTTTCTACGGCGAACAGTCGAAGCCCATGAGGCTATGTCTCTACGGCTGAGGAGACTGCGGATCGTGGGAAGCAACGGTGCTTCTCCATTGATCAAAAGGGCCAGATGACTCCATACCGGCTTCCCATCCTCACCTACCATTCGCTGGATTCCAGCGGGTCTGTGATCTCGACTACTCCATCAATCTTTCGGCGGCAGATGGAGTGGCTGCATCAGCAGGGGTTTCAGACGCTGTCTCTGGCAGAGGCGGCGAGGCTGGTGCGAGATGGACAGCCCTTTCGTGAACGGACCTGCGTGGTGACGTTCGATGACGGCTATGAAACCGTGTATCGGGAAGCCTTTCCTGTTCTAGAAGAACTCGGTTTTACAGCAACAGTCTTTCTGATTACCGGATATTGCGGTAAACAGAATTCCTGGCCTGGTCATGTATCTCCGGTCGGTGAGCAGTTGTTGCTCTCCTGGACACAGATCGAGGAAATGGCGCGGCATCACATCGAGTTTGGCTCCCATACGGTGACGCATCCTGACTTGGCCTGCGTGACGCGTCATGAAGCGGCGCGGGAGATGCGAGAGTCGAAACAGACGATCCAGGAGCGATTGGGCGGGGACGTAGAGGTATTTGCCTATCCCTACGGGAAGTATGCCTCGTGGGTGGTCGATCTCGCGAAGGAGCATTTCACCGGGGCCTGTTCAACGATCTTAGGAAAAGTCACGTCAGAGGCGGATTCGGCTCTGCTTCCCAGGGTGGATATGTATTACCTCTCTTCGCAGTGGTTGATGGAATCGCTCGACACGAGAGGGATGGATCTGTACTTAGGCGTCCGGCGGGCGATGCGGGCGACCAAAGCATGGTTTGCGTGAAAGTATAGAAACAGGAGGTGAAAGTTATGTTGCAGGTTGAGGAGTTCTGTTGCCCAACGTGCAAGGGGGTACTTAGTTTTCAAGAAAGTGAGTATGCTTGCTCGGCATGTTCCAAGAAATACCCTGTCATCCTGGGCATTCCCGATTTTCGTGTGTTCCCTGATCCCTATATTGATTTTGAAGATGATCACAAGAAGGCCGGGCATTTAGCCGAGCAGTACCACAAGCTCGACTTTATGGGATTGGTCCGTCTCTATTGGAAGATGACGCCAGAAGTGTCGGAGGATCGCGCCGAACGATTCATTAGACGCACGGCCGCTTTAGTTGAAAAGGGGGCTGAATGTCTGAGCTTGATTGAGTCCTTAGCTGAGACCGAGAAGCTCCGCGGGTTTAATAGAGTACTGGAGATCGGGTGCGGAACCGGCGGATTTCTCGTGGCTGCAAAACGAAAATACGACCATGTAGTTGGCGCAGATATTGCGTTTCGTTGGCTGGTCGTGGCGAGGAAAAGGCTGGAAGAGCTCAAGATGAATGTACCTTTGGTCTGCTGCTGTGCCGAGTATCTTCCATTTCCGGGCACAAGATTTGACATCATCTTAGCCGAAGATGTGCTCGAGCATGTGAGAAGTCAAGAAAGCACTCTGGCGGAGTGTCGTCGCGTGATGACGAAGCAGGGAATGCTCTTCCTGGCAACTCCCAATCGTTTTAGTCTGACCCCGGAGCCTCATGTCCGTGTGTGGGGAGTGGGATTTTTACCAAGAAGGTGGATGAACGGCTACGTCAAGCTCGTGAAGGGGATTTCTTATGAAAATATCAAAGTCTTGTCATTCATGGAATTGAGAAGACTGTTGAATAAGTGCCTGTTTACCAACCATCGAATTCTGCTCCCGTCTATCTCCTGCGAAGAAGCCCAGTACTTTTCTCCTTTTCAGCGCATGCAGCTTGCCATCTACAATGTGGCCAAACAAATTCCTGTTCTACGGTTGATCCTGTATGTGGTCGGTCCGTATTTCAACGTTGTGGTGTTTTCCAGCAGAAAATAAGCAAGCCAAGACGGGGAGCGAGATGGGTAACAAGAATTTTCTGTCAGTCGTCGTCCCTGTATACAATGGCGGCTGGTGTCTGGGTCAATGTCTGGCAGGAATTCAGCGCTCGTCGTATCGTGAGTATGAGTTGATCGTCGTCGACAATGGATCAACGGACAATTCCGTTGCGATTGCGCAAGCGCACGGTGCTCTGGTGGCGCATTGTCCAGGTCCGAGTGGCCCCGGCGCGGCTCGTAACACAGGAGTGAAGTTGGCAACCGGACAGATTCTCTTGTTTGTGGACGCCGACGTGGTGGTGCATAACGATGTGCTCAATCGGGTGGTTGCAAGGTTTATCGAGGATACTGAACTGGCAGCGGTCTTCGGGTCATACGATGACAGCCCGCCGGCTAAGAATTTTCTCTCGCAATACAAAAATCTGCTGCATCATTATGTGCACCAGCAGGCGAATAACCGGGCCACCACGTTTTGGGGGGGATGTGGGGCTATCCGTAAAGATGTCTTTGTGAACGTCGGTGGGTTTGACCAAGAGAAATATCCCACGCCATCCATCGAGGATATTGAGCTGGGAGACCGCATGCATCGCCTGGGGTATCGGATCTGGCTGGACAAAGGTCTTCAGGCAACTCATTTGAAGGAGTGGCGGTGGAAGTCGCTCTTACGCGCGGAGATCCTGTATCGTGCCATTCCCTGGTCTCGGCTTATTCACGAGCGGCAGGGATTGGTCAACGACCTCAATTTAAAATTATCGCATCGAGCCAGTGCCGCAGTGGCAGGACTCTTCCTGGCGATGCTGCCCTTGACCCCGGTTTTTCCCCCGCTGGCCTACGGGTGTCTTTTTCTAGCAAGCATCTTTCTGCTTCTGAACCGTGACCTGTTTGTTTTTTTTCTCCGCCGAAGGGGTGTGTTGTTTTCGGCCGTGACAGTTCCGATGCACGGGTTCTATTACATCTACAGCGGCGTCACCTTTGTCTTGGTATGGTTGTCCTACGCCCTTCACCTCAGATGACCGGTGGAGGCACTGTGGTACAGGTGAGTCAGTAGTTCATGTGAGGGAGAAACGTTTGATCACGAGTATCCATCGATATGGTGAGTGGGGCATCGTGGCCCTTTGCGCGGGCGTCTACCTTGCTCTATCCATCACCGCCGGGCTACGGAAACACAGAAGAGCATCGCCGGACGATCACCAGCCAGAAGACTGGCATGTTTCTCTCTCGTGGATACAGCAGCCTGGTGACTTCTTAAGCGCATGCTCATTCTTTTTAACCTGGGTCAGTGCCAATGCGAATGCGCAAGGGGACCGATCGGCGGTCTCGCCGCTGGTCAAGGAAGCGTATCGAAATGGGATACCTGGCATCCTTGACGGAATTGTGTTCGTAGAGATCTAGCTGATCCCGCAAGGGCCGCGGCGGTGGTTGGTCGCTGCTTGTCCGCTGTGAGGCACTAAGTCAGTGCCTCATCCACTGGAAGATCAATGACAGGAAAACCTGACTGAGTCCAAATTGTGACGTTTCGCCAACTCCTACAGCGTGTTGCTCCAACCGATGCCCAGGCACCCTCTCGTTTCGAGAGCTGCATCCTGGTGCTATGGTATGTGACCTGTGCCAATGTCCTTGTCCTGTTCCTCATGCAGGGAGGCTACGATGTGCAAGTTGGCCCCATTCATGTCCACGCCACTTCTCTGAGAAACTGGCTTGCCCTCTGCTTTGCACTCACGTTAAGCAAAGCCTGGTTGGAGGAAAGACGGGGCGCCAGGTCGACTTTCGAAGGAATGCAGTCTCCGCTGCTGCTATTCCTAGGGGCGGTGACTGTGTATTACTCCAATGGGCATACCTTCGAAACGGGCGATACGTTCCCTGCACGTTTTCTCCCTGTAAGCCTCCTCACGGACCACGATTTCTATCTTGATGAGTGGGCCTCGACGATCCATCTATATGAGGATCAATACTTCGTACGGCTTGTCAATGGTCACCTGGTTTCAAGCTACCCACCGTGGGGAGCCATCCTTGCCCTGCCGGTGTATGTTATTCCGGTGCTCAAAGGAGCTGGCGCTGGGATGTTCGACCTGGAAAAACGAGCAGCTGTGCTCATCATGGCGTTGTCGGTGCTCATCTTGTTTCTCGCGTTACGCCGCGTGACGAGGCCGCGCGTAGCATGGTTTGTCGCGTTCGTCTATGCCTTCGGAACGAACTGCCTGAGTCTTAATAGTCAGGCCTTGTGGCAGCATGGGCCGAGCCAACTCTTTCTCTCGCTCACGCTGTACTGCTTGGTGAGGGGCGTGGAAACTCCGGTCTTTAGTGCGTGGGCGGGGCTTCCGCTTGGGGTTGCGGTTATGTGTCGCCCACTGAATCTTGTCATGGCCGTGCCAATCGTACTGTATATTGTGCATAAGCATCGTGGTCAGTGTATTGGTTTCATGATTGCCGGTGTTCCTCCTCTACTATTGTTTCTGTGGTACAACGCAGTGCACTTTGGCTCACCTCTTCAGACAGGATTTGGTGCGACCGTGGTCAGTCCCTCTTCCTTGGTCGGACACCATCTTTCCTGGTTCAACACACCCCTGTTTGAAGGGCTTGCAGGCGTGCTCTTTTCCCCAGCACGCGGGCTGTTCATCTACTCCCCGATTTTTCTTTGTGCGCTGGCTGGCATGGTGGTGGTCTGGAGAGAACCGGAACAGGTGCTTCTGAAGTATCTGAGCCTGGCGCCCCTTTTCTTGCTCGTTCCTGTGGCAATGCTTGGGAGCTGGTGGGGAGGGCTTTGCTATGGTCCAAGGCTTCTGGCGGATAGCACCCCGTTCCTCTGTTTCTTACTGGGCCCCGCCCTCGACCGAATTCACCAGAGGGTCTGGCTGAAGTATGTAGTGGTGGGGTTGGCGGGACTATCGCTCGGCATGCACGCTATTGGATTCGCTTATTCTGGCGATTGGAATTCGGACTTGATTGACTTTGACAGGCACCCCGAACGCGTCTGGTATTGGCGAGAAAGCCCTCCCGTCATTTTTGCCAAACAGCTCTGTACGCAGATGTGGCAGAAACTTGCAGCGCTGCTCTGACGAAGTGCCAGTTCAGGCGATGGCGTTCAACTCGCGCTGGGTGTTGCCCGACAAGTCCGTGCCCTTGGGCAAGTACTGGCGCAATAAGCCCTTGGTGTTCTCTTTGGTGCCGCGTTGCCACGGGCTATGCGGATCGGCCGGCCAGACCATCACGGCAGGGTTGGTGAGTGTGGGGTTGCTCGTGTTCGGCATCGGAGCCTTCGTGGTGGTGCAACGCCAGGGCATGTTCGGGTGGATCCTGAAGATGCTGCGGCGCCTCGGCCTGCGCATCCACTATTTGGAATCGCGTGAGCAACAACTGCTCGACTTGGATCGCACCATCGCCGGATTTTATGCGACGCAGCGCTTCGCCTTTCTCCTTTCGACCGGGCTGTTTCTCCTGGGATGGCTCGCGGAAGCGCTGGAAGTCTTCGTCATGATCCTCTGTCTGGGCCAACCGGTGACAGTGTTGTCGGCGCTGGCAATCGGAGCCCTCGCGGTGCTGATCAAAGGGGGCACCTTCTTCATCCCGGGTAGCTTAGGCGCGCAGGACGCCGGCAATCTCTTGCTGCTGACGGCTTTCGGATATGGAGATGTGACCGGAATCACCTTTGCCCTGTTGCGGCGCTTTCGGGAATTTGTCTGGATTGCCATTGGGTTGGCGTGCCTTGCCATGCTCCCAAAGGGCGAAGAGCCTCCAGTTCCTGCCCCCTGATCTGTATTCCGGCCGTCGTCCATTTCACACAAAAATACCCGCCCTTTTTCCTACACCTGCCTCGTCACGGGACGATGTTTGTTGCCTATCCAAACCATTTTTTGCGCTTTATAGCGTGAACTGGATGAAAACGATTCTCTTGCTACACTTATGTGGTTGGAGATTCCTTGTGCCGACCGGCAGCGCGGCTGTCGGGAGACCGAAGGCCTGACATTGTAGGGAAAACCATGCAACCACCATATAAGCGCGCTCCTCCAGCCCCACCGGCTGTGCAGGAGCGTAAGACTGTGACCAGCGCGGATCGGGTAGGCGACCGAATGCTGCCGCCTCTGGAGGACCCGGCCGAGGCCTTGCGATTTTGTCGCGTCTTGGCTTCGGCGCTTGAACGTGCCTCCGACGGCGAGAGACATGCCCTCACACCGGCAAACTTCGCGGCCATGATGGGACAGGCGGAGCCATCGACCGGGCGACCTGAGCTGTCCGTGATCATTCCGGTGTTCAATGAGGCGGAGAACCTCCCCACGTTGCATGGCCGCCTCACCAGGGCGTTGGTGAATCTGGGAATGGAGTATGAAATCGTTCTGGTGGACGACGGCAGTCAGGACCAGAGTCCGGACATCTTGCGAAGGATGGAGGCCGAGGATCAACGGATCGTCATCGTGGAGTTTGCGCGGAATTTCGGGCATCAGGTGGCGATCAGTGCCGGGCTTGAGCAGTGCCGCGGACGAGTCGTCTGCATTATGGACGCCGATCTGCAGGATCCCCCTGAGGTGTTGCACACCTTTCTGGCCAAGTGGCGGGAGGGCTGGGAAGTCGTCTATGCCATCCGGACCGAGCGTAAAGAGTGGTGGGGGAAGCGATTGGCCTATGCCGGGTTTTATCGCCTGCTGCAGCGGGTGGCCAATATCGACATCCCGTTGGACGCCGGAGATTTTTGTGTCATGGACCGGCGGGTGGTGGACCTCCTGGTGCGCATGCCGGAGCGCAATCGTTTTGTCAGGGGGATTCGTAGTTGGGTGGGGTTCAAACAAATCGGCGTGCCCTATGAACGCCACGCCCGCCATGCGGGGGCGCCCAAGTATACGTTCAGGAAGCTCCTCTATCTCGCGCTGGACGGGCTGATCTCCTTCAGCCATATGCCGCTACGCATCATTACCCTCCTGGGGTTCACCGTGTCGTTCCTGTCGTTCCTTGTAGCGCTGTTCTATCTAGTCAAGAAGTTCACGCTAGGCACCGGCGTGCCCGGCTTTACCACACTGGTCGTCTCCATCTTCTTTCTCGCAGGCATTCAACTGGTGACGATCGGGGTCATCGGCGAGTACATCGGCCGGATTTCCGACGAGGTCAAACGGCGCCCTCTCTACGTGGCCCGTCGGGTGACGAGGAGATAGCCGCCATTCGCATTCTCATGTTCGATAATGAGTTTCCTCCGCTGGGCGGCGGCACCGGCGTGGTGAACTATCACCTGTTGCAGGAGATGGCGTCGCATCGGGATGTGGTTGTGGACCTGGTGACTTCTTCACGGACCAAAGCGAGGTATGAGACCGAGCGGTTTGCGGAGCGGATCACGATCTATAAAGTTCCCGTCGACAATCGGAACATCCACCATGCGACCAATCGTGAGTTGATGCGGTACAGCTGGCGCGGTCTGCGCATGGCGCAGCGTCTGCTGCGCGCCCATCGGTACGATGTTAGCTTTGCCTTTGCCGGAGTGCCGGCGGGGGCGATCAGTTATCTGCTGCGCTTGACCCACGGTGTGCCGTACGTGCTGTCGCTCCAAGGGCCCGACGTGCCCGGCTTCGAGGCGCGCTATGCGTACCTGTATCCGGTGCTGACGCCGTTGATCAAACGGATCTGGCGGCATGCGGAAGCCGTGACGGCCATTAGTGCGGAGCAGGAAGCCTTAGCGCATCGCACGCTGCCGGGCCTGCCGCTGGTGACGATTCCCAATGGGGTCGATACGACTCTGTTCACTCCCATCCACCTGGAATCCAAGCGGCCATTCACGATTGTCTGCGTCGCGCGTTTGATCGAGCGCAAAGGACAGCATCATCTGTTGGAAGCGTTCGCGCAATTGCGGGCCACCTGCGAGCAGCCGCTACGGCTGCTATTCGTGGGTACCGGCGATGCCGAGACCGCCTTACGGGAATCGGCGGACCGTCTCCAAGTGGCAGACTCTGTGACCTTCAAGGGATTCGTTGCGCGGGACCGGATGCCGGCTGTGTACCAGGAGGCGGATGTGTTCGTGTTGCCGTCCGAGCAGGAGGGCATGTCGATTGCGTTGTTGGAGGCGATGGCGTCCGGGTTGCCGGTCATTGTGACCGACACGGGAGGAACCGCGGAGTTAGTGACGAAGGGGGAGAACGGCGAAATCGTGCCCTGGGCCGATGTGCCGGCGCTGGTGCGCGCCTTGCGGGAATTGCTGCCGGCGGACGATCTGCGACGACGGATGGGTGCGGAGAATCGCCGGCGGGCGCTCCGATTCGGGTGGCCCGCGCTCGCGACCAGGTACCTCGAATTGTGTGCGAGGGTGATGGCACCCGCGCCGGCAGCCAGGTCGGTGGCCGGTCGCTCCACTGCGGATGCCGGTGGCGGGTGGCAGCGGGAGCCACGGGCATGAAGGCGCGGCCGCATGTATGCATTCTGACGAGCCAGTATTTCGACTGGGGGATCTACGGCGGATTCGGGAGCATGTCCAGGAAATTGGCCGAGAGTCTCGTGCGCTCCGGCCATCGGGTCAGCGTCATTGTTCCCGGGCGACAGGGACAACAGCCGAGTGAAACGATCAGTGGGGTGGAGATCCGGAGTTTTTCACCACGGAACGTCGTTGCGGCCTGCCGTTTGATTCGTGAATCCACTGCCGATATTTTCCATTCGCAGGATCCGACCGTCCTGACCTATCTGGCGCAACGTCTCCACCCACGCCGCGCCCACCTGGTAACGAGCCGCGACCCGCGCGAGTTGAGCGACTGGTGGGTTGAATTCCGTTACGCGACCCCGATGCGCCGCCTGTTGACGCCTCTCAACTACTTCACCGAGTCCGGGTTGCTGGTGCGGCGGGCCGTGCGGCGAGCGGATGCAGTGTTCTGTCCGGCCCATTTTCTGAAGGAGAAGGTGAAGCGGCTGTATGGCCTGTCGGTTCTTCCGACGTTGTTGCCCAACCTTATCGACGTCCCCGCGTCGTTGCCGCAGAAAAGCGCACGCCCTACGATCACCTTTGTGGCGCGCTGGGATAAGCGCAAACGCCCCTGGTTGTTCCTGGAATTGGCCGCGCAGTTCCCGGAGTATCGGTTTGTGGCGGTAGGGCAGGGGAGTGCCTCGGCCGAATCCGGTTTCGATGCTCAATTGCGTCGGAGATTTCGTGATGTGCCGAACCTGGAAATGCCGGGGCTGATCAATCGTTTTCGCGAGCCGGAGCGGATGCACCGGATTCTGTCGGACACGTGGATTTTTGTGAGCACGGCGGTGCGCGAGGGCCTTCCCTTGACGTTTCTGGAAGCGGCGGCTTATGGGTGTCCCATCATCAGCCGGGTCGACCCGGACGAGTTCGCCAGCCGGTTCGGCAAGCAGGTGACAGACGACGACTATGCGTCGGCCATTCGACACTTGCTTGCCGATAACCCCCTGGAGAAGGGGCGGGCCGCCTACGACTACGTGCGAGAGACCTACGAAACTTCCAAGGCCCTGGCGGCGCATCAAGAACAGTACGAGCGATTTGCGGCCTGATCGTTCAGGCGTTCGTCTCGTCTCCTCCATGAGGCCTCTGCGGTCGATCGGAAACAAGATTCATGTCGGCGCAAGCGGTTTCTAAAGGTATCCTATCCATCGGCAGTTGGTCGGTGGTGAAAATGGCCACCTCGGCCTTGGTGTTGCCGATCCTCGCCCGCATGCTCGGCATCGAAGGTTACGGACAGTATGCCTATTACATGGCCCTCCTGTTGCTCGCCTCTCAATTCGCCAATGTCGGCATGATGCAGACCATGACGAAACGTATCGCGGAGCGACCGGAGGACGTGGCCTGGTGCCGGGCCGTGGCGCACGCGGGTGCGTTGATCAATGCGGTAGGCCTGCTGTCGGTGAGTGTCGTGGTGGGCCTGGTGGTCGGGACGACTGCTCCGGCCGGGACGGCGGCCCTGCCTATCGCGTTGGTGATCGTCGGCGTGTTGATGTTCGACCAGGTGTGGTTTTATGCGCGCGGTGTACTCCACGGTCTTCGACATGAGGCGCGTGCGGCGATCCCAGGCATGATCGGCGTGGTATCGGCAGGCCTGTTGGGCGTGCTGGCGGCCACGGCCGGTTTGGGAGTGACCGGCGTGTTTGCCGGGTTATTGACGGCTAATCTCTTTGTGGCCATGGCCTGTCTCAGGGCGGTACTGAAGGTATTGAGCGGGAGCGAATGCCGGGAGTCCGGTCGGACTGTCTCCTCAGTGACCGGACCTTTGTTGCGCTTCGGGCTGCCGGCCATGCTGTTTTCGGTGCTTAATATGGCCCTCTGCTCGTTGGATGTGATTCTGGTTCGGCACCTTGCCGGCGAGGCGCAGGCAGGTCTCTACGCGGCGGCGATTCAATGGTCGCAATTCGTCTGGTTCATTCCGATTGCGGTCGAAGGCGTCATGTTGCAGGCGACGGCGCGCCTGTGGGCGGAACAGCGGGTGGATGAGGTGAGCCAGTTGGTCGGCCGGCTGGTGCGATATGTGTTGGTGGGGACGACGTTCCTACTCCTGTTGGTCGCAGTCCTGGGCGAACAGATCGTGACAGTCTACTTTGGCCCTCGTTTTGCCGATGCCGCTCTGGGATTGCGCCTGTTGGTTCCGGGGGCCTTGTGTTACGCGGTGGCGCGTGTGTTGTGGCCGGTCATTCAAGCGGGCGGGGAGGGGGGACATTTGGTCCGCCTCATCGGGATGATCGTGCTGGTGGATGTGGGGCTCTGTGGCGGCTTGATTCCGCTCTGGGGCGCTGCAGGTGCGGCGATGGCCACGTCCATCTCGTTTGCCTTGGTGGCAGTGGGATATGTCTGGATGCTGCATCGGCGGCGGGTTCAAGTCTTTGAGCAGGCTCATCTGTTCAGATGGCTGCTGTTGTCGATGGGCACGGCCCTGGCTATCGCTCTGGTTGCGGCATGGGTGACGCCTCCGCTGCTCTCAATTCTTGTCGGGGCGGTGGTGGGGACAGTCCTGTACTGGGGTGGCGTCTTCCGGCTTGGGCTTGTGCGGGTCGAAGAAATCGAACTCATGGTGAGCAGTCTGCCGGGCGCGTTCCGCCTGACAGGGGAACGGCTGTTCCGGTACCTCGCACCGGTGTTGCTGCGACTCAAAGCCGCAGCTTGGAGTTAGGTGGTCTATGCCTTTGGATCGACACAAGATCTCAGTCATCGTTCCCACGGTGGGGCGAGACTCGTTGGCACTGTGCCGGACTGCGTTGGAACGGCAGACCAGGCCGCCGGATGAGATTGTTATCGTCGTCGATGAATTCCGACGCGGCGTGGTATGGGCTAGAAATGAGGGCATTGCCAGATCCTCAGGTGACGTGATCGCGTTTGCGGATGACGACGTGATTCCACCGGCGGATTGGCTGGAACGGCTGGTCGGGGCCCTCGATCGCTGCGATGCCGCAGCGTCGGGGGGCACGTTCCAGGAGACCGATCCGCTGCTGGACGCGATCCGTCGCCGTAATCCCTTTCCCGAACGGGAACAGATGGATCACGGAGGATTGGTCGGCAACAGCGGGAATCTGATGATTCGAAGGGAGTGGCTGGCGCGATGTCAGCAGGAGGATGGGCATGTGTTCAACCCCTGCTTCGGGGGTTCCGGGGAGGACTGGGAATTGATGTGGAGACTGCGGAAACGAGGGGCCAGGATGGTCTACGTGCCCAGCCAGGTACAGCATCTGCGGCGAGCGGCGGTCGGGCAGCATCTGCGCCATTCGTTTCAACGGGGAGTCGGTATCGCAAGGCTTTTTCTAGTGATGCGTTGCGACCAGAGCGGGGTCGTGCCGCAGGATAGCCTGTTGTGGGGGAAGGGAGGGCGGAGGACAGATCCCCGCTGGTTCCAGGCCCTGTGGACCAAGCTCATCGGCCCATTTGACGGGAAGGGGTTTCAGTCCAGGCGACAATTCTGGGTGTTTTGGCTTGGAGAAAAATGTCAGGCGGCCGGATTCCTCTGGGAGCTGATGACGGGTGTGATGTCGAAACGGCCTGTCCCTCGCCGAGCGGATCCGCAAAGCGCCGGGTCTGCGGCGATGGGGCCCAAGTCATGACCAGGATGCAGTTGCGCACCAAAGCATGGTTCGGGGATGAAGACTTGACGATCGACTTCCCCGCGTCGTGGAAGCTGATCGAAATCGGTCCCCGGGATGAACCGGCGCTGACGGTGGAGGCCATGCGGGAGTGCCTCTCTCGGCCGATCGGGACGCGCAGGTTGTCTGAGATTGCCAGGGGCAAGCGCAATGCCGTGATCATGGTCGACGATCTGACGAGGCCGACGCCGGGTGCCGATCTGCTTCCACTCCTCGTGGAGGAGTTGACGAGCGGGGGGATCCCTGCGCACGACATTACGGTGATGTTGGCGGGCGGTACGCACCCGCCTGCCTCGGCCGACGAGAGGGCCAAGAAGGTCGGATCCGGGCTGTCATCGGCGGTGAAGGTCCTGGCCCATGACAGTCGGGGCGATCTGGTGAATTGTGGCCGGTCGCCTGCCGGGCTCCCGCTCCATATCAATCGACGGGTGATGGAGAGCGAGGTCAAGATCGGCGTGGGCTGCATCTATCCCCATCCGGTGGCGGGGTTTTCCGGTGGCGCCAAGATCATACTCCCGGCCGTCTGTGGCGTGGAGACCACGCGGATGATGCACGACTATCTGCGCGGTTCGCACGAGCGCGGCGGGTCCATCCAGACGGAGTTACGGCAGGATATGGTCGCCGTGGCACGACGGGTCGGGCTCGATGGTATTGTCAATGTCACCCTCAATCGCCATCGCGCCATCTGCGGTCTGTTCGCGGGGGATGTCGTTCAGGCGCATGAAGCAGGCGTCCGCGCAGCGCAGCGGCTCTACGCCGTGCCGATGTGTCCGGAAGCGGAGGTCGTGGTGGCGGACATGTATCCCTTCGACACAAGCTGGCAGTTTGCGCAGGATCGAGGAATGTGGCCGGTTGAGCAGGCGACAGGAGAAGTCTCCCGGGTGGTCATTGCCGCCTGTCCTCTCGGCATGGGCACCCATGAATTGTTTCCCGTAGACAGTCCGCTCTGGTCGCGCATTGCCAGACGGCTCAGCCATTTTCGCCTGGCCGATCTCGATCGGCCCCTTGAGAAACTGAGGACGGTGGCCCAATTAATCCGCCGGAAGCAGCATCACCTCATGGTGTTGTCGCCAGGCTTGCATGGGCAGGACCTAACGTCCATGTTCCCCCATGCGCAGCGATTCGGAGATTGGCCGGCTCTTAGGGCCGCCCTTCTGGCGCGCCATGGCGAGGGACCTGTGACCGTGGCGGTCTATCGATGCGCGCCGTTTCTCATTCCAACCGCAGCCGTACTGGGGCAGGAGGTTGGAGTGTCGGAGCCGACCCTCACCAGGCAACCGACCTCGGCCTAAAAAGGAAGGAGCGGAGGATGTCGTGCTCCGCGATGCTTCGACGACCGGTCCGTTTCTGGCAGGACGCGGAAAAAGTCCGCCAGCGGCGTTCTCGCAAGACACGGCCGCCTCACCGTCTCGGCGGCGTTCACAAACGTGACGCGGGTTATTCCGCGCGTCGTGAACCTCAGAGGCTCACCGTACGGCCACGGGACAAGAGCCTGTCTTGGCAGGCTCGGGGTGGGCGGGTACGAATGAACGATTCGCCTCTTCGCTACTTGCGGCCTTGCTGGACGGACTTTTTTCGCATCCTGCGGGTCATTGTCATATCGACACCGCGCATGAGTTGATCGTCGTATATTGCGCAATGATCGAGTTTTTCGCAGCCTGCTAGAACTTCATCCGCTATGCCTAGCGCCTCTCACATTCCGTTACCGCCTGACGACGGTCATGATGCACGCCCTAACGAGTTCGACTCCGTGGCGGCCGGTGCCTCACCTGCGGCCGGTTCCGTGGTCGAACGGCTCGACTCCGCTTCATCGGTTGTGGACGGAGTGGTTGCCGGATTCTTATTCTTGTTCGTGTTCGGCAGCGGCCTGATACATATCGAGAGTTTCCCTCCGCTGTGGTTCGACGAAGGCTGGACAGTCTGTGTCGCTCGCACATGGGTCGAGCTGGGGCATTACGGGTGCCTGCTACGCGGTGAGCCGGCGCCGCCCTCATTGGCGGCGCATTTTCCGGTGGTGGCCTCGGTGGCGGCAAGTTTCACACTGTTCGGCGTCGGTGTCTGGCAGACGAGACTGGTGGGATTGCTCTATACCCTCGGCGCCTTCCTGCTGCTCTATGCGTTGGCCCGTCGCCTCTACGGTCGATCTATCGCGATTGCCGCCTTGGCGCTGCTGCTCCTTGTGCCTCTGAAGTGGTCGATCCATCCCCTGTATATTGGTCGACAAGTGCTGGGCGAGATGCCACTCTTGTGCTTCCTCCTGGCCGGGTATGTCTGCTTTCTCCGGAGCACGCACCGTCCGCTCTGGCAGGTCGCTACGATTGGATGCTGGGCGCTGGCGTGGATGACCAAGGCGCAGGTCGCGCCGTTTCTCGTCGCCTCCATTGCCGGGACCATGGTGGTCATGAGCCTTCGCGGGGACTGGTCGGTTGTCGGCCGGCTGGCCGTCGCCATGATCGGTTCATGGGGTGGGTGCCGGCTTCTTCTGTATGTCAAGGATTGGCTGTTGGCAGGCCACATCATGCCGCATCCGCCCGTAGACGGAATGACAGAAGCGATTGCGTTGGTATTTGTGCCGTCCATTCGTCTTGAGACGATCCGATACCTGTTCGTGTCGTGGCCGGAGTATCCGCTCGGGCTTGCCTATGCGGCCTGGCGTGTAGGTGGAACTTCCGGTTCCGTTGCCAAGGTTTCTGTCGAACAGACGGTGCAGACCATGCTGCTGCTGCTGGCAGGGAGTTGGTTGGCCTGGTTTGCGTTTCTCAGCGCCGGTGAACCGCGCTATGCCCTGCCCGGGTTGTTTCTTGCGGCGCCCTTCACGGCAGCGCTCTTTCACGATTTCACCAGAGGATTCGATGTGGCGTTCCTGACGAGGACTCTGACCGGCCTCCTGCGAAGCAGGCATGTGACGAGGCAGGGAATCAAGGCGGTCGTCGTCGTCATGCTCCTGGTGATGATGGGGTGGGTTGCTGTGCAGGAGCGCTATGCGTTTCGCGCGCGTGAGGACGATCGTGACCTGTTTGCGGTGACGCACTACCTGAATACGGCTACGCCGCCGACGGCAGTGATCGAGACCTATGACAGCGAACTGTTTCTATTCCTGCATCGACCCTATACCTATGCCCCGCCCCGCGCCCTGGTTGAGATTATCCGGCGCGAACAGGGAGAGGCGAAGGCCGTCACGTACGATCCGTTGGAAAGCAGGCCGGACTATCTCGTGGTCGGGGAGTACGGCCGATGGGCCGGATTTTACAAGCCGTTGATCGCGCAAAACCGGGTGCGACTCGTAACCAGCATCGGGCGCTACCAGATCTACGAGCCCGTGCGCCGGTAACTATCACGCCGCAAAAATTTCCTCCTCGCGCGCGTGCATAGGTTCATGTCTATTTGGTACGTGATGCCAGGCGGGTGGCAATGACCATCTGACGAATGGTCTCGCTGATGAGCGTCGGCTGATCGAATTGAACGAAATGACTGCTCTGGTCGGCAAACACCTGGCGACTGTTGGAGGAGAGTGTTGTTAAATTCTGCTGTAGATCCAGCCACATTTTTCTGAACTTGGCAGGGTTCACCTGGCCGGGCATGTCCGGCCACCACAGGGGGCCGGTTGCGGTGACGACGACCAACGGAAGATCGCCGAGTGAACCGGTGTGGCGCACCTGTTCCAGGGTTTCAATCAGCGCATCGCTTTCATCAGTCAACGTTGAGAAATAGCCGGTCCGCAGCCAACCTGCACGTAGCATTGGTCGAATCTCCGTGGGTACCTTCTCTTCCTGTCCGGTCAACAGCGGTGGCAGTTGGTCATACGAGGCCATCAGGCGTGGAATGCCTAGCATCGTCATGGCGCGAATGACGGGGAGCATCGATTTGCCGGCGTTGGCGAAAGATCGAAATTCGGCCTGGCGCATTTCCGATTCATGTCCCGCATCGACCAGCACCATACCGACGACCTCCAGGGGATGTTCTTCGCGGTAGAGCCGGGTGACGAAGCCGCCGAGCGAATGGCCCACGAGAATGTAGGGGCCGGGGATGCCCCCGCGGCTCAGCAACTGATGAAGCTCTCGCGCCAGCCGCCGGCCGGTGCGGGGCAACGGGCCACGCTCACTCCAGCCGAGGCCAGCGCGATCGTAGGCGCAGACGCGCGTGACTTGTGCCACCTCCGGTTGCACCGTGCTCCAGTAGAGCGACCAGCCGGGAGCGGCTGCTTCCAGCACGACCGTCGGACTGCCCTGCCCTATGCAGTAGAGATGGAGTCGATGACCGCCGATGTCGATAAGCCGGCCGATGGGCGGATGCTGTTTCCGATCGAGCACCATCCCGACGATCTGATACAGCGCACCGATTGTCGCCAGCGCAACCAACAGGCCGAGAAACCATTTGAGTCCACGCATGGGGACATGATCACCTGTCATGGATGGAAGAAGCAAACCGGGACGAGTCGAAGTGTCGCCCAAGACCGGGCGAGCGGCACTCCCAATGAACATCTCTGCCCTCGTGTGCGGGGGCTGCCAAGCCGCCAAGCCTTCTCTGCGCTTCAGACGGAATAGTGTTCCTGCAGGTGGTCGCGCTGAAAACGCACGATGTATCTGATCAGCAGCTCCCGATTCTGGGTGGTCATCCTGACGAAGCGGGCGTGGAGGCGGTACGCACCGCCTGGGACCGGAAGGGGATCAAGCCGCAGTACCTCGATAGAAGATGTGAAGGGAACTTGCTCGGGGAGCAGCAGTGTGAGGGAAAGGACTTCACCGGGTGTGTAACTCTCAGTGACCGTCACGCCGACACCGCCGCCACTGAGGTTGACCGATTTCTCAGTGCACTCACCTACCGTGTCGTCGGTCTCGTGCCGAATGCAGATGGGCAGAAGCACGGTGATGCGATAAAATTCGCGGCGTTCTCTCCCGGACGGCTGTGAAGGCATGTCGGGCGGCATGGTGGAGGCAAGTATAACAAAGTTGGCAGACACATCGGCCCTTAAGCATGAAGATGTGCATGATCGCCGGGCTCCGGACCAACGATGTGTCCCGGTGTTCATGTCAGATAGGCACGGTAGAGAACGTCGGGCTACAGGGCACCGTGTGGCCAAGCCCGTTCGTGGCTCTGATGATGGAAGCCCGCTTGTGAAAGGGGATGTTGCGCCGACGGAACAAAATGCCGTGCCTTCCCAGAAAACGCCGCACCGTGGTGCAGAATGGTGACCAAGGAAACAGGATCAGAGTGGGCATGGGGTCTATATGCCGGAAGCGAGGGGAAAGCGCAAGGCTACAGGAACAGCAGGAATGAGCCGGCGGTATGAATTAGCCATCGCGAGGGGCTCTTTCCCGATTCGAGGAGAAAGAATAAGATGCAATGCCAGGCGTATGAAAAACAAACCAGCACAGCGGAGAGTTACACATCTGAAAGAAAAGGCTCAACGGGCATACAGAGAGTACCGGGCCATCTATGTTCTTAGTAACGGACTGGATGATTCTGGATATGAGCAAATGAATTTGTCCCTTGAGAACATTCCTAATCTGTCGAAAGCTGCTCTCAGGGTTTTTTACTCCGATCTACAACGGAGACTCGCTTCTATCAAAGAGTGGATAGGAGCGAAGGGAGACCTCTCAGCTTATGATGAGATACTCCAGATGGCTTCCGATCAGCCAGGAAAGATTCTATGGGTGCCCAAATGGTACATGCAGGAACATCTGTTTAGCCGTTATGAGAAAGCATGTCCTCTTTTTGTGAAGCTTCCACCGCACGGCAGAATTGGCATAGATATTAACGGAGTAAGTAAATGTGGTGGGAGGGAGGTTCCGTGGACAGTTCTGGAAGCGCGGCTTTTTGAGGATATGGGGTTATTATGGAATGCTGCGTGTGATGCGAAGAAAGCCAGGCACAAGAAGGATACGAAGGAGAGCACCAAGAGAGAAGAGGCTCTCTTGCGTGCGACAGTTAGATCGGCATTCTTTCTCCTGGAAGGTTATCTAAATGCATTATCCTGGGATATTCAAAAGTTAAAAGGTAGTGCTTTGACCAAGGACGAAAAGATCTGGCTGAGCGAGTGGGATGAGCAAACGGAAAGGCAGAGAACTCTGGGTCTTCGAGATAAGCTACACAAGTACCCTAAGATCGCGATCGGGAAACAATATCCGCCTCTACTGGAAACCAATTGCCCCGAGTTAAAGTTTATCGTTGAGAGCGAGGAAGAGCTACGACATTCACTTGTGCATCCCAAAGTTGAGACACATATCGAAGTCGAACGGCAGCTCGCACCGCGTGAGTCTCGATTATATATGCTGGAGCATGGGAGCTGCGAAAGGTTGATGGACTCGGCAATCTCACTCATTAGAAAGATTGGGGAAGTTGTTGGAGATAGATATGGGGATGTGAATATATGGCTGCATGACCGCAATTCAGAGGGAGGTTTTTCTGCCGAAGCCTTTGAGTGAGATCTCATGCTTATTGAGCCCGCACGTGTTCATTTGCCTGCATGGGCGGCCTGGTTGATCTCCCACTGCGCGCGTCCAACGAGGGCCTTCTGAGGCCGCGCGTTGCGCGAGCACAGGAGATCGACCAGGTTGCCCACGGTTCTTTCGCCTGCCTTATATAATGGGGAGTGCCTCGTGGGACTTGTCCGAAATTTTGTGTGTGAGGCATAGTGTGGCTGAAAGGAGCCTCGATGCCTCGCAAGACGAACACGACGAAGGACCTCGCCCCGGCGCTGCCGGTAAGCCAGGAATTGTTGGACCAGTTGGTGCCTGGGCCGCTGACGCCGGCACAATTTGAGACTCTGTTCCGGGGCCTGAAGAAGGCGGTGCTGGAGCGTGCCCTGGGGGCGGAGCTGACGCATCACCTGGGGACGGAGCAGGCCCCCGGCGCGCCCCGTGGCAACCACCGCAACGGCACGACGCCGAAGACCGTACTCACCGACGAGGGGGCAGTGCGGCTCGAGGTGCCGCGGGATCGGAGCGGGACCTTCGAGCCGCAGTTAATCGGCAAACACGAGCGGCGCTTCACGGGCTTTGATGACAAGATCATCGCCTTGTATGCTCGGGGGATGACCGTCCGGGAGATCCAGGGCTACCTGTCCGAGATGTATGCGGTGGAGGTCTCGCCCGACTTCATCAGCACCGTGAGCGAGGCCGTGCTGGCCGAGGTGACGGCCTGGCAGAGTCGGCCCCTGGAGCCGCTGTACCCCGTCGTGTTCTTCGATGCGTTGCGGGTGAAGATCCGTGAAGACGCGGTGGTGCGGAACAAGGCGGTGTATCTCGCGCTGGGCGTGCGCGCCGATGGGACGCGGGAGATCCTGGGGCTGTGGATCGAGCAGACCGAAGGGGCAAAGTTCTGGCTGAAGGTGTTCAACGAGCTGCGCACCCGTGGGGTCATGGACGTGCTCATCGCGGTGGTGGATGGTTTAAAGGGGCTCGCCGAGGCGATTGGCACGGTGTTTCCACAGACCACCGTGCAAACCTGCATCGTGCACCTGATCCGCAATTCACTGGACTACGTGAGCTGGAAGGACCGCCAGGCGGTGGCCGCCGCAATCCGGCCGATCTACACCGCGCCGACCGAGGCGGCGGCTCACGCCGCGCTGGACGCGTTCGAGGCCGGTCCGTGGGGGACCAAGTATGCGCCCATTCGCGGCCTGTGGCGACGGGCCTGGAACCACGTGACGCCCTTCTTTGCGTTCCCCCCGGAGGTGCGGCGGATCCTCTACACGACCAATGCCATTGAGTCGGTGCACATGCGGCTGCGCAAGATCATCAAGACGCGCGGTCACTTCCCGACCGACGAAGCGGCGACCAAATTGCTGTGGCTGGCGCTGCGCAATATTACGGCCGGCTGGAGCCGGGCGACGCGGGACTGGAAGGCGGCGATGAATCAATTCGCCATCCTGTATGCAGAGCGGTTCAATCCGAGTGTGGCGTGAAACTAACCCGCCTCACACACAGAAAATCTGACAGGCCCTGCCTCGTGATGTCGTTCATTGTTGGCTCCTCTGCTGATAGAAGATCTTTCGACTCTGAGGGAAAGTTAGGAGTAAGCCCCATCCCAGAGGTTGTCCAGAAACTCCCTCACCGGCAAGATCGTCACTTCGCCCACCTGTCGGCGGCGAGCTTCCAGACTGACGCAGAGATAACGTTTTAACTTTCCTTCCTCCGCCAACGCCTTCAGCGATTTGAGATCGTTGGCGGCAACGTTCTCGCTGGCTTTCAACTCAATGGCGGTATGGTCGCCGAGGATGTAATCCACCTCAAACCCTGACTTTGATCTCCAATAAGCCAGTGGTTCTCCTGAAACATAATCCGTGTAGCTCTTCAATTCGTGCATGACGTATGTTTCCATGGCCTCGCCGTATTCCGGCGTGCCCCGCCGATAGCGACGTTCTTGAATGGCCGCCACGACGCCGATGTCGAAGAAATAGTATTTCGATGAGGCCAGGGGTTTGCGTTTTTTGGTCTCGCGCCATGCCGGTAGCTCATGCAACACAAGGGTGTCTTTCAGGATTTCAAAGTACTCGTAGACGGTTGTGCGCGGCACCTGGGCATCCGTGGCGACGTTCGTGAAATTGACGATGGTGGCATTGCAGTAGGCGGCCACTTTGAGAAATCGGCTGAAGGCTGCGATGTTCCTGGTCGCGCCTTCTGCGACGATTTCCTGTTGCAGATAGGACCCGGCATAGGCACCAAGATCGGCGCGCGGGTCGTCAGAAAAATAGATGGACGGCAGCCCTCCGTGCGAAATGAAGGTGTCCAGGTTAAAGTGCTCGCCCAATTCTCGATAGGTGAGGGGATGCAGATATTTGGTTCTGGCCCGTCCGCCTAATAGGTTCACCCCTCCATGGCGGAGTTTCCTTGCGCTGGACCCGGTCAGGAGGAAGTGGATGCCTCGTTGTTCGATGAGGCGATGGACCTCATTCAGCAACGCAGGCAGCCGTTGAATTTCATCGATAACGACCACGCGATCCTTGGGCGTGATTTCTTCAGCCAGTCGTTGTGGACGGTGGCTGAGGGCGAGATACATCGAGTTGTCCAAGAGATCATAGACGCGGGCACCTTTGAGGCTCTGGCCGATAAGGAAGCTTTTCCCGGTCTGGCGAGGGCCGAGAAGGAAGTAGGATTTCTTTTCCAGGAGTTTATCTAGGGCAAGGTGGCGTGGGATGACCGGTATCGGATTCATGGCGGAACGGTATCACGTGTCGCCTCTGTCGTCAAATGGTATGCCAAATGACGACTCCGACGACACCTGGCGCGCGGCTGAGTCATTGCGGCTCTTTGCCAGAGTATGGCGAGCTGGTTCGGGCGACCTGCCTCGGCAGCGGTCAGGAAAACTGCACCGCTTCTGGGTGCTTGTCCGGGCGGGCTATCCGCGCCCGATTGCGTATGAAAACCAGAAAGGTCTGACAGGTTTGTTACAGCAAATAGCGATCAATGCTGAGTGCGCCGTGGAAAACGCCGAGGACGCGATCGCTCCTGAATCTTTGATCACGTAGGCGATTCGGTAGTGTCCATGAAGAAGAATGCGGATGTGCCGGTCCGGTCGTTGCCAGTACCGGTAGCCTGATTCGGGGAACTCTCTCAAGATCTCTGTTTTCTGGTAGAGCGTTTCAACGGCGTGAGTTGCGGCGAGGGGATTATCTTGCGCGATGAACTGGTGGATGTCGTGCAGCTATGTTCGGCTTCAGCCGTCCAGATCACTTCTGCCATGTCTTGATGCGGCGTCCCATCTCTTCGTGGCTGATCGTTTTCCCGGCATCGGAGTCAGCAAGCCCCCTCTCGACCATTCGAGCGAAGGCCAACTCTCGTAGAATCTCATCGTAAGACCTGTCGTCTGGCTGATCCTGAAGAACCTTGGCGATCTGTTCTTTGGCCGAAGGCATGGTTACCTCTCCGCAGTGTAAGTCCAGGGCTACAATACCGGTTGAATGCCCCCTCAACTCGCCAGAGCATAGGAAAATAGCGGGAAGACGCTCGATTTACAAGCGACAGGTGGGTTGTTAGTATGCCGCGCATGAAAATAGCTACTCGTGTGCTCTGGGCGCTCCTCTCTATTCTTGCCGCTGTCGCCCTCGCCCATGTTACAGGCGTCGTCAATCCCCAGGAAAAAGTAAATGGTCTCTGGTTGGTCGTGGCGGCGGCCTGTATCTATGTGTTGGCCTATCGCTTCTACGGTCGTTGGCTGGCTCGGCACGTGGTGCAACTGGACAATGCCCGCTTGACCCCGGCCGTGCGTTTGAATGACGGCGTCAATTTCCACCCCACCAACCGAGTCGTCTTGTTCGGCCATCACTTTGCGGCGATTGCCGGAGCCGGGCCGTTGCTGGGACCGGTGTTGGCGGCGCAGTTCGGTTTTCTTCCCGGTTTTCTCTGGCTCGTGATCGGCGCGGTGCTGGCGGGGGCGGTGCAGGACTTCATCATCCTCGTCGCTTCGATGCGACGCAACGGCCGTTCATTGCCTGAAATCGCCCATGACGAACTGGGCTCCATCACCGGGACGGCGACGGCGGTGGCGGTACTCTTTATTGTCGTCGTGGCATTGGCGGGACTGGGTTTCGCGGTGGTGAATGCGCTCTACCACAATGCCTGGGGTACGTTCACCATCGCCATGACGATTCCCATCGGGTTCATCATGGGTTTCTATCTCCAGAAGTTTCGCCCCGGCGCGGTGGCTGAAGTGTCGGTGATCGGGGTGGTGCTGTTGGTGGCGGCGGTGCTCTTCGGGCGTGTGGTCGGACAGTCGTCTCTTGCCTGGCTCTTCGAGTTCGAGAAGCCGGCGCTGGTCTGGCTGCTGGCGGGGTATGGATTCCTGGCCTCGGTGTTGCCGGGCTGGATGTTGTTGGTGCCGCGTGGCTATCTCTCCACGTTCATGAAGCTCGGCGTGGTGTTTCTGCTCGGCTTCGGGGTCATCCTCATGGCGCCGACCATTGAAATGCCCCGTGTGACTGCCTTCGCCAATGGCGGCGGGCCGATTATTCCCGGCACGTTGTTTCCGTTTCTCTTTATTACGATTGCCTGCGGGGCCGTGTCCGGCTTTCATGCGCTGGTGTCCTCCGGCACGACACCGAAGATGATCGAGCAGGAGTCGCAGGCAGTGGTGGGCTATGCGGCGATGTTGCTGGAAAGCTTCGTCGGCGTGATGGCGTTGATTGCGGCGTCGGTGCTGATCCCCGGCGATTACCTGGCGATCAACACCATGTTGCCGGCCGAGACGTTGACGGCGATGGGTTTTGCGCCTTCCCGCATCGCGGAGTTGTCGCAGCTGGTTGAAGTGAATGTGGCGGGGCGGCCGGGAGGGGCGGTGTCGTTGGCAGTGGGCATGGCCTCCATCTTTTCGGCGCTGCCCGGCATGGCCGGGCTGATGGCCTATTGGTATCAATTCGCCCTCGTGTTCGAGGCGCTGTTCATTCTGACGACCATCGATACGGGGACCCGTGTGGCCAGGTATCTCATTCAGGAAATGGCCGGGCGGGTGTATGCGCCGTTTCGACAGATGAACTGGTGGCCGGGCGTTCTATTGAGCAGCGCCTTTGTGGTGGGGTCGTGGGCCTATCTGATCGGGACGGGCAGCATTTCGACTATCTGGCCCATGTTCGGCGCAGCCAATCAATTGCTGGGCACGCTCGCGCTCTGTATCGGCACGACGGTGTTGATCAAAATGTGGAAGTCGCCCTATCTCTGGGTGACGGCTCTGCCGATGTTGTTCGTGGGAGGCATTACGCTGGCTGGCTCATATGAGATGTTTTGGATGTTTTTGGCGAAGGCGGCGACACTTGCGGCGGGGCAGGCCTTTGCATTGTATCTCGATGCCGTGCTGGTGGCGGTGGTCGCGATGTTGGGCCTGGTCGTCTTGAGCGACAGCATGAAGCAGTGGTATGGGTATGTGATTTTGAAGCGGCCGTTCAGCAGCAGTGAAGTGATGGCCAGGGCCGGCGGTGGATCGGCCGGTCGCGTGCAGACGGCGATTCACCGGCATGATGAGCGCGGGTTTAAATTGCCGCCTGACGGAGGGTGCTGTTAGGGCGGAAGACCTGACGAAACAGCAGGAGGAGGGGATCGTGGCGGACCAATCGTCGTTTGATGTGGTGTCGGAAGTGAATATGCAGGAGATGAAGAACGTCGTCGATCAGGCGACGAAGGAAATCAAGCAACGCTTCGATTTCAAAGATTCAAAGACCGAGCTGACGCTGAAGGAGAAAGAAAAGGAACTAGTGGTGCTCTCCGACGACGAGTACAAGCTCAATGCGGTCATTGAAATTATTAAGACCAAGTGTGTGAAGCGCGGGGTCTCGTTGAAGGCGTTCGAGTACGGCAAAATCGAGGAGGCGCTCGGCGCTACAGTCCGGCAGGTGATCAAGATTCAAAGCGGTATCTCATCGGAGAAGGCCAAGGAAATCACCAAGGCCGTGAAAGAGTCCAAGATAAAGGTGCAGGCGCAAATTCAAGGCGAGCAGGTGCGCGTGATCAGCAAGAGTAAAGATGATCTGCAGACGGCGATTGCCTTCCTCAAGGGGAAGGATTTTGGGATTGATCTTCAATTCACCAACTACCGCTAGCCCCGGATGCTGAAACGGGCCCCCAACGGCGTTCTCGGTCGATTGGTTGCCTCAACGTGCAGGACAGCACGCCTCAGCAACCAATCCTCTCTGCGGCCTTGTTGGATGGCCCGTTTGAGCATCCTGGAAAGAGTGCAGCGCGCGAGTTGCATGAAGCAATTCCTCGCGCTCCTTTTTCTGGCCGCGCTGTCTCTCAGCGGATGCACCGGCAGCGACCCGATCGTCGTCATTCAACTGCACCCGACCAATCCTGACATTCTCTACATCGCCACGAACGACTACATTTACAAATCGCGTGACGGCGGCAAGACCTGGAGCAATCTCTCGAAGGGGATGAGCCACTCGCGCGTGATTGCGATGGCGATTGATCCGGCCTATCCCGCGACGATTTATGCGGGCACGAAGGGCGACGCCGTCTATAAAAGTTACGACGGGGGGCAGCGCTGGACGTCCATACGTGGCGGGCTCGACGACGCCACGATTTCCTCAGTCGTGAACCAATTTGTCTTCGACCCCGCAGACGATACTCATATCTTTCTGGCTACGACCATGGGGGTGTTCGAATCGAAGAATGCCGGTGAGCGGTGGACGAAGCGGATGGACGGAATGAAGGAAGTGTTGATGGTGGTCACGCTGGGCATGGATCCCACGAGATCATCCGTGCTCTATGCCGGCACCAGCGGCGGCGTCTACAAGTCGGTGAATCAAGGGGCGCATTGGCAGCAGGTGAATCATGGTTTGGTGCCGGAGGGGATGGTGAAAACATCGCGCGCACTGAGCGTCACGTCGGTGCAGGTCGATCCATTCACGACGGAGACGGTCTATGCTGCGACCCTGGCCGGGCTCTATAAAACCACCGACGGCGCCGTTTCCTGGGTACGTATCGGCGAATCGTTGCAGGATCAGATGATCGTGTCGATGGTACTCGATCGTGCGCGGTCCGGAGTGATGTATGTGGCAGCCCGGGATGGCATCCACCGGAGCGAGGATGGCGGAACGAGTTGGGTGGCATTGAACGAGGGGTTGGCGACCACCAATATCCGGTCGCTTGCGCAGAGCGCGCTGGATCCACAGCTGTTCTACGCCGGCACAAACGGCAGTGGATTGTACCGGAGCACGGACGGAGGGGCGCATTGGGAGGCGCTTCCGTCGGTCTTTCCTAAGGAGTAACCGGGCGTAGATTCGGCCGGCGCGAGTCTACCGGCGTGACTGGTTATTGAGGGAGGAGTCGCCGATTTCGGCGCCGACGCCCCGCGTCTGCACCGACGACGAGCGTTCGGCGTTTTGCGCTGAATTGATGTCGAAGCCGAATGCATTCGGCAGGGTACTGTCCTGGGTGTGAGTGCCCACCCGGTCCGGTAAGGTACTGTCTTTGAGGTCTTCCCCTCTGCGGGGTCGCAGAGATTCGTTGACGTTGCTGTATGGCGACACCGTGGCTCCGATGTCGGCGCCGAAGCTTGGATTGAGGGATCGATTCAAATGGGTGTTCTCGATGTCTCCGCCGATTCTGGTCGGGATGGTGGTGTCCTGGATGTCCATGCCTGTCGGTGCTGAGGCCGGTGGCCTCTTGGCCCGAACGTCATGAGCAATGGCTTCGCGTTCCTCGTCGATGCGCCGCGCTTCTCTCCCGCGCTGCTCATAGTCCAATGAATCGAGCTTCTCGAATCGCTCACCCAGAGCCTTGATGCGCGTCTTGATTTTCGTGAGGTCGTCCCGAGCGATCGCGACGGTTCCGACGATCTCGCTGAGTGTCCACTGGCGGGCAAAGGTGCCGAGTTTCGGCGATTGACCCGGGCCGCCGCCGAGTCCTCCTGCTCCGCTTCCCACGCCGAAGCCCGCACTGTTGTAGATGCCTTTTTGTTGCACCGACATCAGAATGTGGTTCGACTGGTCCAGGAGTTCGTCGATGCGTTCGACGGAATCGAACTCGCCGGCGCAGCATTCCAGAAATTCTCGATATTCGCGGGTAAACTTCGACGCTTCATTTTGGATGTCGACGATCTTGAGCGGCTCCTTCGGAGTGGAGGCGTCATGATCAGACGGGTCCAGTTTCTCCGGTTTCTTCGCGTCGCGTTCCTCATCGTACAGGGCCGTACAGCCTGCATCGGGAGTGGCGGTGATCCGCTTGTCTGCCGTGCGGTCCGGGCACCAATAGATTTTTCCGGGCCGGTTTAACGGGTTGTCGGTTCGGAATTCACCTGCCAGTGCGGAGGGCAACAGGCCCAGCAGGAGAAGCGCGGCGAGTAGCGGTGTACGTGATCGGGGATGGTGGAGCAATGTGGTGTGCATCATGATGTGATGATGCCCCTGGCATGACATTGTGTCAACGAAAGGGGGGATTTGTGATGCGCTTGAAAAGCCCGCGACTGTTCGTTACCCTCCGGCCGTAGACCTCTCCAGCGCACCTCTATTTGGATAGGATGACCCATGCCTGTGATGTATATCGATGAAGCGGCCGCCCATGCCGGACAGGATGTGACGATTCGGGGGTGGCTCCGCAGTCGTCGAGACAAGGGCAAGCTCCATTTTCTGATCGTGCGAGATGGAACCGGGGACATTCAGGCGGTCGTGAGCAAAGCGACGGTGGGTGATGCACAGTTTGCTCGATCGGCGGAACTCACCCAGGAGTCCAGTCTCGTCCTCACCGGCACGTTACGGCAGGATGCGCGTGCGCCGGGCGGGTATGAGCTCGACGTGCTGCGTCTTGAAGTGTTGCAGGTAGCGGAGCCTTTTCCCATCCAACCGAAAGAACACGGCACGGGATTCTTGATGGAGCATCGCCATCTCTGGTTGCGTTCCAGCCGACAGCATGCCGTGCTTCGCATTCGCCATGAAATTATTCGAGCCTGTCGGAACTTTTTCGACGATCGTGGCTTTACGCTGGTCGACGCGCCGATTTTTACGCCGAATGCCTGTGAGGGCACGACCACCTTATTTCAAACGCCATACTTCGATGAGACGGCCTATTTGACTCAGAGCGGGCAACTCTATAGTGAGGCCACAGCCGCGGCGTTTGGAAAGGTGTATTGCTTCGGTCCGACCTTTCGCGCGGAAAAGTCCAAGACGCGCCGGCATTTAATGGAATTTTGGATGGTGGAGCCGGAGGTGGCCTTTGCGCAATTGCCCGATATGATGGATCTGGCTGAACAGTTCCTGTCTCATATTGTGGCGGCGGTGCTGAAGGGGCGTCGTGCCGAGCTGCTCCTGCTTGAACGGGATCTCGTGAAGCTGGAGTGTGTGACGGCGCCGTTTCCTCGTATTACCTACGAAGAAGCCATCGATATTCTGCAGCGGAAAGGAAATCCTGCCAAGCCTGGTGACGATTTTGGCGCCGATGATGAGACGATTCTGTCCAATGAATTCGATCGGCCGGTGATCGTGCATCGATACCCTGCGGCCTTGAAAGCATTTTATATGGAGACGGATCCGGAGCGGCCTGATCTGGCCCTCTGTATGGATGTGCTGGCGCCGGAAGGCTATGGAGAAATCATCGGCGGTGGCCAACGCATCCATTCTCACGAAAAACTCTTGGGACGCATTCAGGAGCACCATCTACCGGTTGAGGCGTTTCAATGGTATCTCGACCTTCGCCGGTTCGGCTCGGTTCCGCATGCGGGGTTTGGAATGGGTATTGAGCGTGCCGTGGCCTGGATTTGTGGGCTCGATCACGTGCGGGAAACGATTCCCTTTCCGCGGATGTTGTATCGACTTTATCCATAGCGGCGAGTCCTTCCGTTTCTGCCTGCATTTCGGCCCGAGCGACCACCGAAATGCAGGTATTTCATCCATCTGATTTTTTGATGATCCCCATTTTCCCCTGACAGAAACTTGCCCGAAGATAATTGTCAGGTGGGCGAGTTTCCCACAGACTTGTCCACAAATGTGGATAACTTTCCTGCAAATTCCGGCCAAATTAGACATGTGTCTAAACTGAACAATATTCTTGATAAATAGGGGTTAATTCTGTTGACAGTCATTTGGTTGGGTGTATACTCCACCCAATGAGTGGGGTAAAGTGGGTGGAAATGGAAATAGATTCTGCTCGCGATTCCCATGAGCCGGTTTTAGTCGAAGAGATCTTGTTCTGGTTGCAGTGTAAACCAGGTGGTGTTTACGTGGACTGCACTCTTGGATATGCAGGGCTCGCTGCTCGTCTCCTCGATCGCACCGCTCCAGATGGCATCTTTGTGGGGATTGATCGCGATGCCGCGGCACTCGCGGAGTCGCAAATGCGTCTGCGAGAGGTCGCGCATCGGGTGCATTTCCGACACGGAAATTTCTGCGACCTGAAAGCGTTGATCATGGGGAGCGGGGTGTCGCGGGTGGATGGCGTGATTTTCGATCTGGGCGTGTCCTCGCCTCAGCTCGATCGTGCGGAGCGCGGTTTCAGTTTTCGGGAAGACGGCCCGCTGGATATGCGCATGGATCAGCGCGAGGGACGCACGGCTGCAGACCTGGTTCGCGATCTGCCCGAGACCGAGTTGGCCGATCTGATCTATCAGCTCGGTGAGGAGCGGTACTCGCGCAGAATTGCCCGCGCGATCGTGCAGGCCCGGATGCAGGGGGTGATCGGAACAACCTGGCAGTTGGCGGCAGTGGTGGGACGCGCGGTGCCGGCTTCGTATCGGCACGGACGAATTCATTGCGCCACGCGCACCTTTCAGGCGTTGCGGATTGCCGTGAATCGTGAGTTGGACGTGTTGGAGCCGGCGCTCCGGGATGCGGTGGACATTCTGGCGCCGGGCGGGCGTGTCTGTGCCGTCTCGTTTCATTCGCTCGAAGACAGGATCGTGAAGCATACGTTTCGGTCGCTGGCGAACGGCCCCGAAGCGTCGGTCAGGGTGTTGACGAAAAAACCGGTCATCGCCTCGGAAAGCGAGCGTAGCCGAAACCCGCGGTCACGGAGCGCAAAGTTGCGAGTCGTGGAGCGGATCTCCAAGGAGTATGTGAAATGAAAGCCGTCGCGTTTGCCGCGGTCACGTCGCTGGTGTTGCTCTTTGTGTGGGAGCGGGTGGACATCGTTCGCATCGGCTACCACATCGAACGGCTGAAGGCGCAGAAGGTCCTCCTGGAGCGGGAGCGCGATGAATTGCGCGTGAAGATCTCCGGCCTCACGGCACCTGAGCGGATTGCGCGTCTGGCCAGCGACAAGTTGGGGATGATGCAGCCGGAGAAGGGCCAGGTCGTCGTCATCAATATCGAGCCGGAAGCGCCGACCAATCCCGTCGTTGCGGAGGGTGAGGTGCGGATCGCCAAAAACATCGTAACGCGGAGAGCGCGATAGTGGCTTCGCCCCCTTTTCGCAGTCGCCGTATTGTGGTGGCCTGCGGGCTGGTGGTCGCGTTTATGCTGGTCATTGTCCGTCTCGTGAATCTCCAGGTGATGCAGTCGGCGGAGCTGACCGTGAAGGCCGATCGACAGCATCAGAAAAATGTCACGCTGGAAGGCGCGCGGGGGACGATCTACGATCGAAACAGCAAGGTGCTGGCGATGAACATGGACGTGCCGTCCGTATTCGGAGTTCCGGCTTCCCTCGGGAATCCCGGTGCGACGGCGCGCAATCTCTCGCCGATCTTGCACGTCAAAGCGACGGAGCTCGAAAAGAAACTGAAGCAGGAAAAGCATTTTGTGTGGCTGGCGCGAAAGCTTGAGCCGGAGCAGGGGCGGCGGCTTGAACGACTTGCTCTCGATGGAGTCGGGGTTGTGATGGAAGGGCGCCGCTTCTATCCCAAGGGGCCGCTGTTGTCGCACGTGCTGGGCTTTGCCGGCATGGACGATCGTGGGTTGGAAGGCGTGGAGCTGCGTTACGAGCAATATCTGCGTGGTGAAAAGCGGGCGGTGGTGTTGCAGCGTGATGCGTTGGGACGCGCCGTATTCCCGAAAGGACTCAATGAGGAGGGCGCGGCAGCCGGGCACAGTCTGACCCTCACCGTCGACGAAGTGATTCAGTACATCGCTGAGAAAGAGCTGGATGAGGCCGTGAGTCGATCGAATGCCAAGTCAGGCACGATCATTGTCATGGACCCGAAAACCGGGGCCGTGTTGGCTATGGCGGTCAGCCCACGATTCGACCCCAACACGGTCCGCGCGCTGGCTCCGGACCGGTGGCGCAACCGCGCCCTGACGGACACGTATGAGCCTGGGTCCACCATGAAGACGGTGATCGCGGCAGCGGCGCTCGAAGAGAAGGTGATGACGCCCGGGAGCATGATCTATGGAGAGAACGGGCAACTCTCGATCGCCAACACCGTGATTCACGATCACGAAAAAACCGGCTGGATGACCTTCGCGCAGATGATTCAGAAGTCGAGCAATATCGGCGCGGCGAAGGTCGGCATGGCCTTGGGTGAGTGGCGGGTATTCGATTATCTCAAAGACTTCGGGTTCGGCGACAAGACCGGCATCGATTTGCCCGGGGAAGCCGTGGGGTTGCTGCGGGGACCGCGCCAGTGGGGCAAGCGTTCTCTGGCTTCGATTTCGATGGGACAAGAGGTCGGCGTGACGCCGCTGCAGATGGTCACAGCCGTCTCAGCTATTGCGAACGGGGGCGTGTTGATGAAGCCCTTCGTGGTCTCAGAGATCCGTAACGCCAAGGGGCAATTGGTGGCGCAGACCATGCCGCAAGCGAAGCGGCGAGTCATTTCTGCCGATACGGCGAGGACACTGACGACGTTGATGGAGGGAGTGGTCACGAACGGCACCGGCGGCAAAGCGGCGATCCCGGGCTTCCGGGTGGCCGGCAAGACCGGTACGGCTCAAAAGGTTGATCCCCGCACCGGCGCCTATTCCTCCACGCTGCTGGTCGGGTCGTTTCTCGGGTATGTGCCGGCGGAAGATCCGCGACTGGCGATGATCGTCGTGATCGACGAGCCGCGCGGTGAAGGCTGGGGCGGCGTCGTGGCTGCGCCGGTATTCCGTCGGGTCGGTGAGCAGGTACTCAACTATCTGGGCGTGGCAGTGGATGAGCCGGTCAAGTTAGCCATGGCCGGCCTTGAGTCCTGATATGACACTCGATGAATTGATCAGTCCGATTCATGGGCGTCTCGGAGTGCTGGAACGGAACGGAGACCAGCGCGTGACCATTGCCGACTTGACTGACGATTCGCGGAAGGTGGGACCCGGGTCCCTCTTCGTGGCTGTACAGGGAGAGCGCGTCGATGGCCATCAGTTTCTCGACCCTGTGGTCGCGGCGGGGGCGGCGGCCGTCGTGGTGCAGCGAAGCGGCGACGTCGGTGCGATTCCTTGCATTCGCGTGCAGGACTCGCGCGCGGCATTGGGGGTCCTCGGCAGCCGGTTCTATGGCGATCCGTCAGCTGCGTTGAGGATGATCGGAGTCACGGGCACCAATGGGAAGACCACGACGACCTATGTCGTCAAAACCATGTTGGAAGCAGCGCAGCGCCAGGTCGGACTGATCGGGACGGTCGCCTATCTCGTCGGGAAGGAATCGATTCCAGCTTCGCATACGACGCCTGGCGCGTTGGAGTTGCAGAAATTATTTGCACGAATGCGCGATGCGAGGTTGGATACGGTGGTGATGGAGGTCTCGTCGCATGCGTTAGCTTTGGATCGGACTGCCGGATCCGAGTTCGATGTCGCCGTCTTTACGAATCTCACGCAGGACCACCTCGACTTTCATCTCGACATGGAACGGTATTTCCAGGCGAAGCTGAAACTCTTCGTCGAGTTAGGAAGGACGGGCGCGGTGAAGCAGCGGAAGCGGGCGATCATCAATGTGGATGATCCATGGGGCGCGCGAATTCAAGCGGCCTCCACCGTTCCCGTTTGGACCTACGGCCTTCACCGGGAAGCGGATATTTACCCCGAAGGCGTGAGGCTTTCGCCGGCCGGCACCAGTTTTACGTTGCGCAGTCCCGTCGGGACCTGCCCGATCAAGAGCCGTCTGGTCGGAGAGCATAATGTGTCGAACCTCCTGGCTGCCATCGGAGTGGTGTTGCATGAAGGGCTGACGCTGGAGCAGGTACGGTCCGCTGTCGAGACGGTCACGAACGTGCCGGGGCGGTTCGAATTGGTCGAGGCCGGTCAGAACTTTTCCGTGGTGGTGGACTATGCGCATACCGAAGACGCGCTGGTTCGGTTGTTGACCGCAGCCCAGGCGCTTCGCACGGGGCGCATCATCACTGTCTTCGGGTGTGGCGGGGACCGTGACCGGACCAAACGCCCCAAAATGGGACGTGCAGCTGTGCAGTATAGTGATGTGGTGATTTTGACATCGGATAACCCGCGTACCGAAGATCCTGCTGCGATCCTGCGCGAGGTCGAGGTCGGGGTCAAGGAGGCGCTGGCGGACCGGGGTCATGTTCGCTATCGCATGGTTGCAGACCGTCGGGAGGCCATCGAGGCGGCCATTCGTGAGGCGAAGACCGGGGACATGGTGCTGATCGCGGGGAAAGGTCACGAAGATTATCAGATCGTGGGAACCACGAAACATCACTTCGACGATCGGGAAGTGGCGCGCGACGCGATCGGCGCGCTCCGATCCGGAGCCTGAGCGAGGGAACGCATGCGGGAGCATGGGAATCGCGGTGTGATGGCGCTGTTTACGGTCGAGGAAATCTGTGAGGTCTTGAGTGTCAGACCGCCGGCCGGCGTCACGCCTCAGGACTTGAAACAACGCATTCGTCGTGTGGTGACTGATTCGCGGTTGGTGCGCAAAGGCGATCTCTTCATCGCATTTCAGGGCGAGCGGTTTGACGCGCATACCTTCGTGCCGAAGGTGTTGGCCCAGGGGGCGGTCTGTGCCATCGTGCAGGAGGACTATCGCCTGCCGCCGGCGCCGAAACGTACCGGCGTACCCATGCTGCTCGGGGTGAGAGATACGCTGGAGTCCTATCAACGGCTGGCCACGCATTATCGAAACCGGTTTCCCATTCCGGTCATTGCCATCACGGGGAGCAACGGCAAGACGACGACGAAGGAAATGGTCGCCCAGGTGGTTGCACAGCGCTGGAAAACGCTCAAGACCGAGGGCAACCTCAATAATCGGATCGGAGTCCCGCAGACTCTGTTTCAGTTGGCGCCGCGCCATCAGGCCGCCGTCATTGAAATGGGGGTGGATCAGCAGGGGCAGACCGCCCGGCTGTGTGAAATCGCGAGACCGACGATTGGCGTGATTACCAACATCGGCCCGGACCATTTGGAGTTTTTCGGCAGTATGGAAGGGTCTGCGCAGGCCAAGGCCGAGTTGCTCGACCATTTGCCGCAGGACGGGGCGGTGGTGTTGAACGCCGATGATGAATATTTCGATTATCTCGCGGCCCGGGCGCAGTGCCGGGTCGTGGCGTTCGGGGTGTCTCCCAAGGCAGCAATCCGCGCCGTCAATATTCGGGTCGATGAAAAGGGTGGAACGGTGTTCGGCCTGGTGGTGCCGGGAAAGAGTCGTCAGACTGAAATTCGCATCCGGACGCAGGGGCAACACAATGTGAGCAATGCCCTCGCCGCGGCTGCGGTCGGGTATGCGTTGGGCTTATCGGGAACGGCCATTGCCGAAGGTTTGGCCAAATTTCGGCCGGCCGCGATGCGATCGCAGATCAGCATGTCCCATGGGGTGCAGGTGATTAACGATTGCTACAACGCCAATCCGGCCTCGATGAAAGCGGCCGTTCAACTGCTGGCGGAGCTCGGTCGGGGAAAACGGTCGATTGCGGCGCTGGGCGACATGCTGGAGCTGGGCACGGACAGCAAGCGGATGCACCGGGAGGTCGGAGCGTTTCTGGCCGCGCAAGGAATCGGACATCTGCTCGCCTGTGGTGTATTGGGACGAGAATTGGCCGAAGGAGCCCGGCAGGCCGGGATGGCGTCCGATAGCATCACGGAGTTGCCCGATGCGGCGGCGGCAGCCGTTGCCCTGGCACGGATGGTTCGGCAAGGCGACGTGGTGCTGGTCAAGGCCTCGCGCGGGATGCGTATGGAGCAAGTGGTGGACGCCCTGACGGGAATGCGCCGGGTCGCGCGAAAGGCCTGCTAGTCGGCAGGCACATACAGAGGAACTTTAGGGCCCGCTGATCCATGCGGGCAAAGATGCCGTAGGATGTTATACAACTGGCTATACCCCCTTCACACACAGTTTTCATTCCTGAACGTTTTTCGGTACCAGAGCTTCCGGATTATCTATGCGGCGGTCACGGCGTTTTTGATCGCGTTTGTGATGGCCCCCTGGGTCATCCGAAAATTGCAGGAGATCAAGCTCGGCCAGCAGATTCGCGACGATGGACCGAAGCGGCATTTGGCCAAAAGCGGCACGCCGACCATGGGTGGGATACTCATTATCTTTGCGGTAGTGTTGTCCACGTTGCTGTGGGCCGACATGACCAACCGGTACGTGTGGCTGGTCGTGGTGGCGACGGTGGGCTTCGGCGCGATCGGGTTTGCGGATGACTATCTCAAGTTCATCAAGCGCCAATCGAAAGGCCTCTCGGCGGCACAAAAATTCACCTGCCAGATTCTGGTCGCGCTGACCATCGGCGTCTTTCTCTACACGTTGCCCAGCTATACGACGAAACTCAGCGTGCCGTTCTTTAAATTTTTCACGCCGGACCTCGGCTGGTTCTACATTGTGTTCGTCATTCTTGTCATTGTCGGCAGCTCCAACGCCGTCAATTTGACGGACGGGCTCGATGGGCTGGCGATCGGTCCGGTCATGATCGCCTCGCTGGCGTATACGATCGTGGCCTATGTGACCGGGAACCGTGTGATGGCCGAATATTTGCTTATCCCCTACATCGAAGGCGCGGGAGAAATCGCCATCTTCACCGGAGCCATTTTGGGATCCAGTCTGGGCTTTTTGTGGTTCAACACCTATCCGGCCTCCGTCTTCATGGGCGACGTGGGCTCGCTCCCGTTGGGGGCAGCCCTCGGTACTGTGGCCGTGATCAGCAAGCACGAACTGCTGTTGCTCCTGGTCGGCGGCGTATTCGTCATCGAAGCGTTGTCGGTCATCCTGCAGGTGGGATCCTATAAGCTCCGGGGGAAACGCATCTTCAATATGGCGCCCATTCACCATCACTTCGAGATGAAGGGGTGGGACGAGCCGAAGGTCGTGGTGCGTCTGTGGATCATTGCCATTTTGCTGGCGTTGCTCAGCTTGAGCACGCTCAAATTACGGTAGGCGAACAGCAGTGAACGTAAAAGATCTCCAAGTCACGGTTGTCGGACTAGCCCGAAGCGGAGTGGGCGCGGCACGCCTGTTGAACCATCTCGGGGCCCGAGTCACCCTGGCCGACCGGAAGGAGGCGCAGGAACTGACCGTCATCCTGTCGCAGGTGGACCGGTCGAGTATCGCGGTGAAGGTGGGGGCGCAGTACGAGTCCGCACTCGAAGGGGCTGATCTTGTCGTGATCAGCCCGGGTGTGCCGACTCAACTGGATGCGCTCAATCGGGTGAGGGCCCGCGGGGTCCGGGTCATCGGGGAGCTGGAATTGGCGTCCCGCTTTTTGACGGCGCCGGTGGTGGCCGTGACCGGGACCAACGGGAAGAGCACGACGGTGACGCTGATCGGCAAATTTCTACAGGAGAGCGGAAAGCGCGCCTTCGTCGGCGGGAATCTCGGGATAGCGGCCAGCGAGGCGGCCTTGTCTTCTGTGCAGGCGAAGGCGGGGACGGTCGTACCCTATGAGTATGTGGTGCTGGAAGTCTCCAGTTTCCAACTTGAGACGACTGAGCAGTTCCATCCCTGGATTGCTGCGATTTTGAATGTGACCTTGGACCATATGGACCGCTATGCCTCGGTGGATGACTATGTGGCGGCGAAGGCGAACATCTTCGCCAACCAAACGGCCGGCGACTATTCGCTGTTCAATCTCGATGATGCGCGCGTGGCTGCGCTTCGCGGGCGTACCAAGGGCACCGTCCTGGGCTTCAGCCGCAGCGGTGCCACGGTGTCGGGGGTGGCGGGAGCGACGGTGTTGGACGGCGATCTGATCGTGACGACGGTTCGGGGGCGGCGGGAGGAAATCTGTCGCCGGAGCGACATGCGGCTGATCGGCCTCCATAACGTCGAAAATGTGATGGCGGCGGTGACGTATGCGCTGCTCTGTGGCTGTTCAATCGAGGCCATTCGTGCCGTGCTGCGATCCTTCCCCGGGCTGGAACATGCCCTGGAGGTGGTGCGCGAGCGTCGCGGGGTTCGCTTCGTGAACGACTCCAAAGGCACCAATGTCGATGCGGTGTTGAAGGCGCTCGAAGGAATCGACCAGCCGATCTGGTTGATCGCCGGCGGCCGCGACAAGGGCGGTGACTTTTCCCGCCTCGAAGGGGCAATACGGGAACGGGTGAAAGGGCTGATTCTGATCGGAGAGGCAGCCGGCCGTATTCAGGATGCGATGGGAGATTTTGACCGGTGTCGTCCTGCAGCGACCCTCCGCGACGCCGTGGAGCTTGCTGCTCGCGAGGCGCAGCCCGGTGAGGTGGTCTTACTCTCGCCGGCCTGCGCCAGTTTCGACATGTTCGCGGATTATCAAGACCGGGGCCGGCAGTTTAAGGCCCTGGTACAAGGGCTGCCGGCGTAAGGCGGAAGCCGTGTGGGAGGAACGACAGCTGATCGATGGCACAGTATGCGCTCGGAACACTGATGTTGCCCTGGTCGACCTCGACCCAGCGGGCGACCAAACGCGTGCCGGTCGATCCGGCCCTGCTGGCCGTGACGCTCATTCTTGCCCTGGTGGGAGTGGTCATGGTGTTCAGTGCCAGCGCGGTGGTCGCGGGGAATCGGTTTCACGACCCCTGGTACTTCCTGAAGCGCCAGTTGGCCTGGTTGGGCGCCGGCCTCTTGGTGATGCATCTCATTTCGAAGATCGACTACACCATATGGAAAAAGTTAGCGATTCCGCTGCTGTTCGGGACGACGGTGCTGCTGATGTTGGTGCTCGTTCCGTCGTTCGGCAGCGTGGCCAAGGGGGCGCGGCGATGGCTGCACCTCGGTCCGCTCAACATTCAGCCGGCCGAGCTGGCGAAGTACGCGGTGGCCATATACATCGCGGCCTACCTGACCAAGAAGCAGGATCAGATCACCAATTTTTCTCGAGGCCTCTTACCGCCGCTGATCGTGTTGGGGTTGCTGAGCGGCTTGGTTTTGCTGGAGCCCGATCTGGGAACGGTCGTGGTGATGGGCCTGGTGGTCGTGGCGATGCTGTTCCTGGCAGGGGCGCGAATCAAACACCTGGGCCTCCTGGCGCTCTGTGCGCTGCCGACGGTGGCGGCCTTGATTCTGGGGTCTCCTTATCGGCGTCGACGAGTGATCGAATATCTGTACGGGGCCAAAGATCCGACCGGTTCCGGATATCAAATCCATCAATCCTTTCTGGCGTTCGGCAGCGGCGGCCCGTTCGGTGTGGGGCTGGGCGAAGGGAAGCAGAAGTTGTTTTTCTTGCCGGAAGCGCATACCGACTTTGTGCTGGCCCTGGTCGGCGAAGAATTGGGGCTGATGGGCACCGTGACCATCGTGCTGCTGTTCGGTCTGTTCGTCATCAAGGGCTTTCAGATCGCGAGGCGGGCTCGCAACCCGTTCGGTCGGCACCTGGCAATGGGCATCACGCTCCTCGTCGGCATGCAGGCCTTGGTCAATGCCGGAGTGGTCACCGGACTGCTTCCGACCAAAGGCTTGACCCTGCCCTTTGTCAGCTACGGCGGCTCCTCATTGATGGCCAATTTGTTCGGCGTGGGGATTCTGTTGAGCATTTCACGCGACCGGCAGGGCGGGCAGGACAGCAGTGGGCCGCGGGTGGTGCGCAAGCGCGGGGTGGTGACGGAATGAATGTGGTGATTGCGGCAGGCGGAACGGGGGGCCATCTGTATCCGGCCATTGCCGTCGCGCGCGAGTTTTTGAAGCGCGATCCATCCACCCGGATTCTGTTTGTCGGCACGACGCGTGGAATCGAACGCAAAGTGCTGGCCCACGAAGGTTTTCCCTTGCAGTGCATCGATGCCAATCCTTTGATGGGCAAGAGTCTGCTGGAGATCCTGAAGGCCCTGATCACCCTGCCAAAAAGTTTATGGCAATCACTGGGGATCCTCAAGAAGCAGAGTGCCGATCTCGTGTTCGGCGTCGGCGGGTACACCAGTCCGGCGATGCTCTTGGCGGCGTTTCTACGGCGGATCCCCGGTGTGATTCTCGAGCCGAACGCCTATCCCGGCATGGCGAACAAGGCGGTTGCGCCGTTCGTGCAGCGGGTGTTCCTGGCCTTCGAATCGACGGTGACATTTTTCGATCGATGCAAGACCAGCGTAGTGGGGACACCAGTTCGGCAGGCGTTTGTGGAATCTGCCGCTCCGGATGCGGGGCAAGCGGAGGCACGCACCGCTCGACACCTGTTGATCTTCGGCGGCAGTCAGGGTGCGAAGGCCATCAACTCGGCGGTGATCGAGGCCTTGCCGTTGCTTCGCTCCATGAAGGGCCAGCTCACCATCACCCATCAAACGGGTGAGGCGGATCACGCCAGAGTCGTGGCCGCGTATGAACAGGCTGGAATGCCCGCGCAGGTGGTGTCCTTTCTTTACGACATGCCCACGGTGCTGCGAGGCGCCGATCTTGTGGTCGCGAGGGCCGGAGCCATGACGATTGCCGAGCTCACCGTCTGCGGAAAGGCGGCGATTCTGATTCCGCTGCCGACGGCGATCTACAACCATCAACTGCGGAATGCCGAGGTCATGGCCAAGGCGGGCGGCGCAGTGCTCCTGCCGCAAGCGGAATTGACCGGGCCCGGACTGGCGCAAACCGTCACGCAGATTTTGAAGGAGCCGCATCGGCTTCAGACCATGAGTGAACAGAGTTGGAATATGCGGCGTAGTGATGCGGCAGAAACCATCGTTCGTGAGTGTTACGACGTCATAAGGAGGCGCCATGAGGCCAGCGACAGCGCTCGCGCCCTATGAACAACGAGAGCGGGAGACACAGCAACAGGATAGGAGCAGTGGGCAGCGATCATTTCGAGGACAGGAGCTAAGGCGGACGGCGATGTTCAGAAAGACACAACATATTCATTTAGTGGGCATCGGTGGATCCGGGATGAGCGGCATCGCTGAGGTGTTGTTGACGCTCGGGTATAAGGTCAGCGGCTCGGACCTCAGTCAGTCGGAAACGACGCGCCGGCTTGAGGAACTAGGGGGGCGCATCGCGATCGGCCACCATGAGTCCAATATCGGTGACGCGCAGGTGGTCGTAATCTCTTCCGCGGTGGCGGCGACCAACCCTGAAGTGGTGGCGGCGAAAGCGCGGCAGATCCCGGTCATCCCGCGTGCGGAGATGCTGGCGGAGCTGATGCGACTCAAGTTCGGCGTGGCGATCGCCGGCGCTCATGGAAAGACGACGACGACCTCGATGGTGGCCAATGTCCTCGCACAGGGCGGATTGGACCCCACCATGGTGATCGGCGGAAAGGTGAATGCCCTTGGGAGCCATGCACGGCTGGGGCGCGGTGATCTACTCATTGCGGAAGCGGATGAAAGTGACGGGTCGTTTCTGCGCCTCGCACCGACCATTGCCGCCGTCACCAATATCGACCGTGAGCACCTGGACCACTACGGGACCATGGAGAAGCTGAACGACAGTTTTCTGGAATTCGTGAACAAGGTGCCGTTCTACGGCCTGGCCGTGTTGTCCTCCGACGATGAACGGTTACGAAATCTACTGCCGCGCGTAGTGAAGCGCTATCAGACCTACGGTCTGCACGAACACCCCGGCCATGTTCCCGACTTTCGCGCCACCGATATCAGCCTGCGGCAATGGGGGTCTGAGTTCCGGGTGTTCTTCCGCGGACGCAACCTCGGTCCGTTCCGGTTGTCCATTCCCGGCATTCACAATGTGTCGAATTCCTTGGTGGCGATTGCCATCGGCATGGAGTTGGATATTCCGGTCGATCTGATCCGGAAAGGCCTCGCGGCGTTCAGCGGGGTGGAGCGGCGTTTCCATCTGCGCGGAGAGAAGGCCGGCATCATGGTGGTGGACGACTATGGGCATCATCCGACCGAGGTGCGGGCCACGATCGCCGCCGCGAAGCAAGGGTGGGATCGACGCGTCGTCGTGCTGTTCCAGCCGCATCGCTACAGCCGTTCTCGCGATTTGATGCAGGAATTTTCCCATGCGTTCGACCAGGCGGATGCGCTCTTCATGACGGAAATTTATGCGGCGGGTGAACAGCCCATTCCCGGCGTGTCCGGCGCGAAGCTGGTGGAGGCGGTGCAGGCGGCCGGGCATCCTTCGGCCACTTTCGTGGAGCGCAAGGACACCCTGGCGGAGCAGGTGCTGCCGACCCTGAAATCCGGGGATCTTGTGATTACCCTTGGCGCAGGGGATATCTGGAAAACGGGATTGGCGATTCTTGAGCGATTGCCGGCTTAGGGGGCGACGAGGCGAACAACCGTGTCACGTGTGGCGGGCAAAGATCATGCGGCAAGAACCAGGAAAGACTGGGCGCGTATTCTTGAAGGGGTTCGTGGAACAATCACGTACGAGGCCTCGCTGCAGGCCTATACTTCATTCCACATCGGTGGCCCGGCGGAAGTGCTGGTGGAGCCGGCCGATGTGGAGGACCTTTGCCGGGTGGTGGCACAGGCTCGTGCGGAACACATTCCGGTCTTTGTGGTGGGGGGGACCAATCTGCTCGTTCGTGACGGGGGCATCCGCGGGATCGTGGTTAGCCTGCGGCAATTCAAAGCCATCCGCCAGGAACCGGACCACGTGCTCTATGCAGAAGGGGGCGTGGGCATGCCGACGTTGATTGGATATGCCATTCGACGGTCGCTCGCCGGCTTGGAATGGGGCGTTGGGATTCCCGGGACCGTGGCGGGGTGCGTCGTGATGAATGCAGGCACGCGCTTGGGCGAAATGAAGGAGTCCGTCAAGGCCGTCCGGATGGTGGATCCTCGCGGCCGGGTGGTGGATATTCCCGCCGCGGATATTCCGTTCAGTTATCGACGGGCGCATCTGCCGCGCGGCATCGTGGCGGGAGTCTGGGTGCAGTTGAGGCCCGGCGATCACGACCGGATTGAAAAGACAGTGAAGGAGTATCTTCAGTATCGCAAGAATACTCAGCCGCTCACGTTGCCGAGTGCCGGGTGTGTGTTTAAGAACCCTCCGCAGGACTCCGCAGGCCGCCTGGTGGACGCGGCGGGCCTGAAGGGGGCCCGCATCGGAGATGCGCAGGTTTCGGAAAAACACGCGAACTTCATGGTGAACGTGGGTCATGCGCGCGCGGCCGATGTGCTGGCGTTGATCAGGAAGGTTCGGGCGGCCGTGAAAAAAGTGTCCGGCGTGAAGCTGGAATTGGAACTGAAGGTGGTCGGTGAGGCCTGACGCGGATCGATGAAGGGAGTGGATGTGACGGAACGGAAGCCGCTGACACGTTCGAAAATCGGGGTCTTGATGGGCGGTCAATCGTCTGAACGGGAAGTGTCGCTGAAGACCGGGGAGGCTGTGTATCGCTCGCTGGTGCGAAGCGGCTACGACGCGGTGGCCATCGATGTCGGTCCGGATCTGTCCAAGACGCTGCAGGAGCAGGCGGTTGAGATCGGGTTTCTGGCGTTGCACGGACCGGGAGGCGAAGACGGCGCGATTCAGGGATTTTTGGAGACCCTCGGCATTCCCTATACGGGTTCCGGTGTCCGGGCCAGTGCCATTGGGATGCATAAGGTGGTGACCAAGACGGAATTGGCCGCTCAGGGCATTCCGGTCCCGCGCGGGACGGTGGTGTTTCGCGGCACGGCTCCTAGTCTGAATCGAGTGCTGAGCACCTGTAAGTTGAAGTTGCCGGTGGTCGTCAAGCCGGCGAGCCAGGGATCCACGATCGGAGTGACCATTGTCCGGAAGCCGTCGCAATGGAAAGAGGCGCTTCGTGTGGCGCACCGGTATGACGAAGAAGCGATGGTCGAGGCGTTTATCCCGGGACATGAGGTCACGGTGTCGCTGTTGGGCGGCCCCGACGGGGTGGTGACCGGGTTGCCGGCCGTGGAGATCGTGGCGCCGGATGGATTTTATGACTTCTCGGCCAAGTATGAGAAAGGTCGAACCCAGTACCTGTGCCCGGCGCCGCTCCCGGCCGCAGTCACTCGGCAGATCAAGCAACTGGCAATCCGGACCTATCAGGCCTTGGGATGCAGCGGGGCAGCCCGGGTCGATTTCCGTATCACGCCCAAGGGCAAGCCGTTTGTGCTTGAGATCAACACCGTGCCGGGAATGACGGAGACGAGTCTGCTGCCGATGGCGGCGGGGAAGGCCGGATTGTCGTACGACGCCTTGACGGAGCGGATTCTCCAGTCCGCGCTCGGGCGGGCCGGAGTCGGATCATTTCGAGCCGTGAGGTAGCGATGTCGCTGCGGTGGCGCAAGGTACGCCCGGTCAAAGTGAACCCGCGGGCGAATGCCCGTTCGGAATCCGCGCTGGGCCGCCATCGGGCCGGTGAGACGGGCGGGTACTGGTCCAGGCTGGGGCGGGGCCTGCTGATTACCTTGCGGGTGGTCGCCACAGTGACTGTGCTGGTCGGCGGTTGTTCGGGCTTGTTTGTCCTGGCGCGGGAAGTGGGACCTCTGACGCGGGAATGGTTTCTGGTGCGCTCCGTGTCGGTGAGCGGGTTGCACCATGTGACGAGGAAAGAAGTGATCGGGAGATTGGCGTTGAAGCCTGATACCGCGCTCTACTCCATTAACCCGTCCTGGTTGGCCGACCGGATCAAGACCCATCCCTGGATCAAGGATGCGACGGTGGTGCTGAAGCCCTTACATGAAATTCATATCGACATCGTTGAGCGGGAACCTGCGGTCGTGGTACGCACGCTGGCGGAGAATCTCCTGGCCGATTCGGACGGGTTCTTGCTGGCGCATCTCGGGTCGGCGGATGATCCGACCCTACCGATGTTATCCGGTGTCGACGGCAAGCGGCTGGTGCAGGGAAAACCGGACGATCGTCGCCCCGTGCAGGTCGGCGCGGCCCTGGCCCGCATGGTCGGACAGACGACCGGAGGACGGCCGGATATCAATGTGGGGAATCTCAATAATCTGGTAGTCGAGGTCCAGGGTGTGACGTTTCAATTCAGTGAGTCGTCGATGAATCAGCAATGGTACCGGTTTCTCAAAATGCGGCCCGCACTGCGTGATGTGGCCTTTGACGGCGAGGGCGCCAGGGCGAATGAAATCGATCTTCGCTTTGCCGACCGCGTCATTGTTCGGGGAAGGGGGTGAGCCGAGTGTCTAAGCGGGATCATATCCTGGTCGGACTCGACATCGGGACCACCAAGATCTGTGCGATTGTCGCCGAAGTGCCGGAGGAGGGCCCGCTGAATATCATCGGCGTCGGCTCCTGCCCCTCGCGCGGGCTTCGCAAGGGTGTGGTGGTCAATATTGAGAGTACGGTGGAGTCGATCAAGAAGGCGGTTGAGGAAGCGGAGCTCATGGCGGCCGTGCAGATCAATTCGGTCTATACGGGCATCGCCGGTAGTCATATCTCAGGAGAAAACCTCAAGGGCGTCGTGGCCCTCAAGAAACAGGAAGTCACGCGCGACGACATCAGCCGTGCGGTGGAGAGTGCGCGAACTCTTGCCGTGATTCCTCACGAGCGCCGCATTCTGCACGTGTTACCGCGCGAATTCATGGTCGACGATCAGGAAGGCGTGCGCGAGCCCCTGGGCATGTCCGGCAACCGGCTGGAGGTCAACGTCCATGTCATCACCGGCGCGGTAACGTCGGCGCAAAACATCATCAAGAGTGTGAACCGGGCCGGGCTCGACGTCGTGGACATTATCCTGCAGCCCCTCGCGTCAAGCGAAGCCGTCCTGAGCGCCGAAGAGCGGGAGTTGGGAGTCGCCATGGTGGATCTGGGCGGCGGCACGACCGACCTGGCGATCTTCCTCGACGGCAGCATCCGGCACACGGCGGTGCTCCCGATCGGCGGCCAGAATTTGACCAAAGATCTGGCAATCGGTCTGCTCACCTCGCAAACCGACGCCGAGAAAATCAAAGTGCAACATGGGATTGCCAGGACCGAGCTGGTGCATGGGCATCAAATGGTGGAAGTGCCGTCGGTCGGCGATCGGCCGCCGCGGCAATTCACGCGCCGTGATATCGCGGAGATTCTCGAACCGCGCGTCGAGGAGATGTTCGATCTGGTGAAACGCGAAATCGTGCGAGCCGGCTATGAAGGCATGCTCGGTGCCGGCGTGGTGATCACGGGCGGAACCTCATTATTGGAAGGGATGCCGGATGCTGCCGAGCGAGGCCTGAATCTGCCCGCTCGTCGCGGCATGCCGACGGGCATCGGTGGGCTGCGCGATATCGTCAGCAACCCGATGCACGCGACCGGTGTTGGGCTGTTGTTGCATGCACGTCAACATGCCGACAACTTGGAGGCCGCCGGCATCCGTCATGGCAAAGGGTTGGGGAAAGTGTTCGATCGCATGCGATCGTGGATGTTCGAGTTTTTCTAACTTTTGCGGACGGCTTAAGACCACGTCCGCACCATCGTCAAGGGAGGTGCCACGATGTTTTCATTTCAAGAGGAGCCGCAATCGCCCGTTCGCATCAAAGTGATCGGTGTCGGAGGAGCGGGGTGCAACGCCGTCAATACGATGATCACCGGCGGATTGTGCCGGGTCGATTTCGTGGCCGCGAATACGGATGTGCAGGCACTCGAGCGGTCCCAGGCGTCGTATAAGATTCAGATCGGTCCGGAACGGACTCGCGGCCTCGGCGCCGGTGCCAAGCCTGAAGTGGGACGCGACGCCGCGTTGGAAAGTAAAGATGAGATTCGCGAGAGTCTGGTCGGCGCCGACATGGTGTTTGTCACCGCCGGCATGGGCGGCGGCACCGGGACGGGCGCGGCTCCGATCGTGGCCAGCATTGCGCGTGAACTGGGCATCCTGACCGTCGCGGTCGTGACCAAACCCTTCCAGTATGAAGGACACCGGCGGATGAGCCACGCCGAGGAAGGCATTCGCGATCTCGGGAGGCATGTCGATACGCTCCTGATTATCCCGAACCAACGGTTGCTGGGAATCGTGGACAAGGCCACCCCGTTGCTGGATGCGTTCAAGGTGGCGGACGATGTGCTGCGTCAGGCGATCCAGGGCATTGCGGACGTGATTACGACCATCGGGTTGGTCAACGTGGATTTCGCCGATGTGCGGACCATCATGGCCCACACGGGGCGCGCGGTGATGGGGATGGGCATCGGACGCGGCGCCAACCGGGCGCAGGAAGCGGCGCAGAAGGCGATTTGCAGTCCCTTGTTGGAAGAGGGCAGTGTCGAAGGTGCCCGTGGAGTGCTGCTGAATATCACAGGCGGCCCGAATATGTCGCTGCATGAAGTGGAAGAAGCGGCCTCGATCGTTCAGCATGCGGCGGATGCCGAAGCGAACATCATCGTCGGACAGGTCATCAATCCTGAGATCGGTGATGATCTGATCGTGACCGTGATTGCGACCGGCTTCGAGCGCGAAGAACAAGCGACTGCGCGACCGACCGTCACGGCCGAACGTCCCGCGGCGCGGACCCCCAATGGACGCCCGGCGCAACAGGTGCTGACCGGCGTGCATGCCGCGGGATCGGATCGGCCTCATAAAGACCTGGATCGTCCGACCTTCCTTCGCCGCATGGGCGAGACCCGGGAAGCCGTGGAGCGGATCGCGGTGGTCGGCGATGACGAATGGGATGTGCCGACCTTCCTACGGAAGCAGGCCGACTGAGCACGGAGCGGTATCGGTCACTGCGAGGTCTGGAACGGGGATGGTGTCAGAGGTCATCACCGCGCCGTCGTTTGCGACGCCTGCGGATGGGGTGGAACATTTTTTCGGCACCCGGTTGTCGTCCGTCTCGGTGACACCGGGTCGTGCCGCTGTGCCAGGGGCTCTGCATCGCGAGCGGGGCGCGAGCGTCATTCTGTCCGTCAAACAGGTTCACGGGACGGATGCGCTGATCGTCGATCGGCCGGTCGAGGAGGGCGACGCTTTCGAAGGAGGCTGGGACGCGTTGGTGACCGATCAGCCGGGGCTGATGGTGACCGTGCGGACCGCGGATTGCGTGCCTGTGCTCCTGCACGATCCGGAGCGACGGGTGGTTGCGGCGATCCATGCAGGCTGGCGGGGTGCGGTGGCCGGTATTGTGCCGAAGACGGTGGCCTTGATGGTGAGCCGGTTCGGGGCGACCGTGGATCGGCTGCAGATGGCGATCGGTCCTTCCGCTGGTTCCTGCTGTTACGAAGTGGATGAGCCGGTCCTTGCGCGACTGCGGGAGGTCTTTCCCGAGTGGCGATCTGTCGTGAAACCGGTGAGTAGCCAGAAGGCGCATCTGGATCTGCGCGCCTTTGTGCGCCGGCAAGCGTTGGCTGACGGGTTGGCCGCAGAGCGGGTCGCCACGGTTGATGCCTGTACCATCTGTCAGCCCGAGCGATTTTATAGTTATCGTCGCGAAGGCGTGGTCAAGGCGACGATGGTGAGTGGCATTGCTCTCCTGCCTCGCCGGCCGGGTTGAGATCGACTCGTTACGGACTTCATTCCCGGAGCCTGTCCTATTGCGTCTTCACGGCGGCATCGGGTGATAGTACACGTGGAGCAATCCGCAAGGCGGCAGGATGGATGCAGCGCTGGGAACGATTGCGGACCGGGTTCGAACGGTGTTCGACGAAATGCAACGTGCGGCCGCCCGTGCGGGGCGCCCGCCGGAGTCTGTTCGTCTCATCGCCGCGTCCAAGACCGTGTCAGTTGAACGATTGCGTCAGGCAGTGGACGCCGGCATCCGACATCTTGGAGAAAACCGTCTCCAGGAGGCCTTGCCGAAAATCGACACGTTAGGGCGCGAAGGGGTCGTGTGGCACTTTATCGGCAGCCTGCAACGGCGCAAGGTGAAATCGGTCATCGGGCGATTTGAGACGATTCATTCCGTCGATAGTCTCGCCCTGGCGGAAGAGATCGACCGACAGGCGAAGGCCGCGGGGCTGCGGCAACGTGTTCTGCTGGAAGTGAATCTTGCTGGAGAAGCCAGCAAGGGAGGATTTGAGTCGACGACACTGGGGGCGGCCCTGGAATCCCTGAACGGGCTTGAGCATCTGGATATTCGCGGCCTCATGGCCATTCCCCCACCCACTCCGACGGCGGAAGACGCGCGTCCCTACTTTCGACAACTCCGGACCCTCGCTCAGACATTGACAGCGCGGGGGCACAGGAACATTAATATGCAGGAACTCTCGATGGGCATGTCGCACGACTATCCCGTTGCGATTGAGGAGGGGGCGACGTACGTGCGAGTCGGAACGGCGATTTTCGGAGCGCGAGGTGAGTAGTTCGATGCTGACAAAACCGATTGCATTCCTCGGAGGCGGGCAAATGGCGGAGGCCCTGATCGGCGGGCTGCTGGCCGCGGGGGCCTGTGAGCCTGCGTTCATTTGCGCGACGGATCCGGTCGCCGCGCGTCGCGATGCGTTGAAATCGCGCTTCGGCATTCGCGTCGGCGATGAGAATGCGAAGGCTGTTCGGGAGGCCGATCTGGTGGTTCTCGCGGTGAAACCGCAGGCGATGCCGGCGGTGCTCAGTGATGCGGGGCAGGCCTGCGCCGGGAAATTGGTCGTCTCCATCGCCGCCGGTGTGACGACCGCCTGGATTCGCGAGCGGATCGTGACGCCCAGAGGAATCGTACGGGCGATGCCCAACACGCCGGCCCTCGTGCGAGAAGGAGTGACGGCGTTGACCTGTCAGCCTGATCTCCAATCTGACGATCTGGCTGCGGTGCGGACATTATTTGAGGCGGTCGGGTCGGTCGTGTCGGTCGAGGAACGACTCATGGATGCGGTGACCGGTCTGAGCGGAAGCGGACCCGCCTATGTATTCGTCGCGATTGAAGCATTGGCCGACGGCGGCGTCCGGATGGGCTTACCGCGGGCGACCGCGGAACTCCTGGCTGCGCAGACGGTCCTGGGAGCTGCGCGGATGGTTTTGGAGCAGGGCGAACATCCGGCCAAGTTGAAAGACCAAGTGGCGTCGCCGGGCGGCACCACGATTGCCGGGTTATATCAATTGGAGGCCGGTGGGCTGCGGAGCTGTCTGATGGCGGCCGTCGAGGCGGCCACAAAACGTTCACAGGAGTTGGGACGCTGATGTTTGTGATGAGCAATGTGCTGCAGGGGACTGCCACGGTGTTGGATACGGTGTTGTGGCTGTACATGTGGGTCATCATCGCCCGCGCGTTGATTTCGTGGGTCAATCCGGATCCGTGGAACCCGATCGTGCAGTTTTTGGAGCGCGCGACGGAGCCCGTGCTCACGCCGATCCGTCGGCTGGTAGGATGGCGCATGGGCATGGATCTGTCGCCGATGATCGCGATTCTGATTCTTGTCTTTTTGCAATATGCCGTGGTTCAATCGTTACGGGATATCGCCGTGCGGATGCATTAACCGTCGGGGAAGAGGTGTCGTATGAAAATCACTCCCATCGACATTCAGCAGATGGTCTTTCAGGTCAAGTTCCGGGGTTATGACCGGGACGAAGTGAACCGGTTCCTCGAGGAGCTGGCATTGACCGTCGAGAACTTGAATCGAGAGAACAGTGCGCTTCGTGAAAAGCTGACCGCAACCGAGCAGCAGGTCACCGACTTGCGACGCACGGAGACGACGCTCTCGAATACCTTGGTCTCAGCCCAGACGTTGGCCGAGGATGTGAAACGGTCTGCGCAGCGCGAGTCCGACCTGATTGTGAAGGAAGCGGAGCTGAAGGCGAGTGAGATCATCCGGCAGGCGCGGGTGAGTCTCTCCGACATGCAACGTGGTCTCGCGGATCTCCAGAAACAGCGTCTGATGATGGTGGAGCGATTCCGTTCAACCCTGCGATCGTTTGAACGTATGTTGGAAGTGGAAGAAAGCGACGCGTATCAGTCGGATGCGGCTTCGGTCGAAGGGAAGTTAACCGGCGAATCAAGCACGGCGCGTTGAGCATTCTGCACTCCCTTGGGCGTCCATCTCCGCCTGCGAGCGGGGGCTACCAAGGGGGCTCCGCCCTTCCGTTCTCCCTCCATCTCCCTGTGCATCACACGTAGGCGCGTATTCATGGCCACAACAAATCCCCTTCAGGCTGCCCTACAGGCAGCCGTCGACGACGGCGCCTTTCCCGGCGCGGTGTTGGCTGTCCGATTGCGAGGAACGTTGATCTATGAAGGTGCTGTCGGCCGCCTGTCCCCGCAGATTCCGGGCGAGGGGGTGACGATCCACACCTGCTACGACCTGGCCTCTTTGACCAAGGTGCTGGCGACCACCACGGCGTTGCTGTTGCTGATGCAGCGCGGCAAGCTGACGCTGGATGATCGGATCGATCGCATCTTGATTGCGCTGCAGGGCAGTGCAGCGGGGGCGGCCTCTATTCATCAATTGCTCACGCATAGCTCAGGGCTTCCCGGGTGGCGACCTTATTACGAGCGGCTGGCTTCGCTTGAGGCAGGACAGGCCGGATTTCCGGGACGTACGGCGGCGCGCGAGGCAGTGCTGGGGTATATCGCACAAGAAGCGTTGGTCTATGAACGAGGCTCTCGCAGTCTGTATAGCGACCTGGGGTTCATGCTGCTGGGATGGGCGGTGGAGCGGCTGGCAGGTGAGTCGCTGGACCAATTTTGCAACAACCAGATCTATCGCCCGCTGGAGGCACAGCCGCTTGCGTACGTCCCGCGCGAGTCGCAGGCCATGCCTGCCGCCTCATTGGAATCACATGCGATCGCTCCGACTGAAGACGATCCTTGGAGGGGACGCATGTTGTGCGGCGAAGTGCACGACGAGAATGCCTTTGCTCTGGGCGGTGTGGCCGGCCATGCCGGGTTGTTCGGCACGGCGCGCGCGGTACTCGCGGTGGCGAAGGCGTGGATGGATGGCCGGCGCGGGAAGACGGGATTGCTACAGCCTGACCTCGTCACCCTGTTTACGACCCGTCAGCAGGGAATACCGAATGCCGGCTGGGCTTTGGGGTGGGATACGCCGTCAGCCCCGTCTTCTTCCGGAACGCGCTTCACGCCCGAATCATTCGGGCATCTCGGCTATACCGGGACTTCGCTATGGATTGATTCGGTTAAGGAATTGGAGGTAGTGCTGCTGTCCAACCGGGTACATCCGACGAGGAAAAATGAACGGATCAAGACATTCCGTCCGCTCATTCACGATCTGATTTGCCGGGAATTTCTGGGAGATTAGGCTGGCAGGTCCGGATAGTCGGTCCAGGTTTCTTTTTCGGCCAGGTAGCGGTTGCCCTTGAAGTTCAGGCGAGTGCGCAATCGGGTAAACCCGACTCCCATCAACTTCTCGACGACGGCCTTGACGGCAGCACCCGTGGTGGAGTGAGCGGAGCCTTCGACAGCATAGGCCTCATAGGTGACTTTCCCCGTATAGCCCGCCGCCACACGACTGACGAGCACCGCTCGATTAAAATATCGGTCGCTCGGGTCGATCCCCTCGACTTGATGCCGTTCGATTAAGCCCTCTTTCTTAAAGAGGAGGGGGAGTCCACTCATACAAACCTCCGTCTATCATCTGCTGGGAGCGTCTTACGCGTCTCGATTATAGGGACCTCCCTTCCGGAGTGCAACCGTCGTTGACAAGGTTCTCCAGGGGTTTCTATGATGCGCGATTCGCGTGACATCGTTCGCCAGTCGAGGGGCCGATTCAAACACCAGCTGTTTCGATGAACATGAACGTTCCCAACAGTCTGACGATGCTGCGCATCCTGTTGATCCCGGTGTATGTGGGGTTGCTCAACTATGAGCAATTCGACTATGCGCTGGCGACGCTCTTCATTGCCGGATTGACGGATGCGCTTGATGGAATCATCGCGCGTGTGGCCGATCAGCGGACCAGACTCGGAGAAGTCCTGGATCCCCTGGCGGATAAACTCATGCTGACCACGGGGTTTATTACGCTCTCCGTGATGCATCTCGTCCCGCTTTGGCTCACGATTCTGGTGGTCAGCCGTGATTTGATGTTGATGCTGGGGGCGGCCGTTGCCCATTTCACCCATACCCAGGTCGATATTTCGCCGACTGTACTGGGGAAGGGCACCACCTTGGTTCAGCTCGCGACGCTGGTGGCCATTATCTTTTTTGCCTCTCGCCGTCTTGATCTTGCCACGCTTGACCCGCTCCTGTATCTCATGGGCGGGGTGACCCTGATGTCCGGCCTGCACTATCTCTCCCGCGGCTATTGCCGCATCACGTCCAGCCAGGTATAGCGCGCCGCCGCTTTGGGTGCCGCTTCTTTCATGTTCTTCTGCGGGTCCGCTTTCGTGCATTCGTTTGACAGTTTTTAGGTCGTCTTATAGACTTCGATCATAGTTTTCCGCTGCATCCGTACGTATCCTGCCTGGTGTTCAAAGGAGTGGAAACCGCGTTATGAGTACATTCGCCTATGTCGGACGGAACCGCCAGGGTGCTGTGAAGAAGGGGGAGCTCACCGCCAAGACCCGAGATGAGGCGGTGGACCAGCTTCGCAAGCAGCAGGTCGTCGTGACCAGCCTGGAAGAAAAGTCGGGCATGGGCGGAAAGTTCAAGTTTAGCCTGGGGAGCGGCCTGACCGACAAGGATCTCGTGGTCTTCACCCGTCAATTCGGCACAATGATCAATGCCGGATTGCCCCTGATCCAATGTCTCGATATTCTCTCCACCCAGTCCGAAAATAAAGTGCTGCGAGAAACGGTCGGCGATGTGAAAAACAGCGTGGAAGCAGGATCCACATTCTCCGATGCGTTGAAGCGACACCCGAAAGTGTTCGACGACCTCTATGTGAATATGATCCATGCCGGTGAGGTCGGCGGTCTGCTCGATACGATTCTGACTCGTCTGGCCAAGCACATCGAAAAGGCGATGAAGCTGAAGGGGCAGATCAAGTCGGCCATGGTCTATCCCACCGCGATCGTCGGGGTGGCCGTCATCATCATCAGTGTCTTGATGGTGTGGGTCATTCCCGTGTTTGCCCAGATGTTTCTGGAAATGTCGGGCGGAAAAGTCGGATTGCCTGGTCCGACCCAGATCGTGATCAACGTGAGTAATTTTTTCCAGAGCTACTGGTATGCCATGGGCGGGGCCATGGTGGCCGCGGCCATTGCGATCAAGCGGTACTATGCCACCGTGAATGGGCGTGTGGTGATCGACCGGCTGTTGCTCAAGGTTCCGATTGTCGGAGATCTGATCAGAAAAGCCTCCGTCGCGAAGTTTACCCGCACCCTGGGAACCTTGATCACCAGCGGTGTGCCGTTGCTCGAGGGGTTGAGCATTTGCGCCAAGACCTCCGGCAACAAGGTGATCGAGGAAGCGCTGATGAATGCTCGGGTGAGCATCAGCGGCGGAAAAACGATCTCCGAACCGTTGGCCAAGTGTAACGTGTTTCCCAAGATGGTCACGCACATGATCGCGGTCGGCGAGTCCACCGGCGCGCTCGATGCCATGCTGGGCAAGATCGCCGACTTTTATGAGGACGAAGTCGATCAGGCGGTCGAGACGCTGACCTCGCTGCTCGAACCGATCATGATGGTGGTGTTGGGTACCATCATCGGATTTATCGTCATTGCGATGTATCTTCCGATCTTCACGATGGCGCAGGCCATCCAATAGCGACGCTGCACCGTCGCGTCCGTTCTCCGGCGCATGGTCCGATCTTCGAAACGGGCCATGCGCTGCACATCCATCAGGGCAACGCGCCCCCCATGCTGTCCTCGACCCTTCCAGTTCGAACCACCGGTGCTGAGCCGTCCTCCAGCTCGACCTCCCAGACATCGCCACTGACAGATCCGTACCGGACGTCGCCGGGCGAGCGCTCGATGCCTGAGCTGAAGACCAGACTCCATTGGCTCATGGGGCTTCGTGTGGTCGTGGTGACGCTGATGCTGGGGCTGTCCCTGGCGTTTCAGTCCACTCGCGGCGAACTGGTGCCGACCTTCTCCGCCCTGATCATCCTCACCTATGCCACCACCATCGCCTACGCGCTCTTACTGAGACGGCTGAGCGCCCCCGCTGCGCTCACGGCGTTTACATGGGTGCAGGTGGGGCTGGATTTTGTCCTGGAGACTGTCCTGGTCGCGAGGACCGGGGGGATCGAAAGTCCCTTTGCGGTGCTCTATGTCATTACGGTGACCGTCGCCAGTCTCGTCCCGCATCGACGCGTGGGGCTGGTCACCGGCGCCGGTTGCACGCTCCTCTTCGGTCTGGTCACGGCGGTCCAATATTTCGGGCTGCTGCATGCCTCCGGCTGGCTGCCTGCGAGCCGGCTGGAAGGCGCCGAGACACTGCAAACCTTCGGGGTCTACGGGTTGGCATTTCTGGTGGTGGGATTTTTAAGCGGAGTGTTGGCGGACCAGCTTCGTCATGCGGATCAGTCGTTGCGCGAGAAGGAACAGGGGCTCAACCGGCTGCAGGTGTTTCACGAGAGTATCGTGCGAAGTATCAGCAGCGGGGTGTTCACGACCGATGAGGAGGGGCGGATCACGTCCTTCAACCCCGCGGCGCATGAAGTCACCGGCTATGCCTTTGCCGACGTGCAGGGGCGCCTCTGGCGGGATGTCTTCAATTGGCACCCCGGTACCCCCTCCGAGGAAGCCGCCTTGACGTCCCTCTCTCCCTTGCGATTTGAAGTGGAATGTTCGCATGCGGACGGCAGCCGCTTGGTACTTGGAATGACGGTATCTCCGCTACATGAACAGGGCACGCAGCGCGGCCTGGTCTGTGTATTCAAGGATCTAACGCAACTCCGCTACTTGGAGCAGGAGATGCGCCGGCGGGAATGGCTGGCCAATCTCGGTGAAATGTCGGCGGGCATGGCGCATGAAATCCGCAATCCGCTCGGCGCGCTTGCGGGGGCGATGCAGATGCTGCGGCAGGATGTCGGGTCAGACGACACCAGTCAGCGCTTGATGGATATCGCGATTCGGGAAGCCAAGCGGCTCGACAATATCATCACCGAGTTTCTGCAATATGCCCGCCCCCCCGCGTTGAATTTGGCCGAGCACGATTTGAACAAAGTCCTTGCCGATACATTGGATCTGATCCAACATGAAGCGCGGTCTCGAACCGGCATCACCATCGTCTCCCGCATGGCGCCGAACCAACTCATGGCACAGGTCGATCAAGACCAGCTGAAGCAGGTCTTCTGGAATTTAGCCACCAACGCCTTCGATGCGATGTCCGCCGGAGGGACGCTGACGATCGCCACCGGAGTGCGGCGGGTGGAGGTCGGTGGTCGCCGATCCGACGTCATCGAAATCGCGTTCCAGGATAACGGGGAAGGCATTCTCAAACAGAATTTCGACAAGATCTTTCTGCCGTTTTTTACGACGAAAAAAGAAGGCTCCGGGTTGGGGCTGGCCCAGGTTCATCGCATTGTGGAGTTGCACGAGGGGTGGATCAAGGTCGAGAGCGAGGTCGGGCACGGGGCACGGTTCGTCGTGTGTCTCCCGCAGTCCGCAGAGACGGGTGTCCGGCTCCGGCATGAAGGAAGGGAACCGTGGAAAAGATTTTAGTCGTCGATGATGAGCAGGGCTTGCGCGATGTGTTGAGCATCATGCTCAAGCGCGCCGGATATGCCGTGACCGTGGCCTCGGACGGGGATGAAGCGATCGCGCAAGTGCAGAAGGAAATTTTCGATCTCGTGATCACCGACCTCAAGATGCCCAGAGTGGGCGGGCTCGAGGTGCTGAAGGCCGTCAAGGCTGCGTCTCCGGACACCGTGGTGCTGATGATCACGGCCTTTGCGTCCGCCGACTCGGCGGTCGAGGCGATGAAGCACGGCGCCTACGACTATCTCACCAAGCCGTTCCAGGTCGATGAAGTGCAACTGATTATCCGCAACGCGATCGAGCGGCGCCGATTATCGACGGAGAATATGCTCCTGAAGCGGGAGCTGGCCAGCCAGTCGTCGTTCTCTCGGATCATCGGTCAGAGCGAGGCGATGCAGAAGGTCTATGACGTCATCAAGAAGGTGGCCGATTCGAAAAGCAATGTGTTGATCGGCGGGGAAAGCGGGACCGGCAAAGAGTTGGTCGCTCGGGCGATCCACTTCAACAGTGCGCGCGCTTCCATGCCGTTCGTGACGGTGAACTGCAGCGCGGTACCGGAAACTCTGCTTGAAAGTGAACTATTCGGCCACATGAAGGGTTCGTTCACCGGGGCGATCTCCAATAAAGCCGGTCTGTTCGAGGTGGCGAACGGCGGGACGATCTTCCTCGATGAGATCGGCGATACGACACCGGCCATCCAGGTGAAGCTGCTGCGGGTGATTCAGGAGCGTGAGTTCCGACGGGTGGGCGGGACCCAGGATGTGAAGGTGGATGTCCGCATCGTCGCGGCCACGAACCGTGATTTGGAGAAAGCCGTCGCAGAGGGCGCCTTCCGGGAAGATCTGTACTACCGGCTGGATGTAATCCCGATCAAGCTTCCCCCGTTGCGCATGCGGACCGGCGACATTCCGTTGTTGAGCCAACATTTCCTGGAGAAATTTGCCAAAGAAAGTGGTAAACCAGTGCCGACGATGAGCCAGGAGGCCATGCGCGTGCTGTTGGCGCATGAGTGGCGAGGCAACGTTCGGGAATTGGAGAACGTCGTCGAACGTGTCGTGGCCTTCACAACGGGATCGTCGGTGACGGATGCGGATATTCGCGGATGGCTCCACAAGCCGGTGAGCAATCAGCAGGCCCTGCCGTCTGAGTTGCCTGAAGATGGCCTGGACCTGGAAGGGCTCATCAACACGATCGAGAAGGATCTGCTGTTGAAAGCGCTCGAACGGAGTCAGTGGGTCAAGAAGCGAGCCGCGCGGTTGTTGCGGTTGAATACCCGGTCGTTCCGGTACCGTCTCGAAAAATACGAAATCAAAGGAGGCCGGGATTAGCGCCGCCCAGTAATCTGCGAGTGAACTCTACCAGCCTGCGTGTTCTGACTCCTGCGAAAGTGAATCTGATCCTCCGCGTGCTTGAACGGCGTCCTGACGGCTTTCACGCGATCTGGTCGCTGATGCACACGGTCGGACTCGACGATGAGCTGACTCTTACCGTCCAGCCCGGCACGACCTCCCGTATTGCCTTGCGCTGCGACCATGCCGCACTGGCGGCCGATCAGAGTAATCTTGTCTATCGAGCCGCGCAGCTCGTGTTGGCGCGAATCGATCGACCCGTCGATCTGTCGATCAGCCTGACCAAACGCATCCCGCTGGGGGCCGGCTTGGGGGGCGGCAGCAGCGACGCGGCGGCAACCATTCTTGGCTTGACTCGCCTGTTGGGATTGAACTGGCCGATTGAGCAGATGGCGGAGTTGGGGCAACAGCTGGGAAGTGACGTGCCGTTCTTTTTTATGGGGCCCGCCGCCTGCGTCACCGGTCGAGGTGAACAGGTGCGATCAATGCAGATGACGGGCACTCGCTGGATCGTGCTGGTGAATCCCGGTTTTCCTGTTGAAACAAGGTGGGCCTATCAGCAGCTGTCTGCCACCAGGGCGGGGGTGCGTCCTCTCTCTCCGGCATTGCAGCAACTGGGCAGCCGTGCTGCAGTGGATTGGTCCGAGATCATTCCCCTGGTAGAGAATGATTTTGAGGCGCCCGTTTTTTTGCAGTATCCGGTATTGGCCCAGATTAAGAGCCAATTGCTGAGTCAGGGAGCTGAAGTGGCCCTGTTGTCCGGGAGCGGTGCCACGATGTTCGGGGTATTTCCCGGGCAGGCCGATGCGGAGCGGGCTGCCTCTGTGTTTGCCCTTGACCCGAAGATGAAGGCCTACGCCGTACCGGCGGCGGGTACTCCGGTCACGAGCGCGGTCTGAGTCTTGAGACCGTAGTCCTCAAGGGCAAGGCCAGAGAGGGCAAGGCCACGATCTATCAAAAGGTGGCTGAGCGCCCCACCCACATCGCACGGTGGACGCTTCGCCTGCCGCAGATTGGTTGACAACTTCCCAGCGTTTTCGCTATTGTGCTGTGCTTGGGTAGGCGTCCTCTTGTCCTGACAAGTGCGCGAGGTCAGCGGGGCTCA